>JALEZW010000059.1 GCA_022772675.1 Agathobacter sp. | reverse complement strand
ATATCCTGTCCAGTTAAACTGGCTTTTCATTCAGACAGAATCTGAATTTACTGTTTTAAGGTTACTTCATTTCTGAAGCGTTCTTGAATTATTCTCAAAATCTTTCAAGGTTTTTCACTGTTCAGTTTTCAACGTTCTTTGATTTTTCTTTGTTGTTTACCTCTCGGCGACAACTTCTTAAGTATATCAGTTTCGCTTCGGTTTGTCAACAACTTTTTTATTTTTTATTTGCTGTCTTATGTCGAATCCTCTATGTCAGCCAAGCTGTCAACTTCTGTCATATTTGTTCTGCACGAGTCAGCTTTGTTATAATACCATGGGGTCTATATTTTGTCAATCACAAATTACAAATTTATTTAATTTCAGACAATTTTATTTTTTCTCGCTCATTTTATCTGTTTTTTAAAATTGTGCATTCATTTAATTCTTTTATCAGGTTTTCTTACCTGTTTTTCCTGCTTGTTCCCCTACTTCGTTTTCATCCGTAAATCCTTGGTATACAAAGAATGGACTAAAGAGAAAATATTCACTGCTGAATCGCATCCAGTGCTTCCCGCACGTTTGCCACGCCCACCAGCTCCATATCTGTATGGATACCGACGGTGTCCAGGCTTACCTTTGGAAGGATACAGCGGCTAAATCCCAGCTTATCGGCCTCTGCCACCCGCTGTTCGGCCATACTGACACCGCGCACTTCACCGCTTAACCCCACTTCGCCAAAACAGATGGTTTTCTCGTCTATGATAAGATCCAGTTTGCTGGACATGATAGCCAGGACGATGCCCAGGTCAATGCCCGGTTCATTCATGCGGATTCCTCCTGCGATATTTACATAGGCATCGCAGTCAGACAGCTGCATTCCAAGACGTTTCTCCAAGACCGCCATAAGAAGATTGATGCGGTTAAAATCGGTACCGGCTGCAGTACGTCTGGGATTATTAAAAAAGCTGTGGCAGATCAGTGCCTGAATCTCAAGAAGCATGGGACGGGTCCCTTCCATGGAGCAGGCAACAACAGAACCTGAGGCTCCCTTCGGTTTGCCGCTTAACATGTATTCCGATGGATTTTCCACCTCCACCAGTCCTTCGGTACGCATTTCAAACACTCCGATCTCGTTGGTGGAGCCAAAACGGTTCTTGACACCACGGAGAATCCGGTAGCTCTCAAAGCGGTCTCCCTCAAAATAGAGGACCGTATCCACCATATGTTCCAGCACACGGGGACCTGCCACTACCCCCTCCTTGGTCACATGTCCAACAATAAAAACAGAGATTCCCATGCCTTTTGCAATCTGCATAAGGACTCCTGTGGATTCCCGCACCTGGGACACACTTCCCGGAGCAGAGCCTACATTGTCGTTATACATGGTCTGGATACTGTCAATTATGACAATCTCCGGTTTCTTCTGTTCAATCACCTGCCTGATGATATCAAGATTCGTCTCACACAATAACTCCAGCCTGTCGGAAAATACCCCGATTCTGCCTGCGCGGATTTTAATCTGCTGCAGGGATTCCTCCCCGGAAACATATAATACGGAGTGTTTTTCTTCCGCCAGATTGCGGCATACCTGTAATAATAAAGTTGATTTGCCAATTCCCGGATCTCCGCCAACAAGAATGAGGGAGCCTTTTACGACTCCCCCACCCAGCACACGGTCCAGCTCCGGCATTGCGGTAGTAATCCTTTCTTCTTCCGATGCCTTAATTGCAGAAAGTGGAACAGGCTTTGCTTCGGCAGCCGGCTTTAATTTGCCGGAATTACTTAGCGACTTTTTATCCACCAGTTCCTCCACAAAGGTGTTCCACTCTTTACAACCCGGACACTGTCCCATCCACTTTGATGACTCATATCCACAGTTCTGGCAAAAAAACGCACTTGTCTTTGCCTTTGCCATAAATTATCTCTTCTCCACACGAATTGCTACGGAATCAGCTCCCTCTAACTCAACGCTTAAGCTTAACTTTCCGCCTAAATTGGTCTTCATGGTTCCTGCTGATTTTCCATCAATGGTAATCTCATACTCTGTTTCCTCCGCCAGCTCCAGAGTAATCTGTGCATCCTCCGGTCCCTCCACCGTAAAGCTGACTGCATTCTCATCCTGTGCAAAATTACTTACAGCGGTACCCGGAACCGACTCATAAACAAAGAGACCGTTTCTCTCCAGCTTGGTAATTTCCTTAAAGGTCTTTACCTTGTACTTATCCCCTCCAAATTCATAATTGTCGAGCTTTGCCTTCGTACCAAGGGTGTAATCTCCAAAGCTTAATGTGTTGTTCCCCTCTGTACGAATTAATTCACTGATTGCTGCCATTTTATTTCCTCCTGTGTATTATTCCGTTTTTCACGGTATTATCTCGTTTTTCACGGCATTGTTCATTCAGAACCTCTCTGCATACATCTACTGCCATAATTATATCACTTATTATCTACTGTGACAACGATTTCCTTGTTCTTCGTGGTGACGATCACCCGGTCCCCGGCATGGATTTCTCCCCGCAGCAGAGCATCTGTCAGGCGGTCCTCCACCTCATCCTGAAGCTTTCTTCTAAGGGGTCTTGCCCCGTATTTTACGTCAAATGCCTTATCCACAATATAAGCCTTTGCGGCATCCCGCACCACCAGTGTAAACTGCAGCTGTTCTCTGCAGCGTTTTTCCAGTTCCTGTACCATGAGGGTAATGATTTTCTTCATATCCTCTTTGTTCAGTGTACGGAAAACGATGGTCTCATCAATCCTGTTTAAAAACTCCGGCTTAAAAATGCGTTTCACTTCTTCCATGACGCCTGCCTTCATGCGGTTATGATCCTCTTTTTCGTCCTCTTTTGTTCCAAACCCAAGCTTTTTCGGCTCGACAATAGACTGGGCTCCCGCATTGCTGGTCATGATGATAATGGTATTTTTAAAGTCCACCCTGCGGCCCTGGGAGTCGGTAATATGACCGTCATCCAGCACCTGAAGCAGGATATTGAATACATCCGGATGGGCTTTCTCTATCTCGTCAAACAGAATCACGGAAAATGGATTTCTCCGTACTTTCTCCGAGAGCTGTCCTCCATCCTCATGGCCCACATATCCAGGCGGAGAACCAATCATTTTGGAAACACTGTGTTTCTCCATATACTCCGACATATCGACCCTTATCATGGCATCCTCATTTCCAAAAACGGCCTCTGCAAGAGCCTTTGAAACTTCCGTTTTTCCAACGCCGGTGGGACCTAGAAACAGGAAGGAGCCGATGGGACGCTTCGGATCTTTAAGGCCAACTCTGCCCCGGCGCACCGCACGGGCCACCGCAGATATTGCCTCTTCCTGCCCGATCACACGCTTATGCAGCGTCTCCTCCAATTTCTGAAGACGGACAGCCTCACTCTCAGTCAGCCGGCTGACCGGTATTTTTGTCCAGCCTGCCACCACGTCTGCAATC
Source organism: Agathobacter sp. (assembly GCA_022772675.1). Lineage (GTDB taxonomy): Bacteria > Bacillota > Clostridia > Lachnospirales > Lachnospiraceae > Roseburia. The sequence continues at coordinate 169,165 of JALEZW010000059.1, read as the reverse complement.
TCATTTTCTCCCACCACGGGAGCATGATTCTTCTGGGTCCTTGCATTTTTCTTCCGTAATTTTTCTTCGACAGCCTTAAGCTTTTCCTTTTCCAGCTTAAAGGAACGGGCAGCCTCTATATCCCCATCCTTAAGAGCATTTTCAATATTGATATCCATCTCATGGATTTCCCGGTCCAGCCCTGTCAGCTCATCGCTGCCATGCATGATGCCAAGTCTTGCCTTTGAAGCCGCCTCATCCATTAAGTCAATTGCCTTATCCGGAAGGAAACGGTCGTTCACATAACGGGCAGAAAGGCGGACTGCAGCCTCAACGCCCTCATCTGTAATGGTCACATGGTGATGCTTCTCATAAAGTTTCCGAAGCCCCTTTAAAATCCGGATGGCCTCCTCCTCTGAGGGTTCCTCCACCTGTACCGGCTGAAAACGGCGTTCCAGTGCCGCATCCTTTTCAATATATTTCCGGTATTCCTCAATAGTAGTAGCACCGATTACCTGTACGTCACCGCGGGCTAATGCGGGTTTTAAAATGTTTGAGGCATCCAGTGCCCCCTCGGCACCGCCTGCACCGATAATCGTGTGCAGCTCATCAATAAAAAGGAGAACATTTCCGGCACTCTCCACCTCATTAATCACCCGTTTGATTCGTTCCTCAAACTCGCCGCGGTACTTGGATTTTGCCACAAGTCCCGACATGTCAAGAGAAACCAGACGTTTTCCTGCAACAATATCCGGTACGGTTCCGTTCACCAGACTCTGGGCTATCCCCTCTACAATGGCGGTCTTTCCCACTCCCGGTTCACCGATCAGGCAGGGATTATTTTTCCCCCGCCGGCACAGAATCTGAATCACCCGTTCCGTCTCCTTCTTTCGGCCAATCACCGGATCCAAAAGACCGGCCCGTGCCATGGCCGTCAGATCCCTGGAATACTGATCCAGCGTCGGTGTCAGGGAACGGCTCTGATCCCCTCTGCCACGCTGGATTTCCTCCCGGTACTGTGCCGGATCCTCCCCCATGGCTGCCAGGATGTCCACAAAAAGTTTCTGGGGATTGACCCCCATGGTGTTAAGCAGACGGGATGCCGCACAGTCCGGCTCCTTTATAATAGCAAGAAGCAGTTCTTCTGTTCCCACCCCATCACTCTCAAAACGCTCCGCAAGCTCCTGTGCCAAATCCAGTACCCGCTGGGTACGGGGAGAATAACCATCTCTCTCAGCAACTGTCACTTCCGAATCTGCTGCCACCAGCTCATCTATCAGTTTCTGCAGGGAATCAAGGTCTACGTTGTTGGCTGCAAGTACAGACGCCGCCACACCGGTCCCCTCTTTTAACAGCCCTGCAAGAATATGTTCTGTTCCGACATAATTGCAGCCGGCTGCCTTGGCCAGACGATTGGCACTGTTTAATGCCTTTTTCGCCTTCTCTGTATATGGTATCAATCTTCTGTCCTCCTACATAGTCGAATATTTTACATCATTTATAAGTCGATAAACTCGATATCATCCTCGGAATCGTCCTGTTTCCTGTCTTTCTTCGTGTTCTTCCTATTGTTTTTTCTATTATCTCTGTTATTTCTGTGCCCGGACATAGGGTCGTCCTTTTTATTATCCTGAGTTTTCTCGTCATTCAGAGATTTCATCACCTCTCTCGCCAGATCTGCCTCCAGCTCGCGGTTTTCTGCACGTTCCGCCCTCTTCCGGTCCGGCTCGCGGCTTTTTTCTCCTTCCGACTTCACGCCATCATCCAAATCATCATCCAGGTCGTCCTCATCATCCAGGTCATCATCCAAATCATCATCCAGATCATCAATTCCTGCCAATATTCTATGAAGAAATCCGCTTTTCCCAAAACTTTCCTTTTCATAATGCTTGGACACCCCGGCAGATTCGTCCGACAAGTCTTCCGTCTCTTCCTCTTCTTCCGGTTCCTCGTCCTCATAGTAGTAGTCATCGTCATCCTCTTCCTTTTTTCTCTTGATGACCAATACCACAATGATAATCAGAAGAATCAGTACAAGAATACCTGCACCACAGAGAATCATTCTGTTCTGGCTTTTTAAAGTGTCATCGGCTTTTAATGCATCTGTATCTTTGGATACCGGAGTTTCCGCTGTTTCTTCCTCAAGGGTATGCATAAACTGCTCATAATTCACGCAGACAAAAGGATAGATATTCGTGGGATTTTCCAGTTCTGTCATGTAAAAGGCACCGTTGGCGCCATTTTCATCCACAAGATATAAAAGTCCCAGCGGCATATCATCCCCATCCCGCCGGATGCAGGGATATTCCCTGTCCCACAACAGCACTTTATCCTCCACAAAACCTTCCGGAATGAGGGTATCCGGAATGGACTCAGAGGGATATAAGTTTACTCCATCAATCGTAAAATATTTCTCATCGCTGACCGTTTCCGTTTCCGATGTCTCCTCCGGCTTCTCCTGCTGTCCTTCCCCGGCTTTCCGTGTAACGGTGATGGTATAGGTTTCTTTTACCCCGTTTTCCGCTTTTACCACGATTGTTACGGTATTAGCACCCACTGACAGACTGTCAGCGCCGGTAACAGACTCTACTGCTGCTTTCCCATCTCTCGGCTGTGCGCTGACCGCAAGGGATGTCACGTCATTTTCCACCTCAGCACTATAGGCTCTGGTCTCTGCTGAGAATGCCGGTGAAAGAGTTCCCTTGGAAATCGTAAGGGCAGAAAGTGCAGCATCTGCTGATTTATCAGAACTGCCGCCCGCTTCATTTTCCACAGTAACTTTTACACTGGCACCGCCTAATGTAACGCGGTCTCCATCCTGATTGCCCGCAGAGGGAGCCGAAGCAGCAATTCCAGCATCTCCAGCCGCCTTTGCCTTAAGTTTCACGCTGCCTGAAGCACGGGAGTTTCCATTCCCATAGCTTCCCAGGGTCATCGCGACAGTTCCGGCATTCACACTGTTCTCCGCAGATGCCGACTCAAAGGTAAACAGATCCTGGGAATAGGTCAGATTCACGGTTCCCGTCACTCCTGCCGGAAGGGTAACGGTAACCGTCAGAGTGTCACCAATCTTCACGGATTTGGAGCTGAGGGAAATAATAAGGTTTCCCGCCCATGCCTCGCTATCGGGAATCAGAACCGTTCCTGCCGCAAGAAACAGTACCAAGACCGCTGCTATAACTCTTTTTGTGTATTTCTGTAATAATCGTCTCATCCTCTATGCCTTTCTGTTACTGCCGTATTTTTGCGGTTCCCGAAACATGTTTTTTCAGGTAAACCAGATCAAGCACGGTAACTCCATCCCCTTTTCTGTTTGTGTCTGCAGCTGTAAGAAAGCATCCCGACAGTTTCTCTTTTCCCAAAAGATAGGCATTTAATTTTTTTACATCCTTACTGTCAATGCTTCCATCTCCGTTCACATCCCCATAAATAATTATGTTGTAGGAGGAAAGTTCTTTTTTATTGGTATCATACAGTTTTAACCTGTCCCCGGTCTGCAGGGCCGCCTTTTGTTCACTGCCATCCGCTTTCACCAGTTTCATGGTCATCCCGTCTGCCCTGATATTTTTTAAAAAGGCAGCTGCCTTTGTCCCCGGTTCAATTCCCGTAATGGTATCTTTCCCAACCTGATAGACACCGGAGACCGGGATTTTCTCCTCTCCGTCACCTTTTTTCCGTTCAATGGTAAGGGTATATTTTTTCGTCGAGCCGCTCTCCGATTTACATTTTATACTGAATTTATTGGTGCCGGTCTTTAATGTCTTTGTTCCTGTGCCGGACACTGTGGATTTCTGTGCTACTGCCACTGCACTGATATTCACCGAAGACACGTCTGCTCCCACCACAAGGGAATACTTGGTTGTGGCCCCTTTAAAGGAAGGGGTCAGCTTATTTCCCTTTACGGTAAGGGACTTAAGGTAATTGTTGGGATTCCCGGTTGCGGTAAAGGATACCGGTTTTTCCGGCATGGACTTATATACCGGAATCCGGAAAACGAATGCCTGATTCTTATTGGAATATCCCTGTCCCAGTTTTTTCCCTTCATAATATGCCGCAGTCACATTCTGCATATACTGATGCCCGTACAGACTGGATTTATTTACCACATTAAACTTCTGAAAATAAAGGGTATCCTGTCCCACACTTATATATTTACTGGCAAGAATCTTTGCTCCGCCCTCCAGTGACGCATACCTGGTGTCCCAGCCGGATTTTTTTGCAAAAGCAAGTCCGTTTTTGATAACACTGGTTGAGGTAATGCCGGAGGCACCGTTGTTAAAATAATTATAATAGCCTTCGTATCCCTCATAGGTTCCGGATATCAGTGCGCTGGTTCCCTTGAGTCCCTGCTCCTGTCTGACCCTGGTGGCCAGGTGATAGGGGCTGACCCCGGTTTTTTTCCCAATATCCATAAAAGCCTGTGCATAATTTAAAGTTCTTCCATCCGCATCTTCTACATCCTGTTCCATGAAAGTATCTTTTAAAATAGCAGAAACTCCATCTATGGTCTGGGACTTGCTGTAACTTAACCCCTCAAACTGAAAGATATCCGTCTCATTCAAAAAATTTCTGGGATCCATATAATAGAAAATATATTTCGGATTTGCCCCCACCCAGGAGGAACCGTCAAAAATTGTCCACTGGTTGGTGGTCCAGTCGTAGGCACCTGCCGCAGTAGACTTTGTGGCATCATTACCGCTTTTGGGAACAAGATTGACGCCGTTTACGCTTTCCTTCTGAATGACAGTACTCCAGTCAAGACCTGTCTGTACTGCCTCAAACTTCCACTTGGGATATTTCTTATGAAGGGCATTAAGCGCACTTACATAACTATTGGGGAACCCGCCCTTTTTCAATTCTGCCGTGTAAGCTGCATCCTCCGCAGCATACAGACAGATTCTGCCCTCTATTCTGCTTCCCGTGAAAAAAATCACTCCCACCAGCAGAACACATAAAAGACGCATCCTCTTTTTCTTCATACGTGTATATTCCTTTCTCAAATGATGTGAGTTTCAAACGTTTTTTTGACTCACCTGATATTCGAATGCTCCGCAATTCTACAGACATTATATTAAAAATCCGTTTTTCCGTCAATCAAAACTGCGCCGGCTGATATTGCTCTCTTTTACAATATAATGGGGCCTGTTTTTCACTTCCATGTAGGTTTTTGCAATATACTGCCCCATAATTCCCATACAGAACAGCTGAATCCCGCCGATAAAGGTGATAATACAGACAAGAGACGGCCAGCCTGCAACGGGATCTTTAAATACCAGGGCCCGGATTACCTCTGCGATAATGGCAAGAAAGGAAAATGCCGTAAGCAAAAGTCCCAGATAAGAGGAAATCCGAAGCGGCACATCGGAAAAATTAATGATTCCGTCAAAGGAATAACGTACCAGTTTGAAAAAGCTCCACTTGGTCTCCCCTGCTGCACGCTCTACGTTCTCGTATTCCAGCCATTTCGTCTCATATCCGACCCAGGCAAAAATTCCCTTGGAAAAGCGGTTGTACTCCGAAATCTTAAGAATCGAATCCACCATCTGCCTTTTCATGAGCCTGTAATCTCTTGCGCCATCCGCAATCTCCATGCCGGAAAGATGACGCATCAGTTTATAGAAGCATCTGGCAAAAAAAGAGCGGATTTTCGGCTCTCCCTTCCGGTTTACCCGTCTCGCCGCTACATTGTCGCAGTCTCCCGCCTCTAACATGGCAGCCATCTCTGGCAGAAGGGACGGGGGATCCTGAAGATCTGCATCCATTGCCGCCACATAATCCCCGGACGCATGGGACAGTCCTGCATAGAGGGCTGCCTCCTTCCCGAAATTCCGGGAAAAAGAAAGGTAATGCACCCTGTCATCCTTTTCCGCCAGTCTGCGGATGATATCCAGTGTATGATCCTTTGAACCGTCATTGACAAAGAGATATTCAAAGGTATAGTCTGGCATATCCGCTGCCACTCTGTTTAATTCTTTATATAAAAGTTCAATGGTCTCCTGCTCATTGTACATGGGAACCACTATGCTTAACTGTTTCTTTCCCATTTTTTCCTCTCTTTACGGCATCTGCTTTATTTTCTTTGACCTGCCCAGTCTTATGAGCATGCTGACTGCAAACAAAAGAAGTGAGACAACGCTTCCTGCCACACCGGCATATAAACCCGGGGATGTATACAACAGCCGGATTTCATGCTCTCCCTCTGTTAAGTGTACACCAATCAGCGCATCTTCGAAAGGATTTATTTCCGTTTCTTTTCCATCCACATACAATTTCCACCCGTCATCTGCCGGAATCGATAAAATCAGTCTTCCGGCCCTCTCAACTTTTATCTTGCCCTGCACGCTCCGGTCCGTCATGGAGGTAAGCTCCATGGTCTGTTTTTCCAGAGTCTTATAGGCGGTCTGAACTGCATTAAAATTCACCCGGTAAACCCGGTACTCAACGTTCTCCCCATTGCTGTTGGTGATATGAATCTGTGTTCCCTCCCTGCATTCTCCCAGTTCCAGAAGATACCGGTGGGTAGTTTTTCCAAACTGTTTTTTCCAGCCGTCACTGCGGGTAATGGTGAGAGTATCCGAATTACATTCCACATAGGAGGCATAGTAATACCCGTCCTCTGAAATATCAATGGTGGTATCCCCCATCCCCGGTGTCTGCACACAGGCTGCGGGATACAGCATATCTCCGTCTGCGCCAAGCCGTTTCGCCAGGTCGTTCAGGGAGCCGATCCGGTCTGCCTGGGATGCCCCCCATTCCTTTATGGCATCTTCCTCCATCATAAAGCCAAGGGGCAGACAGTAACGATTCCGATAGAGATAATTTCCATCCTCCTCCCCAATCAGCGTCCGCACCCTGCTCTCCTCTAAGGGATTGTCTGACAGCATGTATTTGACGGAAAAAAGGGAAGAACTAAGGGGTGTCGCTCCGTTATAGCAGTAAAAATTCAATCCGCCCTCCATATAAAGGCTCTGAAACAAATGACTGACATCCAGATTCATCAGGGAAGAAAAAATGGTTGCAGAAGGATACCCGTAAAGACTGTCATCATTCTTGGTCTTTCGCCCGCTGTCCTCCACACGGTAAAATCCCTCCTCTCCATTATCCTCTTTTGCCTGTGCCAGAAGCTTTTCGTAGGCATCCTGCTTTGCCACATAAGATACGCGGTCCGTCACCGGAAGACCTGTCACTGCGAAATTGATTCCCAGCTCTAACACTGCAAAAAACAGCAAAAATTCTGCCACAAGAAAACGTCTTTTTCTATTTACGATTTTAAGCAGAAGCATAAGAATTCCATATACAGCAATAAACAGCACGGTAACAAGAATGGCTGCAGGTTCTGTCACATTTTCATCTCCATAGGTTTGTGCCGCAAACATGAGCACCATCCCGGAAAGCACTGCAATAATGATATGGCGGGGCAGAATCCCTTTCCATTTCCGAACTGTGGCAAAGCCCATAGTAAGCAGGAGAAAAATGTAAAGAAAGGACTGTCTTCCCGGCAGATCCTGGGGAAAGTGCATGCCATGCCAGATATAGTCCAGCTGCTTGTTAGAGAAGCTTACCAGGAAAAATAAAACCATGAAAAAACGCGGCAGCTTTTCTTTCCAGGAAATTCTTCGGTTACACAGGTACAAAAATACCAGTATCAGGGAAAAGGATCCGGCATACAGATTCGGCCAGTGGTCTCCGCCGGTATAGCAGGTGGTTACAGCAGCGGATCTCCCCAGCTCTCCAATCATGTTAAAGTACCACTCTATCTTTTTCGGGAAGGACTGTCCGGCAGCTCCGGATGCCGTAAGTGCAGCAATTTCCGGCAGCAAAAGTACCAGGGAACATCCCCCGGCCAGAAGGGAATACCAGGAAAAACAAAAAAAAGCCTTTCCTTTTCCCTGTTTCTGTGTGAAAAACAGAAGAACAAAGGTAAACACCAGAAAAATGCAGATCATGATGGAGATATAGTAATTGGAAAAAATGCATACTGCCAGTGTGACAAAATACAGAACCGGCTTTCCCTCACGAACCAGTTTTTCCAGTCCCACCATAATCAGGGGAAACAGGGCCACGCAGTCCATCCACATAATGTCCCAGCTGTAAGCTGCCACAAAACCGGACAGGGCATAGGCCGTGGAAAACACCAGTGCCGGTAGCACTTGGTTTTTGTGCATCTTTCCGTCTTTTCCCACAAAATGAAAATGGTATTTGAGGAACAGGAAAAAAGTAAGTCCGCACAGGGCAATTTTAACCAGAATCAGTAATGTCATAAACTCTATGACAAATTTTTTCGGGCAGAGCAGAATCAGAAAATTAAGAGGGCTCGCCAGATAGTAGGCATAGAGTGATACAAAATCCGACCCCAGCCCCAGATTCCATGAGTACTGCAGACTTCCCCCCTGCTGCAGTTTGTTTAAAAACTCCGTAAAAAACGGACAGTACTGGTGGTACATGTCAATATGAAGAATACAGTTTTCCCCAAACGGGTATACCCCGTTTCCAATGCAGACAAGAATGCAGATGATAAAGGGAAGTAAAAATGAAGCAAGATAGGGAAATGCCCGTTTCCTCCCTGCTATGCTTTTTTTCATACCGGATTATTTCCTTTCAAATAATTGATAATACTGCAGTTTCCTATAGGTATCCAGTGCCTTTTCATCAGCACCCATACTCTTCGTCTCCCCTGCCGCGGAAATGACAGGATAGGTCTCACTCAGCTTTAACAGATAATTCTGATAATCATTAGTGGGCACTCCCGCCGCGGAAAGCACCTGGGCTGCCAGGTAATTCAGGCTCGTATTTTTCCCGGTTGCTGCATCGATATGGTAATTTGCCCAGACCAGATAGGGTACAAGATAGCGGGTCTTTGTATCGGTTTCCTCCCCGTTTTCCACAACAGATGCCACCGTATCACTGGGCTGATGATCCCCGAAAAAGACAATCAGCGTCTTTTCCTCCACACCGGAAAAATAATTCACAAGTTTCTCCAAAGCCTGATCCGACAAATGCACAAGGGATAAATACTGGTCCAGGGGCTGGCTCTCGTATCCTGACTGAATCCCGTTTATAAAATCCGGATAAAGGTCCGTATAACCTCCGTGATTCTGCATGGTCACATTAAAAATAAAGGCCGGCTTTCCCCTCTCTTTGTTTTCAAAGGTATCAATAATATGCTGCATATCCGACTCATCGCTTACGTATTTTCTCACATAGGAAATGTCATGGTAATCACTCAGAAAATCCATGTGGTCAAAGCCCAGCAGCGGATAGACCTGATCCCGGTTCCAGCCGGAGGGCAGGTAAGGATGCTGCGCATAGGTTTCATAACCTAACGACTTCAGATAAGAAGCCAGTGACGGTGTCTCCTTTTTGATATACTGCTGATAGGGAATGCTGCCATTGGGGAGAAATGCCATGGTATTTCCGGTTAGAAATTCAAACTCGGAATTGGCGGTATTTCCTCCGCAGACAGATACCTGCGCATATCCGGTTATGGTGTTTTTCTGTCCCTGCTGCATGCGATGCATAAAGGGCATCACATCTTCACTGGCCGGAAGGGGGCCAAGGAGAGACAGATCGGAAAATGCCTCATCCATAACTACAATGATATTGGGCAAATCTGCTGTTTTTGTCACTACTTTATCATCCTTTTCCCCTTTTCCTTCCCCGGTTCCATATTCCTCTAAAATTTCTTTCGCCTCACCGGCATCATAGTCCTTGGGCTTATCCACTGCAACGTAGGCCAGATCCATGGCAAAGGTAACCGCCATCCCGTTTACCTTTGTCATATATGCCGGTGTAAACAGAAACGGATACAGATAATGCCGGTTCTGAAAACTCTCCTTCTGCAGGGTATTTACAAACAGACACAGGGAAAGCACGAAAAGGATAAAGCCGGCTCCCCTTATCTTCCAGGAAAAACGAGGCCCATTTTTCAAAAAATGCGTGAGGAAAAACAAAAGCAGAAAGCCCAGTGTCACAAAGACCATCCTCATATCCGGTGTAAAATCATACTCCCGTGCCACGGATGCCGCCGTGCCAACGGAAAAAATATCCCAGGGTACAAAGGGAGTGGACCGGAATTTCATCACATAATGATTGGTAATTCCAAACAATACCGCCAGGGAAACCAGAATCCCTGCGGCAGGACGCATCCTGCCCAGCAGAAAATAGAAGATCCATCCAAGCAGTTCAAACAGCAGAATATTAAAAAACTGTGCTTCCGCCCGCACTTCTTTAAAGGGATTATGTTCATAGGCCTCCATCAGGTAAAATACTGCAATGGGAATCAGCCCATAAATGAACAGATAGATTACGGTTTCTGTTTTGGATTTTTCTTCATTTCCGGATACCGGCTCCTTCGATTTATTGAATAACATAAAAAATGTGGCTCCTTCATCTCATGTCTGAAATGAATTTTACCACACTCTTTCCTCTTTTAAAACGTATTTCACACTTTTTTCACGGTATTGACCGTTGGGCCCTAGTAGTTTGTAAGGACAAGACGGTCTTTGTACACCCGGTCCATGCTGTCAATTACCTGACGGGCCTGACTGTAACGGCGGGGATTGATGGTAATCACCCACATAGTGTCTGCCCCCTTATAACTCTCCCTCTTAAAGAAGGGAATTTTCTTACTGTTCTTCGTAAATGGAATATGCTGCTCTAACAGTGCCTCCGCCGTCTCATTGCTGACCCGCGAATTGGTGGTGCGGCATAATTCCACATCATTATCCTTGTAGTTTCCTAATTTCTTAGTCATCCTGACTCTTATGCTCCTTCTTACATTTTTATACGATACCATTCCCTGTCCGAAAATGCAACCTTATGTCACCTTGACTTTGATTTCCTTCCCCAGACCTCCGGCAACTTTTTCCAAAAAATCCAGGCTCGGATTGTACCTGCCACTCTCCAGACGGGAGATGTTGGATTTCTTGGTGCCCACCTTCTCTGCCAGCATTTCCTGGGTGATTCCCTGCTCTTTCCTGGCCTGTTTCATCTGTAACGCCACATCCTGTCTGGCTGAACTGTGTTCCTGCATCTCCACCCCCTATGGGACTTACCGCTGTATCAGCTCTTTAAGTCTTCATCTTCTTCCTTTTTGCATCTTTTCTAATGTTATCATATACGATAACTTTTGTCAAAGAAAAAAAGGCTTGCAATACACAAAGCCATATGCTATTATAATATTTGTTCGCGCCGGCATGTCGGAATTGGCAGACGAGGCAGACTCAAAATCTGTTGATGGCAACATCGTGTGGGTTCAAGTCCCACTGCCGGCATAAAAATTTAACCGCAAATCCTTGAGTTTAATAGGATTTGCGGTTTTTCCATATTTACAGTAAATGATTACTCTTGATTACTTTTTCTAAATATTACATTACAACCTCTTGTGCATTTCAGCCGGTGGCAAGCCCGGCTTATTTTATATTTGGTCTTTCGCTGTTGCGATTCTGTCCAAAAGTTCTACAATTTCTTCTGTTGTATACTCTTTCTTTTCTCCTTGTGTGAAAATCAATCTCAACTCATAAAGCGTTGACATTTTGACGCTCTGCATTTCTTTTTCTGTCATTTCCTGCATTACCTCCATTGTATTCACTCCTTCCGGACTGCCAAGCCTTGCCACTTGACGATATTATTATATAATATGTGTGCACTATCTGAAACACCGGTATCTCCCTTCGAATGACACCACTATAATACATCAGCGCGTAATTTTAATGTCATCAAAGCAGTCAAAGGTCGCAAAATAATCTTCCGGTGTCTCCGCGCGGCGAATCATCTGCACACTTTTATCCTCTTTTAACAAAAGCTCTGCGGAGCGGAGACGCCCGTTGTAATTGTATCCCATGGAGAATCCGTGAGCTCCTGTATCGTGGATTACCAGATAATCTCCCATATCAATTTTCGGAAGCTTTCTGTCAACTGCAAATTTATCACAGTTTTCACAGAGGGATCCTGTCACATCATAGGTGTGGTCACAGGGTGCATTCTCTTTTCCAAGAACTGTAATGTGATGGTAGGCCCCATAAATGGCAGGACGCATCAAGTTTGCAGCGCAGGCATCTACACCGATATACTCTTTATAAATGTGTTTCTCATGAATGGCCTTTGTCACCAGGCATCCATAAGGTCCCAGCATGAAACGTCCCATCTCACAGTAAATGGCAACATCCCCCAGTCCCGCCGGAACCAGAATCTTATCATACATTTCATGAACACCGGCACCGATCACGCTGATATCGTTTGGCTCCTGATCCGGTTTATAAGGAATTCCCACTCCGCCGGATAAGTTGACAAACCTGATGTCGCATCCGGTCTTTTCCTTTAACTCAACAACCAGCTCAAACAGTTCTCCTGCCAATTTCGGGTAATACTCGTTGGTGACGGTATTGCTGGCCAGGAATGCATGGATACCAAAATGCTTAGCTCCCCTGCTCTTTAAAATCTTAAAGGCCTCGATTAACTGATCCTTTGTCATACCGTATTTGGAATCACCAGGGTTGTCCATGATTCCATTGCTCAATTCAAACACTCCTCCCGGATTGTAACGGCAGCTGATGGTCTCCGGAATATGTCCGATTGTTTTCTCCAAAAAGTCAATATGGGTAAAGTCATCCAGATTGATGATGGCCCCCAGCTCATCGGCATAGGCAAATTCTTCCGCCGGTGTGTCATTGGAAGAAAACATAATATGCTCCCCGTCAAAACCACAGGATTTTGCCATCATCAGTTCTGTATAGGAAGAACAGTCACACCCCATATCGTACTCTTTTAAAATATTCAAAATATATGGATTCGGAGTTGCCTTCACAGCGAAATACTCACGAAATCCGGGATTCCAGGAAAACGCCTCTTTCACCTTTTTCGCATTTTCGCGGATTCCTCTCTCATCATACAAATGAAATGGTGTCGGATAAGTTTTTACCATTTCCTCTACCTGTTCCTTTGTAACAAATGGTTTCTTTTCCATAATTGAATGTACTCCTTTTGTCTATCACTCTTTTCTGATTGCTATGCTACATCAATTGATTTACAAATTCAAGCAATTTTCACCATTTCCTTTTATTTTTCTACCGAATATGGTACAATATCAGCGTATTGACTGCGTATTCACGGAGCAATAGAAACAGAAAGAAGGAGAAAATGATGCAGGTAACCATTTTACCATATATTTCCGATAACAATGCCGTACAGCAAAAACAGACTGCAAAAAAGGCTGTTTCGTCATCACACCCAGTAAAAAGCAGGACCGGTTCTGACCTCCGGAGGATGGATACCGAGACTGCAGTTTCAGAATTCTCGAAATATCTGGAAAAAGCAGAACGTACCCAGCGTGCACTGGCCGTAGATGCCCTTTTAACTGCTGCCGGTTCCGGTACTCTGCCTGCAGACATCGTGCAAAAGCTGCTTAGCACTTATACTCCGGCAGACACGCAGACTGCCGCTTCGGATACCAATGCTGAGACATCTGCTTTATCCGGTTCCCAGGGTTCCACCTCATCTGTTTCCGGAGCCACTTCTTCTGACAGTATTTCTGCCCCGGAAGATCTGGAAACCTACTTTAAGGAGGCTTCTGAAACGTACCATGTGGATGTCAATCTCCTAAAAGCCATTGCAAAGGTGGAGTCCAACTTTAACCAGAAAGCTACCAGTTCCGCCGGTGCCATGGGAGTCATGCAGCTGATGCCTTCCACAGCAAAGGGGCTCGGTATCCGTGATGCATATGATGCACACGATAATATCATGGGTGGTGCAAAGATCATTTCACAGAATTTGAAAAAATACAATGGAGATCTTTCACTTGCCCTCGCCGCCTACAATGCAGGCTCCGGGAACGTGGACAAGTACGGAGGGATTCCTCCTTTTACTGAAACACAGAACTATGTGAAGAAAGTTTTAGGTTATTATCAGGAATAAGGGTCAAACATTTTTGACCCTTATTTTTTTGCCTCCCTACAGCTTTATTTTGGAAAGCAGATCTCCGAGACTGGTGCCAGCACTCTCGTTGGAACTGTACTCTTTTGCTTCTGCCTCTTCCTCATCCTCTGCCTTTTCCATAATATCTTCCAATGCCTTCATGCTGAGGCTTACTTTTCCATCATTGGTATTTAGGATCCTGGCCTTGACTTTTTGCCCCTCTTTTAAAACCTCATAGACAGAGGAAATACGCTTCTGACTGATCTGGGAAATGTGCACCAGACCACTGATTCCGTTTCCGATATTTACGAATGCGCCGTATGGCATGATGGATTCCACGGTTCCCTCCACAGTGGTTCCCGGTACCAGCATGGCAATCCTGTGATTTCTCTCTTCCTCCCGTTCCTGTCTTGCAACTGCTTTTCCGGAAAGGACAAGCTTTTCTTTCTCTTTATCTACGGTGATTACCTTAGCTCGCACCTCTTTTCCAATCCACGCATTGGTGTCCTCCACGTAATCCGCAGAAATCTGGGATGCCGGGATAAATGCACGGATTCCCTCAAGATAAGCGATCACACCACTGGGTACACTCTCCTTAATCCGGATCGTCACAACAGTCTCCTGCTCCATCATTTCCTTTAATTTATCCCAGGCAAGAACATCATTTGCCTCCTTTTTGGATAATTCTATATTTCCGGATCCATCATCGGTACAGATTACAGTCGCCTCCAGGGTATCTCCCGGCTTCAGTTCTTCTTTGGCATGAAAATCCGGGTCATTGCTCAGATTTTCAATTTTAATAACCCCCGGTGCGTAATAATTTAAATCCAGAGTGACCTCCTCATCGGTCACTGCAACCACCGTTCCACTAATCAGATCTCCCACTTCTATTTTGCGGAACGATTGTTCCAGTTCCTTTTCATAGTCTTTCATGGACTCTGTCATTTCTAAAATGCCTCCTTATATTTATTTCTCGTTTGCCGACATATATGCCACTCCCGAAATACTGCCGTCACTGTTAAAATACATCAGACTTCACATAATTTTTCTTTTTTTCTTGACAATTCAAAAAATATATTGTAAGATGTAATAGTTGACGCGGTCAACATATGCTGATGTGGCTCAGAGGTAGAGCACTTCCTTGGTAAGGAAGGGGTCACGGGTTCAATTCCCGTCATCAGCTCTTTTTTATTGCCTTTTTCTGCCTGCCCTGTATCAGGCAAGCAGATTACGCACCATCTCCGCATCAAAGGTAACGGATGCCACATGGTCTGCCTCTATCTGATACAGTGCATTTGCCGCAATATGTTCTGCGGCCTGTTCTAAATCACGAATTCCGCTGGTATTGGAATAAAGCCTTACAATCTCATCCAGCGCGTCCTCTTTTATAATACACTCTTCCTCCTTAAGACTCATACGCTTTAACACCTTCGGTAGCGCAAAGCGGGAAAAGATGATTTTTTTCTCTTCAAAGGTATAATCCGGAATATCAATCACTGCAAATCTGGACATAAGCGGTGCAGAAATTGCCTCCTTGTCATTTGCCGTGGCAATGGGATAGACTCCTGCAGTGGGAATCATACACTCCATATAATTATCCGTAAATCCAAGATTGTCCAGAAGAGTCAAAAGCACATCCGCCGGATTTCCATTTCCCTTTCCGGAAGCTGCCTTATCCAGCTCATTAATAATAAATACCAGGTTGGACTCCCCTGCCATGGAAAATGCATCCATGATGATACCCGGTTTCGCATTGGCATAAATTCTGGAGCTTCCGGTAAGCTGCTCCGGGTCATTGATGGAGCTCATATCAAGGGTTGTCCAGGGAAGTTTCAAAATCCGGGCAACGGCATAGGCAATCTGGGATTTCCCGGTTCCTGCCGGTCCCACCAGAAGCAGTCCATATGCCGGAAGGGTGTGGGTTCTGTTAATCTGGATAATAGTTTCAATGATTCTCTGCTTCACCCGTTCCATGCCATAGAGCTCCTCATCAAGGATTTTTCTGGCTTCCCTGGGATCAATGGCTTCAAAATAATTATTTTTCCACTGAATATTCATCATAATGGATAATGCACGCTGTGCATGACGGCGTTCCTCAGGGGAAACCTCATTGGAGCGGGCAACTGCCAGATTTCTTCTGGCCCACAGACGGATATTATCCGGAAGGGTGCGTCCCGCACAGGTCATAAAGTCGGTAATGCTCTGCAAGCTGGTAAGCTTCATGTCATCACCGTCTTCCTCCTTATCCTCATCCTCGATTTCCTCCCCCGGCGCACTGCTGGCAAAGAGGCGCTCCATCATAAACTGTAAAAAACCATCCTCTGCCGAAAGCTTTTTTCCACCACCGTAAGCAATTTCCCTGATCTTATAAACAGCATATCCCTCTTCTCTGTTGTCACCGGACAACCGGACGTTAATGTGGTTTTCTCCCAGCCAGCGGAGAAGATTGACAAAACGGGCATCTACCCGAAGAATGTCGGCGCAGACGGTTCCCTCCTCTGTGGAAAACTCAAAGGCTGTGCGCCTGGACTGGTTGGTAAACACACCGCAGGAATGATATTTCCACTTCTGCATATGGTTGTCCAGCACCAGGATAGGTTTCTCCGGTGATGCCGCAGGTTCACTGGACTGAAATATTGTATAGGTGCACCCGGAGGCAGTATTTTCCTCCAGGGTATTGTTAAAATCAAATACAGGCATGACTAATACTCCTTTAAATCAGGTAAATGAATTTAAGACAAAAGTGCCTTATCGCTTGCAAATTCTTCTCCACTTACTTTTTCAAACTGCGTCAGCAGATCGGAAACCGTAAGCTTCTTCTTGTCTTCACCCGCAATATTTAAAACAATTTTGCCCTCATGCATCATGATCAGACGGTTTCCATGGGCAATGGCATCCTTCATATTATGGGTAACCATCATCGCTGTAAGATGATTCTCAGCAATGATCTTGTCGGAAATTTCGAGAACCTTTGCAGCGGTTTTCGGATCTAGGGCGGCCGTATGTTCATCCAGAAGGAGAAGCCTCGGCTTCTGAATGGATGCCATTAGCAGTGTAATTGCCTGACGCTGTCCTCCGGAAAGCAGTCCTACCTTCGAGGTCAGACGGTCCTCCAGCCCCAGATTTAAAGTGGCAAGCATTTCCCGGTATTTGTCACGCTCTTGTTTGGTTATTCCCCAGCTTAATCCTCTGGATCTGCCCCGCCGGGCAGCTATTGCCATATTCTCTTCAATAGACATGGTAGTTGCCGTACCGGTCATAGGATCCTGAAAAACCCGGCCTAAGTATTTTGCACGTTTATACTCAGAAAGTTTTGTTACATCATCGCCACCGATATAGATTTTTCCGGAATCCACCGGCCATACTCCTGCAACGGCATTCAATGTAGTAGATTTACCGGCTCCGTTTCCTCCAATAACCGTGACAAACTCCCCCTCTTCCAGAGTCAGATTGACACCATCCAGAGCAACCTTTTCATTGATGGTTCCGGCATTAAATACTTTTCTGATATTTTCAATTTTTAACATCTCACCCATCTGTTACAGCCCCCTTGTGGATTTTTTCTTATTCTTCAAATACGGGATAGCAAGGAAGACTGCTACCACAATTGCAGAGAAGAGTTTCAGGTCGTCGGAAGGGAACTTAAGCCAGAGTATGACAGACAGCACCAAATAATATAAAATGGCACCGGCAATCACAGAAAAGAGCGTATAGGCAAAGGCCAGCTTCTTTCCTGCGCAAAGTTTTCCAAAAAGCACCTCTCCGATAATGACAGAGGCGAGACCGATAACGATTGCTCCACGTCCCATATTGACATCCGCTGCGCCCTGATACTGGGCATACAAACCACCGGAAAGGCCTACCAGCCCGTTGGAAAGCATAAGGGCCAGTACCTTGCAGAAATCGGTATTGATTCCCTGGGCACGGGCCATCCGCTCGTTACATCCGGTTGCCCGGATGGCATGTCCCTGCTCGGTTCCGAAATACCAGTATAAAATTGCAACAACTACTACACAAAACAGAATACAGGTAGTAAACACTTTAATCTTATCTGCTGTCTCGCCCGATACATAACGCAGGGAAACCGTCAGATTGTATTTATCCACACTAACCGCCTGATTGGACTGTCCCATAATATTCAGATTCACGGAATACAAGGCGATCTGTGTTAAAATTCCTGCAAGAATCGATGGAATTCCAAGTTTTGTATGAAGTAAACCGGTAACAAGTCCTGCCAGCATTCCAACGCCAAAAGCCAGCAGAAGGGAAACCCACGGATTCATATCTCCGCGGATCATCATAACTGCCACTGCTCCTCCTGTTGCAAAGGAACCATCCACAGACAGATCAGCAAAATCCAAAAGCTTATATGTAATATAAACTCCCAGCGCCAGAAGCCCCCATATCAGCCCCTGTGCAATGGAACCCGGCATGGCACGGAAAAGTGCCAGCGGGTCCAGGGCGGAAAAATAGCCAGATAGTAACACGATATCCATCCTCCTTAACTATTTACTCTGCAGCGATTGCTTCATAATCATCCGGAACGGTAATGCCGAGAGAATCACAGATATCTTTGTTATACTCTTTTGTTACCTTTGGTGCGTACTCGATTTGCATTTTTGTGATATCTGCGCCATTTACCAGAATATCATAGGCCATTTCCCCTGCCTTATAGCCGATATCGTAGTAGCTGATGGACAGTGTTGCAACACCGCAGCCCTTACAGATACCTTCTTCGCCGGCTACAACCGGAATTTTAGCCGGAAGTGCAATATTGTTGATTGCCTCAGTATTCTGTGCCATGGTGTTATCAGTAGGGATATAGATTACATCTGCATACTCTGTTGCACTCTGAACCACCGAACCGATATCATTGGAATCAGAAGCGGTGAACTCCTTGTATCCGATTCCATCCTCATCCAGATACTTTTCAAAATTTACTGCCTGGAACTTAGAGTTCGGCTCTGCAGAACAGTAAAGAATCGCAACATTCTTAGCATCCGGGAATAACTCCTTTAACATTTTTTCCTGCTCATCCAGCGGGGCAAGATCTGAAGTTCCGGAAATATTTCTGCCGGTGGTACCACTCCAGTCATCTATCTCCAGAGCCGTTGCATAGTCTGTTACCGAGGTTCCGATAATCGGAATATCCGTTGTTGCTGCGGCACAGCACTGCAGAGCCGTCGTTGCATTTGCAAGAATCAGATCCACATTATTGGATACAAAATTATTGGCAATGGTAGATGCGTTTGCCTGCTCGTTCTGTGCATTCTGCAGATCAAATTTCACATTATCCCCAAGCTTATCCTTAAGAGCCTCCTCAAAGCCCTTTGTTGCTTCATCCAGTGCCGGATGCTCCAGCTGCTGACAGATTCCGATATTGTATACTTTTCCGTCTGCACCTGCAGAATCTTTCCCGGAATTCCCGGCTGATTTGGAATCTCCGCAGGCACCCAGTGACAATACCATTGCTGCTGCCATTGCAGCACTTACTACTTTTTTGAAGTTCTTCATAATTTTTCTCCTTTTTATCCTTTTAAATTTGTTTATGAAAAGACCATAAGCCGCACTCCACCCGGAGTGCGGCCCTTTCCGCTAAATGATTATAAGAAAATATACTTACAGATAAATAATACTGCAAGAATATACATAAGCGGAGTGATCTTTTTATGCTTACCACAGATCAGATTGATGATCACATAAGAAATAACACCGATTGCAATACCCTCTGCGATGCTGTACATAAGGGGCATAGCAAGCATACATAAATATGCCGGAACTGCTTCGGTCAGATCTTCAAAATCAATCTTTACAATTGCAGATACCATAAGGAATCCTACAAAGATCAGTGCCGGTGCTGTTGCAAAGCCCGGAATTGCAGTAAAAATCGGTGCAAAGAAAATTGCAAGCAGGAATAATAATCCTGTTACAATTGAGGAAAGTCCGGTTTTCGCACCGGCTCCCACACCTGCTGAGCTCTCTACATAAGTTGTGGTGGTGGAGGTTCCCAGAACCGCACCTGCTGAGGTTGCAATGGCATCTGCCAGCAGCGCATTCTTTACTCTTGGAAGCTTGCCATCCTTGTCCAGAAAACCGGCTTTATCGGAAACTCCGATTAAAGTTCCAAGGGTATCAAACATGTCCACAAACAGGAAAGAAAGTAACACCACAATAAAGTTGAATACTCCCACTCCATGGAAATCAGCTGTAAAACACTGCCCGAAAGTCTCCCCGATTTTTGTGAAATCTGTGAGGGCAAAGGTCGGGTACAAAGAATAAAATCCGGCATCCACGTCCACATGATAAATGCCTGTTCCCTGGCAAAGCATACCAAGTATCCATGTGGCAAGAATACCAATCAGAATGGATCCCTTTACCTTCTTAATATATAAGATGATAGTGAGAATCAGACCAATCAGTGCCAATACTGCACAGATACCCTCTGTGTGCCAGTTTCCGGTGAAATTCACATAGGAAACCAGTGTGGAATCATTGTTAACAACAATGTGTCCTCCCTGTAAACCAATGAATGCAATGAACAATCCGATTCCGGCTCCCACACCTTTCTTTAAGGTAAGTGGAATGGCATTGAAAATTGCCTCACGTACATTGGTCAGGGAAAGAATGATGAAAATAATTCCCTCGATAAATACGGCCATCAATGCAACCTTCCAGGAATAACCCATTGCTCCACACACCGTAAAGGCGAAATAGGCATTCAGGCCCATGCCCGGTGCCAGCGCAAAGGGATAATTCGCAAGAAGTGCCATGGCAAAGGTTCCGATACAGGATGCCAGACAGGTAGCAATCAATACTGCCGTCGGATCCATTCCGGCCGCCTGAAGCATGTTAGGGTTTACGGCCAGGATATATGCCATGGTCATAAACGTAGTGATACCGGCGAGAACTTCCGTACGGACATTCGTATGGTTCTCTTTGAGTTTAAACAGTTTCTCTAGCATTGTCTCTCCTCCATTTTGAATTTGTCACTGTAAACCAGCAACTTTATATAACATCATACCACAAAAGTACCCGGAAAGACAATGAGTATTTATTTCTCTTTATACTCTGCAAAGCTCAAAATGACTTTAAACAGATCCCCGTCAATTTGCACTGCAAGATTTCCATCCATCAGTTCTGTGAGACTCTTTGCAATGGAAAGGCCCAGTCCGTTTCCTTCCGTATTTCTGGAACTGTCCCCTCTCACAAAGCGTCCCATCAGTTCCTCACTGCTCATATGCAGTCTGTCCTTTGAGATATTACGGAATGTCATGATTACCATTCCATGATACTGCTCTAAACTGATATAAACCCTGGTTCCCGGCATGGCATATTTGCAGACGTTGCTCATGAGGTTGTCGATAATCCGCCACAGATGCCTGCCATCCACAAAAATGTTAAGGGGCGGGTTGGGGCAGTCCACTACCAGTTCTAACTGCTGTTCTTTTGCCCGCTCTGAAAACTCCCCTACAACCTGTGTCAGCATCACGGTAGCATCGCAAATCTCACTGTGTACCGGCAGATTTCCGGTGGACGCTTTGGATGCCTCCATCAGATCCTCGATGAGTTTTTTCAGTCTCAGGGACTGACGATCCAATACCTCCATATACTCTTTCAGTTTCCCATTGTCAATCTGTTCCTTTTTCATCAAATCCACGTAGTTAATGATGGAAGTAAGGGGTGTTTTGATATCATGGGAAACATTGGTGATCAATTCTGTACGGAACCTTTCACTCTTCATTTTTTCCTCTACCGCATTTGCCACCCCTACCCTTACGTTATTTAAATCCTCTGCATGTTCCTTAAAGGAAGGTAACATTTTTGTGCTGTCAATGGGGTGGGAGTAGTCGCCTCCTGCAATTCTTTTTCCCCCAACACAAAGTTTGTTGAACTGATTTAAAATCACAATCAAAACAACAAGTTCCACAAGTTTCCACATGAAAACAGGAATCAGACCCGATCCTCCCCCATAGGAAAAAGCAATAAAGCAAACCCAGACTTCCACAAGTGAAATCACTCCGAAAACAACAAGGCCCCGAATCATAACCGGTGTCTTTGCCCGGACTGCTGTCCACGCCTGTTTGAAGATTTTTCCCAGAGACCGGAATGGTTTTACCAGATAACGAAGTATCGTGTAGTGCCAGAACTTTTTGGACTTCATTCTTACAGCAATACTCATGCAGTACAAGAAGAAAACCAACTCCGCAAGCACGGCCGCTATAATAGAAAAAGCCACACAGAAATCATACAGTGCATTTCTGTACAAATAGATGTACATCGTTCCAATGCCGGCTGCAATCAGGAGAGAAACTGCGGTAATCATAAGTACTGTATAGATTCCAAAAGGAATACGGTCCCAAAAACGCAGCTGCACAGTATTTTTCCCCTTCTGCCAGCCTGCAGTCTTCATCAGAACCACAAAGGCGGCGCAGAAAATGAAAAGGGAAAACAAAAATACCCAGCCACAGTTTTTTCGGATAGAAAGGAACTGTCCTGCCAGCAGATGTGCCTGATAAAAACAGTCCGGAAGTCCGCCCTTTAACGTCTTGATATTTCCAATAGAATCCGACACAGACAGGTATAGCTTATATGCAGTCTGTGTCTCATAGGCATCCGTTTCATAGCACAGATATGTGGACTGATCTGCGTCATCCTGATCCGAATACCCGTCTTCACAATCTTCCCAGTTTATGATTTTTGTATAGGGATAAGAAGAAACCGGCTCCATCTTAATCCTGATATCCTGTGAATTTCCGGTGGCAGAAACTGTTACTCCCAAACCGTTAAAGCCAATACACAGTCCATCCATTAATAAATCCTTCAGCTGTTTATCAGAAATCACCTCCCCTGTGTAGGGATTCTGATACCCATGCTTCGTTCCCTCCTCATAATAACAGTAGTCCACATTGTACTGTAGGATATCTACATTTTTTTCTTCCACCACATAAAAGGAATCCATCTGATAGAGGGTGTGATCCCCAAAACAGTAAAATATTCCATCATCATAAAGGACATAATCCAGCTTCACACACTTCGGTGTTGTCTCTTCAAAATACCGGTAACTGTCATCCAGAAGCAGACTCCAGAATCCCATGGGAGTCTCAGACACGGTTTCCTTTTCCCAAAAAGGAACGGACACCAGTGCCGTTTGTTCTATAAGAGTTTTATGATTGGATGCAGTCTCCTGCCACTCTTTTTCTCCCGGAAGCTTTTTCATCAGAGTATAGCGGATATTTCCGCCATCATAATTGCGGAGCATTTCCTCCTCCGTAAGGGATTTATCCCTTCCTGCAAGATCGTTGATCATATAATTGGCATAGTTATTTAACAGCCGCCCATCCAGTGTCCGCTCAATCTCTGACTGTTCTCCGCTTAATCCCTCGCAGGCCGCAAACCCAATGGTAATCATCCCACTGAGAACCACAAAAAATCCGCTTACAATTGCAAGAAGCATGGCTGACACTTTCACCAGCTTCTTTTTTTTCCATTCTGTTTTCATGCTTTTCCTCCAATTCTTATCTGCTAAACCTGTATCCGCGCCCCCACACTACCGTCAGGTACCGGGGGTTTGCCGGATCATATTCCAGTTTTTCACGGAGGTGCCTGATATGTACTGCAACTGTGTTTTCCACCCCGCAGGGGTTTCCATGCCACACTGCTTCATAAATCTGTGTCGGTGAAAAAACTTCTCCCGGATGTTCCATTAAAAGCTTTAAGATATCATACTCTGTTCTGGTAAGATTCACCTTTTCCCCATCGAGGGTCACCTCTTTTAACTTGTCATCCAGCTCAATGCCACCGGCCGCAAGCTTTGTCTGCACCATCTGACCGCTTCCCAGCTGCATATAGCGTCTGATCTGGGATTTCACCCGTGCCTGCAGTTCCACCGGATTAAAGGGCTTTGTCACATAGTCATCCGCTCCCACGGTAAGTCCCAGCACCTTGTCCGTATCCTCACTTTTTGCAGTCAGCAGGATTACCGGGACATTGGATTTCTCCCTGATCTTACACATGGTTTCGATTCCATCCATCTCCGGCATCATAATATCCATTAACACCAGCTGAATTTCCTCACGATCCATAATTTCCAGTGCTTCCCTTCCATTATAGGCCGTAAAAACTTCATAGCCGTCACTGCGCAGGTAAATCTCCAGTGCAGAAACAATATCCTTTTCATCGTCACAAACTAAAACATTATACATAATAAAACCGCCACCTCGTATTCATGATTAATCATAAATACATTGTAGCGGTTTTTTTCTTAATTTCCAATGAGGGAAACCTTTAAAGTTTCATTAAAATCAGGAAATATTCTTAATTTATATCATTTTTCCATGCAGTAACTCCTTCCAGAAGACGCTGCATCCCATCCTCCACAATCAGCTTAGATGTTGCAATGTTCAGCCGGAGAAATCCTTCCCCGTTTTTGCCATATACACTGCCCCTCATAACAAAAAGTCCTGTCTTTTCCCGGATAAAATCTGTAAATTTCCGGCTGTCCTCTGTCAGTTTCCTACAGTCTAACCACATAAGATAGGTTGCATCTGAGACAACCGGATAAATCTCCGGTATCTTATTTTGTAGAAATTCTGTCACATATTGTTTATTCTGGTGGATATAATTTCTCAGTTCATCCAGCCACCCGGCTCCATTCTGATAAGCGGCAATTACCGCCGGTACGGCAAATACATTCGGTTCCGCCACCTCGTCCGTGTTAAGCTGACATTTCATTCCGTGATGCAGAAGTGGATTTTCCACATAAACTGCTGCCGTCTGGATTCCTGCCAGATTAAAGGTTTTTGTTGGTGCCAGACATGTCACACTGATATCCCGGCAGGTCTCATTCACGGATGCAAAAGGAATATATTCCTTTCCCGGTGCTGTCAGGTCACAGTGGATTTCATCCGAAACCACCACCACATCATACTTTTTACAGAGTCTTCCAATCCCGGCAAGGGTCTCTTTATCCCAGATTTTCCCAATGGGATTGTGGGGATTACAGAGAATCATCATGGTAGTCTGAGGATTCGAAAGCTGCTGCTCTAATTTCTCCCAATCAATGGAATAATTCTCTCCATCATAGAGCAGCTGATTTTCCACAATATTTCTTCCATTATTCCGGATGACATAAAAAAAGTGATTATAGACCGGGGTCTGTACCAGCACATTCTCTCCGGGGGTTGTGAACTTACGCACTGCAGAAGACAATGCCGGAATCACACCGGTTGTGAAAATCAGTTTCTCCGGATTCATATGGAAATGGTGCCTTTTGTCCCACCAGTCCACATAGCTTTGACTCCACTCATCGGGAATTACGGAATAGCCGTATACCCCGTGGGCAACGCGTTCCACCAGGGCCTCCTGTATTTCCGGCAAAGTCTCAAAATCCATATCTGCCACCCACATAGGCAATTCATTTTTGGAAACATCCCATTTGAGAGAGCCCGTTTCTCTCCTGTTAATAATCTTATCAAAATTGTATTTCATGATAATACCTCTTTGAAACCCACGGCAAATTAACCGATTACGTAATGTGTTTTAAAAAGACCCGGTTCCAGAGAACCGGGCTTTTACTCTTTCAAAACCAACTATGATTTTATTCTGCATCCTTCTTGGAATTATAATATTCCTCGAATTTCTTGTTTGCTGCATCCAGTGTCTTCTGGCAGATTTCCGGAAGCTCTTTTCCCCATGCTCCGGTCGCCTCTTTAAAGCCCTTCTGCATAGCAGCCTGCATCTTCTTCATCTGCTCCACATCATCACCGGCAAGAG
The DNA here is from genome assembly GCA_022772675.1 of Agathobacter sp. Lineage (GTDB taxonomy): Bacteria > Bacillota > Clostridia > Lachnospirales > Lachnospiraceae > Roseburia. Next base: position 143,503 of record JALEZW010000059.1, on the reverse strand, counting down.
CACTGGCAAAATCAAACAGTCTCTCCGATGTCTGCTTAATTCCATAATAGCCATCCTCCGAGATATCCTCCTGAGCCTGGGCCTTCGTCTGGGCATCCACTGTGAAATCACCCTTTGCCAGGAATTTCCAGATATCATCACTGCCCGTTGCCTTGGAAAATGCGGTTGCCTGTCCGGTCATCATCTGCCGTACAATATTGATTAAGTTCTGCTGTCTGGACTCCTGATCTGCCTTTAACTGCTGCACTAATGCCGCCCGGTCCTCCGAACTCATTTTGTTGATGGAATAAGTCGGCTTCTTCGTGCTCTCACTTTCCGACTTCTCATAAACGGCACCGTCCGCCTTAGTCTCATCCGCTTTTACTGTGGAATCCGGTTTTTTCGCTGCCGTATCTTTAGATGCCGGCTTGTAAGCAGAATAGACATCCGTTCCTGCTGCAACATTGCCAATTGTGTTTGCTCCCATATGTTTATCCTCCCTGAATATAAATTTTGTGCCGGGTCAAATCCGTTTGTTCCCGGCAAAACTACTGCCTTTGTATGGTATATCGGCTTTTTTCGTCCATTGGTTAACCGGATTAAAGATTTTTAATTCTCTCTAATGCCTCTACCGTGTTCTCGTAATTTCCAAATGCAGTCAGACGGAAATATCCTTCTCCACTGGGGCCGAAACCGGATCCTGGTGTACCAACCACATTCGCCTGCTCTAAGAGATAATCAAAGAATTCCCAGGATGTCATCTTCTCCGGTGTCTTTAACCAGATGTATGGGGCATTTACCCCGCCAAATACCGTATAGCCGGCATCCTTTAAGCCATCCTTAATTGCCTTGGCATTTCTCATGTAGTAAGCAACCTGCTCTTTTAACTGGGCTTTTCCTGCCTCTGAGTAAACGGCCTCTCCTGCACGCTGTACAATGTAAGGTGCTCCGTTAAACTTCGTGCCATGACGTCTTGCCCACATTGCATTTAAAGAAACATCGCCGCACTTTAAATCCTTAGGAACCACCGTAAACCCGAGACGCACTCCGGTAAATCCCGCATTCTTGGAAAAACTCCTAAGCTCAATGGCACAGCTTCTTGCTCCCTCACACTCATAGATGGAATGTGCCACATTGTCTTCACTGATATATGCCTCATATGCTGCATCATAAATAATAACCGCACCAACCTTATTGGCATAATCTACCCACTCCTGTAACTGATCCTTTGTGAGAGTGGTACCTGTCGGATTGTTTGGCAGACACAGATAGATCATATCCGGTGTCTCCTTCGGAAATTCCGGGACGAAATTATTCGCTGCGGTGCAGGGCATATAAATCACGTTGCTCCATGTCTCGGTATCCTTATCATAATCACCGGTTCTTCCTGCCATGACGTTGGAATCCACGTAAACAGGGTATACCGGATCACATACTGCGATACGGTTCTCCTGTCCGAAAATCTCCTGAATGTTTGCTGAATCACTCTTTGCACCATCGGAAATGAAAACCTCATCAATAGCCACCTCACAGCCTCTTGCCTTGTAATCATTCTCCACAATTGCCTTACGAAGGAATTCATATCCCAGATCCGGCGCATACCCGCGGAAAGTCTCAGCATGTCCCATCTCATCCACTGCACTGTGCAGTGCTTCGATAATTGCAGGTGCCAGAGGCTGTGTCACATCACCGATTCCAAGACGGATGATCTTTTTATCCGGATTTGCCTCCTGATAAGCATTTACTTTTTTTCCGATTGTGCTGAATAAATAACTGCCCGGAAGTTTCTGATAATTTTCGTTGATATGAAACATTGTTCTATTTCTCCTTTTTGCAAAATTTTCTATACTTTATCATTTTATTTTTTTGATGTAAAGACCTGCTTCAGCTATCCCTCCTGCAGCAGGCTTAATATCATCTGGGATACCTCAACCAGACCGGTGCCATTATCCATACTCCGTTTCTGGATATACCGGTGTGCCTCCTCCTCTGTAAAGGAATTTCTCACCATGAGAAGTTCTTTCGCCTGCCGGATGATCATCTGGTCTTCCGCAGAACGGTGTTTCGGCTGCCTTTGTATCCTCTTTTTTCTGCGGCGGATATCGCCCTCCATCATCTCTAAAGTTTCCAGAAGCTCATGGACTTTCATGGGCATGGACAGACTGACCAGATTAGAGATTTCCCGCTCATCAATAGAGGTTCTGGATGCAATCAGAAGCATCTGAAATTCCGGAGGAAGATAATCATATATTTCTGTGTACATCATATCCACAAAACGGTATCCACAGATTAATATTCCCTGTTCCAGGTTGTTAACACTTTCCAGTGTCTTTGCGCCTGTAGTACAGACTGCTGTTACCGTATAGCCGCTCTGTGATAAAATTTTTCTTATGTTCGCTGCCACTTCCGGTTTCGGAAATGCAATCACTATGTTACTCACCGTGTAGTCTCCCGTGTAATCAATCTTTGATTGATTGCCTACGCAAAACGCCCCGCGCAAGCGGGTTCTCATGGGTTTTGCTCTTTTTAAATCTTATACAGGTATTCATCAATCTCCCAGCCCGTCACCTGCGTGCGGTACTGCATCCATTCTTTTTCCTTTGCCTCAATGAGCTTACCGGTGATATGTTTTCCCAGTACGCTGCAGATAAGGGAATCCTTTTCAAACTCGCACACTGCTGCATGAAGATCCTCCGGAAGCGACTCAATGCCCCGGGATTCCTTCTCTGCTCTCGGCAGTTCATAGATATTTTCCGGCACTTCTTCCGGCGGCTCAATCTTATTTTTGATTCCGTCTATTCCGGCTGCCAGGCAGACTGCCAGTGCCAGATACGGGTTTGCTGCCGGATCCGGGCTTCTTAATTCCACACGGGTTTCCTCGCCTCTTGCTGCAGGAATTCTGATAAGGGGACTTCTGTTTGTCAATGACCAGGCAATATAACACGGGGCCTCATATCCCGGAACCAGACGCTTATAGGAATTGACCAGCGGATTCATAATTAAAGTCATACCTTTCATATGCTTCATGATTCCGCCGATAAAATAGTAAGCCTCTTTGCTTAATCCCATCTTCCCGTCCGGATCATTAAAAATGTTATGTCCGTCCTTCGAGAGAGACATATTGATATGCATACCGGAACCATTTATGTCATACTTCGGCTTCGGCATAAAGCTTGCGAACAGACCATGGCGTTTTGCAATCGTCTTAACGGTAAGCTTAAATGTCATGATATTATCAGCAGTTGTCAATGCCTCATCGTATTTAAAGTCAATCTCATGCTGGGCAGGTGCCACCTCATGGTGGGATGCCTCAATCTCATACCCCATATCTTCCAGGGTGAGAACCATATCTCTTCTGGCATTTTCTCCCAGATCCACCGGTCCCAGATCAAAATAACCGGCTTTCTCATGGGTGATGGTAGTGGGCTGACCGTTGTCATCCTGGTGGAACAGGAAAAATTCACACTCCGGTCCTACATTAAAAGTATAACCAAGTTTTTCTGCCTCCTCAATCTGACGCTTTAAGATATAGCGGGAATCCCCCTCAAAGGGAGTGCCGTCGGCACAATAAATATCACAGATGATCCGGGCAACCTTTCCCTGCTGGGGGCGCCATGGAAAAATCGTAAAGGTATCCAGATCCGGATACAGATACATGTCTGACTCCTCAATCCGGACGAACCCTTCTATGGATGATCCATCAAACATACACTTATTATCCAACGCCTTTTCCAACTGGCTTGCCGTAATTGCCACATTCTTAAGGGTACCGAAAATATCGGTAAACTGAAGCCGGATAAACTCAACATCCTCTTCCTCTACAATACGAAAAATATCTTCCTTCGTGTACTTGCTCATGTTCTTCTCTCCTTTATATATGCAATCACCTGTTCAAAGGACATAGGTCCCCCAAACAGATCCAGTGCACTTCCTATTGTCACATTCAGGCGGTTATTCCCTAGTTCTGCCAATAAATTTAAATCCTCAAAGCTGTGGACACCTCCGGCATAGGTCACAGGAATTCTTCCCCAGTCTCCCAGAAGCTTTGCCAGTGGCTTTTCAATTCCCTTTGACCTGCCCTCCACATCCACGGCATGAACCAGAAACTCATTACAGCTTTGGGAAAGCCGGTCCAAAAGTTCCGGTGTCACCCGCTCTTTCGTAAATTTCTGCCAGCGGTCGGTTACAATATAATAACCGGCTTCCGTTACATCACTTCGGAAACGGCAGGACAAATCCAGAACCAGGTGCTCTTTTCCAACAGCCTGTACCAGACGTTCCAGACGTCCATAATCAATTCTGCCATCGCGAAATACAAAAGAAGTCACGATTACCGCAGAGGCTCCCGCCTGTAGAAACTCCGCAGCATTCTGATCGGTAATGCCGCCTCCCACCTGCAGACCGCCAGGATAGGCATTGAGTGCATTTAATGCCTGCTCTTTTGTTTTCTCATAGCAGGGACTGTCTTTTGCATTCAATAAAATAATATGGCCGCCGGAGATTCCCATTTTCCGGTACATCTTTGCATAAAATGCCGCATCCTGTCCTGAAACAAAGTTTTCCTCCGCCATATCTCCCTGATCCCGCAGGCTGCTGCCCACAATCTGTTTTACTTTTCCATTATGTATATCAATACACGGCCTGAATTCCATACTCTTCCATTCCCTAAAAACGGGCATAGAAACTCCTTATCCGGCTTCTTTGCCCGTTCTCCAAAATCCATTTGTACTGTACTATCATAGCATAATTTTCACTTGACATCAATCCATTATTTTGCTATCATCATTAAAATTATACAATTCAATTTACTGTTACAATAAACACATTTTCACAAAAAGAAAGCGAGGATTTTAGAACAATGGGAACTATTATCGGCGAAGGAATTACTTTTGATGACGTTCTTCTGGTTCCTCAGTACTCTGAGGTTACCCCAAACATGATTGATCTGAAAACACATCTGACAAAGAAGATCGTGTTAAACATTCCTATGATGAGTGCCGCTATGGATACGGTTACAGAATCCAAAATGGCGATTGCAATGGCAAGACAGGGTGGTATCGGAATCATCCACAAGAACATGTCCATTGAAGCACAGGCTGACGAGGTCGATAAGGTAAAGCGTTCCGAAAACGGAGTTATCACCGATCCATTTTTCTTATCTCCAGACAATACATTACAGGATGCTGACAACCTGATGGCCAAATTCCGTATTTCCGGTGTACCGATTACGGAAAACGGTCGTCTGGTGGGTATCATTACCAACCGTGATTTAAAATTCGAGACTGATTTCAGCAAAAAGATCAAGGAATCCATGACCTCCGAAGGTCTTATCACTGCACCGGAAGGAATCACCCTTGACGAGGCAAAAGAGATTCTTGCCAAAGCAAGAAAAGAAAAACTTCCGATTGTGGATAAGGATTTCAACTTAAAGGGTCTTATTACCATCAAAGATATTGAAAAGCAGATTAAGTACCCGCTCTCTGCAAAGGATGATCAGGGACGTCTGCTCTGCGGTGCCGGCGTTGGTATCACCGGAAACATGATGGAGCGTGTGGATGCACTTGTTGCAGCACATGTTGATGTCATTGTGGTGGACTCCGCCCACGGTCATTCCAAGAACATTCTGGATGCAGTCAGAAAAATCAAGAGTAAGTATCCGGACCTGCAGGTTATTGCAGGTAACATTGCCACCGGTGAGGCCGCACAGGCACTGATTGATGCCGGTGCTGACGCTGTCAAAGTCGGAATCGGACCAGGCTCCATCTGTACTACCCGTGTGGTTGCCGGAATTGGTGTTCCACAGATTTCTGCCATCATGGACTGCTACGAAGTTGCTAAAAAGAGCGGTATACCGGTCATCGCCGATGGCGGTATTAAATACTCCGGTGATATGACAAAAGCCATCGCTGCCGGAGCCAATGTATGTATGATGGGCTCCATGTTTGCAGGCTGTGACGAAGCACCCGGAACTTTCGAATTATTCCAGGGCAGAAAGTATAAGGTATACCGTGGCATGGGTTCCATTGCCGCCATGGAAAACGGAAGCAAGGACCGTTATTTCCAGGAAGGTGCAAAGAAGCTGGTTCCGGAAGGCGTTGAAGGTCGTGTTGCATACAAAGGAACACTGGAAGATACCGTATTCCAGCTGGTGGGCGGTATCCGTTCCGGTATGGGTTACTGTGGATGTGCCGACATTGAATCTCTCAAGGAAAACGGCAAGTTTGTAAAAATTACAGCCGCTTCTTTACGTGAGAGTCATCCACACGATATCCATATTACAAAAGAAGCTCCAAACTACAGCACTGACGACAATAAATAGTTATATTTTGTCAAATAAATAATTATGAGGTGAAGTTTATTGGGACCCGGTGATATAGGGCAACTTATTGCAATTATTATTTTATTGTTCCTCTCTGCATTTTTTTCTTCAGCGGAGACGGCACTTACAACTGTTAACAAAATACGTATGCGTACCCTCGCAGAATCCGGGAACAAACGGGCTGCCCGGGTACTGCGCATTACCGATGACCCGGGTAAAATGCTCTCTGCCATCTTAATTGGCAATAACATTGTAAATCTGTCCGCTTCCTCGGTTTCCACATCACTGGCTATCCATTTTTTCGGTAATGCCGGTGCCGGTATCGCAACGGGAATCCTCACCTTCCTGATATTAATTTTTGGTGAGGTGACCCCAAAAACCATGGCAACCATTAAGGCTGATTCCATGTCATTATATGTATCAGCCATTATTGAGCTTCTCATGAAGCTTTTGACACCGCTTATTTTTATCATCAATAAGCTGTCCATGGGACTTATGATACTTTTACGGGTCAATGTTAAGGATGCCGAACAAAATATAACAGAGGAAGAACTCCGTACCATCGTGGATGTCAGTCAGGAAAGCGGGGTCATCGAAAACGAGGAACGGGATATGATTCATAACCTATTCGATTTTGGCGATGCCGAGGCCAAGGAAATCATGGTTCCCCGTATTGATATGACCTTTGTGCAGGCGGATGCCACCTATCAGGAGGTACTTGAAGTATTCCGTCAGGATATGTTTACACGCATGCCCGTATACGAAGACTCTACAGACAATGTCATTGGAATCATCAATATGAAAGATTTTCTTCTGCAGAATGATACCCCTGATTTTTCTGTACGCAAACTTCTCAGAAAGCCCTATTTTACATACGAGCATAAGAACACAGCGGATCTGTTTCTGGAAATGCGCAAGTCATCCATTTCCCTGGCCATCGTACTGGATGAATACGGTGTAACTGCCGGTCTCATTACACTGGAAGATCTTCTGGAAGAAATCGTTGGTGAAATCCGTGACGAATATGATGCCGATGAAGAGGATGACATCACACAGATAAACGAAAGGGAATTTTATGTTCTCGGTTCCGCTAATCTGGATGATGTCAGTGATGCTCTTGGTTACAGCTTTACCTCCGATGATTATGACACCATAGGTGGATACTGTCTTGGACTTTTAGACCACCTTCCTGAAAAAAACGAAATCATCCTCACCGATGAAAATGTACTCCTTAAAATTGACAGGGTAGATAAAAACCGGATTGAACGGGTTTATATCCGTCTTCCGGAACCACTTTCCCAGAAGGAAAATGATTGACTGCTGTCCTGCCCCATTTCAGATCAGGCAAGCATTTGACGCAACAGCACACGTAGTGAAGCATCCAAAGCCCAAGGGGAGGAGGGATCCAGTCCTCCTTTCTCCCGGGGAATCAGATTCTTCGATTCATCTTCAAAATAAGCACTGCTGATAAATCGGCAGTGTATTTTTTTCTTTTCATTCCCGGTCTCAGACTTCTCTTCCGGAGTATCCGGATTTGAAGTTCCCGACACCGGCGTACCCGGTGTCGGCGCATCCGGTTCCGGCGTATCAGGTGTGGGCGTACTCGGCGTAGGTGTATCCGGTTCCGGCGTATCAGGTGTGGGTGTACTCGGCGTAAGTGTATCCCGTACTGGCGTACTCGGTGTGGGTGTATCCGGTACCGGGGTTCCTGGCACCGGCGTACCCGGTATGGTCGTGCCTGATGTGGGTGTATCCGGTGTCGGGGCATCTTTCTCATCCTTTTCCCATACCGCATATAAATCTACTCTGGGGCTGTATTTATCAATCCAGCTGTCCTTAATCACCGCTGTCAAGGAATATTGTGGGCTGGAAGCATTGGGTGACAGTGCCCATCCTGTCATCTTTTTTCCTTTTGCACTCCATCTGACCGGGTCAAAACGTTCTCCTCCATCCCCATATACAATTTTCTGCCCTGCACATTCCGTATCTCCTGCATCCAGATTTCTGTGATACACAATGGACAGTTGTTTTCTCTTCGCCCAGGCAATATACTTTGCATTTTCATTCACATAAAAGGATACCTCCGGATGACCGCTTCGATTCGGTCCATCCCACATCTCAAAATCATATCCTTTTTTTGTGCTGGCTTTAATGGTTACATAAGTGCCGTAACAGTAATATCCTCCTCCTTTTACGGTCTCAATTCCGGTATCTGCAATGGTCTTTACCAGAAAAAATAATCCCTCTATTTCTTTATCAAAATAATTATAGAAGGAGGAATAGGAAGCACTGCTCCAATTTGCAGCACCTGCAATCCCATTGTAATCTGTATATACCTTTCCGGAAACAGGTCCATTGTCATTCATCGATCCTTTTGCTTTTCCATCTTTCACCACAATCATACAGGCATCCAGCACCAGTGAAGCCAGGCCCTGTTTCATCGCCTTAGCAGCTTTGTCATTCATTCTCCGTTTCAGATTATACAGTGACATAGAATACAGACAATACTCATTTCCGGATTTTTTACGGGTATCGATACAATTCATATAAGAGCCGCCTAACTTAAAATACAATGTCTGCAAATGGGTTCCGTCCAGTTTCCGGACCGAAACTTTCCATCCAATTGTACGATATCTGGTATTCGTGGTTGCTGTTGCCGCTTTTGTAGCATAATATATGTTTCCATCGGTTTTTGATGATGGACAAAACACAACAGTGTTTCCATAAGAATTGTAAAACTGATATGCATTATTACATTCACTTGCATATACTGTCTGCATATTTTCCGGCAAAATAGAGACCACCAGCATCACCACAAGTCCTAATACCGCCAAACAAAACTTTCTTTTCTTCTTCACCTTACTCCTGCCTCCCAGTAATAACATAGTAATCGTCCCTCCTCGTCATACTGCCCTTCTGTGTAAACCCCGATAAAGTCGTAGATGTTCTCTCCCATATTCAGCATCTTTGTGTAATCCGGCAAATCATCCGCCGATGGAAACAAACATAAACTTTTGCTCTGAATCCCTGCGGTAGACACAGGCAGATTTCTTTTTTCCAAATAAACGGTCATCTGTTCCCCAAGTTCATCATCGGTTAATTTTCCCTTGGTCCATTGATTGATCAGTATATCAAAATATTGTTTCATCTCGTCACTACAGGGTTTTCCTGCCGCACTCATATAGTACAGCCACCCCGGCGACAGATTTTTTTCCGTGCCTGTCCTGTGCTGTGTTTCCGCAGTCTTCTCTCGTTTCGTTTCATCTGCCAGCACAAAAGAATCCTTCTGATACGGGCCATGAAGGACTGACAGAACGAAAGAAAATAGAATTCCCAGTATACAGCCGGTTACTGTAACCACAACAATCAATGTATGTTTTCCCCGGTCCGTCAGCTTCACAGGTTTATCTGCCATAAATTTCTCCTTTCTGCTACTAAATTCTAGGATATGAGGTTCAAAAGATATTCTGCCCCTCATTCGATACATAAATTGAACTGTAGTGTACTAGGTTCCCTCCATGCTTTCAGTCTCTTCCACTGTTTCACTTTCCACTATAATCGTTTTATCACAGGAGACAGACTTCCGGTATCCTCCCGGAAGTCCGAATGATTCCGTAACATGAACAGAAATCATACCATTTGTCATGTCACAGCAGCGGATGGTAATCTCCGGCTTTGAATCCGAATACATGCGCTGCAGCAGATCCTGTCTCACAAAAGCTTCCACTTCTGCATCCGTGTGTTCTCCTCTATAATACTTTTTCAGATTCTGCTCCAGCACCTGGGAAACACAGTTTTCCATCTCATTTTTTCTGGCAGAGATACTGTATATACTTAAGCAGGAAAGAACCGTATAAATTGCAATGAGACATCCAAAAACTCCAAGAACAATGTTTTTCATCGGCTCCTCCAGTATCCTTCCAACGCATCAGAGTCTGCTTCCTGTGACAGTGCCTGACTCTGTGGCAGAGCTTTCGAAACAGATGTATTTGTGCCGGAAATCACTGCAAGAATGAGCAGGGCTGCAAGCCCCGCTATCACTGCCTTTGCATACTCTCTTACCACTTCTTTCATTAAATTAACAGCCTCCATTTCCATATGCTGCAATCATCTGCATGAAAAGTCCCTGATTAGACAAAATAATCTGTCCGATGACTGCCAAAAACAAAAACACACCTGCAGCAGCCAGAAGCAGACCTGCATATTCTCTTATTACTTCAACCATCCTACACCCCCGCAATCAGCTTTAATACCTGTCCGAGTGCCATCACAACACCGCCCCCTACTGCAAGCAGAATTGCACTGATTCCATATTCTTCTATCAACTGTTCCATTTTTCTCCTCCTTATCTTGCATAGCTTACAAAGGTGTGTGTCTTTTCAATCCCAAGAAAGGGAACCTTAAAAGGAAAATGCATCTCCACCTTTGCCATATCCACCTTTTTTGTTAACGCAGGAACTTCCGATGCACTGTGTGCCGTTGCCACCGCTGCATCCTCACAAAAGTAGGTAACCGCAAGCTCATAGCCTGCTGCCTTACTTTTTTCAAAACATTCCTTTGCCACCCCCGCATTGTAATCGCTGTTCTCCAGCTCGTCTACAATTCTCGCCTGCATATCCTGTGCATTCATGACTTCCATGTACGCAGATAATATTCCCATGGCAGTGACTGCCATAAACATAGTAAGAAAGATCCCTAAAAATGCTTTTATGATCTGACTCATCTTTTACCTCCAAATGAAAAATCTCTCCGGTGAATCCTTATCCTAATCCTGCTCCCGCCAGGAATGACAGCATAAACACCGCCATATCGATGAGAAGCTTTAAGGAGGCTGTCAGTACCGGTGCCAAAAACAACAGATACATGCCACTGCTTAAGTTTTTCATTCTTCCTTTTTCCGCTATATCAAGCATCTCCATATTCCGGTTTATCAGTTCTCCAATCTGCCTGTCCCCGCGGCTGCTGTTTCCCATGGAAATAGAAAAGAGCATACTCATGGCAGAATGAACCTCCGGTATCTGAAAATCCTTTAAAAATTCATGGTATGGTCTTGCCGACTCCGGTTCCATCTCAAGGCGGCCCACCAGCTTCTGGAGATCATATTCCAAAACTCCCGGCACATTTTCCTGAGATTTTACCAGTGCCATCTGCACATTTTCGCTCTGCAGCAAAAGCACAAGATCCAAAAGCCATCCCGGAAATGCGCACTTGATACTCTGTATCAGGTTCTTTTTCGCCAGTGCCCTTCCCACCTTATGCTGGTTTGCCATTAGTGCCATCAGAAGTAAACCTACTGCTGTCAAAGCCTGTTTTCCAAAGTAAAATGCCGCTGCAGTCACCATGCCCATAAGAACGGTAAGGATGATAGACAGTCTTTTGTCCTTTCCCGGATTGTACTGATAGTAATCCCTGATTTTTTCCCGGTCCTCATCCTTTGTTTTAAAATCAATTGTCAGCCAGTCAACCGCCAGATATTTCTGGGCATGCGTAAAGATCAGATCATCCAGAAAAATCACAACTGCAGTGAGTACCTGGCAGATCACATTTCCACTGATATCCACCTCCATCACCGGCAGATACAGAATCATTCCACAAATGGCAAGGGAAACCGCAATGGACATCACAATATCCGTAAACATTTTTTTCCGCTCCTTCATTGCCAGTTCCACACGCTTTTCCCATCGGTTCTTGTCGGTCAGAAGAAGTGATACGGGTTTTTCAATTTCACCTCCGTAGCACTCCACATTCACCAGAAAATCGTGAATTGTTTCCATTCTGCTGCAGGGATATTCCCGCTCTATCATCCGCAGGGAATCCCGCATCACATCCGTTTCATCAAAGGTCATATGAAGATGATCGACTGCTTTCTGCAAAAGCGTGCGCATGGGACCATCCACCATTGCTGCCTTAGTATCCACCAATGCCCGCTCCACCTTTTCTTCCTTCACAAAGGAATACAGCAGGGTATCCAGATACTCCGACACTTCCCTGAACTTCCGCTCATTTTCTACTTTTGTCTGCTGCATTTTGCAATGCTTCGGAATCCGGCAGGCAATAAAAGCCCCGATCACAAGGGTGGTAATCCAATGTAATTTCAAAAGGACGTGCAGGGCATACAGTCCCGCCAGCATGATCAGGTAAATCATTCCTCCACCTCCGTTTCCGTCACTAACTGCTTTTCCAAAGCCTGACAGAAAAAGGGATCTGAAATTCCCTCCCTCAGAAACTTCAGCTTGAGCTGTGGGGGAAATTCCTTTAGAATCAGTTTTCCGTCGGAAACTGCCATAAGAATCCGATTCTTCCCATTCTCCCGCTCAAAAAAGCATACCTGGTCAATATAGCGGTAGACCTGCCCTTCCTCTCCTTTTCTTTTTCGAATCAGAACCCCCACATCCATCGCCTGATAAATGTCATTCTCCAGACGGTCCGCATCCACTCTTGTCTCCAGCATATTTAAAATACGGTCCGGAATATTTCTGACATCATCCGTGTGTAACGTGGTCATCCCCCGCACTCCCGTGGACCACCCCTCCAGGAGGTATTTCACCTCCTTGGAGCGGGCTTCCGAGAGCATAATCCACTTGGGATTTAACCGGAGACTGGCTTTAATCGCATCCGCATAGTCAAATACATCGCTGACACGAAGCTCAATGCAGTCTTTGCCCGGATTGGTTACGGAATACCGGATTTCCATGGTGTCCTCAATGGTAATCACCCGCTCATTGCCCGGCACAAACTGGGAAAAAAATTTCACGCATTCCGTCTTTCCGATTCCCGGCATTCCGCAGAAAATCAGATTCATTTTGGTCAGGACACAATTGATCAAAACCGCCAGAATCTCTTTACTGCAGTATTTTTCCACCAATGCTTTTTTCGCTGTAAGGCGGATGACCGGTGGTGTTTTCCGGATACTGATACTGCGTCCGGAACGGGCTATGGACTCATGCAGTATTGTCACTCGCAGCTCGCTGGTTTCTGCCTCCAGTTCCGGGTTTTGCTTGTTAAACTGCTGACTGACCACATTTGCAATTCTCTGGGTAAACTGTTCCACAAAAGCTGGTGTCACATTTTCATCCACATAGCTCTGATTTACCCGGTATCTCTCGTTGTAGATATTGGTCAGCCAGATTTCCCTGCCGTTGTAGTCCACGTCCGTAATTTCTTCATTGGCAATATACTTCCATAACGGCCCAAAATACTCTCTCCCTAATTCCATTGCCACTCCTGTTACTTACCTAACCCTGTGTTGGCATTTGCCTGGGCAATAAAATTGTTGATCAGTGTTGAAAATGCATTTCCAATGGGACTGGACGCATCCTTTCCCACAACTGCAGTCACAACCAGAATTACTGCAAGAATTGCAACTACTGTAATTAATACACCACCATATTCCTGAAAAATTTCTTTCATGATAAATAATCCTCCTGCTTTTTCGGGAATTATTCTCATGAAACGATACACTTTGGGAAATCCCACAATAGAATTCTTGTGGGTGCAAAAATTTGGCAACACACCCATTGCCATTACTGAAAAAAGATAACTTGATTATACACGATAATTTGATTTTGTAAAGAGGGTTTTTAAAATTTTTTCAAAATGGGCAATGGAATCAAAATAAATCCCTAAATGCCCATTTTGAGTATAATTTATTTCTCTGCCAGCAGCTTCTTAGCACTGACTAACCGTACCACAACAGCAAATACCTCTGCAGCCTTCTTAAGTTCCTCAAGGGACGGATAAGTCGGTGCAATACGAATCACGGAGTCCTTTGGATCCTTCTTATACGGGAAAGGCGAGCCTGCCCCTGTTAATACCACACCGGCTTCTTTACACTTTGCCACGATTTCCTTCGCACAGCCCTCTAACGCCTCAAAGGAAATGAAGTAACCCCCCAGTGGATTTACCCATTTTCCGATTCCGCGGGATGCAATTTCTTCTTCCAGAAGCTGTTCCACCATTTCAAATTTCGGACGGATAATGTCCGCCTGCTTCATCATATGGGCACGGATACCCTCCACGTCTTTAAAGTATTTCACATGACGGAGCTGGTTAATCTTGTCGTAGCCGATGGTCTGAATAGTTAAATTATTCTTGATATCGGCAATGTTTGCCTCTGAAGCGGCAAGTGCTGCAATTCCTGCTCCCGGGAAAGTCACCTTACTGGTAGAACAGAATTCAAATACCATATCCGGATTTCCAGCCTCCTTGCACTCCTCAAGAATATTTAAAATCTCTGCCTGATTATCCTCGTAGAGATGATGTACCACGTAGGCATTATCCCAGAAAATACGGAAATCTGCCGCTGCCGGTTTTAAGGCTGCAAATCTGCGGACGGTCTCATCGGAATAGACCACACCCTGGGGATTTGAGTATTTGGGAACACACCAGATTCCCTTGACTGACGGGTCAGAATTTACATACTTCTCCACCAGATCCATATCCGGTCCGTCTTCTGTCATGGGAATATTGATCATCTCTATTCCAAACTTTTCTGTAATGGCAAAATGTCTGTCATATCCCGGAACCGGACATAAGAATTTTACCTGATCCAGTCTGCTCCAGGGGGTATTGCCACAGAATCCGAAAACCTCTGCCCTGGAAATCTGGTCATACATAATATTCAGACTGGAATTTCCATAAACAATCATATTCTCAGGCTTCGCCCCAACAACATCCGCCATCAGCTTTTTCGCCTCCGGAATGCCGTCCAAAATACCGTAATTGCGCAGATCTGTGCCGTTTTCACTCTTTAGTACAGATTTGGAATCCAGCACATCCATCATGTCCATACTAAGGTCCAGCTGGTCTGCTCCCGGCTTTCCTCTGGACATGTCAAGGGCAAGTCCCATATCCTTAATCTTTGCATACTCTTCTTCCAGTAAAGTCAGCTCCTGTGTCAGTTCTTCCCGGCTCATCTCCTGGTAGTGTTTCATGTTCATTCCTCCTGATTCTGCTTCATATCCGTTCATAAAAATATGCTTCTGCTAACTTTTATTCCTCCGGATTTTCTTTGATTTTTTTATAGTATTCCCGTATCTGCGCCTCGTACCCGTTCTCTGACGGCTCGTAAAACACCTGGTCTGTAAGACCATCCGGCAGATACTGCTGTTTCACATAATGATTTTTATAATCATGGGCATATTTATAACCAATACCGTGCCCAAGCTTTCCTGACGACTTGTAATGGGCATCCTGCAGATGCGCAGGAACCGGCGGTGTCTTGGTGTGTTCCACCAGATCCATTGCCTTGTCAATGGCCTTAATGGCAGAATTACTCTTGGGGGCAGATGCCATATAGGTAACCGCCTGCGCCAGCACAATCCGCGCTTCCGGCATTCCCAGCCGCTCCACCGCCTGCGCCGCCGATACTGCCACCGTAAGTGCGTTGGGATCTGCATTTCCAATATCCTCAGCCGCAAGAATCATGATTCGTCTTGCAATAAATTTGATATCCTCTCCTGCATAGAGCATCCGCGCCAGATAATAGACCGCAGCATCCGGGTCCGAGCCCCGCATACTCTTAATGAAGGCAGAAACGGTATCATAATGATTATCCCCTGTCTTATCGTAGGAAATCACCCGTTTCTGGATGCACTCACTGGCAACCTCAAGGGTGATATGGATGATTCCATCATCACTCCGGTCCGTGGTAAGTACCCCCAGCTCAATAGCCGTCAATGCCGCCCGGGCATCCCCGTTTGCCATATCCGCAAGGAACTCTAACGCATCCTCATCAATCTGTGCGTGGTAGGAACCCATTCCCTTTTCCGGATCTGTAACAGCCCGCATCAGAAGCGTTTTAATGTCTTCTGTGGACAGCTTTTTCAGTTCAAAAATTACAGAACGGGAAAGCAAAGCCGGGTTCACCTCAAAATAGGGATTTTCCGTTGTTGCTCCAATCAGGATAACTGTTCCATCCTCCACAAAAGGAAGCAGATAATCCTGCTGTCCCTTGTTAAAACGATGAATCTCATCAATGAAAAGAATGGTTTTCTTTCCATACATACCCTGATTATTTTTGGCTGCCTCTACGACAGACTCCATATCCTTTTTTCCGGCAGAGGTTGCATTAATCTGCATAAATTCTGCACTGGTGGTATTGGCAATTACCTTTGCCAGCGTTGTCTTCCCCGTACCGGGTGGTCCGTAAAAAATAATGGAACTCAGCTTATCCGCTTTGATTGCACGATATAACAGCTTATCCTTTCCAATGATATGCTGCTGCCCTACCACTTCCTCTAAGGTGGTGGGACGGAGCCTTGAGGCAAGGGGCGACTCGGACTCCATATTCTGTTCTCTCATATATTCAAATAAATCCATGGGAATCTCCACGCTCCTGTTCTTCCCCTTAAGAATATGCCCGCAGACATATTCATTTTGAATATTTCAATCTCTTTTCCTGCATTTGTTGTTATTTTCTGTATTAACAGACTTTTCCGTCATAATGAAAAAATCAGCATTTCGCATCTCTTCAGAATCTTTAAAAGCCTGGCAATTTTTCCTTTCAATATGACAGAAAGAATGCCGGAAAATTCATATCATAGAATACATGATTTTCCGGCATTTTACAACCTTAAATGCAAAATTTATGAAATATCTTAACTTTCTTTTTTTACATGAGCTTCCAGTTTCCCATCTGCCACACCGATTTCAATGGCATCCCCTGCGCTTACGGCATCCTCCAAAATCAGTTTTGCAGAAAGAGTTTCCACATGTTTCTGCAGAAAACGCTTTAGTGGTCTTGCACCGTAAACCGGATCATAACCGTGATCAATGATAAAGTTCTCTGCATCCGGTGTCAGTGCAACCGAAATTTCCCGGTCTGCAAGACGGCTGTTTAAATCCTTCATCATCAGCCGGATAATATTTCCGATATTGTCCTTGGTCAGAGGCTTAAACATGATAATCTCATCCAGACGGTTCAAAAATTCCGGACGGAAATGTCCCTGCAGTTCCTCCATAACTTCCTTTTCTGCCTCCGGCGCAATATTTCCGTCTGCGTCGATGCCCTCCAGCAGATAGGAGGAGCCAAGGTTGCTGGTCATGATGATAATCGTATTCTTAAAGTCCACCGTACGGCCCTGAGAATCTGTAATACGGCCGTCATCCAGTACCTGAAGCAAGATATTAAAGACATCCGGATGGGCTTTTTCCACCTCATCAAAGAGGACAACGGAGTAGGGTTTTCTTCTGACTGCCTCTGTCAGCTGGCCACCCTCATCATATCCCACATATCCTGGAGGTGCTCCGATGAGACGTGACACAGAGTATTTCTCCATGTACTCACTCATATCAATACGCACCATATTGGATTCATCATCAAACAGGCAGGCTGCCAGTGCTTTCGCAAGCTCGGTTTTTCCCACACCGGTAGGTCCAAGGAACAGGAAGGAGCCAATAGGCTTCGTAGGATCCTTGATTCCTGCTTTGGAACGGATAATTGCCTCTGTCACCTTTGTGACGCCATCATCCTGGCCAATGACTCTCTTGTGCAGTTCTTCGTCCAGATGCAGGGTCTTATTCCGCTCGCTCTCACTTAACTTGGAAACCGGAATTCCGGTCCAGCGGGAAATAATTTTTGCAATCTCCTCATCGGTGACATTTTCATGTACCAGGGAAAGATCACGGTCTTTTAATTTCTCTTCTTCCATTTCCAGCTGCTTTTGCATCTGGGGCAGCTGGCCATACTGAAGCTCTGCGGCTTTCTCATAATCATTTGCCTGTCTTGCCTGCTCTGCCTCACGCTTTGCAGCCTCAATCTGTTCACGCAGCTTGCTGACATGGTCAACCGCATCTTTTTCCGTGCTCCACTGGGCTTTTCTCGTGTTAAATTCATCCCGCAGTTCTGCCAGTTCTTTCTGTAAATTGGTAAGACGTTCCTGACTCAGATGATCCGTCTCCTTCTTAAGGGCTGTTTCCTCAATCTCCAGCTGCATGATTTTCCGGTTCATCTCATCCAGCTCTGCCGGCATGGAGTCTAACTCCGTCTTAATCATGGCACAGGCTTCATCCACCAGATCGATTGCCTTATCCGGCAGGAAACGGTCAGAGATATAACGGTTGGAAAGCACGGCTGCCGTAACTAATGCCGAATCCGTGATTTTCACTCCGTGGAATACTTCATAGCGTTCCTTTAAACCACGCAGAATGGAAATGGTATCCTCCACTGTCGGTTCATCCACCATAACCGGCTGGAAACGACGCTCCAGTGCGGCATCTTTTTCAATATATTCCCGATACTCATTTAATGTGGTTGCACCTACACAGTGCAGTTCCCCTCTTGCCAGCATCGGTTTTAACAGCTGACCGGCATCCATGGCCCCATCGGTTTTTCCAGCCCCCACAATGGTATGCAGCTCATCAATAAAAAGAATGATCTGCCCATTGGAATTCTTCACATCATCCAGTACTGCCTTTAACCGTTCCTCAAATTCGCCACGGTACTTGGCACCGGCAACCAGTGCTCCCATATCCAGGGCAAACAGCTTTTTATCCTTCAGTCCTTCCGGAACATCCCCCTTTACGATACGCTGGGCCAGTCCTTCTACCACTGCTGTTTTACCGACACCAGGCTCACCGATTAAAACCGGGTTATTCTTTGTCTTACGGGAAAGAATCCTTACGACATTTCGGATTTCCTCATCTCTTCCGATAACCGGGTCCATTTTCTGCTGTCGCGCACGCTCTACCATATCGTAGCCGTATTTTTCCAGGGTGTCGTAGGTGGCCTCCGGGTTGTCGGAAGTGACTCGACGATTTCCCCGGACTGTAGACAATACCTGCAAAAACCTATCTCTTGTAATACCATATTCCTTCATCAAAGATTTCATTGCCGCATTAGGATGTTTTAACAAAGATAAAAACAAATGCTCTACGGAAACATAATCATCTCCCATTGCCTTTGCCTCATCCTCTGCGAAATTTACCGCATTATTGATTTCTTTACCCCAGTACTGCTCACCACCGGATACCTTCACTCTAGACGCAATCTTACTTTCAACATTATCTTTAAAATGCTGTAAGTCGATTCCCATTTTTTCAAAAAGGCTTGGAATCAAACCATCTTCCTGTTGTAAAAGAGCCAGTAACAAATGTTCCTCTTCAATTTCCTGATTGCCATATTCTGTTGCGATTTTCACACAATCATTCATGGCCTCTATTGATTTCTGTGTAAATTTCTGAATATTCATAACGCGCCCTCCTTTCACTGAGAACTTCATCAAGTATTGTTATACAACGAAAATTAGCACTCGTCAAGATAGAGTGCTAACAATTTTTCTAAAAATTTTATAAACTTTCTTTCTGCAACGAATAAAGAAAGTAATGATTCATATGATACTCTCAAGCATTTCTACTTGACATTTATCTAAATGCATAGTAGTATTTGCTTAGTGATCGTACTGTGGAAACTTGTGAAGCCCTCAGTCCGGAAGGCTCCCGTGGGAGCCTTTCGTTATATTTATCAAAAATTTCTGAAAGGATAAACTTGATGGACAAACCCTATAAATCCTATGATGAGCTGATCACGTTCTTAAAGAACGAGAAAAATCTCATTATCCGTAACTCTGATTATGCCAAACATATTCTTACAAAAACCAGTTATTTTTCTCTCATCTCCGGTTATAAAGATACGTTCAAGAATCCTACAACAGGACAATATAAAGATGGCACCACCTTTGAAGATATTTATCGTCTTTATATGTTTGACAATGAATTGCGGAGTATTTTTTTGAAATATATGCTCATAGCAGAACATAGTGTAAAATCTTCTTTAGCCTATCATTTCACGGAATTATATGGTGAAAATCAGCAGGAATACTTATCCCCTATGCGTTATATGATAACCAAAAAGAATCAAAAGGATGTAAATAAGCTCATCAATATTCTTTCATATCATCTCATGCATAAAAGCAATTATCCCTATATTACTCATTATAAAATCCATCATAAAAATGTCCCACTGTGGATCATAATTCAGATTTTAACTGTTGGACAGCTCTCCCATATGTTTGACTTTTTAAACGCAAGTGTGCCAATCAGGGTTTGCAAGGATTTTTATAACATTGGGCGTAAAGATATGCACTCATTTCTCTCTATTTTAACAAAACACAGGAATGTCTGTGCCCATGGGGACCGTTTTTTTAATTATATAACCAAAGACAGTATTACCGATACGGTCATTCATAAAAAATTACATATTCCACAAAAGAATAAACGCTATCAATATGGAAAGAATGATGTATTTTCAGAAGTTATCATACTAAAATACTTACTCGATCAGGACGATTTCCGAAATTTCTATTACGAACTAAAAAGATGTTTAAATAAAAATTGTCCAGATCTAATACTTCTCAAAAAAATGGGGTTTCCACCAAATTGGATGTCCATTCTCCGGTTAAAGCCATAACCTCCTAGACAATATGTAATGACCTTCATATTGTCTATTCCTATTTAACAGCATCCCAGCCTCTTCATTTCCTTCCCGTCCCGAATATAGTGCTCTGCACTGAAACGGTTGCTCTCGATTTCCTCCTCCGTCAGCTTTCTGGTAACCTTTGCCGGGCTCCCCATCACCAGGCTTCCATCCGGAATATGCTGGTTTTCAAGCACCAGAGTTCCTGCTGCGATCAGACAGTTCTTTCCGATTACGGTATGGTTCATAACGACAGCCCCCATCCCGATCAGACAATTGTCCCCAATGGTGCAGCCATGGATTACGGCGTTATGGCCAATAGTCACATAATTTCCAATGGAAACCGGTGCCTCATCATCTGCATGTACGGTGCAGTTATCCTGAATATTACTTCCCTTTCCCACCACGATCCTGTTATCGTCTCCCCGTAAAACCGCATGAAACAAAACGGTAGATTCCTCTCCAATTGTAACATCTCCGAAGACTACAGCTTCCTTTACGATATTTGCGGAATCCGCAATCCTTCCTGTTGTATGAATCATATCGTGTCCTTTCTCTGAAAATCAGTCGCTATTTGAAACCTTCTGCTCCTCTTCCCCCTCAAGCAGCTTTAAATACTCCCCTTTATCAATATGCATCATGGAAATCTGGTTCTTAAACCGCCGGAATCCGTAAACACAGTCTACATTTCGAATCAGTGACTGAAGTCTCTCATCCGGCACACAGACAATCAACTGCAAATCCAGTTTTCTTGCATATTTCAGGCAGACTGCACTTCTCTCCTGATCCATCTTGGAAAAAGCTTCATCTAAAAGTACCAGTCTGATTTTGGAATCCCGGTTGCTCTGCTGCAGATAAAGCATG
Organism: Agathobacter sp.; assembly: GCA_022772675.1. Lineage (GTDB taxonomy): Bacteria > Bacillota > Clostridia > Lachnospirales > Lachnospiraceae > Roseburia. The sequence continues at coordinate 121,928 of JALEZW010000059.1, read as the reverse complement.
GCAAAACCTGCTAAGAGTGCCACATACTTGGGATTCTGTCCCTCTCCTCCGGAATCCCGTCCGGCCATATCATCCACCAGATTTTCCCGAATGACATTTCCTTTTTCATCCGTCACCTGTTCAAACATGCTGAAGGAAAGATAATTCCGGTAATCGGCATACTGCTCCATCTCTTTTCTCTTCTGAATACGCAGATGCTCATCCTCATCCTTTGGCGGCATGAATTTATCCGTCAGAAGTTCTATCTTCTGCTGGTATTTCCGGTAAAATTCGTCCTCTCCCAGACTCATCTGTCCATCCAGACCGGCAGAGTTCATGTTTTTACTGTCCAGCTCCTCCGCCATCAGCATATCATAAAACTGGCCGTTTTCATTTTTCGCCGGTTCAATTTTAATCTGATACGTGCTGTCCGAAAAATTGGTTTCCCGAAGAAGCCTGTTGATCTCATAAGTATGACGCTTCGCGGCTTTTATATCCCCGTGAATGGTGGCAATTACATTTTCTCTAAGACTTTTATAAACCGTCTCGCACTGTTTCTCAAATTCCGATTCGTAGGCAGGCTCGTAATTATTCCGATACTCCTCCAATAATTTTTCGTATCCCTCATTGGATTTTTCCATTCCGTTAAAGGAATCAGACGAATAAATAAAAATATAACTGTTTCTTGCACTGCGTAATTCCTCTGTCTGTTCCTGTTCCCTGTCGAAAAGGGTTTTCACCTCTGCCCTCTTTTGATTCTTTAAAGACTGCCCGGAACGTGTTTTTAATATCTGGCAAACCTCATTTTCAATTTTCTCGTTGGGAACATAGCCTAAAAGCAGTTCCTCAAGGTTCTGTTCTCTCATATTATTTTCACCGGTCAGCTTTTCATATATACTGATTTTCTGGTTCATTTCATTTTGTTTATTTTTTATTTCATCCTGAAGGTTTTCCATCTCACTTTCCAATGACTTTTTTCTTTCCTCCAGAAGCTTAAACTTTCCCTCCCTCAGAGAACGGATGGTTTCCTCCAGTTCCTCTCTCTGACGGTTCACTCCGGAAAGCTCTGTCTCTGCCTGGGACAGCTTGACATAATAGGAAGGCTCGTCCTTTAAACTCTCAAAATTCCGGGCCTCCTTAAGACTTAAAATAGTCCGGAGCAGCTCTTCATTTTCTTTTTCAAGCCTCTCCACATCAGCCTCATATTCTGAGAGCCGTGCCTTGGAAACCTTGCGGCCGATGCAGGCATTTCTGGTGTAATCCCGTTTCTTTAAATGGCGGAAAATAAAGTTACTGTAAGAATAGCAGTCAGGTGTTACACCATCTTTTGCCTTCTCCAGTTCCTCCACAGATTCACACTTTATAATATGACCCAGATAGCGTTTTAAACAGGCATCCACGTAATCCAGATCTGTCTCTACCGCCTCATACAATGAGTGTTCCATCGCAGCCGGATTGCTCTCTAAAACAGCGCTGGAATTAATAAGTTCTACTTCCTCATACTGCTTCATTTCCCGGAAAATTTTTGCTGCATCCTCTGCATACTTTGGCTCCGTGATCAGAGAAAATTTTAACCTTCCCATCCGTCCCTCAATGGCATTTTTCCATTTCTCGTCCTCTACATCAAACAGATCCGCCAGAATATGAACCTTTACGGTTCTCCGGTAAATGGTGCTTAGTTTCTGCTCTAATGCGCTTCGTGCCTCCCGCAGCCGGTCGCTGTAGGACTTCCTGTTATTTTTCATGTCCTCCACAAGCTTCTGCTTCTCGGACAATTCTTTTCCTGTCTCCCGTTTCTGCTGGCTGTAATCCTCTATCTCATTTTCGATATCCTGCTTTGCAGACTCTATTTTTAAATGAAATTCCTGGCACAGTTCCTCCGTAACCGGACCAGTCTCTATTTTCTCCAGAAGATTTAAAACCGGATTACTGATATAATCCGTTACTGCCTCATCTTCCTCCCAGTGTTTTAACCCCTGTAAAACTTTCCGCCACTGTCTTAAGTTATCGGTAAGCATCAGGGCAGTCCGGTCTAATTCCTCCAGCTGTTTTTGCCTGCTTCCCAGATCGCTGGCCTTCAAATCCGAGCTGACCTGGATCAGCTCCTGCTCTTTGCTTCTTCGCTTTTCCGAGAGCTCATCCTGGATTTCCTGCAGTCTCTCCTGTTCTTTTCTGACCCTTTCCTGATCCTCCCGGGCTGCCTGTATTTTTGCCCGCAGGTCCTCTATATCGATACAACGAATCATAGTCTCTGCTTTTATCCGTTCGGTTTGTGTCGCCGTAAGCCTTTTTCCCGCATCACGAATCTCAGTAAGAAGCTCTATCCGCTTACGGACATCTGCAATTTTTTCCTTAATCTGGCGATAAGCGTCCAGCTGCTCACTGATGGTCTCAATGGTATCCGCCGAGCTTTTCGGAAACATATAATCCCTGATAAACTGACCGGTTCCGTTGGTCATTTTTAAGGCAATGGCACTTTTTTGCATGGTGATAAAACGGTTGGGATCAATATATCCTAAAATCACGTCATAGAGGGTTCCCAGATACGCTTCTTTAGAAGCATAAATCCGGTTCACCTCGCCCCTTCCCCTTTTTTCACCGGAGTGCATTCTTTCATTGACCAGATTTTTGATATCCTGGTTGGAATAGCAGTAGCCATCCTCTGTAATATAATAAGACTCCGGCAGCTTTCCGGAATGACTGAAATAGACAAACTTTTTGATGTCGGAATCATTTCGCCGCACCTCAAAGGCAATTCCCACACAGGTCACCTGATGGCTCCCGGTATCTTCGATTTCAAGGGCAATCACGGAACAGAAATCACAGTTCCCACGGTTGGCAGAGCCATCCTTCTGCTCACCCCGTAAATAACTTAAGACACTTCTTTTATTCTTGGCGTCGTCTGCGGCTTTATTCAAAAAATTCGAGTTGAAGCTTCCATACAAAATCACCTGCAGGGCGTCCATCACAGTGGATTTTCCCGAACCGCTTTTCCCACTGAAAAGATTCACATATTCATGAAAATGTAGTACCTTATGGGTAATTCCGCCCCAGTTATTCAGGCACATTCCCGTAATAATTTTCTTCGACTGCGTCATGCATCCGTCTCCTTCAATAACATCTGACTGCCTGGGGAATCATACCCCTGCAGTTCCACCGTATCCTGATATTTCTTTACCAGTTCATTCACATCCAGTGCCGAACAAAAAATATTCACCGTACTGTAAATAAAAATAGGAGTTTCATCCTCCAGATTATCCACTGCTCCCGGAATTTCTATCATCTGGTGGGTTTTCATAAGAAGCAGAGACTCCTTCCATTCCTGAGCCGTAAGCCGCCTTGTGATAAGATTGGTATTCTGCCCGTATTCACGGATTTCTGCCAGATTTGTGACGGTTGCATGCAGTCCTTCCCCCATGATCTTATCCCGGTAAATCAGTTTCAGAAGAATCACAAGCTTCGTGGTCATCAGGCTCATATGTTCTACAACAACTCCGGTTCCTGCAATCCGAAAAAGTTTCTCCTGGGGATCATGGATCAGTTCACAATCCAGCACGGAGAGATAATCGGAAATAAATTCCCGGTGCCTTAAGCAGACCTGATATCTGGGGTTATCCTTCTGAATCAATGTGACCGGATCACATTTTACCTGTAAAATACAAGTCTGCCGAAACAAATCCTGTATTGTTTTTCTAATATCCTCCGCTTCTTTCGGAGAAACCTGTCCCATATATTCCAGCATGATTATTCTTCCTTTGCTTTTTCTTCAATCACCAGTTTTGAATAGGTGAATCCATTCTTTCCCCAAATCTCACCATCAGCGGAAACCGTTTCTTCTGTGGTATGATTTTCTGTCTCCTCCTGCCACAAAAACAATAATTTTTCCAAATCCTCCACCGACTGTACTGTTGTTTCCGTAGCCACAAACCTGTTCCCTTCCATGTTTTTCTCCCGGAAACGTTGCAGCTGTCCTTTTGTATAAAGGGGCTTTGGAACAAAATCCGTGATTTCCGGCGGTATCTCACCTTCTTTTTCCACAGTGCCCATTGGGATAAATTCCACATTTCTTCGCTCTTTCCTGCCGGAAAAGCTGTCATCTGTCATATTTTTAAAGGAGGCGGTCATGGGGATTTTTCCACCCAGTTCCTCTAAGATTTCATCTTTTTTACTGCTGCAGTTTAAAAGCTGTACCAGCTTTTCCATTCCGTCTCCGTCCCCCTGACCTTCCCGTAAAATATAGTGGATTCTTGCCAGGGCACGTTTTGCAAAAATGGTTTTCTGTTCAATCAGCTTATTGTATTTCCTCTCGATCATATCAAATTCCCGCTCAATCTGATAAACGAGACGGCTGGCATCCTCACAGTACTGCAGGCGATACTGGTTTTTCCTCCTGGCGACAGCATCCTCACTGCAGTTTTCCAGTTCCCGCAGCAATTCCTCTTTCTTCCTGTCATTGGCATTTAAGATTTTAGCGATCAATTCCTTTACCGCTTCCTTATACCGGTAAAAACTGTCTGTGGTTGTAAGGATTGCATACTTCTTACTATCGCTGTTATTGATTTCCTCCACCAGCACTTCCTGAATCCCCAGAAAATCTTTGCGCCCGGACAATTCATCAAAATATGCCCGCATTCCATCCTGCATATTCGACAGGAGCTGCCCTAGCCCTCTGGATGTCTGCAGGGCACTTTTTAAAATATCATTATTCTTTTCCGAATCGGAAGCATAGGTAAAAAGGGCACTGTAAATGGAGAGGATGCTCTCCCTCTCCCTGCTGTCTTCTTCCTTATAGAGTTTTTGAAACAATTCTGTATAAAGCTGGCTGTATACCGGAAATGAAATTATATTGGTATTAAGTTTTTCATCATAATCACTTTTCAGCCAGCCCCATCGAATAAGCCGGTTTAATATTCCGGAAGGTGAATCAACCGGGAACTGCAGATTATCGTTCTCAGCTTCCTCAGCTTTCTCTTCTGCTTCCTCGATTTCCCAGACGATGTTCAATTTCATCAGAGTGTTTTCAATGATTGCACGGCACTCCTCAACTGTAAGGCCCAGGGAGGCATAGACTTCATTATTTTCCTCGTAGATTGCTGCCAGAAACTGCATGTATGCCTCACGGTTTTTTGTGTGAAATAATTTATAAAAATCCGGAGGGATTCGTTTATTTAAAATCATTGATTTTTTCCTTTTGTTATCAGCTTTACAGTAAATACTCCTGCTCGATTGTCATGTTTGTTTCCAAAATCATTTCCTTTAACTCATTTAAGACTCCGGCATCCAGCTTTTCTAATTTTTCTCCGGTATCTGGTTTAAGTGGAATACCTGCGCCTGCTTCCAATGCCTTTTTAAAATCATCCACTCCCATCCGATAGGGCATGAGTCTTGAAAAGACCTTATTTTTAATAAACTGGAAAATGCGAATTCCACCATAATCCATATCTCCCCAGTGATAGAACTCACAGTCCTCAGAAACGATTTCACAAATTCCCTGTAAAAAACGAACCTCTTTGGGAGAGAAAAATCCATGACAAAAGATATAAAGGGTATCTTCCTCATACCGCATGCTTTCATAATTTGCCTTATTTTCAATTGTCATTATTTTTTTACACCCCGGTATGGCATAAACCTTTGAATGCTCCATGGTCTGGGTATTGATAACCGTTCCATATACATTTACTGCTGTATCAACAACATGTTTCTCATCCAGCAAATACTGAAGCGCACCTTTCCATTCCAGTGTCTGTGCATAGGATCGTATTCCATGCAGATGAAGCAGTTCATCATCCCTCATCCCCTCTTCATAGTAAGGGGAATAATTTCTTAATACTGTGAGAACAGCTGATTCATAATCTTTCTTAAATTTTTTGGAATTATGTACTACCCTTTCGCTAAATACCCGGTTCCAAACCGGTTCCTCCTGCATCGCAATTGCATTTAAACACCGAAAATGGTCTTCATCTTCCGCTTCTGTTTTTTCTTCTCCGTTTTCTAATTTTAGCAAAAGATCCTCATAATATCTACAGAGCCAGTCACAATTTTTCACTTCTTCCCTATATTGCCTTACTGTAGAAATTAAATCCAGCTGATGTTTTCTGGGATCTTCTATCTTTTCACGTTCACATAATTCAGAAATGATTGAAATATCATAATCTATTCTTCTTATATCGGTATATACCCCACACCATTCAAACCTGAGCTTTCCTTCTTTTCCTGCACTGGTTTCCTGCTCCAAAAGTTTAGCCTGCTCCATAAATTTCTGTCTTCCGCCCACGAGTTCCATCAGGGTTCCATCCACAACAGGGTGCTTCCAGCCAGACAGCAGTCCCGCCCGATAACTTTTTGTATTTGTTTTATCAATCAACCAGCGGGCCAGAGTGATATTCTGACTATGCTTTCCTGATCTGCTCCCCATCTGTATGGATACCTCCACAAAAATTTATTTTTATTATATCCTAATTTTCTTATGCTAACAACTTATATATCCTAATTTTCTTATGCTAACAACTTATATATCCCTTGACACTTTCCATTCTATGGGGCAAAATATAAGTACAGAACTTGATGCGTGGCTTACCTTCTTTAGCTGCACGGATGCCGAGCCCATAGTGCGTCTGGTGCAGAAATACCCGAAGTTTTTGGAGTATTATAAGGATTTAGCCGTATTTAGAACCAAACCGAAGGAGCTGATTTATATGTTCTCAGAAGCATTGGAAATCCTCGACAGGAATACAGCAAATTATATGATTGATGAAATGGCACAGGAAATGAAATCCGTCAAGGAACAATTGGATTCTGCTAAGTCCGAGTTGGATTCCACTAAGTCCGAGTTGGATTCCGCCAGAAAAGACTCTGCTGCTAAGGATCATCTGATTTCATCTAAGGATGAGGAAATTGCTGAGCTCCGGTCTCAAATTGAAGCTCTAAAGCACAAATAAGGAGAAGAAGGAACTGGATTTTTACCGGTGTAAGGGCCCGGTAAAAATCCATCCCATTTTCATCTTTTTTGTTTCTCTGGATTACTTTTATCAATTCCTAAAGTTACATATGCTTTTCCCAGGAACAACTCCGGATCGTTTATCTGACATTCAAGATTATGGTCTGCCCGCCAGCGTTCAACTTCTCGAATAACTGAATTTAAAATATTCAGGAGATCGATAAATTCATCCTTTGTGACAGTTACAAAATTATCACCAGGATAGCGTGCATCATAATAATAATCTTTTAATAATGAAAGTGCACGCCTATCAAGATTAAAACCAGAATCAACTTCATGTATAGCGTCATAAAGTGCTCTCAGATTATGTGAAGTCATCAGCTTCTCAATATTAATGCAGGTCAGGTCTGCTACAGATTTAATCATTTTCTCTGCAATCTGCTGTGCCTGTGCAGCTACTTGATTAAAATACTTTGGGCTAATTGCATCACAAAAATACATAAAATCGTTACACGCAATATCATAATAAGAATTTTCAATTTTCATCAAAATACCTCCATGAAATCTCTACGTAGTTGCCTGGCAAACTGTGAATCACTATGATTAAAATAATCGGATGATACAATCGTAATATCAGCTCCCAGCAGATCCGCATCCTCCCGTAAACTACCTGTTAAATACCGAGAAGGCTTTTCATCAACTATTAAACAAAAATCAATATCGCTGGATGCAGTATAATCATTACGGGCATAACTTCCAAAAATGCCAAATTTATTATAATTGATACCTGAATTTTTTATCAGCCTTGATACTTTTTCTTTTCGCTCTTCAAAAGACTTCTTAACTACTGGAGACACATATCCCATGAAGACCACCTCATTAAAAGGACTTTATTCTATAACATGTTCCTATTGTATCATAAAATGTACCAAATAGAAAACTATTCCCTGATGTTTGTGCCAATTCGTACTGCCGCAGGAATCCTCTCATCCAATCAATACTTTTTTCCCTTCAAAAGCAAAGCCATACTTGCGAATATGTTCCGCCGGAATACCCTTTGCGATCAGAGCTGCTTCATACTGCTTCTCCTCGATTTGGTGGTGGGCAGCTGCTACGGTGTCCTCAAGGGTCTCTTCATCATCCGGATCATGCACCTTGAATTCCAGAATAAATGCGTCTTCTTCCCCGGTATCTTTGGGTTCCAGCATGACATCATATCTGCCGAAACCGCTCTCATGATTGGAAGTCACCACATATTGATCCTGCAGCTCCACCACAAGCCCCAGCACAAAACCGTGGTAAAAACGCTCCGGTTCCTGTCGGGATAGATTTTTCCCGGTGTCAAAATAACTGAAGGTTTTCAGTGCCACATCATTCATGTAGGCATTCATCTCTTTCCGATTCCCCGCAAGCAGAGCCTTTACAAAACCATTGTAGCTTTTCTTCGTCCTGCCGAACCATCCCCGCACGATATCATAAAACATATCACGCACTTCATCATTGGTAAAACTCAGATCATAAAGCTGCCTCTTACCGGCTACTTTTTCCTCATAGGAAAGCACCTTCAGATATCCGCTGGTCAACAGCAGGCTCCAGATGGCCTCCTCGTCATCATCCAGCTGGTCATATACGATCTGCTCATCGATTGGACATCTAACCACCTCGCCCTTCAGCAGTGTCTCAAAGGTTTCCTTGACGCACTCGTCCCCTTCCCGAATCAGCTTGCCTACCAGACTGTTGCTGCTGGTGTTCGCCCAGTATGTGGCTACCTTTCCGGTATCCAGAAAATTGAGAATCGACCACGGGTTGTAAATATCCTTCTGTTCACCAAAAATAAAACCGTCATACCACTGCTTTACCTCAGCCTTTCGGTCACTATATCCATACTCGTCCAATGCAGCAAACACTTCCTGCTCCGTAAAGCCAAAAGCTGTGGCATACTCATCGGAAGTGGTGGTCACCACCTTCAGATTGTTCAGATCAGAAAAAATGGATTCCTTGCTGACCCTTGTAATTCCGGTCATGATGCTCCGTTCCAGGTATGGATTCGTTTTGAAGGTGGAGTTGAACAGGCTTCGGGTAAAGGAAACCAGTTCATCCCAATAGCCATTCACATATGATTCCTGCATTGGCGTATCGTATTCGTCCAGAAGAATAATAACCTTTTTTCCATAATAACGGTACAGATAATCCGCCAACTGATGTAGCGCAAGAGAAGCATCACTATCATCCATCTCTTCCGAGACACGCTTAAAATAGTTCCGGTCAGCTTCGTAAAGTACATCACTGTCCAGCAGAAATTCATGATCCGTATAGAGTTTTGTCAGTAACTGACAAATTTTCTTTCTGGTGGTCTTGAAATCTTTTTCTTTCACATTGGCAAAGGATAAGAAAATCACCGGATACGTCCCCTGCAAGGCACGGTACTTCTCATCGTCCCAGATGGAAAGTCCCTCGAATAGATCTCCTCTGTCTGCATAATCTACCGAGAAAAAAGCCTCCAGCATACTCATATTCATGGTCTTTCCGAAGCGGCGCGGACGATTGATCAGCGTCACGTCATCCCCGCTTTCCCACCACTCTCTGATAAAAGCGGTCTTATCCACATAAAAATAGTTGCCTTCCCTTATTTTATCAAAACTCTGAATCCCGATTGCCACAGTCTTTGCCATACCTTTTAGCTCCTTCCCGCTAAAAAAATCAGCTATACTCGTATACATAGTATAGCTGATTCATAGGTTTATTTCAAATTAAAATTCCTTTTTCTCCATAATCGCGACACTGATCTGCATAGAGAGGAAACAGACAGACAATGCCAGTGCATAAATTACTGCAACCATCACTCCCAGATTGGTAACCGGAAAATGGCTGAGCATTCCTCCCAGATCAATATGAAACATTCCCGCAATTTTTGCTGCCAGAAGCCCAACCAGAATTACTACACCAAAAGCAATCATAATCGCAACTCTTCCCTTTTCCCCACCGAATTTCAGCTGAAAAGGAAGCATAATGGCAATGATAAAAAACAATACTGCAAACACCATTACTGCCGACATCATGATAACCGGAAGGAAAACAGAGTGATTGATCAGTCCGATCACCAGCGAAATCACGATGGACAAAAGACATGAGGCTCCACCCACAAGAATTCCAAACACATACTTTTCTCTCACATAATCCTTTCGTGTGACAGGCAGGGAAAATAAAAAAGCATTGCCGTTATCAAATTCATCATAACTGATAGTGCTTAATGTAAAAACAGCTCCGATAAATGTCATATAGCCAATCACAAACGACGGACTGGACATGCTGACAGACAATACAATGGCAATCACTATGAGAACCACAAAAAAGTTTTTCTGTCCCTTTAAAAGCTTTAAATCTTTGATCAATAATCCTTTCATAATTCCTTCCCCCTGATAATCATTGAAATAAGTTCATCCATGTTTCCCTTTTCAATCGCAAGTTTTGGATAGTTTTCCATATAATACTGTTTCTGATTGGTCAGACAGCTGTATCCGTATTTTTCTTTCCTCACCCGGAGAATGTACTGCTTATCCAGAGCCTCATACTGCTGTTCATCCGCTTTGATCCGCGCATAATCACTCAACAGCACATCCGTGTCCTCATGCATGATCATTTTTCCGTCGCGGATCATGTAAAAATCATCACATAAGGTTTCCAGATCACTGGATATATGGGAGCTGATTAAAATAGCACGGTTGTCATCCTTTTCCATAAATTCCCGCAGCATGTCAAGAAGTTCATCCCTTGCAATGACATCCAGTCCTGCCGTAGGTTCATCCAGTATCAACAGTTTTGCGTCATGGGAAATTGCCGCAAGCACTTTCAGCTTTGCCTTCATTCCGGTAGAAAATTCTTTCATTTTTTTATTGAGGGGCAAACCAAATTTTTTTACCTGTGCCAGGAAAAATGTCTTGTCAAAATGATCATAGAGACTGTCCATAATCGGAACAAGATCTCCTACCGTCAGATAAGTGCTGAAGCCGGAATCGGAAAGTACTACTCCCAGCTGCTGCCGATCCTTTGCACTGAAATCTTTGATATCCTTCCCAAGGATTTCAATGGAACCTCCCTCTGTACGGATCAAACCTAAAATTGCTTTAAAAGTCGTACTCTTTCCTGCCCCATTCAGACCAATCAGCCCGGTCACACAGCCAGGATTTACCGTAAGGGAACAGTCCAGTGAAAAATTTTGATAACTTTTTCTTACATGTTCCAGTTTTAACATTTCAATTCCTCCATAATTAAATCAAATAATGTCCGGATCTCCTCATCACTGATTCCACACCTTCTGCCCTTTGTAATTGCAGCCTCCAGATCCGTCTCCACCTCTTTTTTCTGCTCCTCTAAAAGCAGCTGGGTGTTTGTGGCAGCCACATAGGTTCCTTTTCCGTGAACGGTAACCGTAAAGCCTTCGCTCTCCAGTTCGTCATATGCTTTCTTCACTGTCAGGGCACTGATTTTCAGTTCCCGGGACAGGACACGGACCGATGGCAGATTGTCGTTTTCCTTCAATTCCCCATTACGAATCAGTGTTTTAATCTGATCCACGATCTGTTCATAAATCGGAACCATAAGGGAACTGTTGATAATAATTTTCAACTCTATAACCTCTCTTTGCAGTCTGTGTTTTCTGTTATCTCTCTTGTTGTAAACAGTATACAACAGTATAAAACTGTTGTCAATAAAGTTTTTGAAAATAACTTTATAACTGCAGGCTTGACATCCCGGTCAATTCTCCTTATAATATAAAAAGTTCGGATGCTAACTATTTTCACACAGGAGGTGATTTTTTGCAGACCGCAGAAGATAAAATAAATGAACTTCATATGGGCCGGCTGATCCATATGCTGTCCCACCAGATGCAGCGCAAGGGCTGTATCTCTGATGCTATCCATGAGGACAGTCTGACCGCAATACAAAAGCAGGTGCTTGGCTTTATTCTTATGGAAACACTGCACCGGGAGCTTTATCAGAAGGATATTGAGGAGGAATTCCATGTCCGCAAATCCACCGTAACCGGCATGCTGCAGCTTATGGAAAAAAAGGGGCTGATTATAAGGGAAAGCGTTGCTAAGGATGCACGGCTCAAACGCATCGTGCCTACCAAAAAGGCCGAAACTCTCCGACCCAGCATCTTAGCACATATACAGCAGTCTGAGGCACGGCTTACCGCCGGAATTTCGGAAGGGGATGTCCTGTGCTGCAAAAAGGTTTTGTGTCAAATGCTTCAAAACCTTTCTAACTGAATTTCAACAAGGAGGTATGTAAAAAATGAATAAGACACTTTTAAAATCTGTCCGGGAATATAAAAAGCAGTCGCTCCTGTCTCCCCTTCTGGTCTCACTGGAAGTACTGATGGAAGTGCTGATTCCCCTGGAGATGGCAAAAATCATTGATGTGGGAATCATGGACGGAAACATCCGCTATATTATGGAACGGGGCACGATTCTTGTGATCATGGCAATGATGTCCCTGTTCTTCGGGGTTCAGGCGGGAAATATGGCAGCCACAGCAGGTGCCGGCTTTGCAAAAAATCTCCGCCACGATATTTTCTATAAAATACAGTCTTTTTCCTTCAAAAATATCGACCGTTTTTCCACTTCCGGACTGGTAACACGAATGACAACGGACATTACCAATATCCAGATGGCATATATGATGAGCATCCGGCTTTTAGTAAGGGCTCCCATCATGATTCTGTTATCCTGGATCATGACACTGACATTAAACATAAAAGCTGCACTGCTCTTTTTAATTATGATTCCATTACTTGGCGGTACACTGATTTTGATTGCCTTAAAGGCTCATCCCCATTTCATCAAGGTATTTGACGAATATGACGAGCTCAACAATTCCGTACAGGAAAACGTCAATGCTGCACGAGTTGTGAAAGCCTTTGTACGGGAGGATCATGAAATCAAAAAATTCCACGGGGTTTCCCAATATGTCTACGACCTGTTTACTCAGGCAGAAAAAATCGTTGCCTGGAACTCTCCGGTCATGCAGTTTACCATGTATGCGGTTGTGCTGCTTCTCGTAGCCATCGGCGGACGGGGTATTGTGGCAGGGACCATGGAAACCGGAGAGCTGACCAGTATTATCGTCTATGCCCTGCAGATTATCGGTTCCTTAATGATGGTAACCTTTGTTTTTGTCAATATTATGATTGCATCGGCATCCGTAGACCGCATCTTAGAGGTGTTAAATGAGGTGCCGGAAATGCAGGATAAGGCGGACGCCATTACCAGTGTGGCAAATGGCGATATCGACTTTGACCATGTGAATTTCAGCTATGGGGGCGAAAAGGGAAATCCGGTTCTTAAGGATATCAGCCTTCATATTAAATCCGGTGAGACCATCGGTATCATCGGCGGCACCGGAAGTGCCAAATCCACACTGGTCCAGCTCATTCCAAGACTTTATGATGTAACCTCCGGCTGTGTAAAGGTGGGCGGCATTGATGTGCGCAATTATGATCTTACCACCTTAAGAGACCAGGTATCCATGGTATTACAGAAAAATGTCCTCTTTTCCGGAAGTATTTACGACAACATCCGCTGGGGTGATGAAAGTGCCTCCGATGAAGAGGTGCAGCGTGTCTGTAAACTGGCCCAGGCAGATGGATTTATCCGGGAATTTCCGGAAGGGTATGACACAAAGATCGTCCAGGGCGGAAACAATGTATCCGGCGGACAGAAGCAGCGGCTGTGTATTGCCCGCGCCCTGTTAAAAAAGCCAAAGATTCTCATTCTGGATGACTCCACCTCTGCTGTAGATACCAAAACCGATGCACTGATCCGAAAGGCATTCCGGGAAGAAATTCCCAATACCACGAAGCTTATCATTGCACAGCGAATCTCTTCTATCGAGGATGCTGACCAGATTATCGTACTGGATGACGGAAAGATTGCAGGAATCGGTACCTCAGAGGAGCTTTTGAAAACCAATACCATTTACCGCGAGGTATATGAATCACAGGTCAAGGGAGGTGAGGACAATGAATAAGAAAAAACAAGCTTTATCCAAAAACACGCTGGCAACCGCAAAACGTCTGTTAAAATATGTGACAGAGACCTATAAAATGCAGTTTATTATTGTATTCATCTGCATTTTAATCAGTGCCGTTGCATCGATTTCCGTATCTTTGTCCCTAAAATATATTCTGGATGATTTTATTCTTCCTCTGATTGGAAAGAAATCACCGGATTTTACAGAATTCTACCGGATACTTATGATACTGGGATGCATCTTTGCAGCCGGAATTATTGCAACCTTCGTGTACACCCGCCTCATGGTCTACATCGGTCAGGGTGTATTAAAACGTGTGCGGGATGATATGTTTACCCATATGCAGAAGCTTCCAATCCGCTATTTTGACCAGAATACCAACGGCTCCATCATGAGTCTGTACACCAACGACACGGATACCTTAAGACAGATGATCAGTCAGTCAATTCCCCAGGCACTGATGTCATTCTTTACCATCATTGTCACATTTATTGCCATGCTGCTCCTCAGTCCGCTTCTGACTTTGCTGGCCATTGCTGTCATCTTTGTTCTTGTTTTTGTAACCAACAAAATCGGCGGAAACAGCGGAAAATATTTTGTCAGCCAACAGAAATCCATAGCAGACGTGACCGGATACATTGAAGAACAGATGAACGGCCAGCGTGTGGTAAAGGTATTTAACCACGAGCAGAAATCAGAAACAGAATTTGATGCATACAACGAAGCTCTGTTTGAAAGTTCTGCAAAGGCAAACAAATATGCCAACATGATGGGACCTGTCATCGGAAACATCGGAAACCTGCAGTTTGTCCTGACCGCAGTGCTGGGTGGTGTGCTCTCCGTTTCCGGCGTTGGGGGCATCACTCTGGGTGTTATGGCATCCTACCTGCAGTTTACCAAGAGCTTTACTCAGCCATTCATGCAGGTGGCACAGCAGTTTAATGCCATCGTTATGGCTCTGGCCGGTGCGGAGCGTATCTTTGCTCTCATCGATGAAGAACCGGAAACTGACGAAGGCTATGTCAAACTTGTCAACATGAAAAAAGATGAAAACGGAAATATTGTAGAATGTAAGGAGCATACCGGCATGTGGGCATGGAAGCATCCCCATTCCGCTGACGGTTCGGTTTCCTACACCGAGCTGACCGGAGATGTCCGTTTTGAAAATGTCACCTTTGGCTATGACGATAACAATGTGATTTTAAAGAATATCAGCCTCTATGCAAAACCCGGCCAGAAGCTGGCATTCGTGGGTTCTACCGGTGCCGGAAAAACAACCATCACGAATCTCATCAACCGCTTTTACAACATTAAAGAGGGGAAAATCCGTTACGACGGTATCAACATCAATAAGATCAGGCTGGAGGATCTGCGCCACTCCCTGGGCATTGTTTTGCAGGATACCCATTTGTTTACCGGAACCATCAAAGAAAATATCCGCTATGGAAATCTGGAGGCAACAGACGAAGACATTTACCGTGCTGCGAAGCTGGCCCATGCCGACCAGTTTATCCGGATGCTGCCGAAGGGCTATGACACCATGTTAAGTGGTGATGGCGAAGAACTGTCACAGGGACAGAGACAGCTCCTTTCCATTGCTAGGGCTGCCGTTGCGGACCCGCCGGTACTGATTCTCGATGAAGCCACCTCCAGTATCGATACCCGCACTGAGAGCATTGTCCAGAAGGGCATGGATAACCTGATGAAGGGACGGACCGTATTTGTCATTGCCCACAGACTTTCCACCATCCGAAACAGTGATGCCATCATGGTCCTTGACCACGGGCAGATCATTGAGCGGGGCAACCATGAGGAGCTGATAAAGCAGAAGGGCACTTACTATCAGCTGTATACTGGAAAACTGGAATTGTCGTAGGAATTTTCAGCAAAAATTTAAAAAGCAGGCAGCTATCTGACAACTGCCTGCTTTTTATCTGTTTTCTTTTAAGACGGATGCTCTTACTTTTTCGTTGACTCCGCCCGTTCCGCCTCTTTTTTTGTCCGGTGAATCGTCCCAAAGGGATGATGCGGCGGCGCATAAATCGAAGACAGCCGAAGCGGGATTCCTCCAATATTCACGATGTTATGTCCTGTTCCTGCCGGAACAAAAATGGTATCTCCCATGGAAATTCTCCCTTTCATATCCGGATGTTCTTCACATTTTCCCATGATAACAGCACCTGCGCCCTGCTCTACCCGAAGTATCTGGTCGGTATCCTTATGCACCTCCCAGCCGATTTCTCCCCGCACCGGTATACTCATCAGAGTCATCTGCATATAATCGCCGGTCCACAACGCAGACCGGAAATACGGATTATGCATTGCCATTCCACCCACATTTGTTACATAAGGGTTCGGTCCATAATCTTTCGCTTTCCCGTAGCATTTACAATTCATAGATACGTCCAGTTACACTTTTCTATATATGATATGCAGGATGATGACTATTGTACCTGTCTTTTCCTTTTCCCTGGGAGTGTATGGGGTGGAAATCGAAATAGTCCGTACCTATTTGGCGGATGTCCTTTATGCTGCCTGTGCCACGGCAATCACATTCGCCCGGACAAGGGCTTTATAAATCTGTGGTGCAACCAGTCCTGCAAGCACCATCTTAATCAAATCCCCAATAATAAACGGATATACACCGGCTGCCATTGCCGCACCAAATCCCATATGTGCCTGATAAGCCAGCCATACTGTTCCAAACAGATAGCACACTGCTGTTCCAAGCACCATTCCTACCATGCTTAATACAAATTTACGGCCGGATTTTTCAATAAAAATTCCTGCAATCACTGCCATTGGAATAAAACCGATCAGATATCCACCGGTGGGCCCGAACAATTTCTGCGGTCCGGCTGAAAAACCGGAAAATACAGGAACTCCTACCAGACCAATCAGCAGGTAAACCAGATAGCTGATGGTTCCCTTTCCTGTTCCAAGAATATAAAGTCCAAAATAAATAACCAGATTTGTCAGGGAAATCGGCACAGGACCGATTGGAACGGAAAGTGGCGCCAGAATACAGGTAATGGCCGTAATCACTCCGATGACAGCTATATTTTTGATAGATAATGTCTTGTTGTCTTTCATAATTTTCGTTCTCTCTTTCTTTCAGTTACTTAACCTTCCCATACTTTTGGGGCGGGAATCCGCCTGCCGCCAGGGCTCTTTATGGGACAATTGCAAAACAATACGCATAAACTGTACTTCACACTCATTTCTGCTGGCTGACATCAAATCCCATGTCCGTAAGCATTTCCATGTCCTGCTTTGTATTATTCCCCACCGTGGTAAGCATATCTCCGGTAATCGTCGCATTGACACCGGATTCAAACAGCCGTCTTCCACCGTCCGCAAAATAATTTCTGCCGGCAGCCATACGGATATCTGCGGTAGGATTAATGTAGCGGAACATAGCCACCGTGCGGATAATATCATCCTCAGTAAGCTTCGGCAGATCCTGAAGCGGCGTTCCTTTCACAGGAATCAGGGCATTGATGGGAATGGACTCCACTTCCAGCTCCGATAAGGAGACTGCCATATCAATGCGGTCCTCCCAGGTTTCGCCCATACCGATAATACCGCCGGAGCAGACCGTAAGTCCTGCCTCTTTTGCCATCTTGATTTCACGGACTTTATCCTCATAGGTGTGAGTGGTGCAGATATTCGGGAAATTCCGCTTCGAAGTCTCAATGTTCTCATGATACATCTCCACACCTGCCGCCTTAAGTCTTGCAAAGGCCTCCGCACTGAGCAGACCGTGGGAAGCACATAGCCGGACATGCTTACATTCCTTTTTCAAAAGTTCATAGGTTTTCACCAGAAGATCCAGGTCTTCTCCCTCAACGGTACGTCCCGCCGTTACAATAGAGTAAGCATGCACACCGGATGCCTCCCGCTCCTTACAATCCTTAAGCACTACCTCCGGTGCAAGCATTCCGTGTTCATCACAGCCTGTGTGATTGTGGGCAGACTGGGCACAGAACTTGCAGTTCTCACCGCAGCGCCCTGCACGGCCATTGATGATGGTGCATAAATCCACATGATTGCTGCACAGTGCCTCTCTTATGCTTTCCGCACCCTCTGCCAGTTCATTTAAATCTGCATCCACGAAAAATGACAGATTCTCCCCGCGTTTCAGCCGTCTGCCTTCTATAATTTCGGATGCTAATTTTTTCATATCCATAATTTCTTCCTCCTATGTATGGGATGTGTCCCAACACGGTACCCATTATACGAGGATGGCATTTGATTGTCAACCTATTTTTATAGTAAAGTTAACATTGTGGCAATTCCCAGTCACAGTACTAATAAAAAATAGGTATATACCTACGAAAATGTAAGTACATACCCATTTTTCCCTATTTAAACGATACTCCATGTTAAGTAATATGATATGAGGGTCAAAAGGACTTCTGACACTCATATCATGATATTTCATTCAGTCAATATCCCATCAGCCTGCATCCTTCTCACAGTCATACACCAGCGGAATCCCATAAAACTTCTCATAAATTTCTTTCCAGATGCGGTAATTCTCATCCCGCATCCATGCGATATTCTCAGCACGGCTCTTAGAAGGATCCGGGTAAATCGGCTTCTCGATGTGGATAATATATTCCTGCACATAAAAGCCGTCGTCACCGATAATGTCGCTGTCCTGCATGGTAATAAAAATAGGCAGAACCGGAACATTATTCTGAACCGCAAAAGTGAATGCCCCCTTCTTTAACGGCTTGGGTTTCCGGTAATTCCACCACATGCTCTGCTCCGGATAAACCAGCATGAAATCTCCGTGCTGCAGCACCGTATCCATGGATTTCATAAATTTCTTCATGGTATCCTTATTGGAACTTAACGGGAAAGTATAGCAGTTTCTCATGAGCATCCCGTAAAAGCCCGGGAAGTTGGTATAATTTCCCTCACGGATCACTCGGTACAGCCGTCTCTTTTTGCACTGCTTTGATTTCTCATAAGCAATCTGCACTGCAAAGCTGTCAAAAGCATTGAAATGGTTACAGGTAATGACCGCACCGGAATTTAATGCATCCATATTTTCGATACCGATCACATCTTTGATAATCAACTGTTTATTTTCAATAATCCGGTTTAAAAATCCCCGGGCCACCTTGTAGGTGAGCTTTGTCTTAATCTTACTTTTTAATTTCTTACGGAGATAATCGATTTCATTGGGCTTTAGTTCGCGGGTGGGGGGATCCTCCTCAACATCCTCGCTGAAACGTCCCTCTCTCTCGTAGCGGGCGATTTTCTCTAAAACCTCCAGCCGGTCCCTGGATTTTAACTTTCCTGCACGGACAAGGTTCATATAGTTATTCTCATTTGCCGTCTCGTCCTTTGCAGTCTGAAGCAGACGGTCGCAGGACTCTGCATCTCTTTTCCTCTCCTCATCCGTATAGCTGTCTAACACTTCCATAATCTCATCATATACCGGTGTCTCCTTCGCATATCTCCAGAAGTAATCCTGCATTCTGCAGTCTCTGTAATGCCACGGCTTGGATACCATGATATAGTGGAGTACACAGATTTCATTTTCCGGACAGGCCAGGGTGCCGAACACCTCCACATTCCATTTCTGGGGCAGCCAGCATACCTTATTGTGACAGATCAGATTCAGGTAATCCTCATCCTGGGTAACCACAAAATTGTACATCTGTAAGAGTTCCATAAACTGCTCTAACACATGGTTTTTACGGAACTGCTCACAGTTGATCACAATCATGCCGGCATTGAAATAATTGTTTCTTTCTACTCCAACTACCTGTTCCACATAAGTTCCGTACACATCCTCCTGAATCATTACCTGCTCATTGCAGGCTCCCACATAGGAATCTCCCAGTTCATAATCATAAAGCTCTGCCACATCTCCCAGCACAATGGTATCACTGTCAATATAGATTGCTTTCTCATACTCCGGAAACATCTCTGCAATAAATAACCTGAAATATGTAGTCTTAGAATAGTAATCCCGAAGAGGCAGCTTATTTCTGATAGACTTCAGATAATCCGTCACATTGTCAAACTGCACGGTAAAATTCTCATTGGACATTTCCTTAAGAAGCTTCTGCATTCTCTCCGAGATATCCGTATGCAGGATATGAATCTCATACTGCCTGTCCTTTGAAGCGTTTTCCATCATGGAATGCAGCGAGACCATGGTATATTTTACAAAATTGTCATCGCATGCATAAAAAACCGGCACTTTTTTCTGTTCATTCATTGTAAATTTTCCTCCTTCAAAAACCGCTTTTTCAGATAGATATATTCATACAAAATGTCGTCAAACTCATAGTAATGAAAGATTCTGTGAAGGCTGCTCACATCCCACTGCTTGATATTCGCCGTGTGGGGATACGGAAGATAAAACAACCGCTTTGAAAAATGGCGCACTACCGTGTGCTTATGCAAAAACTTCTGGTCATTAAACTTTTGCGGCAGCAGCTTTTTGGAATGGGTGCTTCTGATAATCGCACTCTGATCCGCAAACACAAGCTTCTTTGTCTGAATCAGCTTTCGCGCCCTGGCAAAGAGCCCATTCTTTTTAATCTCTTCCATATTAAGAAGCAGCACTCCGGCATTGATATAACGGGGATTGATCAGATACTTGCCATAATGATCCCGTGCTGCTGCATATTCCACAGACGACACATCAATATCATATAAAAGCCTGATATCCCGCTGAAACAGAATATCCACATCCAGATACAAAAGCTTGTCCGGCATTCCCGGAACAAGATCCGCCAAAAGTCTCAGCAGCGTATAGGGAGAACAGTAGGCATCCTCATTGGGACATCCTCCGAACCATTTCTCATAAAGGCCGGTTACATCCACAGAAACTACCTGATTCCCTGAATTGTACTCCTTGGCTGTTTTTTCCAGAAATGCAATCATCCGGCCGGAAATCGGTGTGTACTCAGGCTTGATTCTGGTCACATCCATGGTAAAAATATAAAAGCAGAACGGTTCCTTTGCCTCTGTCCGTTTTAAGATAGAAAGCATACAGGTGAGCACTCCGTCAAACACCTTACCGTTTCCGCAGAAAAGAATATTTCTCATGTTAACCCCTGTCACTGTTTTATGTATTGAATCATTTCCATATTGCTGTTTTCTGCCCTCTCCACCATGGTGTGGTACACCTGATCCCTTAACAGTTTCTTCTGCTCTTTCACCGGCAGAGACTGGTCCGGATAAAAGGGCCCGTCAATATAGGTCACCATCTGTGGGCGTTTTTTCTTACCTTTCCTCTGATAAGTATTCGTCAGGCTAAAAACCGGCAGCTTCTGCTGCACCGGATAACGGAATGAAGTGTCCTTAAAAGGACGGATTTTCGTGTAAAACGGCCAGATATGTGCCTCCGGATAAATCATAACACATTCTCCGCGGCCGGTATGCCGGGATATGGCCTCCAAAAAATGTTTCATTGCCTCCCTGTCATCCGGAAGCGGCAGTGCCCCCAGGTAAGGAGTAATTCTCCCTAAAACCGGCATGGAAACATTATTGGGATGCACAATGACAGCCGTCTCCCTTGGCATATTAACCAAAGTAGGCACCAGAGCATCCGCCAGGAAATGGGTGTGGTTTCCGTAGAGATAATACCCGCTTGTTCCAGCCTTTTTCAGCACATCCACATTTACAATTTTATGGGAAAAATATAGCTTCATATACAGCTTTGCAAGAGGAAGTGCCACGATCCGGTACCAGAATACATGCAGGAAGCGTCCCCAGGCATTTTCTCTTAAATACCGGTAACTGCCATCAATCTTTTTTGCCTTGATATCATCTCCGGCAAACTCATCATTCAGCTCATCGTGGTAATAAATTACTTTCTTTTGCTTACTCATTCTAATCCCTTTGTGTTATCCGTTGTTTCCCAAATGATTCTTAATCAACATAAGCCATTGTACCCTATTTTTTATGATATGTCTACCACTTTATGTAGTTTTTAATACTACTTGTTGCGTTTTTGTCGAATTTTTACCATAATTTCATATATTCTGACATCATACACACCCCGGCAGCCCCGGCGTGTATGCAGGAATCCATATTTTCTTCATGGATACCCCCGATTGCATAAACCGGAATGGAAACACTCCTGCAGACCTCCTCTAAAAATTCCAGTCCCCGTGGAGCCAGTCCCTTTTTACAATCCGTCACAAAAATATGCCCGGCTGTCAGATAGGTGGCACCGCCCTTTTCGGCTGAAACAGCATCCATAAGAGAATGCACGGAAACCCCAAGCGCAGAGAACTTTTTTTTCTGCATTTTTGGCATCTCCAGAAATTTATGAAGAGGCATATGCAATGCCCTGATTCCCAGTTTATCTGCCACCTCCGGAAAGCTGTGAAGGATCAGCTTTGTTTCTGTGCCATGACAGAGTTCTGCCACCTGCTCTGCCAGAATGGAATAATCTTCTTCACTTAAATCCTTCTCCCTTAATATTATCCCATAGGGTTCCGTATCCAACACCCTCTTTATCTGCTCACTGAAATCATGAACTGCAAGACCCCGGTTGGTCACACAGATTTTTCTACACATAGACATAATCATTTAATACCGGCTGGAGTCCTTCATTCTCCATATCTGAATACATCTCGTTAAAGCTTCTGCCGTCGGAGATTTCAAACTGTTCGTCTCCCGAGTCTCCGGTCTCCTTTCCCGTGTATTTGCTCTCATGATCCCCGATTCCCGTTGAAACTCCCGCAGAAATTTTGGTGGCAGCAATCTTTACGATGCCGTCGCGGAAATGCTTCTGTTCTCTCGATGAAACCGTGATTCCCACATACGGGAGAAAGATACGGTATGCACACAGAATCTGACAGAGCTGTCTCTCATGGACATCCAGCGGATTTATCTTTTCATTATTAATGATGGGACGGAGTCTGGGGCAGGAAAGGGAATACTCTGCCTGGGGGTATTTCCGCTGCAGATAATAGACATGCAGTGCGGTGGCAAGGGCATCCTTATGGAAATCCGACAGCCCCAAAAGTGCAGAAAATCCCACACCCCGCATGCCGCCCATCAGCGCACGCTCCTGGGCTTCGAACCGGTACGGGAACACACGCTTATGCCCCATCAGATGCAGTGTTTCATATTTATCAGAATCATAGGTCTCCTGAAATACTGTCACATAATCCGCCCCACACTCATGGAGATAGCGGTACTCATCACTGTTGACCGGATAGATTTCAAGGCCTACATTTCTAAAATACCTGCTGGCCAGCTTACAGGCCTCTCCGATATAAGTTACATCGCTCTGGGCCCGGCTCTCGCCGGTCAGCATCAGGATTTCCTCAATTCCTGAATCTGCAATGACTTTCATCTCATGCTCAATTTCCTCATAGCTTAATTTTTTCCTGTGAATATCATTGTAGCAGTTAAACCCACAGTACACACAGTAATTTTCGCAGTAGTTGGCAATATACAGGGGCGTAAACAGATAAACCGTATTTCCGAAATGCTTACTGGTCTCTGTCTTTGCCCGCTGTGCCATACGCTCTAAAAAGGGCTCAGCTGCCGGAGAAAGAAGTGCCTTAAAATCCTGGATGGAGCAGGTCTCATGCTCTAATGCATTCTGCACATCCCTTGCCGTATAGCTGTTATAATCATAAGAATCCATTTCTTTTAAGACTTTTTCCATGATATCTGAGTGTATCTGCTCCATCCCCTCCATGTATTCCATGTGATTGGTTCTGCAGGAGGGATCATTTTCCAGCAAATGCTTGTGTGCCAAGGCTTCCTCACTTAACTTATCGGAATCTACAAAAAACTGATTTTCTGCCATTTTTCCATGCCTCCTAATCCCTTAAAAATCCCGTCAGAGGATCTGATGCGGATGCCCCGCGCTCCAGAACACGTCCAAGACCTGCCAGGTAAGCACTTCTTCCGGCCTCAATAGCAGCTTTAAAAGCTCCTGCCATGGCCGGAACATCTCCTGCTGTTGCAATTGCCGTATTGGCCATTACAGCTGCTGCTCCAATTTCCATTGCCTCACAGGCCTGGGACGGACGGCCAATTCCCGCATCCACAATAACCGGCAGGTCAATCTCGTCAATCAAAATCTGAATGAAATCCTTAGTAGCCAGTCCCTTATTGGAGCCAATGGGGGAAGCCAGAGGCATAACTGCCGCCGCCCCTGCATTCACAAGATCTCTTGCTGTATACAGATCCGGGTACATATAAGGCAGAACAACAAATCCCTCCGTTGCCAGGATTTCCGTTGCCTTTACCGTTTCCACATTATCCGGAAGAAGATACTTGCTGTCTTTCATAATTTCAACTTTTATGAAATTTCCACACCCCAGTTCTCTGGCCATATGTGCGATTCTTACGGCTTCCTTTGCATCTCTTGCTCCGGAGGTATTGGGAAGAAGCGTCACGTTATCCGGAATGAAATCCAGAATATTTTCCTTCTTTCTGGTATTTGTCCGGCGCACTGCCAGTGTGATGATTTCTGCCTTTGCATTCTCTACAGCCGCCTTAATCAGCTCCATGGAATATTTTCCGGAACCTAAAATAAATCTTGAGGAAAACTCTTTTCCTCCCAGTGTAAAAGTATCGTTACTCATGTTATCTGTCCTTTCTTTTGTAGTATCTGTTGAACCGCCGCCCATAAACTGAACGATTTCTATCACATCTTTATCCTTCAGTACATAGTCTGCATAGTCCTCCCTATGAATAATTTCTTCGTTGCACTCCACAACAAAGGTTCCCTCCTCATAATCATTTTCTGCCAGATAGGTCTTTAAAGTTTTACCTGCAGCATCTACATCTTTTCCATTGATATGTACCATGGTGCCTCCTTTTTTGCGAAATATAAAGAGCCACACGAAAAAAGCTACACCCACGGTGGTGTACCCCTTCGTGTGACTCCTGTCATCACTCTTCGTTTCCCTATTCGGAACATATGTACTTTATCACAAAAAATCTGAAAAGGCAAGAAATTTCTGTTTTACCATTTGTTTATTTTCCCATTTCATAGTATAATGTAATATATTTAACAAATGTATGTCGGGTTTTTACATTACAGAACAGGAGATGCTTATGCTGCTTACACTCATTCCTTTTTTTGACCGGAATATGACCGTCAGTGCCTATTCCCTGTTTACCAGAAAACAGAATTTTCTTACCAATCCCAGTCTGCTGGGTTCCAGAAAATACGATGGAGCTGCCTATGCGGACGGACTGGAATTAATTCAGGAGCTGGGTACCGGTATTCTCTCGGGAAACAAACCGATTTTTGTCTCCATTAACAATATATCCATTTTTTCCGATCTGGAGTCCCAGTGCCAGAATCCCAAGGATGCACCCATCCTTTTAATAGATCAGAGTTTCCCACCGGTTGCCATGTATACGGACCGTATCCGTGCACTCCGCACCTTCGGCTACCACTTTGCCATCCGTAATCTTCCGGTACGCTGTTATGAGGATTACGAACCGATTTTATCCCAGATGGATTATATTCTGATTGACTGCAGGGAAACCGATGTCACCAAGGCTGCCCTCTATTTTCAGATGTTATATCCGGATGCCGCCATCTGCGCCGGAAATATCCCGGATCAGGCCATCTACAGACAGCTCTGCCAGTCAGAGCTGATTCAGATGTTTGAGGGAACTTTTTTCAGAACCCCCATCACCCAAGGAGAACACACAGTTTCTCCTCTTAAAATCAACTATATTGAGCTGTTAAACCTGATTCAGGAAAAAGATTTTGACTTAACAAAAGCCGCCGACATTATAAGCCGCGACACTGCATTAGTCATTTCACTGCTTCACATGGCCAATACCCGTGCATTTAATTCCGAGATCACCTCCGTCCGCATCGCTGTTTCCATGGTGGGACAAAAGGAGCTGGTTCGCTGGATTCAGACAGCCGTAATCCAGCGGCTCTGCTCGGACAAGCCAAATGAACTGATGCGGCTTTCTCTTCTCCGTGGGAAATTTGCAGAGGAGCTGGCTAACGTGTTTGAAATGGGTATGCGGTCACAGGAACTGTTTCTCGTAGGTCTTTTTTCCGTACTGGATATTATTTTGGACTGTACCATGGAAGAAGCACTGTCCATGGTAAGCGTATCGAAAGAAATCCGTAATGCCCTGCTGGATCATAAGGGGGAACTGGCTGATGTTTTGAATTTCATAATGAAATATGAAGTGGCAGACTGGGAGGCTGTATCCCGCCAGATGCTGCTCCATAAAATCGAAATTCCACAGGTATCTGCAGCCTGGATTTCCTCCCTGAAGTGGTATGCGAAGGTGTTATCCACCAATTTAGAACCTGATTCAAAGGAAAGAGCATAAATACATTCCATGTCAGAAAGTCCGAACTCCTATTCCATAAAAGGAAGAGAGTCCGGACTTTTGTGGCTCAGCTATACTGCCATGAAGAAAAATCCTTTACAATATAGTCTGCCTCTTTTCCGTCATCATCTTTCGGGGAAATATTGGAATTTATGTAAAATACCGGCATCTGAACCCGTTTTGCCCCTTCTACATCACAGCGGCTGTCATTTCCTACATATAAAGATCTGGAAACGTCCAGATGATGCTTATCGATCACCGCATGGAAAAACCGTTCATCCGGTTTCTTGGTCTGAAAATCCGAGGAAATCAAAATGTCGTCAAAATATTTGGAAATTCCCAGCACATTCATCTCATATGCCGTAAAAATCCGCTGTGCATTGGACAGGAGATATACCTTTTTCCCGATTTTCTTAAGATGTGCCAGCATCTTAAGGGTTCCCGGATAGGTCTTTACATATTCCGTGGAAAGGACACGGAAAAACTGTCCCGTATGAACAGCCAGCTCTGTATCTGCGGCTACCCCCTTTTCTTCATACAGCTTTTTAAAAACTTCTGTAATCTCAATTTCCGGCGATGACTCATGGGCATAGCGGGGGTCATCCAGCGTTTTCTTAAGGGCCTGTTCACTCTCACTGACGAAAGCATCATACCTTTCTTTCAGCTCCTCAGGCTGATAGCAGGCATTATAATACCCGAAAAATAACGCCAGCTTCTCCCAAAGTCCCCGGGCACCCTCATCCGTATGGATGTCCACCAATGTACCGTAAAGATCAAAAACATAATTGTCATAAGTTTCCGGCAGAACTGCCTCATTTAAATATTTTCCCATATTTTTTTCTCCTGTATGTTTGTAGAATTGCAGGACGCAGGTCATCCAGTGGATGTCTGCTCTGCGCCGACCTGTGGAGCAGAGGAGCAAGTCGTATACTCTTATTATAACAGACTTCCATATCATCCGAAAGTTCTAACTTAATTTTCTTCGAAGTTTGCACAAAATTTTTCGTTCCATCCGTGAAACTGCCACCTGATTGGTGCCAAGAATCTGTGCCACCTCTGTCTGGGAGCGGTTCTGCATATAGCGAAGTTCAATTAATTCTGCCTCATCTTTCTCCAACTCATTCAGCACCTGTTTCAGTGCTAAATGATTAAGAAGGGGTGTTTCAAAATGATGCCCGTCCTCAAGCTCATCCTCAAGGGTCAGCACCTTCCCTCCATCCTCTGCAATCGGTCTTGAAATAGAATCCACCTCCCGCACAGCATCCATTGCCTCCACAATTTCTTCCGCAGAAAGCCCGGTTTCTTTTACCAGCTCCTGTAATGTGGGTTCTTTATTTTCCGTTTTCTTTAAATTTTCTCTGATAATTGCAATTTTTCTCGCATGGTCTTTAATCTGGCGACTGGTATGAATCATTCCGTCATCCCGGAGAAACCTGCGGATTTCTCCCATGATCAAAGGAACTGCGTATGTGGAAAAAGAATAGGGAAGCAACGGATCAAACCGGTCTATTGCTTTAATCAGGCCAATGGCACCAATCTGTGACAGTTCCTGGGGATCTGCCCCCCGGTTTGTAAAACGTTTTACAACCATATAGACAAGCCCCATATTTTCCGTGACCAAACTCTCTCTGGCTTTTTTATCCCCCGCCTGTGCCTGGGCAATTTCTTTCCGCCAGATTTCCTCTTTTGTTTCCTCCTTACTGCTCACTGTCTCCTTCTATGTATTTCCACATCATAACTTTCGTCCCTTCCCCCGGTCTGGAACTCACCTCAATTTTATCCATAAAGGCTTCCATAAAAGAAAAGCCCATTCCCGAACGCTCCAGCTGTGGCTTTGATGTGTAAAATGGCTGCATGGCCTCTTCAAGATTTTCTATTCCTACACCGTGATCCTCAACGGATACCATAAGCTGCCTGTTTTTCCTGTCGCAGACCAGCTCCACCTGTTTTTCCTCCTCCTCTTCATAGCCATGGACAATGGCATTCGTCACTGCCTCACTGACTGCTGTTTTTACATCTGCAATCTGCTCCAATGTAGGGTTCATATCTGTCATAAATGCCGCTACCACCATCCTTGCCAGCCCCTCATTGACAGATTTGGCATCGAAACGGACACTCATATGATTTTGTGCTTCCATTTATTTTTCCTCCTTAATGATTCTGTTAAGACCGGATTTTTCGAATATTTTTCCTGCCCGTTCCCCAAGATTTCTCACAAGAACCGTTCCGTTATGCATCTCCATATTTTTCTTCCTGCCAATCAGTACCCCAATCCCGGAGCTGTCCATAAACTCCGTTTCAGAAAAATCAAACAGTACCGTCTTTGCATGCCATGTATCTGCCAGAAAATCAATTTCACGGCTCATGGACTGCGCCACATGGTGGTCAAGTTCTCTCGGGACAGAAACCACCAGCCTGTCCCCCTGCATTTCGTATGTCAGTTCCATATTTTTTCCTTTCTTATTCAATTCAGGACCCTGCTCCATATATTCGCAAAACCGCACGTTTCACGTGCTTTCTATGTAATAAGGAGGGATCCACTTTGTGGCAAAATTCCTTACTGAAATAAAAAGACGCCTTCAGTATTGTATTGATACTGTGACGTCTTTTGTAAATTCCATTCTTCTCTATTCTTTTTTATACTTTTTTATTCTTCTGCATCCACATAATTCTGCGATGTCCTTGCCCGCTCTGTGTCCGGATGATTATCAATCACATACTGATAATAGGGCTTGGCTGACTCTAAATCTCCGCCTCTCCGGTAGGACTGAGCCAGATAATACGCTGCAGAACCATCATTGTAATCTTCATCCTCATCCACAATCTGCTTGAGCAGCTTCACGGAATCTTCATATTTTCCGTGGGAATATGCACTGTATCCGTCCCGGTACAGCTTGGCAAGATACTTTTCCTGTACTTCTTCATTTAATGCAGTATATATGGTTTTAGATTTCTGGGAAAGATATTTTGTCTTAACTTTCTCCAGCGTTTTTCCTGCTGTTTCCACATCATTTTCGCCATGGTAAGCTACATATGCCGAGAGAAGATTCTCATAGGTGGAAATCTGTTCCTTTGTTTTCTTGTTGTTTTCCGTCTCATCTTCCAGCTGATCCTGTAAATCGGATACCTTTTTCTCCAGATCCTTGATGGTCTGTCCATTGCTGGAAATGGTATCGCTGGCCTCCAGAAGCTGCTTTTGTGCTTCCACTTTAGCCTGATTTTTTACGCTGGGAACGATTAAGCATGCAGTCACCGCCGTTCCCACCAGAAGACCGATGAGAATGTAGACAAGAGAAGCTCCTATGGAAGATTCCTTAAATCGCTTTGGCATGATAATCGTCTCATTTCCACTCTGATAGGAAATCAGATCATCATCCTTTTGCTGTTTCTTTGATGGATTTTTCTCTTTCAGTTTTTTATTTACTTCTTTTAAATACCGAAGTGTCGTGGTATTGTTGGTATCTATTTTTCCGGCATTGCGCAGTGTTTTCTTTGCCTGTTCCAGTTTCCCGTCCTGCATATATAACAGTGCCAGAAGCTGATGGGCTTTCACAAATTTCGGGTTAAGAGACAACACCTTTTTTAACTGAATTACTGCCAGATCCCTGCTGTCCTGCCGACAGTAGTGCAGGGCCTGATTGTATTTTTTGATGGTCTGATTCACGGAATTCAGCCTTCCCTGATCCTGCTGAATCTCATTCAGATACCTGTTTGCCAGGTTATTCTCCGGCTGACAGCTGCGGCTTATGACCCACTCACTGAGTGCATTCACCACTTCTCCCATCTCATAATACACGAGTCCCAGCAGATTTCTCGCATCAATATTATTTTTATTAAATTTCAGGCTGTTTTTCAGACTAACGATAGCCCCCGAAAGATTCCGTACTCCTGCCTGCTCCAATCCCTGATTATAATAGGCATTGGAAATATGCAGAACTTTCCAGAATACGGCAAGATCGGCTCCACAATTCGGGCACCGCTTTGCCCTTCCAACATCCTGCCCACATCTATAACAAACCATAATTTCCTCTTCTATTATCTGATCTGCGGATTCGTTGGACGTACCTCACGCAGAATATCGGTAATGATATCTGTAACATCTGTCAGATCATGATTATAAATTGCCGCCTCTGCCTCTTCCACTTCCAGACTTGGCTCAAAATTTTTCAGTTCTTTTTCAAAATTGATCATCGTCTACTCCTTAACACAGTTAATTATAATATAGCGGCAAAGATATGCAAGTAGATTTTCGTAAAAATTTTTATAAAAAATCGCAGAATCCGAGCCTTTCAGACAAGGGAAACCATAACAATGCCATCATTTTTCTTTTGAAACTTCAAGGAATCCTGCTGCTCTTTTACCATCAGAGTGTTCTGGTCAATCGATACAACTGTTCCGGCATATACGGAACGAAGCACACTGACTGTTGCACCGGCACTCCTGTCAATAATGGCGGACAGACGTGCCAGTTCCTTCTGATGGGTTGCAAGCTCTGCCTGCTTCATCATCCGGATTCTGAGAAGCTCCACTCTCTTTTTATCCTTGCTGACATCAATACCCTTTTTCGCTGCCAGTTCATCATACTGTTTGAGTCCTGCTGTTATTTTTGCAATCAGCTCCGAAATTTCGCTCATGGCTTTCTGATGGTCAGCCTGTTCCCTAACCATCTCTGCACTGGCACCTACATGAACTCTGGTGGGTACCTCTGTGGAATTTCCAATCACGATTGCATCAATTCCGGTGGTGGCATATGCATACCCACCTATAATAAGTCCTTTTTTCCCTGTCAGATACAGGTGGTCATAACAGACCATCCTGCAGTCCAGTGCATATTCTACTTCAATGTATCCTTTGGCTTCAACCCTGCAGTATTCAAAAAACTTGGCATGGACGTTTCCTCCGGAGCGGATGGTTGTCTTGTTCCCCCCCAGTACACCGGATCTTAGTATGATATCCTTGGATGCCTCAATGGTACAGTTTTCACAGATTCCGTCTATGGTAAGACTGCCGCTGGTCCGAACCGTTGCCCCCGGTTCCACGCCTCCATGAATCACCACATCCCCGCGATAATCAATGTTTCCGGTTGCAAGTCCTACATTTCCGGAAATCTCATAAACGGATGAAATCCGAATCTGTCCGTTTACAACCTCTATCTTTCCGGTAAAATCCGCCACATAGGTACAGCCATCTTCCTCACAATGAAATCCTTTCCCGTGCAGTGGGGCTAACGGTTTTCCCCTTACTGCAATCATGGGTTTTCCCAGGACATTCATACCGTTTACCGCTTCCTGTGGAGGGATATAAACAGCAATTACCTGCCCCTCCTGAACCATTTCAACGGTATTTAAATTCCAGTAATCCACGGAACCATCTTCCCTGACCACCGGTCTGCTGCTTAAATTGGTGTTAAAGCGATAGTCAAAACGGCCGTTGGTACCATTGACCGGAGCCTGCCCCCGTGCCACGCACACTTCTTTCATATAAGTGCCGTTGGTGATCATGTCAGTGATTACTGCCTCATCAACTTCTGCTGTCACTCTCTGGGAACGCACAAAACGTTCCAGCTCAGCAAGGGTATACCCCTCCCCTGCTTCCGGCGGTTCAAGTCTCAGATACGCTTCCATCCCATCCTGGGAAATCCGAAGCTTTGCACTCTTCATAGAAATATCTTCCATAGCCCCTCCTGCATCATTTGTAAACCCCGGGCACCTGGACTTTTCAATTACTTCATCTGTGCCAGACGCTCCTCAACCTGTGCCATCATCTGCTCATACTTTGCAAGTTTTTCCTTCTCTTCCTGTACCTTTTCCGGTTTTGCATTGTTTATAAATTTCTCGTTGGAGAGCATGCCTCTGGAACGGGCCAGTTCTTTGGTCAGACGCTCCTTCTCTTTATTCAGGCGCTCCTTCTCCTTCTCAAAATCTACAAGATCCTCCAATGGAAGATAAATTACCGCACCGGGAATCACAACTGATACAGCATCATCCCCCACACCGGATTTGTCGGCCTGTACCGTAATCTCACTTGCAGAGGCAAGATTTACGTAAACCTCTTTATTATTCTCAAATACGTCGCGGACTGCTGCATCCTCCGATGTAATAAACAGCTTTGCTTTTCTGGAAGGCGGAACCTCCATCTGCGTCCGCACGTTACGGATTCCTTTTACCAGATCCTTGCAGTGCTCAATAGCAGCTTCATCCTCCGGGAAATTCCACTCCTCTTTATACTCCGGCCATTTGGAGAGCATGATAGTCTCTTCCTCAGACTGGATTGTGCAGAATATTTCCTCCGTAATAAACGGCATGTATGGATGCAGCAGCTTTAATGCATTGACCAGTACCGTCTTTAAAGTCCAAAGTGCTGCATTTGCAGACTCCGGATCCTCATCCTTCTTATAAGTACGAACCTTGGCAATCTCAATATACCAGTCACAGAACTCATCCCAGATAAAATCATAAACCTTCTGTACCGCAATACCAAGCTCGAATTTGTCCATATTTTCCGTAACATCCTTTGCCAGTGTATTCACCTTGGAAAGGATCCATTTATCTGCGGCATGCAGCTTAGACATTGCCGGTGTATGAAGCTTAACCCCATCCAGATTCATCAGGATAAACCTAGAGGCATTCCATACCTTGTTTGCAAAATTACGGGATGCCTCCACACGCTCCCAGTAGAAACGCATATCATTTCCCGGTGCATTTCCCGTAATCAGAGTCAGACGCAGCGCATCTGCACCGTACTTATCAATAACCTCCAGGGGATCAATTCCGTTTCCTAAGGATTTACTCATTTTCCGGCCCTGGGAGTCACGAACCAGACCGTGGAACAATACGGTATGGAACGGTGCCTCTCCCATCTGCTCATAACCGGAAAAAATCATACGGATAACCCAGAAGAAAATAATATCGTATCCGGTTACCAGCACATCATTGGGGTAGAAGTAATCCAGATCCTCCGTCTTATCCGGCCAGCCCAATGTAGAAAACGGCCATAATGCAGACGAAAACCAGGTATCCAATGTATCCGGATCCTGTGTCATATGTCTGCATCCACACTTGGGACATACCTCCGGACTCTCTACAGAAACAACCATCTCTCCACAGTCATCACAGTACCATGCCGGGATTCTGTGCCCCCACCAGAGCTGACGGCTGATACACCAGTCTCTGATATTATCGGTCCAGTTAAAATAGGTTTTTTCCATACGCTTCGGCAGGAGCTTGATCTCGCCATTTTTCACAGCGTCAACAGCCGGTTTAATGAGTTCATCCATCTTCACAAACCACTGCTGCTTGATCATGGGCTCTACGGTGGTATGACATCTGTCATGGGTTCCGACATTATGGGAATGTGGAACAACCTTTACCAGAAGTCCCTCTTTCTTTAAGTCCTCTACCAACGCTTTCCGGCACTCATAACGGTCCATTCCGGCATACTTTCCAGCCTTCTCATTCATAGTGGCGTCATCATTGATCACAATGATTTCTTCCAGATTATGGCGTTTTCCCACCTCAAAATCGTTGGGGTCATGGGCCGGTGTAATCTTTACGCATCCGGTTCCAAACTCTTTATCAACATAAGGGTCTGCGATAACCGGAATCTCACGGTCTGTCATAGGAAGTTTTAAGGTTTTTCCCACAATATCCTTGTAACGCTCATCATCCGGATTTACCGCCACCGCAGTATCTCCAAACAAGGTCTCCGGACGGGTAGTTGCGATTTCTACAAACCGCCCTTCTTCTCCCACAACCGGATAATTGATATGCCAGAAAAATCCGTCCTGCTCCTCATGCTCTACCTCAGCGTCCGAGATGGATGTCTTACAGACCGGACACCAGTTGACAATTCTGGACCCCTTATAGATCATTCCCTTATCATACAGCTTGGTAAATACCTCCTGTACTGCGCGGGAACATCCCTCATCCATGGTAAAACGTTCTCTCTCCCAGTCTGCGGAGGAGCCCATCTTACGAAGCTGCTTTACAATCCGTCCACCGTACTCTTCACGCCATTCCCAACATTTATCCAGAAACTCTTCACGTGTCAGATCGGATTTGTTGATTCCCTGCTCTTTCAGGGATTCGATAACTTTTACCTCTGTGGCAATGGAAGCATGATCCGTTCCTGGCTGCCATAATACGTTATACCCCTGCATTCTTTTATAACGGGCAAGAATATCCTGCATCGTGTTGTCCAATGCATGTCCCATATGCAGCTGACCGGTAATATTTGGTGGCGGCATCATAATGGTAAAAGGTTTTTTGCTTCTGTCTACTTCCGCATGGAAATAGCCGTTTTCCTCCCATTTCTTATAGAGACGATCCTCGATATCCTTCGGATCGTATGTCTTACTCAGTTCCTTACTCATGTTTTCTGTTATCCTCCTTCTCATCCGGCAAAATCCTGTCACTTCCGGATTCATCTATGTTCTTTCCATGATAAAACTGTCGTAAACTGCAGTATTCATCACAGATAAGAAAAGCCCTCTGCACAGAAAGCCTTTCTGCACAAAGGGCGAAAAAATCGCGGTACCACCTTTGCAATACTCATCATGTCCGTTAACGGGGACGACGCGGGAATGCCTGTGCATTATGCTTTCTAATCATTCCGGCTCCAAAGCTACCTTCCGCACTTATTTCTGCAGGCATCTTCCAGCCGATGAATGCCATTCTCTTTCAGAAGTCCCATGCGTACTCCTCTTTATCAAAGCTTTTATCTAACATTATCATACTTGTGCTCCGACTTTTTGTCAAGGCATTTCTACGATTACAGTTCCTCTTCCACCATGCTCTTCTCCCGGTTAAAAGCATCGTAAATACACGGGATTACAATCAGCGTCAGAACCGTACCATAAATAAGTCCTCCCACAATGGTGATTGCCATGGGCTTCATCATATCCGAACCCTCACCAAATCCCAGAGCCGAGGTCAGCATCGCAAGGATTGTGGTCAGTGCCGTCATAAGGATCGGGCGGATACGTGTCTTTCCGGACGCAATGATGGCCTCCTTTTTGGTCATTCCTCCCTTTCTCGCCTGATTGATATAGTCAATCAATACAATACCGTTATTAACGATCAATCCTGCCAGCATAATAAATCCCAGCATGGCAATGACATCCACGTTCTGGCCGGTGATAAACAGTGCCAGAAAACCTCCCGTAAATGCCAGGGGGATAGAAAACATAATAATAAACGGCGATACCAGTGACTGAAACTGTACTACCATGATCAGATAAATAAAGATCACGGCAAGAGCCAGCATCAAAAGCATCTGTCCCATGGACTCGTTGATATTTTCATCCTCACCTGCCATCTTAATGGAATAACCTTCCGGAATATCCAGCTTGTCGATTTCCTTCTGAACCTTATTACTGATCAATGTAACATTATGGTTTTCATCAATGCCGCAGGAAACCGTAAGATACCTGTTCTGGGCATCACGGCTGATAGTGCTTAATGTGGTGGATTCCTTCATATCGCAGATTTTGGTCAGTGGAATCTCCTTCTCTTTCCCATCTTTATTTTTGTAGGTAAAGGTCAGCTTCTTAATATCCGAAAGCTTTGGATCCGCCTGCTTTTCTGTCTGCAGATATACCTCGTAATCCTTGATATCCGTGGAAATGGTAGTTACACTACTCTCATCTGCCAGCTCTTTATTCACAAGCTGGAAAACCTGTGCCACAGTGTAACCATATTTTGCAGCCTTTTCCTTGTTTACGCTGATGGTAAATTCCGGAGTTACCTCCCCCAGCCCGTCATCAATATCTATGGTTCCCTTTGTATTCTTTAAAACTCCTGCCACATCGGAAGCCAGCTCCTGAAGTTTATCCAGATCCCGGCCCTCAATCTTTATGGAAAGACCATTTCCAAAGTAAGCATCAAAATCCATAGAGGAAGTGTTGCAGAGTACATCACAGTCCATATCCCTGGTCCGCTCTGTAATCTCATCTGCCACATCGGAAGCTTTCACACCGCTTTCCTCATCCAGAAGGATGTACATGCTGACGCTGTCCTCTCCGGAATTCATCATGCTTCCGGTGGAATCACCTCCTGCCATGGCACCAATGGTGTCAATGCCTTTGATATCTGCGATTCGGTCAATCACCTGGTTGGAAGCACCTTTAAGTTCCTCAAAGGTCAGCTTCTCATCCTCCTTTGCCCCAATGGAAACGGAAATCTGATTGGTCTCCATATCCATGTTCATAAAGCTCATCCCCTTTGACAGGGACAGATATGCACTTCCTATAAGGAGAAGGAGTGCCACGATAAATACCACCGGCTTAAACTTAAGACAGACACCAAGAAACCTGCCATATGCTTCTTTAAACCTGTCAAAAAGCGGATGGCGGATTTCTTTCGTATGCTTTAATGTCACGGAAGACATGGCCGGCACAAAGGTCAGTGCCACTGCAAGACTGGCAACTAACGTAAAGGCAATGGTCAGTGCCAAATCCATAAACAGCTGTCTGGTAAGTCCCTCTGTGAAAATAATCGGTGCATATACGCTGACCGTGGTAAGTGTGGAAGCTATGATTGCGCCTGCAACCTGACCGGCTCCCTCCACTGCTGCCTTTCTTATCGTATAGCCCTCTGACCGCAGACGGTAAATATTTTCAATGACAACAATCGAGTTATCCACCAGCATGCCGATTCCAAGCATCAGTCCCGACATGGAAATGATGTTTAAGGAAATTCCCGTAAAATACATAAGAACAACTGCAGAAATTACGGAAAGCGGAATGGAACAGGCAATGACAATAGTAGGCTTTAAATCCTTTAAGAATAACAGCAGGACAAAGATGGCAAGGATTGCCCCCAAGATCATATTCTGCATGACACTTTTTACAATCATATCAATGTAAATACCCTGGTTCATAAGAACCGACAGGTGCAGCTTCGAATCTTCTTTTTCCAGCTTCTCAAATTTATCCAGAATCCGGTCGGTTACTTCTCCTGTGGAATATCCGGTCTGTTTCTCCATGGAAAGCATAATTCCCGGATTTCCGTTGATGACCGCATAGGTTTCATCGGAATTGTCTGCAAGTTTCACATCTGCCACATCCGACAGGCGGATCGTGTCAATCCCATCCATATCCAGATCCAAAAGGGGAAGATTCTTTAATTCATCCACGCTGGAAACAGCATCTCCCACACGAACCAGATACTCTTTATCTCCGGACATGGCATACCCCGCCGGCATATCAAAATTCTGTCCGGTAAACAGACCGGAAAGGGTATCCTTCGACAAAATCGTATTTAAATCTGCTGCATCATAGGCATCATCCTTCGCCGAATCCAGATTATCCTGTGCTGTATCCAAAGAAGCAGCTGCATTTGCCAGATCTGCTGAACTTGTGCTCATCTGCAGTGCCGTAATGGATGCATTGGCATTCAATTTATCCAGGGCTGCCGCAATGGAAATCTTACCTGATTCCACATTCTCTAAAGCACTCTCAATGGTGGTAATGCCGGTATTCACCTTAGTAAGCATCTTGCTGATTTTTGCGGATGCATTCGGAAGATCCTCGTAGGTTTTTACCGTAATTCCCATCTCGCTTAATGCTGCAAACTGTTCCTTTACTGCAGCATTTAACTGCTTGATCCGGGTTTTTACCTCAGGCGTTTCTGCAGCCTGTGGATTCTGCTTTACCATATCCACAATACCGGTGTAGGCCTCTGACTGCATAAAGTCCTGGACTCCTTTTTGCACCTTTGTCAGGGATTTCTGCTGGGATTTTAACTCCTTCAGCTGTTTGTTCAGGTCTTTTTCCGTCTGAAACAGTTCCTCCTGCTTATCCATCGTATCATTGATGGCAGAACTAATCTTGTCTTTTCCTGAATCCATGCTGGACTGACCATCTTTTACCTTATCCCTGCCCTTGTCAATATCCTTCTGGGCATCGGCAAACTCCTTGTCGATACTCTTTCTGATCTTTTTGTTGAGCTTGTCAATCTTGTCCTGGTTCATGGTGACTTCCACCCGTTCTTCAAGCTGACCGGTGGTATTCACGGAAGCCACTCCCTCCAGACTCTCAATGGCAGGTGAAAGCTCATTCTCCACATAATCCGACAGTTCCGCAGCATTCATGCCATCCACATCAACTGCAGCAGCAATGACAGGCATCATATCCGGATTAATCCGCATGATCATGGGTGTCCCCACCGTATCATCCCACTGACCGGATAGCTGGTCCAGACTCTGCTGGATTTCAATTACTACCGAATCCATGTTGGCATTCTGCTCGTACTCCAAAGTTACAACGGAATAACTGTTATAGGAAATGGAGCTGATATTCTTAATATTCGAGGTGGTTGCCATGGCCGCCTCAATGGGTGCTGTCACTTCGCTCTCCACCTTCTCCGGAGCCGCCCCCATATCGGTGGTAACTACCATGGCATACTGAAGGCTCATATCCGGCAGCAGATCCGTTGTCATTTTTGACAGTGAAACTACTCCCAGCACAATCACCAGGATTACCCCCACCAGCACGGTAAACGGCTTTTTCACGCTATACTTGGAAATCATTATGTATTCCTCCTGTTTATGGAAACGTCAATGTGTTATAACTGTCTCGTTTCAGGAGACAGCCATGTTTTCATTATACGTAGGTGTTAAAAATTTACAAGTAATTTCCAGAGAATTTCATTTTCTTTTTAGAATCGCTCCACACTATGTGCGCAAAAAATATGATTTGATTTGCATCTTAAGAAGTGGCATATTGAAAATAGAAAAAGGCACTGCCGATTGGCGGTTATTTTTATGTGCAATCCTGTAAACAGGACCTGCCTCCGAAAAAGGAGACAAACCGCCTGCCATCCCGGCAGTACCTTTCTTAAATTAAAAAATGATAACCTAGTTCTTGTAATTATTCGTTTTCCTCTCCGTCTTCCTCGTCCACAATGGCTGCGGATGCTCCGGATACTGCTGCAATCACAGCGATAATCGCACCAAGAACTGCAATACCAATTACAGCAGCCAGAAAAATCAATAACCCTGTATTTGTCACTTCCCCCATCTCCTGTTCTTTTCAAGTATTTTTATAACTGTCATTATTAATAGTATAGCACAGGAGCAGTTTCGATACAATGGAGGATTTCCATTTCTGTGTTATTTCACCTTGATTTTCATGGAAACCGTCTTGGTTGTTCCATTCTTTAAAGTAACTTTCGCCTTAACAACCACCGTTCCTTTTTTCTTTGCCGTAATTTTTCCATTCTTACTGATGGATGCAACCGATTTCTTACTTGTGCTATAAGTAATATTTTTTACGTTATCCATATCCAGCTTACTGCTCATCTGAAGATTGGTGCTCTTACCTTTCTTCACAGAAGCTGTACTCTTCTTCGGTGCTACGGTCTTTAAGATTGCTTTTTCAACGGTCTTTGCCTCTTTGGTGGAAAGGAGTGCGTAATCTGCTCCTTTCGGAAGACTCACTTTAACAGAACCATCCTCTGCCACCTGATAGGTTTTTCCATTGACCAGCTTGTATTTACCGGTCTTTTTGTCAACAGCAACAACCTTCATTTTATTTCCGGCAGTTACATCTTTGGAATCTGCGCTTACCGTATACTTTGTATTCCCCATGGAATCTGTAACAGTAACCTTAATTGCTACCGAATCTGTATCTGCTGCCTTTGCAATCTGGGATACCACATCCCCGGAAATCGTGGTTGTCACATTCGTTTTGCTGCCGGTTCCGTTCTGTGTTACCTGTGCTTTAACATCTGTCACCTTACCATCCGCATCCTTTGCCACAGTAACCGTTGCAGAGGTATTCTTTCCTGCCTCGGCAATCACAGAAACTTCCTTGCTGCCGGTTACATTCCCGGCTGCATCCTTCTCAGTTGTGACAGTTACCTCTACTTCTTTTCCGGACTCGTTCGTTGTGATCTCTGTCTTTGTCTCGGTTGTGGTGCCATCCGGATTTTCGGTAATGGTTGTGTCACCTGTGGATGGGGTGGCGGGAGTAGTTGGGGTACTTCCGGAACCAGAACCGGATTCTGAACCCCCTGAAGAAGAACCACTGTATTCTCCGGTTTTATAAAGATAGAGACTATCTGCCGTTCCCCAGCCTTTCGCTGCCATATCTACCTGAATCTGAAGCTTAATAACTGCTTTCTGTGACAGGGAAAAACGAACCTGAGGAATCATCCAGTTTCTCCAGCCATTCAGTTTCGTCTGCTCTCCTGCAAATAACGCCTTGCCAGACTGGTCTAAGATATTAAGGGAAATCCCGGTACCTTCTCCCTGTGCAACAGCTTCAAAGTTATACTTTCCACTTTCCAGCGTGATTTCTTTATTATAAGTTACCGTTCCTGCAGCTGCATCTGCTGAATACCAGTGCATACTGTGGCTGCCCTCATATGGGTCATCTTTCGCCGGAATGTCTGAAATTCCACTGCCGCTTACCTCGAAATTTTCTCCCTTCTCAAAACCGGCATCCTCTGCATCGGTAATCAGGTTCGCCTGCTTAACCGTCAGCTTACAGGTTACTTCCGCCTGCTTTTGTCCTTTATTTAATCCCTGGGTAATCTCTTTGGTCAGATTCACAACACCGGACACTTCATAAACTCCCGGCTTATTCTGGTCAATCTTACCCAGTTC
The DNA here is from genome assembly GCA_022772675.1 of Agathobacter sp. Classification (GTDB taxonomy): domain Bacteria; phylum Bacillota; class Clostridia; order Lachnospirales; family Lachnospiraceae; genus Roseburia. The sequence continues at coordinate 81,055 of JALEZW010000059.1, read as the reverse complement.
TTCTGCATTCCAGGTAACAGGCTCCTGTACTTCTCCTGTGGAATAGGTGACGGTAACCGTTTCCGGAATGTCTGCATTTTCACCAACCTTAATGGTCCGATTCAGTTCTTCTGCTTTTCCAACGGAATACAGATAAACATCATTCGTTTTGGAACCTGTTTTTACATAGTTCCATACATGAAGTCCCGGAGTCGGTGTTCCGTCCGGATAGAACATTGCCTCGTTGTCTACTGCAGAGCCACCATACCATTTTCCTGCATCTTTGGAATCATACTCATTGGCATAGCTGGATGCCCAGCCGCTTCCGTATTTCTCCCAAACAGCCTTATTTTTTGCCACCTGTTCCTCATAAGCAGCACCTGTCAGTCCCGTGGTATCACCGACGGTAATCCATGCCGGCTCCCAGTAAAATACGCCAAGTCCGCCGACGGAATTCACAGCCTCAATCAGATTGCGGATTGCTGTGGCCTGTCCCTGCTCATTAAAGGGCTCCGTTGTATTTTCTCCCGTATCATTGTTTCCCACACGAACGGTATTATCATGACCATCACTGTCATTTAAGGTATAGGCATAGCTGGTCTCTGCCACCATCACATCCTTGCCATAATCTTCCTTTACTTTTGCAAATTCAGACTTCAGATTGTCCAGTGTGCCATGCCAGTATGGATAATAGCTTGTGGCAAGCACATCATAATTAACGTTGTTATCACTCAGATTCTTTGCCCATTTTGTCACATTGCCCTTCTCCGGGTTTGTCTCATGGATCACTACCTTTACCTTGTCATTGTATGCACGCACCCCTGCAGCACCTGTGGAAAAAAGCTTACACATATTAGTAGTATCGGTCTCTCCGATAAAGCCATTGGTTGTCTCATTTCCCACCTGAACCATTGTGACGGTGTCTTTTGCCGGGTCAATGGTGTTCAGGGAATCTGTCAGAAACTGCTGCAGCGCACTTTCCTTTTCCTCTAAAGAATAATTTTTCCATGCTTTCGGCACCTGCTGTTTTCCCGGATCCGTCCACAGATCCGAGCAGTGGAAATCCACAAGCATTTTGATTCCTGCTGCCCGGCATGCATCTGCCATCGTTTTTGCCTTTTCCACATCATTGTTGCCACCGCCATATCCGTTTCCAGCAGCATCATAAGGGTTGTTCCAAACACGCACACGGATGCAGGTAATTCCCTGGGATGCCAGGAATTTGCAGAAATCGGTTACATTATCAATTATTTTTCCATCAAAATCCTTATAGGTCACTCCACTGGCAAACTCGGAGATGACAGAGGAGATGTCCATTCCCATGATGAAATCATTGGAGAGTTCTTTTACCTTTGTAATGTTTAAGTCTCCCTCGACTGCTGTGGCTGCCTCATCAACTTTGAGAGCATATTTCTGTACGGTAAGATCTTTCCAGTCTTTGTCCTGGAGTTTTGCCTGTATTTCATAGATTCCTGCCTGCTCCGGCTTTACCTTTAATGAAAGTGCATAACCATTTTTACTCTCATAATCCACAAACCAGGAAGAACTATTATTCGTATTATCCCACCAATAAAGATGCAATCCTGCCTGCTCGAGATCTGTAATCTCTTTTCCATCATTTTTTACAACTGCTTTTAACGTAATTTCATTGCCGGCTTCTACAGAGTCTTCGTCTGGTATAATCTGCACGGAGTACCCTTCCTCTACCGGAGTTTCTTCCACCTTTTTCAATTCCACATCATCTATCCATCCCCAGCCGTCAGCTGAAAAATCAACCTCCAGCTGAATTGTCACATCCGTTGTTTTAGAAACAGTAAATTCCCCTGTTGTATTCAATTTGGGATTTCCCCATTCACCAAACGAAAGGTCTTGGGATGTCTCAAGTACTCCATCTCCGGACAGCTTGACTTTTGCAGTCAGATTTTGTCCCACATTTTTCATAGATAATGTATATGTGCCTGCTGTAAGACCTGATACTGTATAATCAGCTGTCAGCTTCTGTTCTTCTTTCGACCAGATATTCAATGCAGCACTTTCAAAAGCCGAACTCTGACTTGTCGCTTTAAAAGTAACATTATCGCTGCTTACGCTCCATGATGGTGTCCATCCTGTAATCTGCTCATCGTTAAAATCATCCAGGAAATGATCTACTGCTGCATCTACACTCTCTTTGCCATAATTCCACACTCCAACCTGAGTGACAACCATAGCAGCCGCCAGCACTGCACTGGCAATTCGTTTTTTCCATCTTTTTCTTTCTCCCATATCGTTCCTCCCATGTAAAATAATCTCCAAACTATTGCATAAACACGGCGAACCTGACTTCCTCTCCTTCTGCCAAAATCCACCGTATTGCGCAACCGTTTATTCGTTTGATGAATTAACTATACCACACTCTGCTGGTTGTCTACAATAGTCAGTATACCCAATAATTTACATGTATTTTTATCCATTTTTAACAGAAGGAAAGTCAGTCCTTTCCTACATCCTTTTAAAAAATAAGTGCGCAACTCAAAATATAATTTGCGCGCTTTGTGCACTATAAAATCTTTACAACCATTACTATTCTTTTAATTCAGAAGTATCAACTTGATTGACAGAGTATTCTTTCACGTAGTATACTATCTCAAAATATATATGAGGAGGAAATGAAAATGAATCGAATGAAGAAAGTAATCGGGCTTTGTCTCACACTACTGCTGCTTTTCGGAATTGCAGTGCCTGCGGCAGAACCGGTCAGTGCGGCACCTTCCCTTTCCGGACAGCATTTATCGTCAGCGGAAAAGAGAGCATTCACTAGGATTCTGAAAAGAGAAGCCGGGAAAAAGAAAATAGACGGATTCAATGCAGAACAAGCAGTGAAATCCTGGAAAGGAAAGTATGTCACTCTAAAAAAAGAATATTCCGGATATGACACCTATACGATTACGAAGTCAAACGGAAAAAACGTTTTATTGCTGTGTGGCGAAATCCCAGAGGATGGGACATTATATGATATATATAAACTGTATTATTTGAAAAATGGAAAAGTGCACTCCTATCGCTACGAAGGATATCGTCTTTATCTCTCCGGATACTCTTCTAAAGGTAAAGGCATTGCTTTCGAAAAAGGCAATATAGCGAATATTATTGAAAACACTGTTTTGACTTATCAAAATGGGAAAATAGGGGTATCAAAAAAGCTATCCTACAATTGCTATGAAGTGAGTGATTGGAAATATAACGGGAAAAAAATATCCAAATCGAAATATGATAAAATTTATGATACCTATTACGAAAACTGTAAGGAGATCAAGTTTAAAGAAATTTCTGACTTTAAATAACTACTTCAAACAAAATGCCCAGACACTTCGTCCGGGCATTTCGTTTCCTTAATCTGCTGCAAAGCAGTTTTTACATTCCTGTCCTTAATACCGACCATCTCGTTTTTGAAAGAAGCGGCTGTCATCAGCAGACAGGAATCACTGCATTTTTGGAATCTTCATGTCCACCTTCAATATATGATTTATCAGCCATCCCAATAAAAATTCAATAAGACTCTTTACATATTCCTGAGGATTTTTTCGAATCTCTTTATCATCCACACCATCCAGTTCTGCAATAAAAGTTTTGTGAGCTCTTATCTGGGCATCCAGCCCATCATAATTAACATTTCTCATATATTCTTCTTCATCCGAAAAATGCTCCGCCGTATACTGACGCAGTTCCCGTAATATTTCAATAATGCTTTCCGAATCTTTCTCTGTGGCACCGGCCTTTAAAATGTCATAAACTCTTCCCGTAATCTCAAAAAGTGTCTGATGCTCTCCGTCAATCATCACAATACCGGTTTTGTACTCATCTGAAAACTCACATGGATTCTCCTTAACCATCCACTCTTCCAGAGGCTCTAATTTTCCAATCAGTGCATCACTGCCAATGATATGCTGATATAACCACTCTGTAAGAAAATTCATGGTTTCGTTCAGTACTTCCATCTGGTCATCAAATTCATCTATATTCTTTCCCACAAGCTTCCACAACTCATTCCGAAAATGATTGTGCTGCACTCTTTGCATAATCAGTTCCGCATCCCTTATCTGCATCATGTAGGCTTCTTCTCTGGCAAAATGCGTATTGGAATATTCTAACAGTTCTTGAAAAATATCCTTGATAAGGTCGTACTTATCAACTATAAACTCATCCTGCAGCACGTATATTCCCCTGTTTAACAGTTCAAACATCTTCCGGTGGTCCTGATCCAGATCTTCATGTCCAATTAAACAGTCATTTGTAAACTCAAACATCTATCATCCTCCCAAAAGAAAATTCTAAGTCTGTTACCTGCCCCCAGTATCGTTATCCAGTTTAGCAGGAACCATAGCATTATTTCTTTCCCCCAATCATCATATTTTACATACTGCCACCTTAGGTACTAATCAGGTATATAAGTTCCTTTTCCGGAACGTATCAGCTCATTGATTTCTTTCAGTTCTTTTTCATAGTTTCCTCCTTTGCTCCTTTACAAAAAATATCCAAAAAATATTTTACTCTTTCCTTTAAAACTTGTCAATATGCACAAAAATAAATCAATATTTCTCTCCGTATTTGGAGAGTCCCTTGCCTATGGGAGTAAACTCAGTTATGTTTTAATGTCAATTTATCAGAAAACAAAACTCCCTTTGTTATCATGATTGATGAGCGGGACTGTGTGATCAGAAACAGTGGGGACGCACTGACAGCGTTAATCCATCAAGTCTCATCCGCAATCTGCTTTCCGGTCACATCCATATGGTAGTTATCCCGCAGAATCAGCTCCGAAACCGGTACGATCGTATATCCCTGTTCCTCCAATTTTGTCAGCATTGTATCCAGTGCCTGGGCAGTATATTTGGCTCCATTATGGCAGAGAATAATTGCCCCCGGTCCCAGTGCTTTGTGATTGCATACCGTGTTGATAATGGAATCCACACCGTAATCTTTCCAGTCCAGGCTGTCCACAGGCGATACAGTTGAAAAGTCAGTAACATCAAGTGTTTACAGGCTTTCCGAGTTCATTTGCACATGAAAAATACGGTTATATTCTAACAAGTGCTGTCACGTAAGAATAGTTTTCCTCAGATTTTCCAGAAGATTTCAATCTCTTCATCATAAACATTGATCTTCTCGATAAATGCCTGTGCGGTCGTTTTCTTTTCCTCAAGGTCAAGCTCCGCAAAATGAATACCTTTGTAATACTTTTTCCGATCCTCCCTGGGTGTTTCATACAGTTTTAGCAGTTCTGATTTTCTTTTGTCCAGGTTTTCGAGCTCGTTGTTGATATACTTCATAGAGATATCCGATGCCTCCTGCATGCATCCCAAAAGTTTTTGTATTTTATCTTCGATCTCCTGCAATTGTTTTCTTATCTTCTGCTCCTTTTCTGTATTTTCAACCGGAATCTGCTCTTTATTGCACTCTTTAAGTATTTTTTCCAGTTCTTTCTGAACCTCCGCCTCCACCTCGTCCACTTGCTGGGAAAAGGATTGTTTGTCGCAGATATGTAAATTTGCTCTTCCGCTGCAGTACAGATATTTCTTGTCGTGCCATTTTCTAACGGTAAGGGAATATCCGCAGTTTCCGCATTTTAGCAGGCCTGAGAGCCATGTGTTTTTTCCTTTCCCGGAATTTCCAATCTGGCGGTTCTTTTCCAGACGATACTGACATCTAAGCCATATCTCCGAAGGAATCTTTCCTTCAAAATTCGTCAGAGAGAGTACCTGATCCTGCATACTGGTATATTTTCGCACATTACCGGCGCGTTTTCCCACTACCTGTGCAGAGCTGTTTCCATTGAATTCCTCTATGCTATTTGATATTTTGCCAATATTCCGGCTCTTATAATATAGGTAGATATCCTCGTCTGCCTGCACATAGACAGGCGAGTGCAGGATTCTTGCCAGTGCCACGTTATCCCATCCTGCTTTCCTTTTTCTGCATGGAATCTGCCGCTTGGTCAGATCCCTTCCGATTTCTCCCAATGATACATCCTCTGTCGCATACCGGCAAAAGATTTCCTTTACGATTTCAAACTCTTCCGTATATGCAAGTGAAGGTACATCCCTCCCTTCTTCATCTTTAATCTTGATATTCTTCATTCCGTATGGAGCCGGACCACCGGGCCAGTTTCCGCGCTTGATTCTGGTATAATAATTGTCTGTCACACGCTCTGCAATGGTTTCCCTCTCCAGCTGTGCAAACACCATAATGATGTAGATCATGGCACGTCCCATGGGTGTGCTGGTGTCAAATTTCTCATTCACTGATACAAAATCCACCTGATGCTGATCCAGCGTATCCCAGAATTGTCCAAAATCCAGAATGGATCTGCTCAACCGATCCAGACGATACACAATGATTTTACTGATTTTCCCCTCCTTCACATCCTGCTGCATCTTTTGAAATCCCGGTCTTATTGTATTCTTTCCGCTGAACCCCCTGTCTTCATATACGAGAACTGTGTCCGGATGGCTGCACTCCAGCCGGCACCGCTCAATTTGTCCTTCAATGGACAACGAATCCTTCTTGTCCTTTGACTGCCTTACATAAATTGCCTCCAGCTTATCAGTCATCCGGTCACCTCCCTTCCTTTGTATTTGTTAAGAAAGAACTGATATTCTACGACTTAGCAGCCGCTTTGGGTGCGTTTAATTTTCTGACAAGCGCCTGGTAGATCAGGCGTTTTGCCTGTTTGCCTTCTTCCGGCTGTTTATGTATGTTTTTAATGACCATACTTTCCCCCCTTTCTTTCCTTATCTAATATCCTATGTGCATAGGATTGTCCTTATTATCCTGCTCCGGTCCACCTATAATAATAGTAAGGGCTCTGAAACGCATAGTTTAATACATCAAAAACACTGTTCTGATCTTTATATCCCTTCAATCCACAAAAAGCTTTGATTACACACATCTTATCTTCCTCCTACATAAATTCAGTCAAATTCTTTCATTTACAATTACCATAAAAAATGAATACAATCATATAATCTAATATTATTCTTATTTATTACAGAATAATATATTACTATAATTATAGCTTATAGTATTTTCATATAATAATTGTCTTATATTACACGTTCCTCACAAGAAGGAAAATCGCCAGAGCCCTCAATGGGGAATGACTAACTGCTCCTTCTTTTTGATATTTTTCCTTTTCTTGCCCATCTTTCACAAAAACAAAAAAACAAACTCTGGTCAGCATTTGTACCACCTCTTTCCTATTCGATTACATCTATGTTGCTTTCTTTGTAATTCGATACACCCGGAATTACTCGGTTAGATAAAAGTTTACATGACCAACATATCAATAAAACTATGTAAGAAAGGACGGATCAAGCATGTTTAATTCACTAGACGAAAACCAAATTTGCACAGATTCATTTGAAGATACCATGACGCTGCTAACGGTAGAGGATGCCGCCAATATACTTATGGTAGGAAAGAACCGCATTTACGAGCTTTTAAAACAAGGCAAAATAAAAGGAATGCGCATCGGCAAATCTACCTGGCGCATTCCTAAGCTTGCTATATATCAGTATATTCAGAAACAATCTGCTCTATAATACAAGCATCAAAAAGGACTGCCGTAATACGGCAGTCCCCTCTTGTTTTAAAACTAAACTATATCAAATTATTTTTAGTATTTCTTCGCCTCTTTGATAATTAGTTCAGCAGTTTCATACTGCTTTTCCGCATCCTCCTTCGATGCAATAAAAAAATCGCTGTAATCAGATTCCTCTCGAACCATTTTCAATCTGCCCAGCCGTTTTCCAGCTTCCCTTGAAAAAATACCATTCGCAACGTATTTTTTATTAAAATATCCAACAGCATCCTTATGTCTTTTAAAATCAACACTCTCAGTTGCCAATACTGCCTTTATTGCATAAAACGCTGCATAATATGATCTATTAATACAATCCCGGTAAAATTGATTATCCATACATAATTTTGCATTTGCTAATGTTTCCTGTGCTAACGAAAGTCGATATCCAGATAAATCTCTATCTTTATCCTGCATTGATTATAACCCCCTCATCACGCACATTTCGGTAGTAAGGCAAATTATCTGACCATTCATTGAAATGTGCCTCATTCTTTACTACTGGGGAAATATCGACACCGTATTTCATCAAATTTTCAAATGCGCAATCTGAAACCCGATCAGTATAGTCTCTAATTTGATCTTCAGGAATTTTCACTAATATCATAACATCAACATCAGAAGAATCTGTATAGTCACCTCTTGCATAAGAACCATATACCATAATACGGCTCAATTTTGCTCCAAACAGCATTTTCATACTATTTGTAAATTCCTGTACCACATCTCTAATGAAACTTGGCATATTAATCCCCCTCTGCTTTAACAACATATCCGGTCTCTTCTAAATTTTTTCGGGTTCTCTTATCCAATCATCACCTTTTTCCCCTCAAAAGCAAATCCATACTTATGAATTCTCTCAGCCGAAATGCCTTTCGCTGTCAGCACAGTATCATACTTTTTCTCCTCAATCTGCGCAAGGGCAGAAGCCACTGTGTCCTCCAGTGTTTTTTCATAATTCCTGTCATAAACCTTGAATTCCAGAATGAACGCGTCTTTCGAAGTATCCTTCGGCTCAATCATAACGTCGTATCGGCCAAACCCACTCTCACGGTTAGAGACGACCGTATATTCGTCAGCCAGATCCACAATCAGTCCAAGGACAAAACCATGATAGAATTTTTCCGGATTCTCACTCTCGGATGGTTTAGTGCCTGTGTCGAAGTAACTGAAAGTTTTCAGGGCTACATCATTCATATATACATTCATGGCTTTCAGATCTCCTTCAAGCAGTGCTTTTACAAAGCGGTTGTAATTTCGCCCTGTTTTTTTAAACCATCCCCGGACCATGTTGTAAAACATATCAAGGACTTCCAGATTTGTCAGTTCCAATTCATACATCTGACTTTTTCCGGCAATCTTTTCCTCATAACGGATGACTTTCAAATACCCACTGGCAAGAAGCAGGCTCCAGATTGCATCGGGTTCTTCATCTAATTCATTATAGACAATCTGTTCGTTAATCGGGCATCGGATACTTTCCCTCTTCAGCAGATTCTCAAACATTCCCTTGATATCTTCGTCACCCTCCCGGATCAGTTTTCCCACAAGACTGTTGCTGCTGGTATTGGCCCAATAGGCAGCAATTTTTCCCTTATCAAGGAAATTTAGAATCGACCATGGATTGTATATGTCCGTGTGGCTCCCAAATGTAAATCCATCATACCACATCTTAATATCAGCTTTCCGATCCGAATATCCGTACTCATCCAGTGCCTCAAATACTTCTTCTTCGGTAAAACCAAACGAAGTCGCGTATTTCTCTGAAGTTGTCGTCACAACCTCCAGATTATTCAGATCCGAAAAGATAGATTCTCTGCTCACTCTGGTAATACCGGTCATGAGTCCCCTCTCAAGATATGGATTCGTCTTAAAAGTGGAATTAAAGAGACTTCTCGTGAAATCAACTAAGTCTTCCCAATAGCCTTTTATATATGCTTCCTGCATCGGAGTATCATATTCATCCAGGATGATAATTACCTTTTTCCCATAATACCGGCAAAGATAGTCCGATAACTGATACAAAGCCATAGGTGCATCAACTTCACTCATCTCGGATTCCATGCACCGAAAATACTCTTTCTCACCATCCGAAAGAGTATTTCCATCCAGCAGAAAATCATTTTTCTCGTACAACTTCATTAGAAGCTGTCGGATTCGATAACTGGTTGTCCTAAAATCTGACTCCTTAATATTCGCAAATGATAAAAAAATAACCGGATACGTTCCCTGCAGCTTCCTGTATTTCTCTTCCCTCCAAATGGATAAGTCGTCAAACAGATTCCCCCTGCCCGCATAGTCAACGGAAAAGAATTCTTCGACCATGCTCATATTCAGTGTTTTCCCAAAACGGCGGGGTCTGTTGATCAAAGTAACGTCATCTCCGTTTTCCCACCACTCCCGGATAAAATCCGTTTTATCAATATAAAAATAGTCGCCTTCCCGAAGTTTATCAAAATTCTGTATTCCGATTGCTATTTTCTTACTCATAAAAGGCCTCCAATATATTCCAAATCGTCATTTCGCCTCATACCAAGTATAACCGATGTCAGTTAAAATTTCAAATGCAGCCTCTCTTTTCATTCTGTATCGTCTGCGTCCACGGACCACTGGATGGGATAATACTTCATAGCATAAGCCGTTTTCACAACATCATTATCATAAGCACCGTAGGGCGGCCGAAACAGAAACATTTCATACCCGGTCAATTTCTTCACCCGATCATGAACACCCTTTATCTCCTTCTCTTTCTCGGCATTGGAAATGGTGGTCATGTCATAATGATGCTCCCCGTGGTTTCCCAGATCATGCCCCCGCTTTACCAGTTCCTTTACGCAGTCCGGATTATCCTCCACCCATCCCCCGGTCATAAAGAATGTGACCTTCACCTTATGCTTATCCAGAATTTCCATGATCTGCTTAAAATCTTCCGCGCCCCAGGCGGCATCAAAGCTGAGTGCCACCTTTTTTTCATCGGTGTCCACACAGTAAATCGGCAGTTCCCTGCCCCCTGCCGTGGCACTGCTGACAACCGCAGCCGTTGCCTGATAGGAGACAAATACCAGACAGCAAATAAGAGCCATGACAAGAAGCCCGTTTCCGAGCTTCCTGCATGACTCTTTTTTTAATTGTTTTTTTATCACTTTTAACATAGTTACTCCACAAATAATTTCTTTGTAGAGTATATTCCATTTAGCCTTCCAAATAGAACATTGTACCCAGTTACACTGCGGTTTTTTGAACCGTCTGCCGAAAAAGCCGGGCAATAGATACAACTAATTAAAAAACCTGCATCAGACCTGCAGTTCATCTGCCCGCTCAATAAAATCCACCACAACATCTATGGACTGCAAGGCCGCTTTTTCCGCAAAGGTGGCATAATCCATGGAACCGCCTTCCCCATCGGAAATGGAACGCAGAATTGCAAAGGGTACCTTGTTCACATAGCATACATGGCCGATAGAGCCGCCCTCCATCTCGCATGCAATTGCATTAAATCTTTCATGCAGGAGTGTTTTCTGCGCCGGTTTATGCAAAAACAAATCTCCTGTGGCAATGGTTCCCACTTCATAGTGAATGTTCTTATCTTCCAGACAGCTGCACAGCAGCTTACGCATCTTCTCGTCTCCCGGCAGGAAAATCTGATCCAGCCCGGAAAGCAGACCGATTGGATCTCCCAATGCGCTGGTGTTCATATCATGCTGTACCACCTGGTCGGCAACTGCCACGTCCATAACCCCAAGTTCCTTACAGAGGGTTCCTGCAACACCGATATTAATAATATAATCCACATGGTACTCTAAAATCATTGCCTCGGCGCAGATAGCCGCGAATACCTTTCCAATTCCACAGACCGCAGCAACCACCTCTTTATCCCCAATGGTACCGCTCACATAGGTAACACCGCTATATTCCTCTGTACTCACATGTTCCATGGACTCCCTTAAACCGTCCACTTCCATCTGCATTGCACCGATTACACCAATCTTCATTCCTTATCTCCTCTATAACCTTCTTTTCTATAACTGTCCTATTCCGGATAGGTAAATTCCATATTTTTCTGGTTTTCCAGAACCGTCAGATAGGCTGCTGCCTCTGCCTTTGCTGCGGCAAGGGAAAGATTCTCGTAATGACCGCACTCTTTTGCAGATGCACCAAAGACGGCACCCTCATGGTCGTAAATCTGCTGAAGAACCTTTTTTGTCATCTCAAATACCTCTTTCGGGCTTCTGTTTTTACGAACCAGAAGATAAAATCCGGTCTGACAGCCCATGGGTCCAAAGTAGACCACATCATTTCCCATATCAGAGTTCCGGATATAGGTGGCAAACATGTGCTCAAGGGAATGCATGGCTGCATTGTCCATATAATCTCCGGCATTTGGTTTTCTGGTACGGAGATCATAGGTAATCACATCACCATCCTCTCTGGAGATGTAAAATCCCGGTGTCAGTACATCGTGATTTATGGTAAAACTTTTAATTCGATCCATCTTTTCCTCCTCACTGCTTAATTGAGATACAAAAGTCTGTTATTTCTTAATTAAAGTTCCCATTCCGCCGGTCAGCTCGCCGTCTTCCTTATTTAATTTAGTGATCAATACGGAACGGATTGCAGATTCCCCGATAAAATCGATTGCTGCCTCAATCTTTGGAGCCATTGTCCCCTCTGCAAATTCTCCTGCGGCCAGATACTTTCTGGCATCGGATAAGGAAAGGGTATCCAGCTTTATCTCATCCTCTTTCCCAAAATTCAGGCAGACCTTATCCACGCTGGTTAAGATGACAAGCATATCCGCATCCAGAAGCTCCGCCAGCTTTCCGGCTGCAAGATCCTTTTCAATAACAGCACTGGCTCCCTGCAGTCTGTTGTTCTGGGCAAGAACCGGAATTCCGCCGCCTCCGCAGGCAATCACAACCTGATCTGCATCAGAAAGAGCTCTGATCGCATCTATCTCTACAATATCCATCGGCTTCGGTGAAGCTACGATACGGCGGTAGCCACCTTCCACAGCTGCCACATGATTTCCCTTCTTTTCTTCCTCCTCAGCCTCTTCCTTTGTCATGACACGGCCGATTATCTTGGCAGGATGATAGAAAGCCTCATCGTAGGGATCTACAACCACCTGGGTCAAAACTGTAGATACCGCCTTATAAATACCACGGTTTAACAACTCTGTACGGATTGCATTCTGCAGGTCATAGCCAATGTAACCCTGGCTCATTGCCGAACAAACCGATGTGGGAGTTGCCGTATACTCCGGATACAGCCGGCAGAACTCATTCATTGCCGTATGGATCATTCCCACCTGGGGTCCATTGCTGTGGGTAATGACAACCTGATAATCCTCACGGATAAAATCCGCAACTGCTTTTGCGGTACGCGCTGCCGCCTTCTGCTGCTCCGGCAGTGTGGAACCTAATGCCTCATGCCCCAACGCAATTACAATTTTTTTCTTCTTCATACTTCCTTACCTCCTGAACAAGCCTATGCTTCCAGAAATTTCTTCCGGGATATAAAATTATAAGCAGTAACCATTAAGGTTGCAAATACTTTTGCCACCGCATAAAACATCCCCAGTAATTCCACTGCAAGAAACATAATCATCTGGTTCAAAAGCAGCCCTACCATACTGAGGGTAATAAAAATCATTATTTCCTGAATCTTACTCATGCCCTCCTTTGCCACAAAAACAAAGCGCATGCTCAAAACATAGTTGACAACCACCGATGCGATAAACGAAACCGCACTGGATGCATAGTATGTCATCAAATGCGACTCTGTCAGAAGAATCATCAGTCCGTAATCAATACAAAAGCAGAAAGTTCCAACCATTCCAAATTTACAGAATTGTAAAACCAGTTCTTTTAATTTTTCCATTTTTGCTCCCTGTTAAAAAAAATAGATTGCCCGAAACATTCGGACAATCTATTATAGCGCATTTCCCGGCATTTGTCATTAACAAAATAGGAATATTACTGATTTCCGGTATGATAGGACTGTGAACCAAGTGTTACCTTTACGCTCTGTTCCTCATAACCATTATCATTCAGCCTCTCAAATTTAATGGTAATCTTGTCTCCGGACTTATAGGCGGCAATCAACTGCTTTAACTGATTCATAGAGGTCATCTTCTGACCATCCAGTTCTGTAATGATATCTCCCTGACGAAGCCCGGCCTTTTCAGCTGCAGAACCGGATACGACTTCATATACATAAACACCGGTAGGCATGTTGTAGGAATTTGCAATATTGGAAGAAACATCCTGTCCCTTAATTCCTAAAAATGCAGTCTTCGGCTGATCTACCTCGCCCTTATCAATCAGCTGCTCCACAAGCGGCATGGCATCGGACATTGGAATCGCATATCCAAATCCCTCTACACTGGTGTCGGAATACTTGGCGGAATTAATTCCAATGACTGCACCGGCTGCATTAAGAAGTGCACCACCACTATTTCCCGGATTAATGGCTGCATTTGTCTGAATCATATTGTTATTCACAATGGTCTGGCCGGTCTGCTCATCTGCAACAGTTACCGTACGGCCTAATGCACTGATGATGCCGTTTGTCACAGACTGTCCATAACCAAGTGCATTACCGATTGCTATAACTCCCTGGCCAACTTCCAGATTTTTCGCATCTTCATCCACCGTTGCCACCTTGATGGCCTGTAATGTACTGTCTTTAATGCTCTTTAAGTCAATCTTTACCACAGCCAGATCGTCTGCTGCATCGGTTCCCTGAACCTCACAGCTGACCGTCTCCCCGTCTACAAACTGAACGGTAAGTGTCCTGGCATCAGCCACCACATGATTGTTAGTTGCTACATAGAGGTTTTTATTGTCCTCTTTAATAATGATACCGGAACCGCAGCTCTCACTCTCCTGCTGCTGGGTTCCCCAGAAAGTCTGATAGGAAATCACTCCGGTATTGGTAATTGCTACAATGCTTGGCATTGCTTCCTTTGCAATGGCAGATACATCTGTAAGATCTGCCGCATTCCCTGTACTGGTATGCTCTACCTGTGCACTTTTATCGGACGTGTCGCTATTGTCTGACTTTTCAATAGAGTTTGTAATTCCAAGTGCCTTGGTTCCCACATAGCTGACACCGGAAAATACACCGCCTGCCACCAGTCCGAAGACCAGCGCGACTACTGCACATTTTCCAATCATCGCACCAAAACCGTGCTTCTTCTTCGGACGCATGGGTGTGGATCCGCCAGCCGGCTGCTGATACGGATTATAGGCATTATAAGTGTTATTATAACCCTGATTCTGGTTATAAGTATTGCCATAAGCATTTCCGGACTGATACGGATTGTATCCGTTCTGTCCCTGCATCCCCTGGCTGGTCTGGTTCTGGTTCGTCTGATTCCGGTTATTCATATTATCATAATAGTTGTTTTCCATAATGAAGAACTCCTTTCCTTGTTATCTAAGGAGAATTCTACCTTCGTTCTGTGTTCAAAATGTGACAAAGTTCTGTAAAAAATGTAAAATGTGTCAAATTCTACTCAACCGTCACGGATTTTGCAAGATTTCTCGGTTTATCCACATCCAGTCCCTTACCCACGGAAACATAGTAAGCAAACAGCTGTAATGGAATAATTGCAAGAGAATTCGTAAAGTATTTATTGGTCTTTGGAATATAGATTACACTGTCCACCGTGCGCTCGATATCCGGATTGTCTTCGTTAGTCACTGCCAGAACATAAGCCCCTCTTGTCTTTACCTCAACAATGTTGCTGATGGTCTTCTTGTAGAGTTCCTCCTGGGTCACAACCGCGGTAACCAGTGTTCCATCCTCAATCAGGGAGATGGTTCCATGCTTTAACTCTCCTGCCGCATAGGCCTCGGAATGGATATAGGAAATCTCCTTTAGTTTGAGGGAACCCTCCAGAGAGATTGCATAGTCAATTCCTCTTCCTATGAAGAACACATCCTTTGCCGCCACATAACGGTTGGCAAACTTCTGGATTTTTTCCTTGTTTCCAAGAAGGATCTCTATCTGGTTTGGCAGCATCTCCATCTCATGCAGATATTCTTTCAGTTCGTCCTCTGTAATCTTTCCTCTGGCTTTTGCAAACTTAAGGGCAAGCAGGTACTGAGCCACCAGCTGGCAGCTGTATGCCTTTGTGGTGGCAACCGCAATCTCCGGACCTGCCCAGGTATACATCACCTTGTCTGCCTCACGGGCAATGGAGCTTCCCACCACATTTACGATACCCAAAGTCTTAATCCCCTGTTCTTTTGCAAGGCGCAGTGCAGCAAGGGAATCCGCCGTTTCTCCGGACTGACTGATAATGATGACAAGGGTACCGTCCTCCAGAATCGGGTTACGGTAACGGAACTCAGAAGCCAGATCCACCTCCACCGGAATCCGCGCAAGCCCCTCAAAAATGTATTTGCAGGTTACACCGGTATGGTAGGCACTGCCACAGGCCACAATATAGATTTTCTTAATCTCACGGATTTCCTCATCTGTCATCCCCAGTTCTTCAATGACAATGTCATTATCCTTAATACGGGGGCTGATGGTGTCCCGTACTGCCTTGGGCTGCTCATAAATTTCCTTTAACATGAAATGCTCATAACCATTTTTCTCAGCAGCATTGATATCCCAGTCAATGTGTTTGGACTGCTTTTCAATGGGTTCTCCGTCCACGTTATAGAAAGCAATGGTATCCTTTGTAAGGCGGGCAATTTCCCCATTTTCAATAAAAAACACATCCCGGGTATATTTGAGAACTGCCGGAACATCGGAGGCAATGAGATTTCCCTCCTCAGACTGTCCCACGATAAGCGGACTGTCCTTTCTTACCGCATAGACCACATCCGGATGGTCTGCAAATAAAATTCCCAGCGCATAGGACCCCTCTACCCGGTGGATGACTTTAACCAGCGCAGTAAGGGGATCTTTATCATACTTATTATAATAATAATCCAAAAGGTGTGCCACAACCTCCGTGTCTGTCTCAGAGCGGAACTTATAACCTCTTTCCACCAGTATGTTTCTTAATTTCTGGTAATTTTCAATAATACCATTATGAACCACTGCGATAGTACGGTTCTCGTTAAAATGTGGATGTGCATTCACTTCAGAGGGTTCTCCATGTGTCGCCCAGCGGGTATGCCCGATTCCGATATTTCCAGGCATGGTTGCTCCATCATGGGTCAGCTCACTTAACACCTTAAGTCTTCCTGTTGTCTTATTAATGACGATTTTATCCCCATCATAAACAGCCATACCGGCGGAATCATATCCGCGGTATTCCAGTTTGGAGAGTCCATCCAGAAGAATGGGTGCTGCCTGTTCTTTTCCTACATATCCAACAATTCCACACATATTTTTTCCTCTTCTTTCTATTCAAAGATTTCTGATTCCTGATCAGTTTTTCTAAATTGCTATTCCGTTTCGTTTCAACAGCTCCCTTGCGGTCTCCACCGAATCCGTTCCGGTGGCATTTTTTACCGGGGCAAATTCTTTTTCTCTTTCCACTTCAAAGGGCAGACAATTATCCATCATATAAATCATATCCAGAATCAGTGTCTCAAACTTATAGGCATTTGGTTCCTGGGGTTTATTCAGCTGTCCGTTTTCATCCAGATAGGGCACCTTTTTTTCCACAATATGTAATGGCATGTTCTTTTCCGCAATATCCATAAGTTTATCAACCCGGAAGAGATAATTTAATATTACGCCGAAGCCATATAAAAGAGAACCATTTTCATTCTTTGCCTCAGCCATTTCCGGTGTCAGCTCATAATACTCCACGATGGATGGTTTTCCATCCTCAAGACACATGGCACCAACACGCTCATCCGGCGAAACCTTCCGCACCACCTTTGCTCCGCTGACACAGCCGGATAAAATAGTTGCTCCGATAAATACCGGATCTGCAATGCGCTGCAATACATTGTCTACGGCAAAGACATTGAGCCATTCAATTCCCTTTTCTTTCAGTTCTTCATCCAAATGGGCCTTTATCATGGATTTAAACCATCCTCCGTTTCCATTGGGAGACATGGCAAGAGAATCTTCCGATTCCATCAGAACATTCCCGTCAAAATCCACTGCCGGAACCATCTCCTGCACGAAAAATCTGATATAATCCCTATTATATCCAAAATAGTCATGTTCCTCGAAAAATTCCCTTGTATCCTTATCATTTTTCTCACTGGTCATAATATAGAGAGGAATCCAGGCATCTGCCTCCTCTTTTACCTGCATGAGATTGTGAATCAGCTGTTCAAAAATATAGAGATTTTTATTCACGCCAATATTGAACATTCCCTTTGCTTTGTCAAAACCAAGTCTGGTTCCCTGACCACCCGCAAGAAGAATTGCACCAACCTTACCGGCTTTCAGTGCAGCCAGCCCTTCTTTCCGGTAAACCTCTTCTTTCTCTCTGATCTCAGAAATCTCAGTCGCCGCAAGCGGCTCAAATTTTCCTCTCTGCTGGGACTTCTTATTGTGTACCAGATCCAGATAAGACCAGTCCATTTCCTCTAATTGTCTTTCCAGCCGCTCCGGCACATTTTCGTATACCAGCCCCTTTAAATATTTCTGATTCGTATTTTCTATATTTTTTCTGATCTGTTCTTTCATAAATTACCCCAATTATCCTTTCTGAATCCTATTTCCATGAACAGGAATAGACCAATCAGATGATTGGCCTATTCGTTTTCTTTATTCCCCTGTTGTTTCAGAGCCTTTTTTAATTCCGTCTGTACCGACTGCTCCCACCGTCTCATTATAATCCGATGTATTGATAAGTGCTGAATTAGTGGTAATACCGGTTGCATTTACAATCGCACTGCTTATGGTCTGTACCGTCTGGGAAGGAACATAAGTGGTATCATCAAACATATATTCATGGAGTTTTTTCACATTGGTCATCAAATCCGCCGGAATAACCGTATCCCCGCTATCCGGCAGTTTCTCCGTAGTCAGATCAAACGGGAAACCTGTGGTACTGCTGATCTTATAGGAACCTACATCCTTAGCCAAGGACAACATCTCACTTAAGGACAGGGTGGTTGAAATATCATCCACCACGCTGTTGCAGATAGATGTCAATGTGGATAAATCCGCCTTCTTTGCCTTTTCCAAAATTGCCTGCAACACGATTCTCTGGCGGGATGCCCGCTTAAAATCATCTCCTGCCAGCTTTCGGATACGTGCATAGGTCGTTGCCTGGGTTCCATCCAGATGAACCTTTCCGTACTGGGTCACATCAGGTGTTGTAAGCCCGGTAGCCTTATCCACCTCCCATTTATATTTATTGATCTGCTGCATCTCGCCCTGGGTAATTTCAAGATCCAGACCACCCAGATCATCAATGACCTCCACCATGGCTGCCCAGTCTACACAGACATAATCCTTAATATCCAGATCCAGATTGGAATTCAGCATCTGAACTGCCTGGGTTGCACCGCCTCTGGCATAGGCATTGTTACATTTAAAATAAGAGCCGTTCCCCACAGACAGATAGGTGTCCCGGTATACCGAAACAAGCTTCACATCCTTAGTCTCATTATTGATACTGGCAATCATGATCACATCAGAATTTCCCCTGTCATAGCTGTTGGCACTCCGGTTATCCAGTCCAAATAACGCAATATTGGTATATCCTTCCAGACTTAACAGGGTGCTTTCATCCAGATCTTTGTTAATTCCAGCCTCTGTCTCATCCATATTCTGAAAATCAATTTTATTGACCATCCTTGCAAAATATGCCGCAATCAGTAAAATTGCGAGAAGCAGAATCTCAAATACAACAATAATGATCTTTCTGCTTTTTTTCTTCTTTCTTTTCTTTTTTCTTTTATCTGCCATCTCACTTTTCCTTTTGCCTCTTGTGAATATAAAGCCAGGCATCCGCATAATCCTTCCGCTCTTCTTCTGACATATCCGTAAACTTTTCCAGATCCAGATTTGTCAGCCGCATGCTGTCATTTCCACACTGATAGCATGCCACATCACTGCGCCTGGAAACCATGCGAAGCCATCCGCACTGTGGGCAAATATATATTTTCATCATACTACGCTACCATTTTATTCAAAATTCTTAAGAACTTCTGCTTTCAGTTCCTCAAGCATCTTGTCTGCCCCTTCCAGGGTAGTTCCCTTTACGCCTACATAGAACTTAATCTTCGGCTCCGTACCGGATGGACGTACACAACACCATGCATTGTCGGAAAGTTCAAAGTAAAGCACATTGGAAGCTGGCAGTCCTGTGGCTGTCACTTCTCCGGTCTTTAAATCTTTTCTGGTATCTGCCTGATAATCCCGTACTGCAAGAACATCGAAAGCTCCCAGTTTCTGTGGAGTATTGTTTCTTGCCTGGTCCATAATCTGTTTGATCTGGGCAGCACCATCAATTCCCTTTAATGTCATGGTGGCGATGCCTTCACGGTAATATCCGTATTTCTCATACATATCGATCATGGCATCCCACAGAGTCTTACCCTTTGCCTTATAAAAAGCTGCCACCTCACAGAGCATGCACACAGCTGCAGGCGCATCCTTATCTCTCGCATAGGTTCCCGGCAGACATCCATAGCTCTCCTCGAAACCAAAGACATAGTTTTTGTCTCCGTTTTTCTCGAATTTAAGCATCTGTTCTCCGATATATTTAAATCCGGTGAGAACTTCAACCAGCTCCACATCATAGGCTGCTGCAATTGCTTTGGCCATATCGGTGGAAACAATGGATTCTACCAGCACCGGATTCTCCGGCATGGTATGGCTGGCATGCTTCTGTCCTAAAATATATTCTGCAATAAGCATTGCTGACATATTTCCGGTAAAGGTTACATATTCTCCGGTCTTCGTATCCTTACAGTAAACACCGAGACGGTCTGCGTCCGGATCTGTTGCAAGAACCAGGTCTGCGTCCTTTTCCTTTGCAAGTTTTAATGCAAGTTCCCATGCATCCGGATTCTCCGGGTTCGGATAGGGAGCCGTTGGGAAATGACCGTCTGCCACTGCCTGCCGGGGCTCAATATATACGTTCTCAAAACCAAGATCTTTAAGCACCCGCTTCACCGGACCCAGACCGGTTCCGTGAAGTGGGGTATAGACAATCTTAATATCCTTTGCCATCTCTTTAATAATTTCCGGATGAATGGAAAGATTTCTTAATTCTGCAAAGTATGCCTCATCCACATCATCACTAATCACCTGATAAAGGCCTGCTGCCTTTGCAGCCTCCTTATCCATGGTTTTTACCATATCAAAAGAAGTAACCTTTGCCACTTCTGCCATGATTCCCGTGTCATGAGGCGGTGTTACCTGGGCGCCATCCTCCCAGTATACCTTATAGCCGTTGTACTCTCTTGGATTATGGCTTGCAGTAATCACAATTCCGGCAATACATCCCAGCTGTCTTACAGCAAAGGATAACTCCGGCACCGGTCTAAGGCTTGGAAAAACATAAGTCTTAATTCCGTTTGCAGCCAGACACAGAGCTGCTGCATCCGTAAACTCATCGGCCATCAGCCGGGAATCGTGGGCAATTGCCACTCCCTTATTCTGTCCGCCCTGGGCAATAATATAATTGGCCAGTCCCTGGGTAGCCTGCCGTACAGTATAAATATTCATACGGTTCGTTCCTGCACCGATCACGCCCCGGAGTCCGGCTGTACCGAATTCCAGAGTACGGTAAAAACGATCCTCGATTTCTTTCTCATCTCCTGCAATCGCTTTTAACTCTTCTTTTGTCTTCTCATCAAAATACGGGTCATTACACCATTTCTCATATTCCTGTCTATAGTCCATTGGGTATCTTTCCTCCTGTAAAATTATTTCCAGCTGTTATTTTATTTCTATCACAAAAATATCCTATGCTATTTTATCACACTCTTGGTTTTTTGAAAAGATTTTCCAAAAAATATTAGAATCTCTTAAGAAAATAATGTATAAGAAAGCGCCGCAACGTACACTCCTATATCGTCACGACGCCTTCTTCTCACGAACTAACAATAAGCTTGAAATGTTGAATTCTCCTCCCTTCCCACACTCAGCATCTGCATCTGCTGGTTTAAAATGCCTGCAAAGGATGCCTTTTTCTGTTTCATCTTTGGTTCCTCACTATGGTTATCCCGCTGGGGGTGATTAGAAACCGCGATGATGTGTCCTACCGGTATAATTGTCTGATATCTTTCCTTGATAGCTGCGGTAACGCGCCTCCCTTCCCTGATTGGCGTTGCATTTGTTTACCTTTGTTATATTTATCGGACAATTTTTTAATTTCTTAACCTCTTTTTCGAATTTTTTGTCTTTATTGGTAATTTTTTAGAATTTTTCCCTATATATGTAAAATATACCTCCTTTTTTAGATTCTACCTTTTTCAATCATTCCTTAGCCTGCTGAATTCCCTATAAAAAAGCCGCCGGATTTCCCCGACGGCTGATTCATTTTTTGTTCTATTTAAAGGATCAAAATAGTTACATTTTTTAATAATTCACTGTATACGCAACAGTCACCACCTTGTACGTACTATAATCTTCAGCATAAAGAGTTGTTGTATCGGTATCTACTGCACCAGCTTTCAAATAAAAATAAACGGTTTTGAGATCAACAATCTTTCCCTCAGAATTGTAAACCAGGATATAATGATTTCCTCTGACCGAATCCTTCTTTAAGGTATTCTTGGATTTAACAGTCAACACCGTATTTCCGTAATCATTGGTATCCTCTGTTACATTGCTGGTAACCTTGGAAGATACATTACCATATTTAGCGTCAAGGCTCCGGGAATCTGCCACCACTTTGGCACTGCACTGTGAAATATCTACATTATAAGAATAATTATCATATAAGATTCTGTCATAAACAGTCTTGCCTGCAACCACATCGGAAACAGAAGCTACATCCTTCTTAATAACCTCTCCAAACTCATTTTTCAAAACATACTGTACCTGCACATCGGTAAAAGTCTGCTTTGTTTTATTTTTAACCGTCAGCAGCAGATATCCATCTCCCATGTCTCTGAGACTCGCAGTTACATCCAGTTTCTTTACTGTCATGTTATATTTCACCGTGCCTCTTGATGTCTTAATCGTCACATGAGCTTTTCCTGTGGTCTTTGCATTGAAATTTACCTTATATTTATCTTTCTTGTCCTTGGATACTTTTACCACGGATTTCTTGTCGGATGACACACTTTTAATCTCTGCCCATGAATCCAGATATCCTTTTTCCCCTTTATAAAGTGTCATACTCTTTGTCGCAGCCTCTGCTGTAACCGGTTCCATTACTGTTACCACCGTTACTGCCAGCACACAAGCCAGGCAGAACGCCAGCACCCTTTTTCCTAACTTTTTCATTTTTTCTCCTTTTAGTTTTTATTACTAATCTTTTCCAACATCCATAGTAACAGATTATTTTCTGCCTGTCTATTCGTCCTTTTGTACTATTTTTTATGCTTTATTGTTCACGCAGACCCTGCACTGGTATGTTTTTCCATCTGTTTTCATGGTTATCACTGCGGTTCCTGCTTTTTTTGCAGTTACCTTTCCCTTTTTGTCCACCACAGCAACTGTTTTACTGCTGCTGGTCCATGCGACAGCCTTTTTATTTCCACTGGGTATAAAGGTTCCTTTTTTTCCGACCGACAAAATCATGGTACTCTTATTCAGGGAAACTCCGGGAATGGTGGTGGTAGTATAGTTTTTATCCACCGGGGATTCCTTTTTCAGCGTAGATGCGGTATAGGTTTTTCCGGCAATCACCACCGTATTTTCCTTATGACTGTTCCCGGCAGTCACCTTCACTTTCATTCCGTAATAACTTAATATGGTTTTATAGGCATTGCAAAATCCTGTGTCATTTACCTTCCCCTTCTCGAAGGCATCCTTATCTGATGCCGAAGTCCCCGTTACCGATACATTTTTTTCCAGCCAGTCCTGTGCCGCAACAGCTCTCTCATAATCACTCATATCTGCCCGCACATATTCCGTCCAGATAATGTCTAACACATGATCTTTCGTCCGGCTGATAACTGCATAGGGATATGTGTATGTTTTCTTTCCGATTGTTGCGGTAATTTTAACCTTTCCTGCTTTCTTCGCCGTAACATTGCCATACTTATCCACAACAGCAACTTTTTTGTCGCTGCTCTTCCATGATACCGTTCCTGAATGATTAAGAACTGCAATCTGTCTTTTTTCCCCGGCATACATCCTGCCGCCACCCGACTGAATCCTAAGTGCCGTTGTATTGGTGTAATGAATATTGTGTTCCTTTGCATATTTTTCTGCCGCCGAACCATATGGGGTCACGATTGTCAGTTTGTCCTGATTGCAGCCGTAAAAAGCATCCTCCGAAATGGTCTTTACACTTGCGGGAATCACGATCTGATAGAGGTCCTTCTGATTCTGAAAAGCCTTACTCTCTATGGTGGTGTAACCGGACGGAAGTGTTACACTGGAAAAGGGGGTTAAAATCAATTCACTTAACCTGCTTCCGACATTCGTGACCATATAAGTATCACATGTCTTTGGAAAAGTAACTACCGATTGACCTCCGCCATACATATAAACAGAACAGCCTTTATTCTCTGTTGCCTCCGCCGGAATACAATAAACAAAGCCATCCGTATCCTGTGCATATCCTACTCCATCCGCATCCTTTTCCACGCTAAGTGCCCATGCGATCTCCGGTACCATTGTTCCTATACACAAAAGGGCTGCCAAAATGACAGCCCCTGCTCTACGAATATTCCTTACCCGATAATTCTTCCCGGTTTTCATGTTCGTTTCCTCTTTCTTAAAATAGCTCTTAATCCAGCTTAAACTGTTTCATATTATCTTCAAGAATCTCTGCAATTCTTCTAAGCTCCTCAGAGTTTTTATTGATATCCTGTACAACCGTACCAATTTCCATCATGGAAGCAGATGTCTCCTCTGTACTTGCCGCATTCTCCTGTGCAATTGCAGTCAGGCTTTGTACGGTATCCACAATACTGTTCCTTGCTGCATTCAGCTGGCTGGTCTGACTGGCAACAGCCCCCATACCATTTATGGATTCCTCAATGCCGTTTGTAACCTGATCAAAGATTTCCTCTGTCCTGGACACCTTTTCACTCTGCTGATTCATAATTTCCCGTACATCCTCCATGGTCTGTACAGCGGTCTCGGAATCTGCTAAAAGTGTACGGATAATCTCATCAATCTGCTTTGTGGACTCGTTGGACTGTTCTGCCAGTTTCTGAATCTGTGATGCAACAACCGCAAATCCCTTTCCAGCTTCCCCTGCACGGGCAGCCTCAATGGATGCATTCAGTGACAAAAGGTTTGTCTCATCAGCAATTGATGCGATCAGTGTTGTGGCATCCTTAATCTTCATGGCAGATTCATTTGTGGTATTCGTCTGCTCATAAATGATTCCGATAGAATCAATAGCTTTCTTATTAATCTCATCCAATTCCTTCAGTGCCGTTTTGGCAATCTTACCGGATTCACTCATCACAGCTGCTGTGCTGTTTAATGTCTCCACATGGGTGCTTGTATCCTCAATCATGGTGCCCATTGCCACAATGTCCTCTGTTGCCTTCTGGGTCTCATTTGCCTGACTCGTTGCACCGGTTGCAATCTCCCCAACCGCAACTTCTATGTTATCCACATTTCCCGAAGTCTTTTCTGCATTTTTATTTAAAAGATCAGATGCCTCAAATAACTGTTCGCTCTGGGCACGAATACTTCTGACCGTCCCGCTCAGAGCATTCTTCATATGTAAAACAGAACGGGCAATCGAGCCTACCTCACCCTTTTCTTTTGCATAAAAGTCCAGTGCGGCATCATCCCTCAAATCCATATGCGCAATACGTTCTACCACATCGGTAATCCTCATAAGCGGTTTCGTAAGCCGTTTTGCAAAGAAGAATGCAACAAACCCGCCTAGAATAACAAGAAAAGTCGAGATTCCGATTCCCTGCAGTTCAATTCTGACTGCCGATGAAAGAAGCTCAGAATCATCTGCTGTAACAACAAGGATAAACTGATTATCACTGGTGTAGCATGCAGCATATTTCTTTTTTCCGTTAAACGTATACCTTACCGTCTCAGGATCTGGAATCGTTCCTCCCTGAATCTTACTTACGATCTTTTTCACAGCTTCATTCTCTACCGGTTTTCCTATTTTATCCGGAGTCGGATGATAGAGCATGGTTCCGTCAAAAGATGCCAGATACGCATAGGCTGACTCCTGCCCTTCAAGGCTGACCTCTGACAATGTTTCTTTCAGTTTCTCCGAATTGCTTAAAACCTCTGCTCCTTCTTCCTGAATCTCCATGTCCAGCTCTCTGCCATAGGATATGGACAAATCCTGCAGATACTGGGAATAAATGTTCCGGATATTATCCTTGACCCGCGGCATAATGAGTACTGTGTAAAGTGTCACAATTATAGCAGTCACGATCAGCACAACAATCAAAAACTGTGTCTTCATGGAATGAAGTGACGATATTGTTTGCTTCTTGTCCTTTTCACTCATTTCTCTAACCCCCTTATTTTTTTTCTTAAACCGAAACGAGATATTGTGGAATAATTATACCATATGGTTATTCTGCCGACAAGTTTTTATGCAAATTTTCATCTTTTCATTTTGAAAATTACTGTACATCCGGCATCAAAAGATCCGCATCTGTCAAAGCTGCACCATCCACCACCTTATTAATAAGAGTTTCCGCAAACAGTACCTGTGCTTCATCCGGATACATCACATAGCTGCGTTTGGAAGGCATGGAATAGGTTGTGGTGGAGCCTCCCTTTCCGGAAACAGCAAAAGATTTCACATTCCAGGATGCCAGATCTGACAGCTGCATTTTTACCAGCGAAGCTATTTCTTCTGTACTCATGCTCGTGGTAAACATTCCTTCCATACTGTTCATGATATCGGAATAATGGCTTAATATTGTCGTTCCAGAGGATGCCTTTTTTATGATTGCCTCAATTGCCTGCATCTGATGTTTTCCTCTGGAATTATCACCATCCGCAAAGGCTTTCCGTTCTCTGACATAAGATAAAGCCACTTCACCACTCAGCTGGTTGACACCTTCATTGATATAAAATCCGCCCTCACTGGTGCGGAATGTTTTTTCTGATTCTATTGTAATTCCACCCACGGCATCCACCAGTGTCTTAAAACCGTTAAAATTAATCTGTGCATAGTAATCCACATGCTCATCATACAGGTTCCCAAGGGTTGCCATAGAGCAGTCTATTCCGTATATTCCACAGTGTGTCAACTTGTCCTTTGCACCGGCACAGGCTGCCGTGTCCACATAATAATCTCTCGGGGTGTTTAAGAGCAATACCTGCTTGGTAGAAGGATTCACCACCACAAGAATATTGACATCACTCCGGCTGGTAGACAATGTCAGCTGTCTCGTGTCGGAGCCGCTGATATATATGATAAAGGGATCCCTGGTAATGTCCTTTTCCACCGTTTCCGTGGAAGCGACCACAACGGTTTCAATTTTCTGGTCATACAGCTTTCTTGTTTTACTGGAAAAGGTCTCATAACCATCCTGGGATTCAATCACGCCCACATAGGCTTCTTTCAGAATCATGGCATCCACATCTCCAGAATAGAGGGCTGCCACCATGTCCAAAACGGAATCATAAGTCCGGGTACAAAGATTCCTTCCCAAAGATTCCCCCATCTTTACCAGTGCCTCTCTCATATGCTCGCTGTCGTATTTTTCTGTGATGGCAAACACATAACCCTTTGCATCTTCCAATGTCCTTGCCTCATTTTCCTTAAGCACATACGCCGCCACAGAGTCAGTAGACACGGTATTTTCTGCAATTGCCTGCAGGGTATCACCCACCTGCAGAAGCATGGTGGAAGCAAGGATACAGCCGGCCATCACCATCGCAGACAGGATACAGCCAATGGTTCTCCTTGTATAGATAAAACCTTTTTTCCGTTTTTTTCTGTGAAATCCACCGTAATAACAGACGTAACATATGGTGAGAAGCCAGAACAAAACCAGACCTATAAGGATAAGATATACAAGAGGAAGAAGATCTTCCCATATAAATATACCCATGGTCACCACGCTGACCAAAAGCTGCACCAGCAGGATCACTCCCCCAATTATCTTCCATCTGCTTTTCTTACCAGCTTCATTTTTCATTTGATTTACCCCTGTTATCTTGTCCTGAATTTTGAATTTACACATTCACCCATACCAGGTTTCGTGTAGAATCTTCTCTTGCCAAAAGCCTGATAAATGGATATAATAGCCTTGCTTAATGATTTGGAGGTATCATATCATGAAAAAAACGGAAAAGTCGAATTCTTCAGATTTATATTCTGTATATCCATAATCCTGTTCCATTGTCAACGACATTTTCTGAATATTGATAAATCAACACAGCACTTTGCTTTTTTCCCAAGAGGATATTTTGGCGTAGAATTTTTCTTTCTCGTTACCGGATTCCTTATGGCAAAATCTGTGTCATCCCAGATTCAGAAAGACCCCCGCTGCCACGATTTAGGAAGTGAGACCTTTCGATTTCTTTTCCGTAAGGTCAAAGCAATCTTCCTTTACCACGTAATTGCATTCGTTGTATTATTCATAACGAAAGCTCTGCTGGAGGGATACTCTCTGCGCATGCTTGTCCGAAAATTTTTGGACTATGTTCCAAATCTTCTATTAATTCAAAAACTAGGCTTTGGTTCTCCACTGAACCGGGTTGAATGGTACATCTGCTGCATGATTTTTGCGCTGGCACTTCTGTACCCTCTCTGCCGTAAGTACTATTCCATGTTTGTGCATGTCCTTGCGCCCGTCGGTAGCTTAATGATTTTGGGGTATCTCACCCACCAATACGGAACTTTTGCTCCCGGCACTGAAACCTGGGCAGGCTTTATTCCGGTTTATCTCCTTCGCGGGGTTGCAGAGATCGCTTTAGGTGCATCCGCTTATGAGCTTTCCGTATTTTTGTCCAAACAGCCGCTTACCCACTCTGTAAAGTGTTTGTTATCCGTATCAGAAACCCTTTGCTACCTGGGTGCCCTTACCTTCTGTGTCACAACAATGAGCGCTAAATATGAGATTATTTTTACTCTGGCTCTGTTTTTTGCAATTGCTGCCAGCTTTAGCAGACAGACCTATGGCAATCAGTTTTTTGACCACAAAGTGATTTATTTTCTAGGCTCCTTCAGCCTTCCCCTGTACCTCAACCAGGTAATCGGTCTGGACATTGCAGAAAAATTACTGCCTGACCGGCCTGCGCTTCAGATTTCGGTCTGTCTTGGAATTACGTTTCTCTCTGCCGGTTTGGCTAGGCTGTTCCTTACCGTAATTCCAAGGCTCAAAAACAAACATTAATGTAATAGATTTATTTCTTTTTCACCACAGAAACTGCGCCTCTGGAATTACTGTGATACTTAATACCTTTATAGGTAAAATTACGGTCATAAACCAGCTTTCCATTCTTCCCAAAATAATACTTTTTCTGGCCTATCTTGATAATCTTATCCTTCTGCATTACCCCCCTGTGGTCAAAGTAATACTTATTTCCGCCAATTCGTCCGCATTTGTTGGTTACCAGTGTGCCGTCTTCCCGAACTGCATAAGTGTTTGATTTAAAATCATAAAATTCTGTACAGGAGTTTCCCTTAAACAGGGTTCCGTCTGTATCAAACAGATAATACTGTCCATCTACCAAATATTCACAATTACGGATCATCTTGCCGCTTCCATCAAAATAGTACAGGAAATCATCAATCTCTTCCCAGTCATTTACCGTAAGTTCACCATCATAATCCACAGCATAATAGTTGGATCCAATTTTTTGAATTTTGACAGAGTCTTCTGTCCCACTAACAACCTTGTAACCCTCTTCATCGAAATACAGCGGCACTCCCTCCACTGTAGCAAAGCCACAATTCATGTACGCGTATTTCTTATTGGCAGACAAAGTGTAATAACGCTTTCCCTGGGAGTAGGTTTTCCAGCCGAGATACTCTCCCTCTGATGAAAAACTCCCATAATCCATCTGCCCTCCAGCAGAAAAACGATAATAATGGCTACCTATTTTCCTTACTCCTTTCACAGGCTTACATGCTGAATTCAGATAGTACATATCATGATCCCGGTTGGCTCCGTCTGCTCCATATAAATACTGCCATCCCGTCATCTTCTTTTCCTCGGATACGGTGTCTCCCCGGAATAACGAAATGGTATCATTCTCGACATGATAAATCAGTGTCTTTTTCTCATTTCCAACCAGATAGGGCATGCCATATTTTGAAGCTCTCTTGGTCGCAGTATACGTGCGCCAGCGTCCGGTCTCTTCATTAATATTGGATACCCCGCTGTTGGTTGCAAAAGAGTATGCCGGTCGAACTGCTGAAAGAAGCTCTGCGGAATTTCCCGTTCCGATGCCATGATGACACAATTTCATAATATCGCATCTGAGACCATCACCATATTTTTCCACCAAGGCTTTTGCCTGATTTCCGTAACAGTCTCCCGCAGTAAAATACCTTGTGCTACCACAGGCAAATATGATTGCAAGAGAACTGTCGTTTTCATAAGCAATATTGCGATTCGACAGAGACTTATATTGTGTATACTGATCTGGTGAAAACTTCCATGGATCTATCGGACCGATGACCTGTCCCTCCACATCACCAAAACCAATACTGTCTCCAGTGTTTAAATATACGATTTTTCCACATCCCCCCCGGGATGCGAAATTCTGAAGCTGCATATTACGGTATGAAAACCTCTGTGACAACGGTGCAATACTCATAGACGGCAGATACAGGGTATCAATTGTAATTCCCATCGAGCGCAGCTGATCCAGTCCCTCCGTGACGTTTTCATCGTATCCTCCGATATGATCGCTGTGCAGATGACTGAACAGAATATCAACATGCGCTGCCCCCAGTTCAGTCAACTGTTCTCCAATCACAGATGCCTGCGTGGCATCACCGATATCGACTAGAAGATAATGATCTTTGGATTCTAAAAGAACGGAATCCCCTTTTTCTTCATCTCCCAGATACATAGCATAAATATTCATTTCTGTATTGGTTTCTGCCTGTACCCTTTCAGCAGGAACCAGTACAAATAAAGTATAAATTATCAATATAAAAACTACTACTTTTTTACGCATGACTTAACCTTACAAATACAAACTGCTATATCCGAACCGGCCCATCAGTTCTTGGTGTTTCTTTCTTTCAATTCAACAATTTGTTCCTTCAACTTCTGATTTTCATCCAGACGCTTGTTACACAAATCATAGGTTCTACGGAACTTTCTCTGGAGCTTTTCAAGTTTTTCCGACTCTGAAGTCCCCTGATAAAGTGGAATAGCTTCTATTAGCTGCTCATAATTATAGGGCTGTATGTCTGAATTCTCCGGACATAAAATATTTCTGATTCCGTAAAACAATGACGTATATACACTCATTAAGTATTCTTCATCTTTAACGATTCCCTCTTCCATCGCCTGTTCCAATGTATTGACAATGGTTTCTGCATCAAATCCGGACCGGTCAATAGCTCTCTGTGGATAACCGATGCCATTATAAAATCCGGTTACCTTTGTATTCCACACAAGGCTGACTGCCGGGATATTCATGGAAAATGAAATGATGCTTGGATGAAGGCGACAGGAGATCACCCCATCATATTTCGCCATCTGCTTAAATAGTGTTTCCGGACAATTGATATTAAAAACACACTTGTTCTGTGGAATATTGTATTTTCGAATCATATAATCCAAAAATGCCTCATCCCCAAAATGTCCGCTTGTAATCAACTCATAATCATATTCTCTTTCCTGCAGAAGCCGAACAACATCCACCCAAAGCTCTGCGGCCTGTTCCCTGGTAAAGTCAACATGATTATCTGTAAATCCGTTTGCCCTGAGCACAAATATACCGATCTTCTTTTTCCCCGGTTTCTTTGGCGGCTCAACTACCTTCACGGGAAAAATCTTAAACCTCTTTTTTATAACAACCCGGCCATGGATGTAACGATCAAAAACATTTGCAGAAAAAACTGCCGGATCCGAAACGAGACCAATGGTGATATTCTCGTTCTCTTTGTACTTTTCCAGCTTATCCAGCCCATCCCTTGTGGTAATCTGTTTTACGCAGTCAAAATTAAGTGTTTCCTTGAGTCTTTGGCATTTTTTATTTTTTTCATGGTAGGCTTCCACTCCAACTGCCGAAAAAATAACTGGTTTATTAAACTCTTTGGCCAGTTCCAATGTAATTGCCGTTCTTTCGTAGAACTTCTGATATCCGTAGTTGAATACCGGAGCTCCCCCAAAAAGGATCAGATCCGCCTGTTCAATGGCTCTTTTGGCCCCCTCAAGAAGTTCAGGATCCCTTGTGTCCATGTATTTTTTAGTTACAACTGAAGCAGAGCGGCTGTTAATCTGATAATTCTCTTTTTCGATATTTAAATTCTGCATAACGGAATGCAGAAGCGCAATATCACTTGCCTCAATAACCTGGTCTCCCACATTATCGGAATCTCTATTGGTCAGAAGCAGTATTTTGAATTTCCTAGTAACTGGTTGATTGTTCTCCATTGATACACTCCATTTCCTAAACTAATTCTGCATCCAGAGTATCATTCTCCGATAGGCTTCCACTAACCCCACCGTTGGTTTCCACCCAAGAGCACGCATTTTAGCTGCATCCAGCTGCATTTTTACCGGTGGCGCATATCCGAGGGACGCGCTGTCCTCAGGAATATCGATTACTACCTTTATCCTGTTTTCGGCGATTTCAGCAGCCACCAATTCTGCCATGCTGCGGATGGTAGTGTGACTATCTTCGTTTGCGATATTATATGCCTCTCCTGACTCGCCTTTGATCAGCAAAGTGAGAATTGCAAGAATCGCATCGGCCGTATACACATAATTTCCATCAGACTCCCCTGTCGTATGAAGCACAATATTCTCTCCGTTTACAGCACTTCTCGCAAACTGCGCAAATACCCGGTTTTCCGTAGGAAGTATTCCAGCACCAAAGGTCTGGGCAAGTCTTGCACTCTTTACATTGAGCCCGTACTGTGCTGCATAGGCATTGCAAAGACATTCACACATCCGTTTGCTTTCCGGATAGCAGCTTCTTACACTGCTGATATCAATGTATCCCAAATCCTTCTCCGTGGTCCTGTCTTCTGTCATTGGCTGGCCGTAAATTTCCATTGAAGAGATATAAACAAACGCTTTTGCACTTTTGTTTACGGCAAGCTTCAAGAGCTTCTCCGTTCCGTCAATGGAGGTACGTATGGTGCCAACCGGATCCGACACCATCAGTCTGGATGTTGTGACAGCTGCCGCGTGAATAACATAATCACATTTTCCAGGACAGACGATATCGTCCTTTGCCAGATCACAGACTACATATTCCAGAGCGGAGTCTCCTTCACCGAATATCTTTCCGGCCTTTTCCACACTACGCACAACCGCATACACCTTCAGGTTTAAACTGTGCACCCGGTTACAATACAACAGTGTTCTGACCAAAAGCGAACCGATGAGTCCCGTGGCTCCCGTAATCAAAAAAGAACATCCTCTAAATTCTTCAAAAGGTAAATTGCTTTCTGCAATTCTTTGAAAATCTTCACGCAATACGTTGTTCATGAGTTTTCCTACTCCTCTAAGCCATAAATCTGAGCCTCTTCTTTTGCATCCAGAAGAGCTCTCATGGTATAAAAATCATCCGGTGTCGTTATCTTAATATTCTCCTGCGGTCCTTCGATCAGATAAAGCTTTTTGCCATAATACTGCATCATAGAGCAGGAATCTATAAAATCCAGCTTATTCTCGGCGATTGCTTTGCGATGTGCGCCAATAATTTCATCCAGATAAAAGCTTTGTGGTGCCCTCGCAAGTCTGGTATCCTCTCTCTTTGGCACACTGTCAATGGAATTATCTTTGGATACCACCAGCACCGTTTCTTTTACTGTAACACTGGTAATTGCAGAGCCATGTTCCTTTACGGATGCAATATTGTCCGATATGGTTTTGGCATGTATCAGAGGACGCACACCATCGTGGATCAGGACAATAGATTTTTCACCGCCTGCCACCTCCTCTGCAGCCTGAAGTCCATGATAAATTGACTCCTGACCGGAAGAACCTCCTGGAACAATCTTTTTGACTTTCTTAATATTGAACTTTTCCAAAAGTTCCCGCAAATACGGAATCCAGTCCTCCAGACACGCAACCACGATTGCATCGATTTCCTCGTGATTATCGAACAATTCCAAAGTATGAATAATAATTGGCTTTCCATATACATTAAGGAACTGCTTCGGTTTTACCCTGCTGTTCATTCTTTTTCCAACGCCACCAGCAAAAATTACTCCTATGTTCATTCGTTAGCTCTCCTTATTCAAAATATGCTTATCCTGATACTCAACCATTATATCATAGATTCTCTTACAGTTGTTCCGGTCTTTATAATAAAAGAAATCATCTGCCCTGCGAACGTACTCCTCTTTCATCTGACAGCCGTTTGCCATATACTCACACAGAAGATTGATCAGTTCATCATTATCATGGGCAATCTCGCCAAAAGCCATCGTATCGTAGAAGAAGGTTCCCTCCTCATAATGCTGCGGGATATCCTTGTGGTGCAGGTAGACAATTGGTTTTCTCAGATAAGCAAAATCAAACTGGATTCCCGAAAAATCCGTTACCATAAGACTGGATTCACAGAACATACGCTCATAGCTCATATCTCCTACAGCCGGAATCACATCTACATAATCATTCTTGTCAAAATCATCTACCTGGGCACTGACAATCGGATGAAGCACATATTTAATCCTGTATCCGTACTTTTTTGCAGCCTCAATCAGGCGCGGATCATTGATCAGTGCATTGTAAACCTTATAATAAGTACTCTCCTTAAACAATGGGTTATAATCTCTCTGCTCTCCCTCACTGGTACGAACAGGCACGGCCGCCTGCATTCTCCAGGTTGGGCTGATCATAATCTGCTTCTTATCATCATTTACAAGTCCATCATAGCGAGGAACCCCGGTAAGCTTCAAAGCATCATAGCCCACATAATCATAGATCGGTTTGGAAAGGTTTTCTATCTCATACTTTGATGCACAGAAATACAGTCTGATATTGTCACGCAGACGATTCTGGGCAACCGCAATCTTCTGGACAGACATTCCATGCTGTACGCAGCATACATGAAAATCCACCAGGTCTCTAACGTTACTGGAATTCGGCAGGCCAAAATTATTAAATGCGAACACGGTTGAATTAGAGATTACCATCATATCTGCCATCAAAAATACAAGGCGATGCTTGATGCTCCCTCGGACCAGTGGCTTATATCCGGCTTTTTTCAGCCTCTTATAATCAGTAGCGTGCTTGTCCACCAGATAATAGTGCTTGTTTCCATCCTTTTGAGCCACAGCATACCGGTAAAGATATTCCGAGGAGTCCCCTCCCTTATAAATCTTATCCAGATACATCCAGATGGGTTTCCGTTTCATGATCGGCCGAAGAATAAAATATGCCTTTCTCACAGCCAGGAACAGCCAGGCGCGCTTATTAAAGGACATAAACATTTCTTTCGAAAGCCGTCTCTCCTGTTTACGTTTCTCCTTTGGCGATGAAATCTTAATATGGATTCCCTCATTCTCCTTTACGGACAGATACATGGGGTTCTCGCCAAAACACCAATAGCTGTTCTTATATGCCCCGCTCATCCGGCTGAAATGAGACTCATAGGAAAATGTGATGCGTATTTCTTCCCCCTTGATTTTTGCCACACAGTAGAGCATTCCATTTTGGAAGGAGTCCATTGGAAGCTTCACGTGAAAAGAATGGTTTTTGTAAACACTGACTCCAAATATTTTGGTCAGCGAATATCTCCCATTATACTCCAGCGGATACTTTCTGCCTCCAAGTGTCAAATAAATTTCATCTGCCATAGCAAATAAAATGGGATGAATGGTTCCATCAATATGCAATATTCTGTTCTCATAATTCATAAAAAGAATATTGGTTTTCAGGTTCGTTATTTTATTAAGAACAATACTGTCGGCACCATAATATGGAATACCGGAAATGTAATACCGGTCAAAAGTGAAATCCTTTCCATATTTCAGGATTCCAAATAACCATTTAACGGAATCGGCAGTCTTACTTTCCTTAATTCGATGTCCATTAAACATCACAAGATCGTCGATATACTGCAACGTCCTTCCAATTGCCTCTAATACAGCTTCTTCCTTTCCTTCCGTAATCACATGTTTGTTTCTGTTGTTCCAGTTGCTTGACACACGGCTGCCGATTGTAAACATCACGAAATACTGAATGAAATAGGGAATATGTCCACTTTCTTCTTTCATCTTTCTCAGAAACGGACACCAAAACCCATCAAAGGATTCCTCATACCACTGTTTTTCATATATATTATTGTAAAATGTATAATCTCCTTCTCTTGCCTGCTCACTGAAATACTTGCTATTAGAAAGAAAAACTACCTTTTTCTTTTTCAAACAAAGCTTCAAAAAATATTCCTGTTCCGATTCAAGCCCCGATTCCATACAGAATTCATGTTTTTTGAAATAGTCCGCTCTGACAAATGTTCCTCCAAAATAAAACGGAAACAGCCCATACTCCTGTTCCAGTGAAACTAACGACAATCCACTGAATTTTTTCACGGAAGAAAATGCTCCAATCCGGCCATCCGGCATTATTTTGCTCAGCATAAACACGTTTTCCCGGTCATACCGCTCTACCGCCTTTTTCAAGTCACGAATGCTTCCAGCTGAAAATTTATCGCCACTGGAAACAGCTGTCACCATATCTCCCGTCACATACTCTCTTGCAGCATTGTAACATTCTATGTCACTTCTTCCTCCACGGTTGAGAACCCGATATTGCAAGCCTTGCAGCGAATCACCGTATTTGTTTTCAATATCTCCGTCTGCAAATATGATTATCTCAGAACCTTCCTGCAGTTTCAACTCCCGGTGCAGACAGGCAAATGTTTCTTTATTATCTACACTGTCATCAAACAGCCATATTACCGACAGCTTCATGTTACTTCTCCTTACTACTATTCATATCAATCTGAACCTTTTTCTTTTTTCTCCTTTTGGGTATCAACGTTTCGTCCTGGCAGTTGTCCAGCATCTCCTGATAAATCGGAGCCACCTCATCTATATCACCATATGCAGTCAGTTTCCCATGATCCAGAATCATTGCTTTATTGCATAGACGTTTCACCTGTTCCAAAGAATGGGATACAAAAAGTACAGTAACTCCGGAATCAAACATGCTTTTGATCTTCTTTTCGCTTTTTCTGCGGAACCTCGCATCGCCTACCGATAAGACTTCATCCAATATCAATATCTTGGGTGATACCACAGTTGCAATGGAAAATCCCAGGCGAGATTTCATTCCGGAAGAATAGTTTTTGACCGGGACTTCAATAAACTCTCCCAATTCCGAAAATTCTACAATTTCATCAAATTTTTCATCTATAAATTTCTTACTATAGCCAAGCACAGCTCCATACAGGTAAATGTTTTCCCTGCCGGTATATTCCTTATCAAAGCCTGCTCCCAATTCCAATAAAGGTGCCAACTTCCCATTGCGCTTTACGGTTCCTTCTGTGGGTTTAAATACTCCTGCAATCACCTTTAAAAGTGTGCTTTTTCCTGCACCGTTAAGTCCCAGAACACCTACGCGTTCTCCTTTTTCTACCGCAAAGGAAACATCCTTCAGAGCCCAGAATTCATCATAATGAAGATCCCTTTTCAAAAACTTTATAAAATAATCTTTGAGATTATCTGTCTTCTCCTTACTCAGATTAAATTTCATACCGACATGATCTAATACGATTGCTTTTTTACTCATAATGGCTCTCCCTCTTTATAAATGGAGGATGAATTCATCCTGTTTTTTTACAAACATGACCACACCTATAATCACCGTCACCGCACTAAAGCCGGCTGCATATAACAGATATTCAAAGTTCATTGGTTCCCCAAACACTGCTGAGCGAAATAAATCAATAATACAGAACAACGGATTATATTTTAGTATCCATGCCCAGCCGCTTTTGATCAATCTCTCCACCGGGTAGAAAATTGCGCAGGTATACATGATAAGCATCAACATAACCGACCAAAGGTATTCCAAATCCCGAAAAAAAACACCCAAAGTTGCAAGGATCATCCCACACCCAACTGTTAGAAGCAGTAATAAAATAAGTGCTACGGGTGCCTGAAGCAGGTAAATTGTAGGCCGAAGCCCCAACACAGCCCCAACAAGTACCAATACAATCAGGGAAATCAAAAAAATGATAAAGTTGTACAGAATACTTGATAATGTATATAAATACTTTGGCACATAGACCTTCTTGATCATCGATGCATTTCTTTGCATAGAAGTCAACGCTGATTTTGTTGCGCTGGAATAAAAGGAATACAGCAAACGCCCGCATAGAATATAGATTGGAAACGTAGGATCATTGCTCCTTTGAAGCAGTGTTCCAAACACGATTGTCAGCACAATCATGGTCAGAAGTGGTTCCAGTAAAGACCACAAAATTCCCAAATAAGAACGTCTGTATTTTAATTTAATCCCCTTTTTGACCAGCTCACATAACAAAAAACGATAATTCAAAAAAGAATCAATATATTTTTTCATATTTAAATTTCCTCTTCGCGCTAATAAAAACCGAGCATATTTTATCACAGAACCTAAATCCCGTCAATTACCAGCCCAATGCTTCCCCTTCATACCACACTTTCATTTTATGGTCTACCCGCTTATCTTCAGGCGGAAGCTGCATATAATCTCCAAAAATCTGTGTCAGATATCTGTCATAACATCCCGGAGCCGGATACCTTTTCCCTTCAAAAGTTACCTCTGTAAAATCCACCACCTCATCATGAAGACATCTTTCTCCCGGACCATAGATGCCATAGGTAACTGCCCCCACATAGCGAGAACTGTCATAATCATAGGTCTTTGCAATCCGATTCATACAGTTGATGACTCTCTGCCAGCCAACCAGCCTCATGGTCAGCACTGCCGGTGTCTTTGCCAGGATTCTAAGGGGGGATGTTCCCTTCCCGATTTTAGCCCTGGCATTCTGGATCATATACCGCATTTTTTTCATCTTTGCCGCAAGTCTCTCAGCCTCTCTGTCGTTCTCCGGCCATCCGTCCTGGGGAAAAATATCGATAAAGAGATGCAGGTTCTGGCACTTTTGTCGAATATAGCGGGAACTGCTCCGCTCCAGTCTGGTCTGCATATGAATCAGTTCGCAGTATGGATTGGACAGCGTGTACTCTTCACCGGAAATTGCCTGAAGATACGGTGCCACCGGTTCTGTTCTGGTCAGTTCCAAAAATCGTTCATAATCCGGACGAGGCATCCCTACATCAATGTCATCATCCCATGGAATAAAACCCTTATGTCGAACTGCTCCAAGAAGCGTTCCTCCCACCAGATAGTAGCGAAGTCCATGCTTTCTGCAATAAGAAGCAAAATCCTCCAGCATAGACAGTAGGAGCTTCTGCACCTGTTTCTTATTAAGAAGCATGGGAGGATGATATTCTCCCTGAAATTTCAAATCGTAGATCACATGATGCTCTCTATGCTCCTCCGGCGGCAGTGTCATGTAATCTCCATACAAATTAGACAGATAATGGTCATACTCCTTCGATACCTGAAAGAGATGCCCCTGAAAAACCATGGACTGTGTATCCATAAAAGATTTTCTCTGATACAATTCTCCAAAAAAATGTTTTCTTCCGGAGGGAAT
Source organism: Agathobacter sp. (assembly GCA_022772675.1). GTDB lineage: Bacteria > Bacillota > Clostridia > Lachnospirales > Lachnospiraceae > Roseburia. The sequence continues at coordinate 41,646 of JALEZW010000059.1, read as the reverse complement.
TGTTACATACCGGGAATTGTCATCCTTACAGCACATCATGCTCTTCTGAACACACCAATAAAAAAAATGCGGTGCCACCGCAAAGGGAAGTCCCATAATACCTTTGATTTTCATCACAAGAGCTGCTTTCGCATCTCCCTTAGACAAATGTTTAAATTCCTTTCTCCATGCAAACATCCGATAACAGGACAGAAAGAAAAGACCTGCCTGAACCAACAAACCATGAAGCTTTCTCAGAATAATCTGATCAAAAGTGTTTTCAATAACAAAAATATCAATTTTTATACCACAATCTTCCTTCTTTTGAGCCAAATATTCCTGAAAAACAGTTCCTCGACGATGAATCTGAATAAAGGAGCTCAGATATCCGGGAGTTCTAAGAGGTGCCTCAACGTAATATTTCTCCGGATACCTTTCCTCAACAGCATCCAAAAGCCTGTCAATATCAGCCCTCGGAATATTCAGGTCTATATCATCGTCCCATGGAATAAACCCCTGATGGCGCACTGCTCCAAGGGCCGATCCACCCCCAAGCATATAGGGAACAGACAATTCCTCGCAGAGGGAAACAATATCCACTGTAATTTCTAAAACAATCTGTTTTACTCTCTCAGTCTCCTCCGGTAACAACTGATGCATCCCCTGTTTCCGGGACAGGCGCTCTTTGAAGAGCTCATTTGTTTCTAATACCGCCATCCTATCTTCCTGCCTTAAGCTTTGCAAAAAGCTTAGTATTCTTCTCTTTCACAAAAGTAATCACAACGGATTCCATCCATGTCAGAAAAGTATTTTTCCAACGAATTGGAATCAACATCAGCTTCATATATCCGGATCTGGGCTTTGCTGCCTTTAGTGCCGAATCCACCCTGGGATTGTGAAGCATTTTTTTAATCTCCGCCCGCTGTTCTTTGCCAGACAGTGTGCAGCTGGAGCTGGTCACATTGGCGATGCAGCCCACCATCCGTTCAATATAACGGCGGGCTACCATCTCTTTTGTTCCTTCGTTAGTAATTCCCCAGCCCCGGTACAATTCTTCCATCCAGTCCTGTTCTTCCTCACGTTTTTCGTACATGTCCGGTCGGTATGCGCTGGTCTCAGACTCCGCTCTGGCGCGGATGAAATGATAGTACGCATTTGTGGAGATAACCACACGCTCCACATGATCCAGATAACTTAAGTTAAATGGGAAATCATCCCACAAAGTATCCGGAAAATATAAATGATTTTCCCGGATCACATCCAGCCGGTACAGTTTATTCCAGGGTGTATAGAGCATATTTCTGTCAAAATACCGGTATGATTCCTCCCGGAAGGATTCTGCATCTGTAAATACCCGGTCGTCCACACATATTTTCTCAGAAAGATACTCCTTTCCATAATAGGTGTCAATATAAAATCCGCAGACAACAAGATCTGCCTGATTCTTTTCTGCCATTTCATACATGTCGGCCAGCATCCGGGGCCCGGCCCAGTCATCAGAGTCAAGAAAATAGACATATTTTCCTCTGGCCAGATCAATGGCGGTATTTCTGGCACTGGGTGCACCGCCATTTTCCTTATGAATTACACGAATCCTGGTATCCTTTTTTGCGTACTCATCACAAATATCACCGCTTCTGTCCGGTGTCCCGTCATCTACGATCAGAAATTCAAAATCTGCCAATGTCTGTTCCAGAATACTTTCAATCGCCCTGGCTACATAGTCCTCCACCTTATATACCGGCATAATAACGCTAATTTTGATATCATCCATTTTCTTTCCTCAACTGTTATTTTTATTCGAGAAAATACAGTCCATCCTGTTTCTGCATCTTTTCGAAATCTTTTACTGCCTGATTGCAGTAGTCTGATCCTGATCCACTCCTTCTGTGTTTTCCTTCTGGAAAAGAATCTTAAAGGTCAAAAACAAAATCTTGATATCCATCCACACTGAATAATTCTGAATATAGGTTAAATCCAGCTTCAGTTTATCATAGGGGGTCGTATTATACTTCCCATAGACCTGGGCATAGCCTGTCAGCCCTGCCTTGACTTTCAACCTGAGTACAAATTCCGGGATTTCCTCCGTGTACTGATCCGCAATCACCTGACGCTCCGGACGGGGTCCCACTACAGACATATCTCCCTTTAAAATGTTAAAAAGCTGTGGCAGCTCATCAAAATGAATGGCTCTTATCACGCGCCCTACCAGTGTGATTCTGGCATCTCCCTTTGCCGCAAGTCTGGCACCCTTATCCTCGGAATGAGTAGTCATACTGCGGAATTTATAAATCATAAATGGTTTTCCATCTTTTGTCAAGCGTTCCTGCTTATAGAGAACCGGTCCATGGTCATACAGTTTAATGGCAATTGCAATAATCAGCATAAAAGGAGATGCAATGATAATTCCAATAAGTGAAATCACAATATCCATCAGTCTCTTGACAAAGAGATCCACAATACTAAGTCCCTGATTTCTGGATAAATATAATGGTGTGTCAAATAAATGGATATCATCCGCACCGCGGAACAGGATATCTGAAATTTTAGGTGTAACATAGGTCCGGATAGATTCCTGATAGCAGTATTTCATAATCTGATTTCTCACTTCTGCCGGAAGGTCACAGAGCACTACTGCATTGTATTCAAGGATCATGGGATAAAGTTTCTCATACCCGATCCGATAGCTCTCCGCTGCACAGATGTTATACTTATCTTTTCTCGTATTAATCTTGCTGATGAGATCATCCGGGGAATAATTCCCGTAAATCACCAGCAGCTGGCGTGGCGGATACAGTCTTTGGTATGCCTTTCTCACCAGAATGACCCACGGTACAATGAAGATAATTTCCGCAAGGGTCATAAGTAACAACGGTTTTGGAGTCAGATAATCATTTGCTACCAGACAGATTTCAAAATATGCCACAACCATTGAGAGCAATACTGCCAGTACCTGGGATAAAATGATATCCGAGAGCCGCATATAGCCAATCCGGTAACCGCCAAATACCTTTGTGAAAAAAAACACAAACAGAACATACATACCGATCACTGCCCAGTTTCCGCGGCGGAACAGCGCATTTGCCTTGTCCAGAAGTGGTACATAGCACTCATACCATACCCAGCCAAACATGACTGCTTCCACGGCAAGTGTAATCACATTTGCCATAAAATTCAATAAATGCTTATATTTTTCTCTCATATAATTACTTTTCCTTAATCCGATGTATCTATTCGTCTGTTCCTGCACTTTTACATCAGAAAAAATTATTCTCCCAATCCACTCTCAACATATGCTGCCAGAGTATGTAAAGCATCCTCTTCGTCCTCGCCTTCACAGATCAGCGTGATTTCATCTCCGGATTTAATACATGCCCCAAGGACGCTTAATACACTCTTTGCATTCGCAATATTTCCACGATATTCGAATGTTACCTTGCTCTGAAACTTCATTGCCTCTTTACATAAATTTCCTGCCGGACGTAAATGAAGTCCGGTGGGATTGATAATTTTTACTTTCTTAGATACCACAATATTCCCTCCCTATAACATTACCCTGGTAATTAAATCTGCTAATTTTTGTGCTTCTTCTGTAATTTCTTCCTGATTTTTTCCCTCAATCATAACTCTTACAAGGGGTTCTGTACCTGATGGACGAATCAACACTCTTCCCTCTCCTGCGAATTTCTTTTCCAATTCCTGAATCGCATCTGCAATTTCAGAATATTCCATATAGCTTTCCTTCTTATGGTTTGGAACCTTGGCATTCACCAATGCCTGTGGAAGTACTTCCATCACTTTGGACAGTTCTGACAGTTTCTCCTTTGTCTCCACCATAACCTGAAGAAGATGGAGTGCCGTCAGAAGTCCGTCCCCTGTCGTATTGTCATCTAAGAAAATCACATGACCGGACTGTTCTCCTCCAAGGTTGTATCCCTTTTCCCGCATATTTTCCAAAACATAGCGATCTCCCACCTTTGTCTTTTCTATATGGATTCCCTGCTTTTCTCCCATGAGACTAAATCCTAAATTGGTCATAACGGTTACCACAATGGTATTCTCTGCCAGCTTTCCCTTTTCCTTCAGGAAATTCCCGCAGATTGCCATAATCTCATCGCCATCTACCAGCTTTCCATTTTCATCCACCGCCAGAAGACGATCTGCATCCCCGTCAAAAGCCAGACCCACATCCGCCTTCTCCGATACAACCCGGGCACGAAGTTCATCCATATGGGTGGAACCACAATTGGCATTGATATTCGTCCCATCCGGGCTTGTATGAATCGCAATCAGACTGGCACCTAAATCTTTTAATGTTTTAACGGATGTATAAGAGCTGGCACCTTCAGCGCAGTCCACAACGATTTTAAGTCCGGACAAATCTACAGGCACAATCTTTTTCTCAAATTCGATGTATTCATCCACGATATCAAACCGGTACTCCACCCGTCCGATGCCGGGTCCAATGGGAAAGACAACATCTTCCATATCATTTCTGATCAATGCCTCGATTTCATCTTCAAGCTCATCCGACAGTTTGTATCCCTCTCCGTTAAAAAACTTTATCCCATTAAATTCCATGGGGTTATGTGAGGCGGAAATCACTACTCCTGCATCCACCTTATGTTTCCTGGTAAGATATGCGATTGCAGGTGTCGGTGCCACCCCTACGTATATTGCATTTGCTCCAACGGAACAGATTCCTGCCATCAAAGCATTTGCCAGCATACCTCCTGAAATTCTTGTATCGCATCCAATAATAATCGTCGGCTGATGGGATTTTTCCTTTGTCAGGACATAAGCTCCCGCCTGGCCAAGTTTCATCGCAAGTTCTATCGTAAGTTCCGTTCCGGCAACTCCTCTGACCCCATCTGTTCCAAACATTCTTGCCATAATATGTTAACTCCTTTTTCAAATATAGTCTGTCTTTCTACTGGTTTTCATTTTCGCTTGAATCCTGCACATTATCCTCCGATGAACCGGTGTCATCGGTCTTCTTGGAAGAAATCGTCACACTGACGTTAATCGGCTGATACGCATAATGTTCCTCATCCAATTTCAGGATAAGTTCTACCTGATGCGTTCCCTCCGAAAGTCCTGATACATCAATAGTGGCATGCATATCTGTCTGTTTTAATTTTTCCAGGTCCTCCTGCAGCGCGCTGACAACCACGGAAATATCCGGACTGTCAAATGTGAGATCATAATTGTCATCCAGTCCCTCTACCCTGATACCTGCGGAGGACAGCTGATAAGTTCTTGAGGCATAGGCCTCGATTCTAACTGTTACCGTAACTGAGGCATCAGAGGAATTAACAAGCTCCACTCCCTCCGGAAGATATTCCGTAATATCGATGGTCGTCTTTACATCCTCCTTTGCACCGCTGACATTGATCACGGAAGAAGGAATTTCCAATGACACAAGTGGATTCAATATGCTGGAAGTACCTTTCAGTTTCACGGTATCCGGGGCACTGCTGATTTCTACTACACGATATTCTCCATATGGCTTACCGGAGGTGGAAAATACCAGGGGCACTTCCTTCACGCTTAAAATCTTAGCAGAGATTGTCACCGTAGTATTGCTGAGGGTGAGACGTGTCGTGTCCACTTCCTTACCATCTGCATCATATAAAATTGGAATCACATTGTCTGTCAGATTTGAGGACATGCCATCCACATCAATGGTTGCCACGACTTTATCCACTTTCTTTACAAGAGATGCAGGTCCCGAAACATTTAAGACATTCGGGTTTGTAACGGTCACTTCACCAAGTGCATATCCCTCCGCTACCTTTCCGCTGGTGTCTGCCGAAATCATATAACGCCGGCTCATCAAATCTTCCAGAGAAAGTTCCAGATATTTATTTTTACTGTTGATGCTGAGAGCCCCAAAGCTGCGCTTTGTATTGATTTCAATGGGAACACTGGCTTTATCTCCATCTGCACTCACAATCAGACGGTTCATATCCGCTACAGCTGTAAAGTCGGTATCATCCAGTTTATCCAGTTCGCTTCGCTTTCCGGTCACTGAAAATGTAACCGTGTTTGTTCCATTCAGGACCTCATAGCACTTATTCATATCTGTAACCACCGCAGCATTTTCCACTGTAACATTGGTGGTGTAGGTTTTGGTTTTCTTCGGGTCATCAATATTGTAGACCACCAGCCACAAAATGAATGCCAGTGCCACCGCCAGTATTTTAAATCCCAGATTATTTACCAGAGTTTTTAGAAGTTTTTTTGCCATTCCACAATCTCCTTTTCAGCAGTTCCAGCTTTGTCACTTCCTGATTGCGGTTCTGCAGGTATTTCAGTTTATCACGCAGAAACTGAGCATTCACATCCTGATAAATCTGGCCCCGCATCGCAATCGACACCTTCCCTGTTTCCTCCGATACAACAATTGTCACCGAATCACTTACCTCACTGACCCCTACCGCTGCACGGTGGCGTGTTCCCAGATCCTTACTTAAAGATAAACTGTCTGAAAGAGGCAGATAACAGGTTGCCGAAACCACACGATCTCCCCGCACAATGACTGCGCCATCGTGAAGGGGCGTGTTTTTCTCAAAAATATTAATCAGCAGCTGACTGCTTAAAATCGCATCCACATCGATTCCGGTCCGGATATACTCATTTAAAAGTATCTCATCTTCAATGACAATGAGTGCCCCGGTCTTAACCTTTCCCATGGCATAGCAGGCTTTTATCAGTTCGTCTATGGTGTGGTCCGAGAACTTATTTTCTTCGGTTTTCCCGAAATTGAATACTTTTCCCAGAACATTCTTCCCGCCAAGATTTTCAAGGGCTTTCCGAAGCTCCGGCTGGAAAATTATTACAAGAGCTATAAGTCCAACATTTAACGTATTTTCTGCCAGCCATAGGATAGTATTCATTTGAAAAACTGCTGCCACCAGAACAAACAGTAAAATCACAACAATCCCTTTAAACAGATTCCATGCGCGGGTATTTTTTACCCAAAGCAAAATATGGTAAAACAGAAAAGCGATAATCAGAATTTCTATAATATCCACAATGGACATAGAAATATCCGGCATTCCCAGCAGAGCTGTTGCACTATCATAAAATTGGCTTAACATTCCTTTTAGATTCTGCATCCGGTTTTCTTCTCCTAGAACAAATTTACTTTAAAAGATCCTCATCAATATCTAATTCCTTTGCAATTACTTTACGGCTGTTTTCTTCCTCTTCCTGGGTGAGCTTTCTCCGGCTGTGGTCAATGCGTTTTCCCATACTTGCCGTATTGCCAAAATGCTTTACCGTCACCTCGCGGACAGCCACCATTTTTTTGGGAACCGCTTTTACATAGTAATAGTATTCATCATCTTCAAACTGCACCCTCTCCGTTCTGGCATAGTCAAGATTCATAAAGAGGAACTGTAAAACAAAGGAAAGAAACAGCGAAATAATATTTCCAATTACAAGCCATAACATTTTGCCTGTGATTCCCATAACAAGATAGCCCACAAACAATCCTGCAATCTGAATCAGAATCCCCGAAAAAATAGCAATGGTCCATGCATTATCCACTTCCAGTCTGCGGACACAGTAGACCACAACGGCTGTCACAACAAAAATAAGTATCACCAGATACATTTCCTTATTTCCAAGAAACTGGCCCACGGAAATATCAAACCTGGACAGTGACTGTGCATCCTCTGCAGTGCTGGTAAGCGTTGCCGCATTCCGGTGTATTCCATCCAGAAAGTAAAACACAACGGTTCCGCAGATGACACCAATCACGGAGTAAGCACTGCGCAGCAGACTGCACCCCACCGGCATCACATACGGAATATTCAACTTAAAACATATGGGCGTAAGAATCACAGTTAACCCGTTCTTCGGCGCAAAACGAAAATATATGAAAAACAAAATCGCAAATAAAATCAGTGTTGCAACCGCAACCTCCACGGACAGGGCATACATATCCGCCAGAACAACCAAAGCTCCGATCCAAAGAATGGCATTCACCGGAAGAACCGCACAAATCAAAGATAAAACAAGAGCTGCCGGTACAGTACTGATTTTCTGCATAAACCCAATATTTGTATTGATCACTGTAAGCAGGGCAAGTGCCACGGCAAACTTCACTACCGGGAAAATAAATTTCTCATATTTACTATAAAACCGGATCAACAGATCCTTAATCTCCAATAACTTAGTCATAAACCCTCCCTGACTATCGCTTTCCCTTCCGTCGAAGCATTCGGCGTGCTCTTTTCAGGTGAACTTCATAATTGTGAAGACTACGGTGGCCCTCCCTGTACCTTATGGCATAGAGTACCCCCGTGATCATAAGATATATTACCTGAAAACCGACATAGCCTGCGATAATAATTACTGCAAGATTTCTGAGATTCATCTGATTCACCAGTGAAACGACACCATCCAGATTTCCCAGTGCCACAAAAACAACCAGAAGAGCAAAGGCACACGTTCCCGAAAAGAAACTTTTTAACAGTTCCTTTCCCACGTAATCCCACATGTAATATTCCCCCATCTGGTGGTATTTTTTGTCATCATTTTCATCATAAACCGCCATGCGGTACAGCTCTTCTACCCTTTTTTCGTTAATCATATGCCTGCTCCATTTTGCACTTTATATTTGGACACAATAACACATTATTTTATATTATATCATAGATACGTTCAATTTCAAACACCTGAATTGTTAAGTTTTTGTGTAGCAAAAAAAATGAAAGACTTTCTTCTTCTGAAAAAGGTCTTTCATCTTTCCTGATTTGTATCTATTCTAAGAGAATCTGAATCGTCCCATTAATTTTTCAAATATCGCATGCGGTTTCCTCCCGGTTCCGCCGTTTTGATATCCGCCCCCGGCTTTGGCTTATCATACATACTTTCCAATTGAGAAGCCATATTCTCCTTGCACTTATCACAGAAACGTCCTGTCCGGATGGGTTTTCCGCATTTTTCACAGACAATTCCTGCAACTGTTGCGGAAGAAAGAATCAGCCTCTCCTCCTTCACCCACTGACGGATCTGTTTCATCGTCACATCGTTATCCGCAGCCGTCTGTTCTACAGAAGTATCCGGATGCTCCTCCAAATAGGCTTTCACCGTCTGAAATTTTTCCTCCAGAGCCTTTTTACAGGCCGGGCAAAGCCTTTCCCTCCCAATTGCATTAAAAAGACGCCCACAAGATTTACAATTTGTTACATCCATACGCTACCTCCTAAAAACCCTTGCCAATACAGGCTGACAAAACATAAATCTGTTCAACCCCTGCCTTATGCAACACCTCCGCTACTGCCTCAACTGTAGCTCCGGTTGTATAAATATCATCCACAATCAGAATTTTCTTATGTTGTACTACAAAATCCGATATCTGAAAAGCACTTTTCACATTCTTCTCCCGCTCCCTGTCGCCAAGTTCCTTCTGCGGAAGTGTGTTTCTTATTCTGCGGACCATATGAGATTTGCACGGAATACCTGTATATTCGGAAATCTTCCGTGCAAATAATTCTGCCTGATTATAGCCTCTTTGCCGCTTCTTTTTCCGAAACATTGGAACCGGAACAATTACCTCAATTTCCTTCTCTTTAAACCAGTCACCGTAACGAGCTGCCGCCTCCTCTGCCAGAAAAGCCGCATATCTTCGGCGGTTTGCATATTTGAAACGATACATGGATTTAAGAATCGTGCCGCGATACACGAAAAGGGCCCGTCCCTGTTCAATACACGAATGTTTTCTTCTGCAGTCGCTGCAGTACTCTGCCCCCTCATCAGGAAGCGGGCATCCGCAGTGGAAACAAAAAGGCTGTTTTACCGGTTCTAATTTTCCCCTGCATACTCTGTGAATTTTTCTTCCAGCCTGGATATCCAAAGTATCCAGCAGTCTGTCACACACAAAACACCGGGGCGGAAACAAAATTTCTAAAATTCTATCCAAGGCGGATTCGGTTTCGTACTTCAATCTGCGCTGCAGCCTTTTCAAATTCTGCCTCTGTCATCTCTTCTGTTGTAAAACCGATTTCTCCGGCAATGCCTGCGTCCACATAGGAAACAGTTCCAAATGCACCGGCAATACTCTCTTTGTCGGAAACAGTGCGGACAAAGAAACGGTTCCTGCTGTCTTTGTAATCAACCAGTTCCAGTTTTTCCGGCTTCCAGTCGATGTAAATATTTGTATTTTTGTGTTTTGTCATATCCACAATGTCTGCAACGACAGCGCTGGCAGTGGGAAGTTTTCCTGCGCCGCTGCCGTAGAACATGGCATCCCCCAGCACATTTCCATGGACGAAAATTCCATTAAACACACCGTTAACTCCACTGAGTGGATGATTGGAATCAATCATAAAGGGGGCAACCATACAGCTGTAGCTTCCGCCAGCCTTACGGCTGGATGCCAGCAGTTTGATAGAGCGGTTCATCACTTCTGCATACTTAAAATCCTCCGGGGTAATAGAAGTGATTCCCTCACAGTGAATATCCTCAAAATCCACCTGCTGTCCACATACAAGGGATGTCAGAATCGCAATCTTGCGGCAGGGATCATGTCCTTCAATATCTGCCGTGGGATCTTTTTCTGCATATCCCTTCGCCTGTGCATCTTTTAATACAGCATCAAAATCCGCCCCTTCATCGGCCATCTTGGTCAGCATGTAGTTTGTGGTGCCGTTTAAAATACCTGTAATTTCTTCAATTTCATCGGCAGTCAGGCACTTGTTAAGTGGCCGGATGATGGGGATACCGCCTCCCACACTGGCTTCAAACTGGAAGTTTACATTGTGCTCCCTGGCGATTTTAATCAGCTCTGCTCCCTTTGCCGCAACCAGATTTTTGTTGGAGGTTGCCACCTGCTTATCTGCTTCAAGCATTGCCTTTACAAAGGTATATGCCGGTTCCACGCCTCCCATGGTTTCCACTACAATGCCGATTTCCGGATCATTTACGATAGTCTGATAATCATGAACAATGTAATTTTCCATCGGATCTCCCGGGAAATCACGAAGGTCAAGAATATATTTCACTTCAATCGGTTCTCCGGCACGCTGTGCAATTTTGTCTCTGTTAATACGTAATACATCTACGACACCGGATCCGATCGTGCCGTATCCCATAACTGCTATCTTCATCTTTTTTACTCCCTGGCTAAAATTTTTGCGTAATGAATCCCCTGTAAAGACTCAATACTGTTTTTCATGTCTTCCACCTCTCCCGTCTCCGGAAACACATCAATACTTAAGGACAAAGATGCGATTCCATCTACCGGAATGCTCTGGTGAATCGTCAGAACATTGGCCTTAAACTCTGCGATGGTTTTCAAAACTGTTGACAGGATTCCAGGCTCATCATCCAGCTGGATTACCATGTTAACGGTTTTTCCTTTCTCATTTTCATGATAGGGAAAAATATCATCCTTATATTTGTAGAAAGAACTTCTGCTGATTGCTACTCTTTCCGTAGCCTCCTGCACAGAATCCACCTTTCCGGATTCCAGAAGCCGTTTTGCCTCCACAACTTTAAGCAGAACCTCCGGCACTGCCTTTGCTCTTAGTACGAAGAAAGATGTATTTTCATCCATCTCAATTTCCCCTTTCGAGTTGTCTTTCTGTGACCGACATGTGTATTTACTCGAAAGATTTTAACACAAGAACTCTCCTCTTGCAAGGGGAATCAGACATTATCCTCTCTCTTTTTTCCACAGTTACTGCAGAAATTGCCCATATTTACCTGTCCGCAGGAACACCTCCACTCTGCCTGGGGTGCCGGTTTTCCACAGTTGCTGCAAAACTTACCGCTGTTTTCCTGCCCGCAGGAGCACCTCCATGAACCTGCCTGCTGCTGTGTCTTTGCACCGTTTTGAGGTGTCTGAACAGCTCCTGCTGCATACGCCCCGTTGTTCTGCTGCATCTGCATCTGGGCAAGATTTGTAGCTGAGGAAGATGCCATCATATTACCGGCAGCATTCATTCCCATGCCCATTCCCATAAATCCTGCCATTGCACCATTTGCGTTGGAGCCTGCCGCCTCCATTCCCCGGGCCACAGCTCCCTGAACATACCCCTCACGTACCGCAGCGTCAGAAAGCATTGCCCCCTGATTTCTCATATTGATCAGCTTCTGGGATTCCTCGTCATAAGAAATGCTGGCAAGTCCCACCGCCTGTATTTCCATGCCCCGTTCTTTATTCCATTCCTCATCCAGCACCCTGGACATATACTGTCCCAGTTCTCTTGCCTTGCTGGTCACAAAGGAAATCCGGATTCCGTCTGCCGACATCTGATTGATGGCAGACTGCAGTGCCTCTAAAAACTCAGACATATACTGCTCATTGATATCCGTAATCTCTACCCGGTCTCTGTTTCTGGGAATCGCCTGTGCATAGAACTGCAGGGGATTTACCACCTTGATGGAATAACTTCCGTGGGCACGCAGAAACAGCTCCGCATTGTAAAAGGAATCAAAATAGTTGATTGGCTGGCGTGTTCCAAACTTAATTCCCTTGATTTCCTGAAGATTGATAAAGAAAACCTTCTGTGCCTTGGGAGTCTCTCCTCCAAAACGGATTCGGTCAAAAGCATCCTTTAAGCTGTCCCCAAACTGACCGTTAAAAAGGGATGGCAGAGATGAATTATCCACTTTATAATACCCCGGTTCTGCAGTATAATCCACAATCCTGCCGCCATCCACCAGCATCATAAACTGATTGTCATACACGTGAATCAGTGAACCGTTTGACACAGTATTGTCAGTTCCTTTTTTATTTTGTCCCTTTCTGATTCTGACTCCGCTGGCAAATACCGTCTGGTCTCCCATATTATCTGCCTCAAACACTTCCAGCCACTGGTCAGCAAATGCACCTCCCACTGCCTGCGCTGCTGCTTTAATAAGTCCCATAATCTCCTCCTTATCAATTCCTGTCACTATCTGACATAATTATCATTTGTTTCGATATCTGTTTCTTTGTGTTTATCCTTCGTCTTCATCCTCCATGGATTTCGGACAGCCAAGACTTAACCATTTTAAATATCCGTTTATGAACAAATCCAAGCCGCCATCCATAACGGAATCCACATTTCCGGTTTCCACTCCGGTCCGGTGATCCTTAACCATCGTATAGGGCTGCATGACATAAGAACGAATCTGATTGCCCCAGCCAATCTCTGTCACTTCGCCGCGGATTCCCGCTTCTTTCTTTGCGTTTTCCTCCTGTTTTAAAAGATACAGCTTTGCCTTCAACATCTGCATGGCTTTATCTTTATTCATGTGCTGGCTGCGCTCGTTCTGGCACTGTACCACTATACCGGTTGGATAATGGGTGATTCGGATTGCAGAGGATGTCTTATTGATATGCTGGCCTCCCGCACCACTGGAGCGGTAGGTATCTATACGAATATCCTCATCCTTAATTTCTACATCCACATCCTCCTCAATATCCGGCATCACATCACAGGATACAAAAGAAGTCTGACGTTTTCCTGCCGCATTAAAGGGAGAAATACGCACCAGCCTGTGAACTCCTTTTTCCGATTTCAGATAACCATAGGCATTTTCACCATTAACCTGAAAGGTGATGGATTTAATTCCCGCCTCATCTCCATCCAGAGAATCAAGCACCTCCAGAGAAAAACCTTTTTTATCAGCCCATCTGGAATACATGCGAAACAGCATGGATGCCCAGTCGCAGGACTCCGTGCCCCCCGCTCCTGCATGTAATGATAAAATTGCATTATTTCTGTCATATTCTCCTGACAGCAGAGTTTTCATACGGATTCCCTCATAGGTATTCTCAAACTCCGTAAGCATCTCCTGAATTTCCGGAATCAGGGAGGGGTCATTTTCCTCATATCCCATTTCAATCATGGTTTCAATATCATCATACTGCTGCTCCAGATTCCCGACAGTTGCCACATCGTCCTTTAAGCTTTTCAGCTCCTTCATTTTTCCCTGAGAACCCTCCGGATCATTCCAGAAATCCGGTTCTTCCATTTTCCGCTCCAGCTCTTCAATCCGCTGCTTTTTGCCAGCTAAGTCAAAGTGAATCCCTCACTTCCTGCAGCGGAGCCCTATAGCTTTGCAGCAGGCTCTTAAAATTATCTAATTCTACCACAGTATCACCTCTTTCTGTTTTTAATTTTTTTGTATATATGTATGATTAATTCCGCAAAAGCCAAAGCAATACAGGCTCCGGCAGAATCAATCAGAACATCCGTAAATCTTCCGGCACGCCCCGGAATAAATAACTGGTGAAACTCATCCGTGCAGGCATATGCCCCAGTCATGAAAAGTGAGGATAAGAATAGTTTTCCTCTCCATCCATATGCCCATAGCATATGCAGGATAAGAACAGCCAGAATTCCATACTCTGTCATATGCGCTGTCTTGCGCACCGGATAATCAATTTTTAGTGCAGCAGCCTCCATCTGTTTTTCCGTCATTCCCTTATGGAATAAACGGTTTGCTGTTTCCACCAGACGATAACTTACACGTCCGCTGATTTGGGATGACTCCGTATCCGGCTGAGCCGAAAAGGAAAATATAAGGATCATCCATGCCACCACCAAAACAGTCGCTGCTGCCCTCCACATATTTCTTCTTATTTCTTTTTTCATCTGTCATCCTGTCAGCTTTTTCATAAACTTTAAGTGGGTAGTTGCAATTCAGTTACAGGGAAAATTTATAATTTATCCTTCACCACCTGAATTGCCTTCTGAAGCTGGTTGTCATATTTCATATCATAATCCTCATCCTTCGGACCACTGTAGTTGTATTCCAGCTTAATATCCGGCTCAATCCCCACACCATGAATATAATTTCCCTTAGGGGTATAATATTTGGCAGTGGTGAGCTTAATTGCGGTTCCATCCTTCAATGGAAATACTGACTGCACAATCCCCTTTCCGAAGGTTTTGGTTCCAATCAGGGTACCATAATTGTAATCCTTTATGGCACCGGCAAAAATCTCAGAGGCACTTGCACTGTTTTTATCCACCAGCACTGCCATTGGATATTTCTCACAGGAACTGTCGGACTGATAGGTCTTTCTTCTTCCATATTTGTCCTCTGTATAGACCGTTGTTCCTTCCGGAAGGATTTCATCAAGAATTTCCGTAACGGAGGAAACAAGTCCACCCGGATTTCCCCGGACATCCACAATCAGTCCCTTCATATCCTGCTGTTTCAGTTTCTCCATCTCTTTCTTAAACTGTGACACAGTATTATTCTGAAATTCGCTGATCTGAATATAACCGATTCCATCGGAAAGCATCCTGGCCTCCACGCTTGGAATATTTACATTTTTACGCTCCACATCCACTTCCAGAGTCTCTTTCGTGGATGGACGGTAAATCTTAAGATGGACTTTGGTACCTTCCTCTCCGCGGATTTTCTTCACCAGTTCAGACAATTGCACACTGGAGGAATCGCAGTCCTCCACCTTCACAATTTGATCCTCCGCCCGAAGTCCGGCTTCCTCTGCAGGTGTTTTTCCAAACACTTTCGAGACAGTTACTTTCATTGTATCCGGATTCTGACTCAAAAGCACACCAATTCCATAATATGCTCCGGAGGTCTGCTCATTTAAACTCTTATACTCATCCTTTGTGTAATAGACAGAATAAGGATCTTTCAGGCCGCTCATTGTTCCCTTATAAATAGCATCCCTGATATCATCCTCTTTGTAAGTATCATTATAATACAAATCCACATAAGAAAGCAATTCTTCTATTTTTTTCTCTGTTTTTGCATCCAGTACATCATTTTTTGATGCCGTATGTACATTTTTCGGTCCAAGAATCAGATAATTGTCTGTGGCCTTCGTATATAAATTTACAGCAAGAGAGGTTCCGATTCCTGTCGCAAGTATCCCGGCAATTATTCCCACTGCTAAACCGGTTCCAAATTTTCTCTCCTTTTTCCTAGGCTCTAACTCTGATAATTCAAAATCATTCTGATTTTTTTCCATTTTTCTTCACTCCTTGTTTTGCAGCTGTTCTTTTATATGAAACGAACAGTTACCTTCTGTCAGAGAATGTGAAAAGACCATGCCCCTGCAGCATGGTCCCTCTTTTTATACCTTTAAATGTTTGCGTATTGTCATCTGACTTCCCAAAAAACCAATGCCGGCACCAAGAATCACTCCCACCGGAATCAATGTCGCAAATACGGTATGAACCGGTTCAAAGACAATCATCGAGCCGATAAAGCTAAACTTCTCTGCAATATATACTATAATCTTCTGATACATAAAATATAACAGAACCAGTGGAATTGCTGCTCCAATCATTCCAATTACCATACCTTCCACGACAAAGGGTGCCCTGACAAGAAAATCCGTTGCACCGATAAGCTTCATAATGGCAATCTCTTCTTTTCGCACGGAAATACCAACGGTTACCGTATTGCTGATCAAAAAGACTGCAACACAAAGAAGAATCAGAATAATTCCTCCGGACACATATCCCAGCAGTTTGTTGAAATCCGTCAGTGTATTGGCAACCTGAGCGGATTTTTTTACCTCCCGGACTCCCGGAAGACCATTCAAATAAGCAACAAGGGAATCCTGCATGGAAACATCATTTAAAAAGACCTGATAATGAGCAGAATTTGCAAGGGGATTGTCTGTAAATCCCTTTGCCAGATCTTCCTTTCCCTGAAAATACACTTTTTTATAATCTTTCCAGGCTTCCTCTGCCGATACATATTCGCTCTTTCTTACTTCCGCCCGTTTGTTGATTTTCTCACCAATTACCCTTATTTCTGCATCGGTAAGTCCTTTATCAAAAAACACCGTTACGGATACGCCCTTTTCAATAGAATGTACCGTAGCATTAAAGTTTGTAATAATGATATAAAACAGTCCGAACATAAAAATACATGCCGCCATCGTTGCAATGGATGCAAGTGAAAACATTTTATTCCGGAATATATTTTTTACGCCCTGCTTAATTGAATAAAATAGGGTATTAATCTTCATCGCTTACGTCACCCTGCTTACTATCACTGACGATAGTGCCTTTCTTCACAGTAATCACACGTTTTCTCATAACCTTTACAATTTCCAGATTGTGAGTTACAACAATCACCGTCGTTCCCTTACTGTTAATCTCCTCAAGCAGCTTCATAATTTCCCAGGCATTATTATTGTCCAGATTTCCCGTAGGCTCATCTGCCAAAAGAATGCTGGGCTCGTTGAT
Organism: Agathobacter sp.; assembly: GCA_022772675.1. Classification (GTDB taxonomy): domain Bacteria; phylum Bacillota; class Clostridia; order Lachnospirales; family Lachnospiraceae; genus Roseburia. The sequence goes on along the minus strand of JALEZW010000059.1, from coordinate 24,484 downwards.
CAAAGCTCTGGCTATCGCAACCCTCTGCTGTTCTCCTCCCGACAACTGTTTCGGAAAAGAACGGTACTTTGCAGCCAGCCCCACCATGGAAAGCATCAGCGGCACTTTCTTTTTGATATGGCTGTTGGATTCCCCCACTACTTTCTGGGCAAAGGCTACATTTTCATAAACATTCCGATCTTTTAACAATCTGAAATCCTGAAAAACGACTCCAATGTTCCTTCTAAACCTGGGAATCTGTTTTCTCTTAATATTCCCAAGTTTTTTTCCATTAATGGTAATACTGCCTTCTGTGGGTTCCAGTTCTTTTAATAATAGCTTGATCAGTGTTGATTTTCCGGATCCACTGTCTCCCACTACGAAAACAAACTCTCCATCCTCTATTTCCAGACTCACATCATTTAAAGCAGGAACCCCTGCCTGATATGACTTACTGACATGCTCCAGTGTAATCATAATTTCTCCCTTGACTTACTTCAACCGGACTTAATAATCCAGCGACTCCATGTACTTCATATATTTGACTACCATGAGTGCAATCTTAAAGGTAATGGCATCCTCGAATACCCGAAGATCCAGTCCCGTACTCTTCTGCAGCTTGTCCAGACGGTAAACAAGCGTATTACGATGAATATACAGCTGTCTTGATGTCTCAGAGACATTCAGATTATTCTCAAAGAATTTATTGATGGTAGTCAGAATTTCATCATCAAAATCATCCAGAGATTTCCCGCCAAAAATCTCTTTGATAAACATCTTGCACAGCGGTATTGGAAGCTGATAAATCAATCGTCCGATTCCAAGCTGGGAATATGCAATCACATCCTGGTCTTCGAAAAAGATTTTTCCCACATCCAGTGCCATGCGTGCTTCCTTGTATGAGCGGGACACCTCTTTTAATTCATTCACAATTGTACCGTATGCAATATGAACATTACAGTTCGCATCAGAACGAAACAGTTTGATAATGACATCTGCGGTCTTTTTCAGATCATCATAGGTCTCATTCTCGGCCAGTTCTTTTACCACAATAATGTTTTTTTCATCTACCGCCGTAACAAAATCCTTCGATTTTCCACCGAAAAGTCCGCGGATCTTTTCCAGCTCGTTTCCATCCTTTTCACGGTTAGTCTCTACTAAGAATACCACACGTCTGGCTTCAATCTCAATATGGAGTTTCTTGGCACGATTGTAGATATCTACCAGAAGCAGATTATCCAGTATCAAATTCTTAATAAAATTATCCTTATCAAACCGCTCTTTATAAGCAACTAACAGATTCTGTATCTGGAAAGCAGCAATCTTCCCAATCATATAGACATCTTCACTGTCTCCGTAAGCCAAAAGAATATACTCTAACTGATGGTCATCAAAAACTTTAAAAAACTGGCATCCGTTTACCACCTGGCTGTCCGCCGGGGAATCTGCAAAGGCTTTCGCCGGCTCGATAAACTGCTCCGTGTCCGGAAACGTTGCAACCAGCACCTTGCCTTCCATATCAATCACACACAGATCCGTACGTGTAATTCCCTTTAATCCATCAATGGTATTCTGTAATATCTGATTAGAAATCATAATCGTTTCTCCTTACCCCCATATTTTAGATGAATCCCCCATCCGTTTCTGAACATCTGTATCTATTCGAGTCATCCCACAAATAGAACATCTACTATATTTTAATACAATTTCCCAAAAAAAGAAAGAGGAAATGTGTTTATTTTATGCATTTCCTCTCTCTTTCCTCTTTTCTATTGTTCATTTTTTACAAGAAATATTAGACAACCGATTTTAGAAACCATCCGAATACTCAAGAAATCCCTCCCCAAGTACTTCCCTCACATCTGATACAATGACAAATGCACCAGGATCTGTCTCGTTTACAATTCTTTTAATCTCCACTATTTCTTTCCGGGAAACAACACAATAGAGTACACACTTAAGATCTCCGGTATACATGCCCTTTGCCTGCAGCCCTGTTACACCGCGATCTAATTCCCGCATAATGCACTCTGCTACTTCTCTGTATTTATTCGTGATAATGAATGCTGCCTTCGAATTTTTAAATCCTTCCAAAAAAGCATCCGAAACCTTCGTAGACACAAAAACAGCCACTACGGCATACAATGTGGCACGTAAACCAAAAACATATAATCCGGTAATCACCACAACAGCATCCAATACCTGCATAATCTGTGCCACCGTATAGTGGCGCATCCGCTCCTGAATCAGTGCTGCAACCATATCAGTTCCCCCGGTAGTTGCTCCTGCCCTTAAAACCATCGCAAATCCGATACCGGTAAATACTCCTCCGAAAAGTGCTGCCAGAAGATAATCATCCCCGGACAGGTCAATCACCGGAATCACATAAAGCCATACGGAAAGCATAATGGTTGCAAATCCTGTTTTCCCTATATATTTTTTTCCGAACCGGAAATAAGAATAAACAAAAACCGGAATATTAAGTACAATATTACTGAACCAGAGTGGAATTCCTCCCGAAAAAAATTGTCCGGTCAGGCTTCGAATTACAATTGTCAGTCCGGTAAATCCCCCCGTAACAAGCCCCACACGATCATAAATCCACTGTATAGCCACTGCCATAAGAAGTGTTCCTAACAGAATCTGCACATAATTTCCCAGAATTTTTCTTTTCATTATTTCACGCTTTCCTCATCCCCATGATAATGGTTCAAACGGCGCTCCAGCTTATAGGTTCTGATCACATGGCGAATTTTACCCAGAATTCCCTTTCCCTGCTTTTCAAAGTTCCGGGATGCAACTCCATACCACAACCCCGCCGAGAGTTTTTCGTGATTTTCCATCAGAAAACGTTCCTGCTGGGGACTGGGTAAAATGCTTAAAATCACATCCGGATTTAATGCATTGATTTCATTCACCATAGCATCCGTGGCACCATTACAGTCTTCCAAAGCCTCTGCACCAACTATTTCACATTTAGAATAATCCCTCTGCAAATACTCCCCCACCTGCTTTGTACGCTCTGATACATCGCCAATAATAAAAACAGTCTTATGGTTCCGCTCTATCCGTTTCATCATTTCATAAAAAAAATCATGATGCTCAATTTCGTGCTTTCTCTGATATGAGCCTGCTCCCACCGCTTCCAGTATTCCGTTCTCCGCAATCACGGTATGTTCTACAAAGTCCAGTGCAGCCCTCACGGTGTCATCCGAGTCCGCCAGCATCAGGGTGTCCATATTCACTTCTTCTATTGTATGCAATCCATGATCGGACATGTTTTTTTCCACGTTCATAATGGTTTCCCGAACTGTGTAATTGTCCAATTGGATTCCCGCAAAATCTACGCTTTTTATCATAATGCCCCTAGTATATCAAAAATATAACTATAATGCAATCAAAAATCCTACAGTCTTTTGTCCGACAATTCAAGACAAATTCTCCTATTTTTTTATTATTGAAATGTCAATATTTTTTTACGAATTTGTGTTTTATCGTCAAAATTTATTATATATCGACAAAACTCCCGTTCGTTTTTTCTATGATTCTGTCAGATAAAAGCAGTTTATTTTTTGTGGATAACGTGTATAACTTCGTGTATAACTCTTTTTTTGCCTATTTTACGCGCTTACATTGTGGATAACTTTTTCGTTCAAACCGGCCTGTACACCTCTCTCCGGACAAAAAATCATTTTTTTTGTGCAATTTGTATATATACGTTTTTTATTATGCAGGATTATCTTCCTTTTCAATTTCCTGCGTTTCTTCCGGCTGAGGTGTTTCTGTGGATTCCTGCGGATTCTGTGGTTCAGTCGGAATCTGCGGATTTTCCCCATCCTCCGGAATAATAATCTCTACGGCATCCGAAAGAACGCTGAAAGCAGTTTTAAGATAACCGCAATAGCATCCACAGACCGCATATTCATACTCAGTCCCTTTCTGTACCTCTTTATCGTCATATGTAGTTTCCGTCACATTTTTTGCAATGCAGATATATTTTTCACAATCCCTTTCCCGACGATACACACGGTAATACGCAGCGCAATCCATTTCATCCCACTCTAAACGGACACTGCCATCCTCATTCAATTCCGGCTCATACATAAAAGGAGTATCTTTTTTTGCAAGTTTCAGATAATCCGCAATCCCTTTTGCATCCGCTTTTCCCAACCGTTTCAGCTTCTCATTGCTGCTTAAAAACCGGGCGCAGTCCCCTGCATTGGAAATAAAGGCATGCTCCACGATAAGCCCCGGATATCCGGCATACTTACTGTGTTTAATAACATAGTAGTAATCTGCCCTGGTTCCTCCGGGATAGCGGCTTCCGTTCCCGGAATTACGAATCAGGGTCCCCTTGTTTCTAAGTCCTAAAGCCGTTAGCTGCTTCTGGATGGATTTTGCGGCTTTCTGACCATCTAAACCACATTTTGCACGATATCCACTGTTAGGATAATAAACACATGCCCCATTCACAGAAGAACTTGTACTGGCATTATTGTGAAGTGCCACAAACAGATCGGCCTTCTTATTCGTGGCTAAGTTGACTCTTCCTCCAAGTGTAACATAATAATCGGAGGATCGTGTCAAATATACTTTTACCCCCGCATAAGTCTCCAGCTCGCTCTTACATGCCTTTGCAATTGCAAGATTCAAATCCTTTTCCATATAGGATTTGCCGCCCCATTTTTTGCAGGCACCTCCGTCATGTCCACCATGTCCCGGATCTAAAACTACCGTAACATATTTTGCGTCCGGTGCTTCATTTGATTTTGCATAAACCATACCCGCCGGTCTCATGACAACAGTCACAAAAACTGCCATCGCAGTAAATAAGACAATTATTCTTTTCATCTGTATCTTTCCCACTATTTCACTTTAATCTTTGCAACAGGAGAGCTGGTCCCCCAATAAATACTTTCGTCATATCTTTTATACGCACGGACTTTATAGGTTTCCGTTGTACCTTTTTTCCTCTTACTGTCTTTATATTTGACGTTTGTACCGCCCTGTACAGTTGCAATTTTCTCATATTTACCGGTCTTACTGTTTAACCGGAATACCTGATAACCGGTTGCACCTTTCACAACACTCCATGACAATGTCACAGAAGATGACTTGGTACTAAGCTTTACTTTCTTCACCTTACCAGGTTTTGTAGTCATTTTCCTAATATCAGAAAAAGCTCCATAATAGTTTTCCCCATTATATTCCTTATATGCACGCACCTTATACGAATACTCTGTTCCGGTACTGCGTTTCTGATCTGAAAAGTTCAAAATATCCGGATTCTTAATTGTTTCTACTTTTTCATACTTTCCTGTGTCCGGATTCAGGCGGTATATTTGATATCCTGCTGCACCCTCCACCTTTTTCCAGGAAAGGGAAAGTTCGGTGGAGGAAACCGTTGATATCTTAAGATCAGCCACCTTAAGCGGTTTTGTCGATTCTGCATAGGCAGAAGAAGACGTCCCCCATAAAGTTTCATTATCCGTCTCAATATATGGTTTCACTTTAAAAAGATACTCCCTTGCAGCGGACAGGCCAGTTATTGTACAGGATGTCTCTCCTTTTATATCCGCCACCTTCTTATAACTTTCTGTATCTTCATCATACATATATATCCGGTATCCGTCTGCCCCCTCAGATGGTTTCCAGGACAATGTCAGATAGGTACTGCTTACCTTATCTGTTGATATATTTTCCACTTTTTCCGGAGGTGTTACAGCCGATACCGCAGATGAATACTTTCCATAATAGTTTGTCCCGCCAATTGTCCAGTAACAGCGAACCTTATACCGGTACTCATTTCCTCCTGTAACAGTTGTATCCGTATAACTTCTCCTGGAAGTGGATTTCAGATAAACATACTTATCCTGATCCGGATCATAGCGGTAAATCCGGTATCCACTGACATCATCTGCCGCTTTGTCCCAGCTCAGGGAAACTGACTGGCAGGTTGCATTTTCCGCAGCCAGCCCACCTGTCTCAACAGCAGTATCCTTATACCAGAAATCCATATCCAGATTTCCGGTATAACCATCCACCTTTCCTTCTGATGAATACTGCCAGAATTCATAATCAATTGCCGCAAGTTTCTCATAAGTCAAAACAGAATTCACCTTCTGATCCGTTTTATTATTATATCGCGCCAGCCATACACCACAGTTATGTTCCCTTAATTCCGCTGAATCAATATAATTCACGTACCAGGTAGAATTAGAGTATATCATGGGATTGTATCCTGCATCCCTTACTTCGTCTGCAAAGGCTATGCAGATATCCGTCTCGGCCTTTTGGGACAATTTTCCTGCCACAAGTCTTTTACTGCTTCCATTTTCCCGATCCATTACAATTGGCAGTGTTGGATTCCATCCGTATTCATCCATCAGATCAATCACATAATCAGCTTCTTCCCTTGCTTCTTTTTCATTGAGTGCCTGTGAAAAAATATAGAGCCCGATGCTGATATCATTGGCCTTTGCCCCTTTAACGTGCGCATTTGCCGTAGTATCCTCATAGATGCTGCCATCCTCTGTATCTCTGGAAGCAACACGGACAAATGCAAAATCAATTCCATCCTCATGTGCCTTTTCCCATTGTATGTAGCTGTTTGTACTGCCCCGGCCGCCGCCCTGCCACCAGGATACATCAATTCCATTGATCAATTCCCGGTTTTCCAGCTCCTCTCTATGATAATAGGTTGCACTGGTATATTCTCCCTGCGTTGTCCATGCATTAGCAATATACTCATCATAGCTTGCTGCTGCCATAAGGGAAAAACATCCCGCACCAGCCGACGGAACATCATAAACCGTCTCATCTGTCAGGCTTTGTCCCATTACCCCATCCATCTGAATCTCCGAAACCTCTGCCGAAGCTTTTTGTGGTAAACAAAAGCAAAGCCCCGCTGTCAGTATCACTCCCGTAGTAATCAGTTTCTTTTTTGATAGTAACATTTTATATCCTCCCGTTTGTATACCATTTCTTTTAAGTAATATTCTGATAGATTCTGTAAAATCTGACATAATCTGACATAAACTTCACCTTATAATACTACCCTTTTATCCGACATTCTGTCAATGTAAAATGCATGAAAAATAAAAACAGGACCAGACATAGTGCCTGATCCCATTTATCATCTTTTGTATCTATTTATTATAAACCGGATTAAAAAATCCTTCTTACCGCAAGTATTGTTCTGTAATTTGCAGGAGATGTAATTTTAATTCCGGACTGCGGATTGCTGGCATGAACAATACTGTTATTTCCAATATAGATTCCCACATGTCCGCTGTAACATACGATATCACCCGGCTGCATCTCAGATGTGCTCACTCCATATCCAACACTCCGTAATGCGCTGGAGCTGTGGGGAAGGCTGACACCAAAGTTTGCATATACCGACATAACAAATCCGGAACAGTCTGTTCCATTTGTCAGGCTGGAGCCTCCATACACATAAGGATTTCCAACAAACTGGCAGGCAAAATTTGCAACAGAAGATCCTGATGATCCACTGGGTGCGGAATATGATTTACCGCTGTCCGAACCGGAACTGCTTGTCTGGCCTGTCTCTTCTGTTTTTTGCGATGTTGAATTGCCGGTGGAGCTTACAGACTGATTTGCTGTAGCTTTTGCAGCAGCTGCCTCGGCTGCTTCACGCTCCTCTTTTTCTTTCTGAAGTCTTGCTTTCTCTTCCGCTGCAGACTCTGCATAAGTATACTCTGTAGATAAAGTAACAAAGTCAGAGGAAACATATCCCTTTCCCTCATTGACCGAAACCTGAACCCAGCCCTCTTTGGACTCGTCCACTACGGTAAGGTCATCGCCGCCCGGAACTAAGGTAATTACCTCAGAATCCGTAGAAGCACCTTTACGAACCTTTAAGGTTTCTGTATCAACCAGTGCAACTCTTCGTCCGGCTTTCTTTAACTTCTTTTCATCTCCGACAGATACGAACTCTCCCTTTACATATCCGGTTACATTACCGGACTTAATCTTGTACCAGCCATTCTTTTCTCCAATGACGGTTCCAACATTATTCTTATAGAGTTTTCCAACTGCCTTGCTGTCTGTGGTTGCTTTCTTACGAACATTTACATAATCATCGACAACCGCAACTGCCTTATCCTCATATTCCGATTTTAGAACCGGTGTCTCCACTTTCTTTACTTCAGGCTGTGCGCCTGCCACAACTGCTTCATCCTCTACAGCTGCTGCACACTGACTCAGTGCAAGAGAAAATCCCGCAGTCGGTGCTGCCGATGAAGTTGCGATATTTGCTGTATAACTGGTAATTCCTGCCGTCGGTGCTGCATATGCACCCACAGTAAAACTACCTATGGTAAGTGCCCCAACCAAGCCACATGCGGTCAATCTTATATAGTCCTTATGATCCATGTCTGCCTCCCATACCTTTGTTTTATCTGTATATTACAAATTTGTTACAATTATTACATTGTCATTATAGCAAAGCACTATATATGTGTCAACCCTTTTTTATTTTGTAATATTTAGCAGTAACATCCTTTTTCGTGCAAAATGTCGATTGCAAAACCATAAATAAAATGCGATAATTAAGATAAATAAAACATGAGGGAGGCAGTACGTATGGATATTACAAATGTTAGTTCTGCATTACTGGCAGTCAACAGTGCAGATCCGGGTTCGCTGGCCGGAGCCGTCAGCTTAAAAATGCTCGATAATGCGATTGATGCCAATGAATCCATGAGCATCGGTCTGACCAAAATGATGGAAAATTCTGTTTACCCGCATCTTGGAGGAAACATAGATGTTTCTGTCTAGACAATATCAGTACCCTGTCCATAACTGTAACGAGCATCTCCGGAAGAGGTATGGATTTGATTCTTCGCACAAAACAGGTTCATGAAATAATTCATGAACCTGTTTTATCTTTTTATGAAACTCATTATTCATACTTCGTCTTCTAATTATAGAATGATATGAGGGCTGCCCCTCATTTGATACGTGAATTGCTATTTAACCGCAACAGCCTCAATCTCAAGCATTACATCCTTTGGCAGACGAGCCACCTCCACACAGCTGCGTGCCGGAAACGGTGCCGGGAAAAAGTCAGCATATACTTCATTGATTGCTCCGAAGTCGTTCATTTCCTTGATGAAAACTGTGGTCTTCACCACTTTTTCCATACTGCTTCCTGCTGCCTCCAGAAGATTGGAAAGATTCTCAAAGGCCTGCTTCGCCTGTGCTGCAGAGCCTTCCGGAATTTCGCCGGTAGACGGAACAACCGGAATAATTCCGGATGTATATACCATATTGTTTACCTCAATTGCCTGTGAATAAGGTCCGATTGCTGCCGGTGCCTTATCTGTACTGATTACGTTTTTCATATTACTGTTTCCTTCCTTATTTCTATTTGTTACAATAAGCCTTTGGTTTCTGATACATAAACTGTTCCATTGCCTTGCATCTGCATAACTCTATAGACAGTATACTCAATTCTTACGGATTTTTCCATCCTGTAATGTAATTTTTCTCTCTTTATACAATCTTCCCACTGCTCTCTTAAAAGCCGCCTTACTGAGCCCGGTCTCCCTCTTAATCACCTCCGGACTTGCCTTCTCCGTAAATGGCAGAGTTCCTGCATAGGAATCCAAAAGTGCAAGAATTTTTTCAGAATCTGCATCCATCTGGATATATGCCTTCTCCCGAAGGGTCAAATCCAGCTTTCCGTCCGGTTTTACTGCTGTAACCTTTGCTTCGATCACATCCCCCACCCTAAGGAAACTGTGATCCTCAGAATTCGGAATCCGGGCAGAATATTTATCATCCACTGCGATAAAAGCTCCAAAATTATCGGAAAACTCATATACCCTCCCACTCACGGTGTCTCCCTTCTGATATGGAGAATCTTTGGAAAGCAGGTCGTAAAGGCCTTTCATACTGGCACACAGCCGCTTGCTTTTATCAATATAGAGAGTCACAAGAATCTCGTCTCCTGACGAAACGCGCTCTGTCATCTCTTTATAGGGAAGAAACAAATCCTTTTCCAGCCCCCAGTCAAGAAATGCTCCAATCTGCCCTACCTCTTTTACCACAAGCGGCGCAAACCTCCCAAGGGTCAGCTTCGGTTCATGAGTGGTTGCAATCAGGCGGTCCTTAGAATCTTTATATAAAAAGACATGTATCTTATCTCCCTGTTTTGCCTCCTCCGGCACCTGTTTTGCAGGAAGTAGTACTGCTTTCTCGTCCTCCGGCTGCTCTGCCAGATAAATTCCGAAAGATTCCTTTCTTATATAATATAAATCCTGATATTCTCCTAACTTCATTTCGTCTCCTTTTTTCCCCACTCAATTTCCCGTCTTTTTTCACTATATAAACTCTATAACGGCATCCGGCTGCCCATCTTCTCCGCATAATGATACTACCACTGATTGTTCCCCTCTGCTTACTCTGGGCACCAGTACATCTCCCTGCATGGCAGCCCTGCAGTACTCCACACGAATTTCCGTAATAGGAAAACCTGCCGGCAGATATTCCAGTGCAGTCTGTACATAACGGCTGTTATTCATATGGTGATTGGTATCAATAAAATATCCCGGCACCACAAAAGAATCCATTTCTTCGTACTGTTTCGGTACCTCTATCTTTCTCGAGCAGCATTCCATGGGAAGCTGTGGCTCAAAGCCGAACTTATCAGGCATTTCCTTAGGAATCCTTACCGGCCTTCCACTCTCTGTATCTATCAATACCCAGATAGAGTTTGCATAGGCAAGCCTTTTTCCGGCTTCATCATTCATAGAAAAATTCCGATAACCATAAAAACTCTTCATCCCATATGCCCATGTCTGCACGGTAATGTCCTCCGCCAGATGGGGCATGTGATTAAGGCAAATCTGCCAGAACGAGAGAACCCATGCCAGATGATGTTCATTCAGATAATCAATGCCTAAATTAACGCTTTCTGAATGAAATACACTGCAGTCCTGAAAATAATCCATAAGCGCAAGCCATGTCAGTCTGCTCTCTGAATCCACCTCACTATAGCGCACCCTGCTGTTAAATTCATACATTTGCTACTCCTGTTTTCCCTTTCTTATTTTATTCCAATCAATGCCACATATTGTCACAGGACACTAACCGCAACCCTTGAAAAATCAGCATTTCAGTTCACTGCTTTGAATAAATTGACCTATTGATTGACCTATCCATTCTCCCATGTCTCAATATCACTTATCATTTACTTCATGAAAGACATTTTTTCCTTTTCTGTCAATTCCACAACTTTCATACCTTTTTTCTTTGCATACTCCATCAACCCGTGCAAATCCATTTTCTGTTGAATCTGACTAAGCATAATCGGCTCAGGTGTTCTTTTTAACGACTCTCTATACTTCTTCATCTGTCCAGTCATAATCATACACCTCCATTATTTTTTGTGCATTCAGTTCATCAATAGCAAATTGATACGGATGCAGAATTCCAATCACTTCTCCCTCAAAGGTGTCCACTGCACCAGTTCCCCAGTCTTTCCATCTTTTAAACAAGGAGTAAATTCATCTATAATAACATTAATCATGTTAACCCCCTCTTCTCTGATACATATATATTATACCTCACTGATATGCTTAGCACAGAATTCATCTGGTGAAATGTACGGAATCTCACTATTTGCAAAATCTCCCAAGTTTCTTGATATGATATAATCTGCCTGAAAGGATCTTCGCACTACATCCTGTCAGCTTTTCTCCTCATACTTTCTAACCGCTCAAACGCTTGTTCTCGCTCATCTTTATCATTCTTATAAAGTCCATCGAGCCCCTGCATAATCTGTATAATAAAAGTCAACTTGTCTTCCGGCATTTTCTCCAATAGTTCAAATGCATCTTTTCTTAGGCTGGTCATAGTACTGCCTCCCATCCATTAAAAGAATTTCTTCCATTTCTAAAATTATTATATGCCCATTTTTGTTCTTTTACAAGAGCCACTATAATTTCCAAGCCCTGCATTTTTAAAAAAAACAGCAGCCCTATGTGCAAGATTGGTAGCTGTCTGCGCCCGTCCAGTCTTTTTCATAATAATCAGGGAATCATCCCCGATATCCTGTGACTCCTCACTGATTTTTGTTAAAGTATGCAGTGTATCATCCGACAACTTAATGGTCCTTGCCTTCGGCTATATTCTTCCCATTACCAGGCGGATTCGGGACTTACATCCGTTGGAAAAGAATGCCGCTAGGTGCACCACAAAAAAGCCCCGGCAGATTTCTCTGCCGAGGCTTATCACAGCTGGCCCACCAGGATTCGAACCTGGAAATGACGGAGTCAGAGTCCGTTGTTTCATTGATCGCAATCCCTTGGGAAATCATTGTTTCCGTTCACTGCTTTGGATAAATTGACCTATTGATTGACCTATCCATTTTCTGTTCTTCTCTGTTCTCAGTAGATTTCATTATATGTGTGCCATACAATATTGCTCAGCCATTTGAAGAAACTCCTCTGCTACAGCCACTTGCCGTTGTGATTCCTCACGGCTGGCAATATAAAAATCATCATAGTCACTAACATGTCGGATTTCTTCAGCTTCAGCAATTTTTCTTCCTATCTCTCTTGGAAAAATTTCAGTTTTAACATAATCTTTATTGAAACTTCCAATTGCGTCCTTATGTCTCTTATAAGCCTTTCCACTTACTGCATGTACAGCATTAATTGCATGAAAGATTGCATAATATGCTCTGTTATTTGCTCCTCTATATTCTCCTGCTTCCAACAGAATCCTAGCTGATTTTAAATCTGACCTAGCCGTCTGCAGACGATATAAAACAAGATCCTTCTTTGTACCAATTGTTTCTTTAGGCTGCTCCATATAAAACAACCCCCTCTTTATTCACATTTGCATAAAACGGATAATTTAATATCCACTTTTGGAAATGTTCTTCACTCTTTGCAAATGGTTTAATATCCAGATTATGATCGAGATTAAAATCGTATGTCATGTAAGAAAGCTGTTCGCTATATGCCTTTAATTCCAAATCAGATATATCAAGCAATATCATAATATCTACATCAGAATCCGGTCTGTAGTCCCCTCTGGCATAAGATCCATATAAAATAATCTTTCGCAGATGCGTACCATATATTTTTTTAATTTCCAGAATATATTGTTCCATCAAATCCTGCATAGCCTGCGGCATAATCATCCCTCCCTGTTGCAAATACCATATGCCATTTACCATTACTCATATTATATCCTCTTCCTCTGAATTTGTACACTTCTTTTACATCTATAATTACGACAAACAAAAGTAGTACACACATTAGGAGCTATGTAACATGATTGATGTATTGAAAAAAATCGCCCTCTATAGAAAAGAACGAGGCTGGACCGAATATGAACTTGCCAAGCGTTCGGATTTACCACAATCAACAATATCATCATGGTACCGTAAAAATATGCAACCATCACTTACTTCTTTAAATAAGATTGCCCAAGCATTCGGATTAACACTCTCACAAATGCTTTCTGAGGAAGATAACATTATCGCATCCCCCGAAGAAAAATCCCTGCTTCATGAATGGAATCGACTGGAGCCTCAACAAAAGAAATATCTACTTGAATTTCTCCGAAGTCTTTGATTTTTCTGTAATAATGAATAAACACAAAATAAGAGCCGCAGCATCTAGCCGCGGCTCTATCACAGTACACAAATTCTAATTGTATGATCCGTTCACTCAAGTCTGGTCGCGCCAGGGACGCGCCACGGAAATAATATATGATTGACTTTCCATATTTTAGCCCTCTGCGCTAATTCTCAGTATCATCCTGTAAAATCAATCTAACATTGTCCATACATCCTCTCGTAAATAATTTCCACACGGTTAAATTGCACTGGACAGCATTCTACTGCCATATTGACTGCATTCTGAAACTGTTCCTGCTCTCTCCACCTATCTACCCTCGTAAAATTCAGTCTACGGGCGGTATTCATGCTGATATTGCTGACGAAAATATGAAAATGAAACCGCTCTTCATCAGGACCAAAGTTTTGCATATACTTATTCAGAATATAGTTATCATGGATTGCAACAACATTGTGAAATCCTCTTTGATAGAATGTAGTTCCGATTTGGATAGCGTACTGCTTGATCCAGTCCAAATATTTCCTGTGTTTTCTCAATTTGCATTATTGCCAATTGGGGATTCGGATCCAAACCAAAAGTCTCATACCATATCACCTCTCCTTTGTCAGCCCTGCTCCCTGTGCCTGTCACATAAGAAACCAGATTACGTACAGCCTCTTGATTAGAGTAGGGTATGCAGACAGGTCCCGTACACTTCGTGTTTCTATCATTCTTTCCCTTCGGAAGATTCATAACACCAGCCATATTTTATTTACCTCCGCTATTCTCTCTTGTATCATTTTGTGAATTTCCATATTAGAAGGATTAACTTTCTGGTCAATCCGCTCCAGATCCTCTACTTCTTTGGATAAGTATCGCACTGCGTCCTTCCTAATCTGTGTATATGGAATGCTTTGCTCCATCCCTTTCTCAATCAGATACCGACCCAAGTTATTTTCATAGCCTGCAGTCTTGGCCTTTTCAAGTAATAATCGTTTTTCTTCTTCCGATAACCTAATTGATATCCTTTCCGTTTTTCTGTTTTTCATTGACATTCTCCTTCTGTATCAAATCTTAATATTCTTATATTTATTTCAGTATTGACAATCTGAACACTTGATCTCTATTTTACGTTTTATTATTTAAAGTAATTGAAAATTGTCACACACTCTTTCATCCCTTATCCTCATTTACCACCTTTTGACATTCGTTCGCATTAATTTAGTGTTAGCTCCAACTGTAAATTTTTATTTTCTCCTATATCCAACATGAAAATAATTGCACTTAACAAATGAAATTGGAGGGAAACAGTGTATGAATGATTATAAAAGCGACGAACTCTACACATTTGATGAATATTGTGAGGTACTTGGGATCGGTGCCAATCTCGGGCGCCATCTTCTGAAGACTGGACAGGTAAAAGGATTTTTTCTCGGAAGATCCTGGCGGATTCCCAAAAGCAGTATAGAAGAAATGATTCTGGATAAGATAAAAAATTGACCTATGAATTGACCTATCCGTTATGATTTTCCCGTATTTTTAAGGAATTTTCAGGAAAAAGGAATTTTAACCTCTTTTTCTGATCTATCCATAGTATTCTGGCTGATATTCTCAAAATCCTTGAAATAGCGGCTTTAGCGCGTGAAAAAGCCCCGGTAGATTGCTCTACCGAGGCTTGTCTTAGCTGGCCCACAAGGATTCGAACCTTGAAATGACGGAGTCAGAGTCCGTTGCCTTACCATTTGGCGATGGGCCAATGTCGTATCAACAAATAGCATTATACATGGGGATGACCTAAGTGTCAACCCCTATTTTCATATTTTTTCAAAAAATCACAACATTTTTATCAATTACGGCATATACACAGTCTGCCCCCCACTCCATGGCTGCACTACCATTGGTCTGTTCCGTAATTTCTTTTACAAGCTTCTCCTTATCACTAACAGGTACAAGCACCGTCATAGTCACATCAGCCCCATACTCAGTATCAAGAATTGCAGTGCCTTGCTGGCCAAACAGGTACTGCAGTTTGCCAAGGCCATTATAGTCTGTATGGATCATAAGCCGGCTTCCGAAAAGTTTTTCTATGATTTTACTGGCCTTAAGCCCGGCCTGAGTTGCGGCCTGATAGGCGCGGACAAGACCGCCGGTTCCCAGCAGCACTCCACCAAAGTACCGGGTAACCACAACCGCCGTGTCCGTAATGCCCTCACGAAGCAGTACATCTAACATGGGGCGGCCCGCCGTCTGAGCCGGTTCACCATCATCGGAGCACCGAGTCAGTTCCTGTCTTTCTCCGATTACAAAGGCGGAACAGTTGTGACGGGCATCCCAATACTTCTTCTTCATCTCATTGATAAAAGCGGCTGCCTCCTCCTCGGAGTGTACCGGTCTTACCGTTGCAATAAAACGGGATTTTTTTTCTGTGATTTCTCCCTCTCCACCCTCATAAACAACATGGTATCCCATAATATACTCTCTTTCGTTTTATTCAATAGTTTCCTCTGGTTCATCTACTATCGTTTCATCCTCTTCTTCGCCATCCAATTGCTCATCATCCGGATTTTCTTCCTCCTCGTCCTCACCGGAATCATCCTTTGGCTTAAAGTTTTCATCATGCACATCACAGGTCTCATTTAAAATTGATTTTGAAACCGAATATTCATAATCAGCCGACCCCTGCAATGCATCAACGATACGAACCTGTGTCTGTATATCGCTTTCCGGACAATACTGTCCAGCTAATTTACCGGACTCTTTACAGATTTTCACAAGAACGTGACGGTCACATTCTGTTTTGGGAACCGTCCCTTTTGCAAAATATTCCGTATAGGTCTGTGACCCCCGGGGATCATTGGTACAAATGCCCTCTTTCGGAAGCAGCCCCGATTTCGAGCAGACAACTGCCTGCGTAATATCTGCAGGCATGGTGAAATCCTTCACCTCCAGATTTTCATGGACACGGCTCATCACAGCCCTCCATAAATTCTTCGGATATGCCGTACTGCTCTGAATGGAATTATCATCATATCCGCCCCAGACCACACAGGTATAATAAGGGGTAAATCCTGCAAAAAGTGCATCTCGGTTTAAGGTTGTGGTACCGGATTTACCAGCCTGGGCCATGCCTGTCCCAAAATAAGCCCTGGTACCGGTTCCAGATGTCATGACATCCTTCATGGCATCGGTAAGAAGCCACGCAGTATCCTTCTTTAGAACCTGATGTCTCTCCTTATCCACCGTATTATCCAGAATAACATTTCCGTCATGGTCTAAAACCTGTGTATAAAAACTCGGTTCTATATATTCCCCTCCATTGGCAATCGCCCCATAGGCACCTGTCAGTTCCAGATTGGTCACGCCGTTTGTCAGACCTCCAAGGGATAAACCTAAATTCTTATCTGTCTCCTTTAAGGTTGTAAAGCCAAAGGACCGGGCATACTTATAACCCAGATTCACACCGATATCCTGCAAGGTTTTAACCGTAACAATATTGATGGAACTTGTGATAGCCTTCCGAATATTGGTAAACCCACCATACTTGTGATTATAATTATTATACGTCTTGTCCCCGACGGTAAAAGGAGCATCATCCTGAACAGAAGCGAGTGTTTTGCCGCCTGCATCCAGAGCAGGTGCATAGCAGGCAATAATCTTAAAGGTTGAGCCCGGCTGGCGGCATGTCTTAGTGGCACGGTTCCAGGTCCGGTTTCCCGCTTTCGACCCCCGTCCACCAACAATTGCTTTTACTTCTCCTGAAGTCTGATCCATGATCGTCATGGCAACCTGCGGCTGCATGGTAATAAAAATATACTCTGAATCCTCCACCAGTTCACCAGATTCCAGCATATCCGCTTCATACTGTGCAATGGCAGCTCTGCACTCCTCTTCCGAATTAAAATTGATGGAATAATTCTTATTGTTATTTTTCTTCTTGTAATAAGAAAGCATAGTCTGGTTTGTATAGGTGTGAATGGTTTCATCCTTCTCTCTCACCTGGAATGACAGGAAAAAGGAATATTTTGTTCCTGCATCATAATTGGCCGGATTTGCCGCTTCCTCATCACAAATCTTCTGGATATTCAAATCCTGTGTGGATTTAATGGTAAGACCTCCCTGGTAAATCGCCTTATAGGCCTCATTTTCCGAATATCCCTTTTTCTCTACCAGATCATTAAAAACATCATCAATGACAGCATCTACAAAATACGTATTCATGGAAGCTTCCTGAACATCATTATGCTCGGAAATCCTGCCATACACGTCATCCTTCAGTGCGGCATCATACTGCTTTTTGCTGATGTACCCCTGCTCTTTCATTTCACTTAAGACAAGCTGTCTGCGCCTGGCATTTTTTTTCGGGTGAAGAATCGGGTTATAGCCGGTAGGATTCTTTGTAATACCGGCAAGCACCGCACACTCTGACAGAGTCAGTTCTGAGACATCCTTCCCGAAATAGCGTCTAGAAGCTGCCTGCACACCAAGTGTATTGCTGCCCAGATTGATGGAATTTAAATAATTTTCCAGAATCCAATCCTTATCCTCCACCTTCTTCTCCAGCTCGACCGCAATATACATTTCCTGAATCTTACGCTGCACCTGCCGCTTCACTTTTTCCAGCCTGGAAATCTGTCCCTCACTCTCACTGGCCCACTGCTCATTCAGTACATTATTTTTAATCAGCTGCTGGGTTATGGTACTGGCTCCCTGACTGAAATCCATGGATTTTATATCTGTGACCAGTGCTCTGGCAATTCCTCTTAAATCAATTCCGTTATGCTCATAAAAACGCTCGTCCTCTATCGCAATAACGGCATGCTGCAGATCCTCCGGTATTTCATCCAATGTCACATACTGACGGTTGGCGCCTGCCGCTACCAGTGTTGCAATTTCACTGCCATCACCGGCCTCCACCGTTGTGGAGTATCCGGTGGGAATAACATCTATCTCCGAAATATCCGGAGCGGACGCAAGAATTCCCTTTACCGCCCCGAGTCCGGCACTGATTCCCGCGGCGACCGCCACCAAAATAAACAGCAGCAACATCTGCCCCAATATCACTGTGCACTTATGTCTGATTTTTGTACTCTTCGCATCCACATGCCGGGCACGGTGCCTTAGCGCAGCTTTTCCATAGTTCATGCTCTGCCCCCTGTTCTGACTTTTACCCTTGTATCCTTTTAATTATATCAAATAATACCGCGAATAGGAAGAAATATTTATCGACAGCAAAAATCCCCGACTTTCGTCAGGGATTTTGCTGTTGATGTATACTAAAACTAAGGGGATTAGATTAACGAATCTAACCATTAGATTCGTTCGAGATTACTCGACATCCTGTAATGCTGCTACATCCTCTTCACCGGTACGAATCTTGACAACTTTTGCCACATCGTATACGAAAATCTTGCCATCTCCGATATGTCCGGTATAGAGTGCCTTCTTTGCAGCCTCTACAACCTTGTCTACAGGAATCTTACTTACAACAACCTCAACCTTAATCTTCGGAAGTAAGGTTGCATCGACTTCAGCACCACGATAACGCTCGCCGGAGCCCTTCTGGATACCACATCCCATAACCTGTGTACAGGTCATACCTGTTACTCCCAGATCGTTCATAGCCTTCTTTAAGTGATCGTATCTTGAAAGCTTTGCAACGATAACAACCTTGTAAATTCCGGTTGCATCATGCGGTAAAGCAGAAACCACCTTGACAGCTGCATCCCTCTTCACTGGAGAAGCCTCTGCATATTCCGGTGTTCCAAGATCCGTGTTCTCGTTGACATCCATGGTCATGGTATTGGAAATATCCATGATAGAGAATCCTGAGTAAGCAGATGCAAGACCATGCTCCTTGGAATCCAGACCAACAATTTCCTCTTCCTCACTGACACGAAGACCAATGGTACTCTTAATAACAATAAATGTAATGGTAATTGTAACTGCAGCCCATACTCCAACAGTCAGGACACCTAATAACTGAAGTCCAAGCTGTTTGAATCCGCCGCCGTAGAATAAACCTTCACTAATTCCGGCGATTTCAAATCCCGGTGCAGTCTTTGTAGCAAATAAACCAACTGCGATAGTTCCCCAGATACCGTTCATCATATGTACGGCAACGGCACCAACCGGATCATCTACATGAAGCTTATAATCAAGAAGCCAAACACCAAATACTACCAGTAATCCTGCAACAGCACCAATTACAACTGAACCTAAGCAGTCTGTAACATCACAGGGAGCTGTGATTGCAACAAGACCTGCCAGGGAAGCATTCAGACACATGGAAACATCAGGTTTTCCATACTTAACCCATGTAAATACCATACATACAACAGTTGCTACAGCAGGAGCTACGGTTGTGGTAAGGAATACACTGGCAAGCTGTGCACCATCGGTACATGCAGCACCGTTAAATCCATACCAGCCAAACCAGAGGATAAAGCATCCTAAACATCCAAGCGGCAGATTATGCCCCGGAAATGCGTTAACTTTTGTAATCTTTCCATTCTTATCTTTTGTGAACTTTCCAATACGCGGTCCAAGGATAGCAGCACCAATCAGTGCGGAGATACCACCTACCATATGAATTGCACAGGAACCTGCGAAATCATGGAAACCAAGCTGTGACAGCCAGCCGCCGCCCCAGATCCAGTGTGCTTCAATGGGATAAATCAATCCGGAAATGACAGCAGAGTAAACACAGTAAGATAAAAACTTTGTTCTCTCAGCCATAGCACCGGAAACAATAGTTGCCGTTGTTGCACAGAACACTAAGTTAAATACAAAATTTGAAAAATCAAAGTTTGAATAGCTGGTAAAAATATCAAATCCAGGTTTTCCAATGAAACCTAAGAAATCTTCACCTAGTAGCAATGAGAAACCGATTAAGATGAACATTACTGTACCGATACAGAAGTCCATCAGATTCTTCATAAGAATGTTGCCTGAGTTTTTTGCTCTGGTAAAACCTGTTTCTACCATAGCAAAACCTGCCTGCATCCAGAATACCAATGCGGCACCGATCAAAAACCAGATGCCATATATGTTATCATTTATAAAATCCATAATTTCCTGATTCATAATGTCTCCTCCATTTCCTGCCATAACTGCTCCATCTGCTGTTATGTAACATCACATTTGCGGGGCTTATGACAGTTACTTTTTTAGTGTTCAGACCCTTTTTACAAAAAAAACGACACTTTCCCAATTTTCCACAGCTTCGTGGTTCAAGAAAATGTCGTTTTATATTAGATGTCTGTAAAAATAGTGATTCGAAATTATACCTCGAAAATCAGATCGCCGTAGGATGGCATTGGCCACATATCCTTATCCACGATCATCTCAAGCTTATCAACCGGTGCACGGAGAGCATCCATAGCAGCCTTAACAGTATCTCTGTAGTAAACAGCCTGATCTCTTCCTTCTTCCATCTTGCCACCCTCTTCGGTAACTTCCTTAAGTTTCTTAAGGGCTGACTCAGCCTCTGCAAGAAGTGCAGATGACTCCGTAAGAAGTTCCGTCTGCGTTGTAACATCTGCTTCAGAGCATGCACTCTTAACCGTATTAACAGACTGACCAAGAGAAGTAACATACTTGATAACAGCCGGGATAATCTGCTTTCCGGCAATATCAATCATAGTCTTTGCCTCGATATTGATGGTCTTTGCATAGGTCTCATACTCAATCTCCACACGGGAGGAAAGCTCTGCCTTAGTAAATACACCGAATTTTTCAAATACAGCTACAGATTCCGGAGCTACATATGCAGGAATCGCATCAACCATGGACTTAATGTTTGGAAGTCCTCTCTTCTCGGCTTCTGCAACCCACTCATCAGAGTATCCGTTTCCGTTGAATACAACTCTCTGATGCTCGGTAGCGTATTTCTTAATTAAATCATGTACGGCAAGCTCGAAATCGTCTGCCTTCTCAAGAACATCACATGCATCGGAAAATGCCTCTGCAACGATAGTATTTAATACAATGTTTGCCTGTGCAACAGAATCCTGAGAACCAACCATACGGAACTCGAATTTGTTTCCGGTAAATGCAAATGGTGATGTACGGTTACGATCGGTAGCATCCTTCATGAAATCCGGAAGTGTCTTAACACCGGTCTCTAACTTCTGACCCTCTAAGCTGTGGGTAGCAGCTCCTGTGCTGACCAGCTGATTCAATACGTCGCCCAGCTGATCTCCCAGATATACGGAAAGGATTGCTGGCGGTGCCTCGTTAGCTCCCAGTCTGTGATCGTTTCCTACGTCTGCTGCAGATGCACGAAGCAGTGCTGCATGCTCATCAATTGCCTTTAAGATACAGGTAAGAACCAGTAAGAACTGAACGTTCTCATGAGGTGTAGCACCCGGATCTAAAAGATTGATTCCATCATCTGTTGTAATAGACCAGTTGTTGTGCTTACCGGAACCATTAACACCTGCGAATGGCTTCTCATGAAGCAGACACTGCAGACCATGACGTCCGGCAACCTTCTTTAAGGTCTCCATAATTAACTGGTTATTATCAACAGCTACGTTACACTCTGCATAAATCGGAGCCAGCTCGTGCTGTGCAGGAGCCACTTCGTTATGCTGTGTCTTAGCGGTAACACCCAGTTTCCATAACTCCTTGTTTACGTCCTTCATGTAGGCTGCAATTCTCTCACGGATTGCTCCGAAGTAATGGTCATCCATTTCCTGACCCTTTGGAGGCATTGCTCCGAATAAGGTACGACCGGTAAAGATCAAATCTTTACGCTGTAAGTATTTCTCACGGTCTACAATGAAATACTCCTGCTCCGGTCCAACAGAAGGAGTAACCTTCTTTGATGTGGTGTTACCGAATAATCTCAGTAAACGAAGTGCCTGATCGTTAATTGCTTCCATGGAACGAAGAAGCGGTGTCTTCTGATCCAGTGCCTCGCCTGTGTAAGAACAGAACGCTGTCGGGATACAAAGAGTAGCACCTGCGGCATCCTGACGAACGAAAGCCGGTGAGGTACAATCCCATGCTGTATAACCTCTTGCCTCGAATGTAGCACGAAGACCGCCTGACGGGAAAGAAGATGCATCCGGCTCGCCCTTAATCAATTCTTTTCCGGAGAAGCTCATCAGCACCTTGCCATTTGACATTGGCGCAGTAATAAAGGAATCATGCTTCTCGGCAGTAACGCCGGTCAGTGGCTGGAACCAGTGAGTATAGTGGGTAGCACCTTTTTCAATGGCCCATTCCTTCATCTCATGTGCGATGACATCTGCAGTCTCAAGATCCAGTTCTTTGCCCTCTTCCATGACCTCATGGAGTTTCTTGTAGACTTTCTTTGGTAAGCGTTCCTGCATCACTGCATCATTGAACACGTTCTCGCCAAAAATGTCTGCAACGTTAAAATAATCACTCATTTTTACAACATCCTTTCTTTCAACAACCAAATCCCCTTGATTGTATTCTTTATTTGTAAGATATCAGTCATTTTACTAAAAAAGGGCATTCCAATAGCTATTGGAACGCCCTCGTTCATGACTCACATCTTTTCTGAAACATACAATACAGTATTTCGATTAAAAATGCAACTATTTTTTATAATTTTTTTAGTTTTTATTGATTCTGCTCTTTTTGTGTGAGTGTATCTACCACTTTTTAGTTATTATACCTAAAAAGGATTATTCAGCCTTTCCAACAGAACCAAACAGCTCCATCTTCTCCTTAACAGTAGCCTTAATAGCCTCTGCACCAGGAGCAAGAAGCTTACGCGGATCAAATCCCTTGCCCTCTAAGTCCTTACCGGCCTCGATATATTTACGTGTAGCATCTGCAAAGGACAGCTGGCACTCTGTGTTAACGTTAATCTTTGCAACGCCAAGGGAGATTGCCTTCTTAATCATATCAGACGGGATACCTGTGCCGCCGTGAAGAACTAATGGCATAATGCCTGTCTTAGCCTGGACAGCATCCAGTGTCTCGAAGCTGAGTCCCGGCCAGTTCTCCGGATACTTTCCGTGAATGTTTCCGATACCTGCTGCCAGCATATCAACACCAAGATCAGCGATAGCCTTGCACTCGTCCGGATCTGCACACTCGCCCATTCCAACGACACCATCTTCCTCACCACCGATGGAACCAACTTCTGCCTCAATGGACATGCCCAGTGCATGTGCTACATGTACCAGCTCTGTTGTCTTGGCAACATTCTCCTCGATTGGGTAATGAGATCCGTCAAACATAATAGAAGTAAATCCGGCCTTGATACACTTATAGCATCCTTCATAGGTTCCATGATCCAGATGAAGAGCTACCGGAACGGTAATTCCAAGCTCAGCATCCATTGCCTTAACCATAGCTGCTACGGTGCCAAAACCGGTCATATACTTACCTGCACCCTCAGATACACCAAGGATTACCGGGCTGTTAAGCTCCTGTGCGGTAAGAAGAATGGACTTGGTCCACTCTAAGTTGTTGATGTTGAACTGACCAACAGCGTAGTGACCAGCTTTTGCTTTCTGAAGCATTTCTGTTGCTGAAACTAATGCCATTTTAAATTACCTCCATTTATTCTTTATTACGCATTGAAATTCTTTTCTCTGCGCTTTCGCCCTTATTATACCCCATCTTTTTTTTAAAGGGAATACATTTTTATAATTTATTGTAAACTTTTACACTTATGATGGTACAAGAATACGAAGTGCCTGCTTTTCATTTGTGATAACGACCTTTTTATGGCTTCCGCCATACTCGCCGTCTCTCGTCCATGCAATCTCCTCTTCACTTTCAAAGATGATCTCGGATGTTTTAAAGCAGTACATACAGTCGCTGTCAATATTTCTGCCGATGAGAGCTGCCATGATCTGATTCAGTTCCACGACATTTTTCGGTTTTTTGATCAGCGTCACCTCAAACACCCCATCATC
>JALEZW010000042.1 GCA_022772675.1 Agathobacter sp. | reverse complement strand
GTCGGCTAATCAACTAATGGTTAGCCTCCTACCCGATTTGGCGCGGCTTGTCAAGTACTTTTGAAAAATTTTTGTTAGGGGTAGAAAAAAGCAGAACCCCGATTTTTCACGAGAATCTGCTTAAGTTAATGACATTGGTTCTGAATAATAACAAAAAAAGAGGAGGGATGATTATGCTGCGATGGGTCGCACAACAATATATGACCGGGCTTAGAGGCGGTAGTCTTGAGAAGAATCAGAGATTTATGGCATTTTTCTTTATTCCATATTTATTGATTTTAGTATCGGTAACTTCAGGCTTCTATGATACCGTTATGGGGGCATGCTGCTATTATGCGTTGGCAATTCCCATGGGCGTGTGTTTTTGTATGGCGTTTATCAATCCGGTTCGGATGCCCAAACTTATGTATCTTTGTCCTCTGGACCAATCCATGAGGCGTGACTACATCCGGGGAGCCTGCTGGTTTCGCATCGCAGTTCACACCGGTCTGGCCGTAATTGGAGCTCTGGTCAGTCTGCTATTTGGGAATGACTGGCCGGGAGCCCTGGGAAGTGCTTTTACTACATTTTTGTTTTCGATTCTATGCATTGATATGAATGGGCTCGCTTCACCTCGAAACACAGTAGGTGGCTGCATGGAACATCTGGGACGAATGATGGTGCGCTTTTTTGGTATGGTGTTGGCATTTATTCTGGAAGAAATTTTCATCTCAGCAGCACAGAGCGGAGGAATACTGGCACAGGCCCGCTGGGAGCAAATCCTTATCAGTATCATGACAGCAGTAACGCTGCTGCTTTCAATCCGGTATATGCTGTATTTAAAGGAAATGCAGGAGGATGCACTTTATTACGAGAAAACATATGCACACAGGGAGGAAAAATGTTAAAAATCGTGATTCAGCCCCAGGGAACCCTGGCGATCTATGAGCAGATCATGAACCAGCTGAAAAATGCCATCGTAACCGGCGAGCTGTCTGCGGGGGAGGCACTGCCCTCCATCCGGGGGCTGGCGGGAGAATTGAACGTCAGCGTTATCACTACGAAGCGGGCTTACGAGGAACTGGAGAAGGAGGGGCTGATCCGCTCCGTGGCAGGAAAAGGCTTTTATGTCTGTGAGTACAATACGGATTATCTGAAGGAAAAGCAGCTGATGATGCTGGAAAAGCGCCTGGGGGAATTGATAACGGATGCAAAGCAGGCAGGACTTAGCTGTGAGGATTTGAAGGAGATGGTGGAGACGGAATGGAATCTATAGTATTGGAATTTGAACATGTGACGGGAAAGTCGGGAAAATTCCGGCTTTCGGATATCAGCTTTGCCCTTCCGGCGGGCTATATGATGGGACTGGTCGGGAAAAATGGTGCCGGTAAAACCACCTGCCTGAAATATATTATGCGGGAGAATACTCTTTACACCGGAAGCATCCGGATTGATGGAAGGGATCGGCTGGAACGGGGAGCGTCTTTTCGAAATCAGGTGGGTTTTGTGTCGGAGGACAATGTCTTTTTCGAGGAGCGGACAGGGGCGCAGAACGTAGAACTCCTGAAGAACTTCTATGATCACTTTGATCGGGAACTTTTTTCAGAGACGATGAAGAGACTTGAGGTATCTTCCGGGAAATCCTACTACAAGATGTCCAGGGGAGAGCGGATGAAGTTCCAGATGGCCTTTGCCATGGCGCATCATCCGAAGCTTTATCTGCTGGATGAGGTGACGGCAGGAATGGACCCGGTGTTTCGGGTTGATTGTTTTAAGCTGCTGCATGAGGTCATTGAGCAGGAGGATGCAGCAGTGCTGATGACCAGCCACATTGAGTCGGAAATGAAAAAGCAGATGGATTATATTGGCATTTTAGAGCAGGGGAAAATGACCTATTTTGGGGAGAACAAAGATGAAATTTGGGATGCGTAGACTTCATAGGATCATTATGGAAATGAATTTACGACAGGAGTGGAAAAGGGAATGGAGAAACGGATAAATAAAATCGAGAGAAAGGACCGAACCAGAGGGCAGATGCGTCTTTTGCAGATTTTTTATAAAGAACTGAACAGCTGGGAGGTAGCCAGTGTCGGTGCAAGGATGGCGTCTGGACTTATGCTGTTTGTGGGCACACCTCTTCTCTGGATTCCCTGGCAGGAACAGGAAAGTGGACATCTGGAGTCTGTGATGTTTGTGCAGATCACTCTTCTGATGTGCCTGGGGATATTTATGTATCTGTGGCCCTATCTGTATTTTCAGGAATTTTACGGGGAAAAAGTAGATAATCGCAGGCATACCAGGGTAGTGAAGATTCTTCAGTATCTTCCGGTGGATAAAAGAAGCATTCTTTTGTTTCTGCTTGGAAAGCTCTTCCGAATGATTTTGATTCTTGGTGTGATACAGCTTGCAGGGCAGTGTCTGGCGGCATGGCTTTCATATGGGAAACTTATAACCGGGAATTTTCTGTATCCAGTGATTTTGGGAATGCTGCTGCCGGCAGGGGTGAATGCTTTGACGGTTGTGATGGAAGTGCGGGGAATGTAGCATTTCATTATTTCGTTTACTATCTTTCTTGAAAAAATGCGGAAATGGGTAAACTAACCATTGCAAAAAATGCGGAAAGAAGTGGATATAATGTTTAAGCGTAAAATCTACAATAAAATGCTTGAGTGGAAACGGGATTCAGATGGGAGAACAGCCCTTTTAATTGAAGGTGCACGTCGTATTGGCAAGTCAACAGTGGTTGAAGAATTTGCTAAGAACGAATACGAGAGCTATATATTAATTGATTTTGCAAAAGCGTCAAAGGAAGTAAAGAGTCTTTTTGAAGACAAAGGATTCTAAGACGGTGCTGGTTTCATACAATGTGAATGATCCTAATGCGGGGCTGTCTAACACAAGAGACTTGTCAAGATTTAAGATGTTTTTATATGATACAGGATTATTTGTAACACTTATGTTTAAAGAAAAAGATTTTACCGAAAATGAGTTATACGAAAAATTGCTTAGCGATAAATTGGGTGTTAATCTTGGATATTTGTATGAAAATGTAGTGGCTCAGTGTCTGGCTGCTAATGGGAATGAGTTGTATTATCATACTATTTTGAATGAAAAATCAAAACATAATTACGAGATCCATTTTATATTGGCAAGAAAAAATAAAATAGTTCCATTAGAGATAAAATCATCCGGATATAAGACACACAAGTCTCTGGATGTATTTACAGAGAAATTTTCGGATAGAATTTTGAAGAGATATCTGGTATATACAAAGGATATGAGTAAGGATCAGGATATTTACTGTATACCAGTGTATATGGTGCCATATTTATAATTGAATAATCATAATGAAAAACATTTCTTTATTTCGTGCAGAATCGGAGGAAAACATTTCTTTATTTCGTGCAAAAACAGGGAAAAACATTTGAGTATTTCGGTATACACTGGTATAATGATATAAAAGATATAGTCAAAATGAGGGTATTGCCATGATATTTAAAAGAAAAGTGTATGATAAGCTCAAGCAGTGGAGAAGCATCTCATGTGGTAAGTCGGCAGTTCTGATTGAGGGTGCTCGCCGGATCGGAAAGAGTACCATCGTGGAGGAATTTGCAAAAAATGAATATGATGACTATATGATTCTGGATTTTGCCAAAGAGGGCAGGGATATCAAAAACAATTTTGCTGAAAACATGGACAATCTTGATGTTTTTTTTCGCAATCTTTTTCTGTTGAAAGGAAGAAGCCTTAAGGGGTCCCACTGCGTGATCATATTTGATGAAGTACAGCTTTTTCCGCTTGCAAGGCAGGCAATCAAATATCTTGTGGCAGATGGCAGATATGATTATATGGAGACGGGATCCCTCATTTCCATTCGAAAAAATGTAAGGGATATATTAATTCCATCGGAGGAATATCGCATCAGGATGTTTCCTATGGATTTTGAGGAGTATTTGTGGGCAGTGGGAGATGACATTACGGCAGATGTGATCAGGGATGCTTTTACGGCCCGTAGGCCTTTGGGGGACGCAATTCATCGGAAGATCATGAATGTTTTTCGAACCTATATGGCTATCGGAGGAATGCCCCAGGCAGTCGAGGCTTATGTCTCAGGGATGACATATGAACAGATTGATTTCATCAAGCGGAATATTCTTGACTTATATGAAGAAGATTTGAAAAAATACGATGATGAGAATAATGAGAAAGCATCTGTGATTTTCAAGACGATTCCCGAACAGCTGGAGAATAAAAATTCTCATTTCCGGTTTTCGTTAATCGAAAAAAATGCCAGATACCGCAGTTATGTGGAAGCAGTGTCTTTCCTGTCAGAATCTATGATAGGAAATGAATGCATCAATGTTACACAGCCGGAAATATCTCTGGAATCCTATGCAGACCGGAGTAATTTTAAATTATATCTTGGTGATACCGGCCTTCTGGTTACCCAGATGATGCGAAATAGTGATGAAACAGGAACAGACTTATACAAATCCCTGATATTTGACCGACTGGGAATCAATCAGGGGATGATTGTGGAAAATATGGTTGCACAAATGCTGCGGGCTTTGGGGCATGAGCTGTATTTTCATGAATATATGTATCAACCCAAGGACTCTGTATCCGAGAAAAAGTATGAGATTGATTTTATTACGGTGAAGAAAAGAAAGATATGCCCCATAGAAGTGAAGTCTTCCGGTTACACTTCCCACAAGTCCTTTGATTACCTGATTGAAAAATATCAGCTTAAAATGGAAGATCGATATATCATATATACCAAGGACTTGAAATTTGAAAATGGAATCATGTATATTCCATTGTATATGACGATGTGTATCTAGACACCGACAATGAAATATTTCAAGTCAGAGGAGAAAACCAATGCTGCCGATGCGGTGTTAGTTGTGGATCTAATTGTAATGATGACAGGAGCGTCAAAAATATATGACAAGAGAAAAAATAATAGAAGAATTGCTGGAGCAGCAGGATAAGGAATACCGTGATTTTCAGAGAAAGCTGATTCCGACCGTAGCGCCGGACAGAATCATTGGCGTCCGGACACCTGTCCTTCGGAAGATGGCAAAGGAGATGGCGAGGCAGGAGGATACGAAGGATTTTCTGGATACACTTCCGCACCACTATTTTGAAGAGAACCAGCTTCATGCCCTTATTCTTTCGGAAGAGAAGAATTTTGAACATTGCATTGCCGGGACAGAACCGTTTTTGCCTTATGTTGACAATTGGGCAACCTGTGACCAGATGGTGCCGAAGATTTTTAAAAAGCATACCGATGAGCTGCTTTTATATATACAAAAATGGATTGTTTCTGACCATACCTACACCGCAAGGTTTGCAGTGGGGATGCTGATGCGTTTTTATCTGGATGAGAAGTTTGAACCGGAGTATCTGGAAATGGTGGCAGCTGTGAAGTCCGGGGAATACTACGTGAGGATGATGGTGGCGTGGTATTTTGCCACGGCACTGGCCAAGCAGTATGATGCAGCCCTTGTGTTTCTGGAAGAAAAAAGGCTGGAGCCCTGGACTCACAACAAAACCATACAGAAGTCCATAGAAAGCTACCGGATTGACGACGAAAAGAAGGCTTATCTAAGGTCACTAAAGGTGTGACCTTAGTTCCGCTCTTTCACTACCTGAAGAAAGTATTCGTGAATTCGTGAATCCTCTGTCAGCTCCGGATGAAAGGATAATCCAATCTGGTTGCGATACTGTACGGCAACGATGTGGTCATCCACGGTGGCAAGTACTTTAACGCCTTCTGATACGGAATCAATATAGGGCGCACGGATAAATACCATGGGATATTCCCCCACACCTTCCACAGCAGCGTCAGTTGTAAAGCTGGATAACTGTCTGCCATAGGCATTTCGCTTTATCACTACAGGCAGCGTGCCGATATGGGACAGACTGTCATTTTCGATGGTCTCAGAGAGAAGGATCAATCCGGCACAGGTCGCAAGATTTTTTTAATACCAGTTGAAATAGACTCATATAAGATTTCTATTGAAAATACGAAAAAGAGTGGTTGATTTCTCAACCACTCTAGTGTATAATCTACTCAAAGGAAATCGGGTTTGACTCCGATTTGCCCTCAGTGAAAACTAGATTTTAAAGATTAGCACTCATCACTTTGGACGGTAAGGGGTGCTATTTTTTTGTTGATATAATTATCTATGTAAGATAGAGCCACGAAAACTACTAGTACACCGAGTAAAAAAATAAGGGGTCTGCTTTTCTGGCAATCAAACGAATTTTCCCGATGCTGGGGCTGGTGAATGTACCGCTGATGGTTGGCAGTCTTGTCGCCATGGTAGTAATTTATGTGATCGGGTATGGAATCGTTTATATGCTGACGGCCAGAACCTATTATAAAATCGTGAAATGATCGTGAACTCAAATTATTCAGTTGCGGGAACTTTTTTTCTGGGTTATAATGAAAGAAAGAATATGTCAAGCATTAGTCCATTTGCCGAAGGAAAATTTTGCATGGGTTGATGTTCAAGAGAAAGGGGGAATCAAATGGAGCATATGTCTTTGGACGTGAGAGTCCCGATTGAAGAAGACAATCCCAGTATTGTCAGGCATGAGGAAAAGTGTATTAAGTGCGGTATGTGTAAGAATGTCTGTACCGGAGACATCGGGGTACATGGCACTTATACGCTGGAGCAGACCGGCGGCGAAGCAGTCTGCATTCACTGCGGACAGTGTGCCAATGTCTGTCCGGTGGACAGCATTACGGAGCGCTATGAGTACATGGACATCAGGAAGGCAGTAAAAAATCCGGAACAGATCGTCATTGTGAGTACTTCACCCTCCGTCCGTGCAGCCTTGGGTGAGGAATTTGGCAAGGAGGACGGAGCCTTTGTGGAGGGGAAGATGGTCGCACTTCTCCGGAGCCTTGGAGCAGATTATGTGCTGGACACGAATTTTGCGGCAGATCTGACGATTGTGGAGGAGGCCAGTGAGCTGATTGAGAGGATCACGAAGGGGATGGGACCCCTTCCGCAATTTACCAGCTGCTGTCCGGCCTGGGTAAAGTTTCTGGAAATGTATGACCCGGAAATGCTGCCCCACGTATCTTCAGCAAAAAGCCCAATTGGTATGCAGGGGCCCACGATCAAGACCTATTTTGCAAAGAAGATGGGTCTGGATCCGGAGAAGATTGTGAATGTGGCACTGACACCGTGTACGGCCAAGAAGTATGAGATCCGGCGGGATGAGATGCATGCCGCTGCAGATTATTATGGGAACTCAGACATGCGGGACATGGATTTCGTGCTGACCACCAGGGAGCTGGCACGCTGGGCCAAGGAAGAGAACATTGATTTTGCAGCCCTTTCGGATTCTGCTTACGACAGCATCATGGGGCAGGGATCCGGTGCGGGTGTGATTTTTGGTAACACCGGAGGCGTGATGGAAGCGGCACTTCGGACAGCCTACGAGTTCATTACCGGTGAGGATGCACCCCAGCAGCTTTATGATCTAAAGCCGGTACGTGGCTATGAAGGAATTCGGGAGGCTACAGTTTCTATTAAGGATCTTAATGTCAATGTTGCCGTGGTTTATGGCACCGCCAATGCCAGAAAGCTGTTGGAACGGATCAAGAATGGGGAGAAGCAGTATCATTTCGTTGAGGTCATGACCTGTCCGGGCGGATGTATCGGAGGCGGCGGTCAGCCGAAGGATGTCACAAAGGATGCCGATCAGGTACGTAAAGCCCGCATTGACAGCCTGTATACAAGGGACGAGCAGATGCAGCTTCGGAAAAGTCATGAGAATCCCGAGATTAAGCAGATTTATGAGGAATTTTATGGAAAGCCCTTAAGTGACCTGGCAGAAAAGATGCTTCACACATTCTATACGGATAAGAGTGAGATTTTGCATAGAGGTTCCGGACAAAAGGATACCGTGGAAAATCAGGATTCACAGACAGTAGAGCAGGCAGTGGGAACTGCTTTTAGTAAAGATGAGAAGAAAGGAGAAAACAAAATGGGAAAATGGAAATGTAAGATTTGTGGTTATATTTATGAGGGAGATGTGCTGCCGGAGGATTTTGCCTGCCCGGTATGCAAGCAGCCGGCAAGTGCCTTTGAGAAGCTTCCGGATCCAAAGCCTGCAAATCCCTATGCCGGAACACAGACTGAGAAGAATCTGGAGGCTGCTTTTGCAGGAGAGTCCCAGGCAAGAAATAAATATACATACTTTGCCTCTGTAGCAAAGAAAGAGGGCTACGAGCAGATTGCTTCTCTTTTCCTCAAAACGGCAGATAATGAGAAGGAACATGCCAAGATCTGGTTCAAAGAGCTGAAGGGACTCGGTGATACGGTGCAGAATCTCGAGGCTGCCGCAGACGGCGAAAATTATGAGTGGACCGATATGTATGAGGGCTTTGCCAAGACTGCTGAGGAAGAAGGATTCCCGGAGCTTGCCAGAAAATTCCGCATGGTGGGAGAAATCGAGAAACATCATGAGGAGCGTTACCGTGCCCTTCTCAAAAATGTGGAGATGGCAGAGGTATTCAAAAAGAGTGAAGTCAAAATCTGGGAGTGCCGGAACTGCGGACATATTGTAGTGGGAACCGAGGCACCGGAGGTCTGCCCGGTATGTAATCATCCGCAGAGCTATTTTGAGGTACACACTGAAAATTACTAATATGAGAGTTACAGTTCAGCCATAACTGGTATAGCAAGATGGGACATAGGTGAAATAATAATTTCCTAAATGTCCCTTTTGTTATTTTGGGGAATATAAAAAGAAGACAGCATATATTCTTCTGTTTGTGGTATAATCAGATGGTATAGATTTTATGAATAATACAAGGGGGAAAAGACAGTTGAAGACAGAGCGAAATCAGGCAGTTTATCCGGTTCTGCACATGGTTTTCTGGTGTGCATATGCTATCATATGGGGCTATACGGCAGTTTACCTGGGACATTACGGATACAGTAGTGGGGTTGTGGGGCTGGTGACGGGAGCCGGTGCGGTAATTTCTGTGCTTCTGCAGCCACTGCTGGCATATATGGTAAAAAAGGGCAGGAACCTGACCACAGGGAAACTGTTGTTTGTTCTGAAAATCATAGCCATCGCAGTGGCACTCTGGATGTGGGGGGAACCCTCCGGTAAATGGACGGTGGCCATTTTGTTTATGATTCTGGCGGCAATTGAGGTTACGATACCCTCTATGTTGTCTACCCTTGCCATGAATCATGTGAATTCCGGTCACAGAATCAATTACGGTGCTGCAAGAGGCTTGGGTTCTGTAGCCTATGCACTGGCTTCCTTTGCTCTTGGTTATCTGGTAAAGCAGATGGAAATCCGGTGGTTTGCGCTGCTTTATGTAGTGCTCTCCCTTTTTTTCCTGCTGTTTTGTGTACTGTTTAGGGAAATGCCGGAGGCAGTGGGGAGCGAAAATTCTTTATCTGCCTTAGAAGAGCAGAAGCAGATGGGGATTATGAAAAAATATCCCTTTTTACTGTATTTTCTTGTGGGGACAGTTCTGCTTTTTATGGGGCACAATATGATCAATATTTTTCTGGTCAACATCATTGAAGAGGTGGGAGGCAACTCCGAGAATCTTGGGGTGGCCATTGCCATAGCAGCAACCCTTGAGCTGCCAATCATGGCTTATTTTAACAGACTTGCAGAGAAAATAGATGTAAGAAAACTTCTGGTATTTTCTTCTGTCTGTTTTCTTGTAAAATGTATTCTGACATATCTCTCAGGAAACCTTATGATGATTTACCTGGCCCAGACCGTTCAGATTGCTGCCTTCGGCCTGTTTACACCGGCATCGGTGCATTTTATCAACGTTTTCATGAAGAGAAAGGATTCCGGCATAGGACAGGCACTGCTGGGTGCCTTTTCTCTGGGACTTGGCGGGGCGCTGGGAAATGTCATAGGTGGATTTGTCCTGGAACGATTCGGGGCATCAGGCATGCTGTTGGTGACCATTCTGCTCTCCGCATCAGGTCTTTTGTTTATCATAAAATCTGTGTTTTCTATCCGGTGATCGTAGAAATAAAAGGGATCTTGAAAAGTATACGGTTTCTTCGGATGAGTATATTTCAGGGGAAGAATTCTGTCGTATCATTCAGAAATGGATTGGCGGGAAAAAGGAATGCATGGGAAACAAAATGAAACCTAATTGACAAAGACAATACTGAAAAATATAATGATACTATATGGAAATGAGGATCTGTGAAGATACTGAACAAGTATATAAAGAATATACTTTGAATGGAGTGAAGGCTTAGATGGGGACATATTTTAATCCTGGTAACGAAAGTTTTACCTGTGATAAAAACAGCAAAATTTATATTGATAAAACCGGTTTATTAGATTATTTGAATGATGTAATTGGTACGAATGGAAAATGCATTGCTGTCAGCCATGCCAGACGCTTTGGCAAGTCTCATGCTGCAGGAATGATTGATGCTTATTATAGTCGTGGATGTGATTCCTATGAGCTTTTTCGTGATACGGAAATTGCTGCAAAGGATAATTTCAGGAAATACATGAATCAGTATAATGTCATTCATCTGGATATTTCATCGGTTTGGGATTTTCATAAAGAGGATTTGATTGAAGAAATTCAGAAACGAATTTGTAATGATTTCATAAAAATCTATGGAGATTCGTTAAATTATGAAAAGGATTTATTTTTGATTATCAAAGATATTTATGATATTGAAAATATCCCCTTTGTTATCATTATTGATGAGTGGGACTGTGTGATCAGAAACAGTGGGGACGAGGCATTGGTCCATAAGTACCTGCAATTTCTTCACTCATTATTTAAGAGTGAGGAATCAAAGGCATTTCTGGCTCTTGCCTATATTACAGGAATTCTTCCGATTAAGAAGATTAAGGATGAATCAGCACTGAATAACTTTGACGAGTATACAATGATAAAGTGTAAACCAATTACAAAGTATTTCGGCTTTACGGAAGAAGAGGTAAAAGAACTTTGCCATAAGTATGACATGGATTTTGAAACAACGAAAACATGGTATAATGGCTATCTGATTGACGGAATTCATATGTATAATCCCAATTCTGTATCACAGGCCATGAAAAAGCAGGATTTTGATGCCTATTGGAAAAATACATCATCCTTTGAAGCCATCAATACCTTTATCACAATGAATTATGAGGGTCTGAAGGACGATATTTTGTCAATGCTTTCCGGTGGAAAGGTTCGATTAAATGTCAACACTTTTCAGAATGATTTTTCTACAATTGCATCAAAGGATGACGCACTGACAGCATTGATTCATCTGGGATATCTGGGGTATGATGCAGAGAGAAAGAGTGCGTATATCCCAAACTATGAAGTGGCTTCTGCCTATGAACTTGCTCTCCAGACAGGTTCCTGGAGTGAAGTTGCCAGATCTATCTCAAAGTGTGATGAGTTACTGGATGCAACCATTGATGGGGATGCTGAAAGGGTCTCAGAATTGATAGAGCTGGCCCATGAAACCTATACTTCAATTCTGAAATATAATGATGAAAACTCATTAAGCTGTGTACTTACCATGGCATACTTTACGGCACCCGCTTATTACAATATTGTCAGAGAATTTCCTGCGGCAAAAGGCTTTGCAGACCTTGTTTTCATTCCAAGAGCAAATGCCGGGAAACGACCTGCAATGGTAGTGGAACTGAAATATAATCAGTCTGCAGATTCGGCGATTCAGCAAATCGAGGACTGCAGATACCATGGTGCGCTATCCGGCTACAGTGACAGGATTTTACTGGTAGGTGTCAATTATAATGCTGACGGTGCAGACAAAAAGAAGCATACCTGCGTGATAGAAGAGGTTTGTAATTCGTATTAATGATATAATTTCATAAATTTTTTGAAAAATAAGGTAGCATTTCGTGGCTAAACATGTTACAATAGATAAGCATGAGATGAAAATCTTGTGTTTACTGGCGGGATATGGCTCAGTTTGGCTAGAGCGCACGGCTGGGGGCCGTGAGGTCGCAGGTTCGAATCCTGTTATCCCGACTTTTCATTGAAAATGAGCCGTTTATTAGAAACACAGGAAAATATGTTCGTGTTACCTCGGATAAAATTACAAAGGAAGGGAGAAATCCTGCAGGGATGTTACTTTAAGATAAATCGACCGCAAATCGGTTTATTTTTTTATACAAAAACAAGATTACAATCGCTTGGAGTTCCAACAGAAGATTTAGACATTTAAGTAATTAGCCGGGGATGCGGTTAATTATTTAATATCATACAATTTTAGAGGAAGATAGTTATAGATGTACAGAAGAGAAAAAGAGATAACGGATCAGTATCGGTTGATTGTCACCGTGATTCTGGTATTTATCATCGGATGCATAGCAGGATGGATTTATGAAATGGCGTTTTACAGAATTGATTTAGGACATTTTGTAAAACGTGGGCAGGGCATGGGCCCCTGGCTTCCGATCTATGGGGTTGGGGCACTGGCAATCACCGCTTTATTTTATGAACGTCATACTTCACCGGGGATAGTATTTCTGGGAAGCACTCTCACATCGGGCATTATTGAATTTGCCACTGGATGGGGGCTGTTTCATTTTGGAAACGGGCTCAGATTATGGGACTACAATGTGGAGATATGGAACTGGGGAAATATCGGGGGCTATGTGTGTCTTCGTTCGGTTTTGCTTTTTGGCCTTTGTGGCTTGTTTGTGGTATATGTTATGCTTCCGGCGATCAGCAGACTGGTGTCGGGAGTGAGGAGGGAGTTTCTTACGCCGGTGGTCATGCTGCTTGCAGCGGTCTTTGTGATAGACATCATATTTGGCTATTTTATCCGGCCATTCGCCGGTCTGAATTTCAGTTTCGGATTTCTTTCATTTTAAATATTCTGCCGCAGAATCAGAAACCGCAAGTCCCCCTTCACTGGTTTCCTTTAAGCAGGCCGGCATCTGGTTTCCTGTACGGCGCATGCTGTCGATGACATCGTCCGGAGAGATGGCACTGTGGATTCCGGAGAGGGAAAGCTGCGCAGAGACGGCAGCATTAACGGCACCGTAGGCATTACGTTTGATGCATGGAACTTCCACAAGACCGGCAACAGGGTCACAGGTGAGACCCAGCATATTTTTAAGGGAAAGGGCGGCAGCGTTAAGGATAGTTTCAGAATCCCCACCCTGCAGCCAGGCAAGGGCAGCGGCTGCCATTGCACTGGCAGAACCGATTTCTGCCTGACAGCCACCGGCTGCTCCTGCGATAAAAGCGTTCTCTGCAATCACTTTTCCGATACCGGCAGCAATATACAGTGCGTGTACCATTTCTTCTTCTGAGGTGCGGTAGTCTTCGGCATAACTTAACAGTACAGCAGGAAGGATTCCGCAGGAACCTGCCGTAGGGGCTGCCACAATTCTTCTCATGCAGGCATTGGATTCTCCCATCTTGATGGCTTTTTCCATGATTTTTCCAACAAAAGGCCCACAGATATTTTTTTGTTGTTCATTATATTCCTGAAGCTTCTGCCCGTCTCCTCCGGCCCGTTTACTGGCGGAGCGCAGGCTTCCGTCGTAAGATGCATCTGC
Organism: Agathobacter sp.; assembly: GCA_022772675.1. Classification (GTDB taxonomy): domain Bacteria; phylum Bacillota; class Clostridia; order Lachnospirales; family Lachnospiraceae; genus Roseburia. Next base: position 9,388 of record JALEZW010000042.1, on the reverse strand, counting down.
CTCCTTCATGGCCTGATACATTTCCAGCATCTTTTGATAGGATTGTTCTGCTGTCCGCCCGCTTTCCTCCATATCTGCCAGTTGAACAATTTCCCAGATTTCTTTTTCTGTTGATGCAGACAAATCCTGCAGATCCTGTAATGAATGATATTCTGTCATACCGTATGTTTCCTTTCTAAAATGAATAAGAAGATGGGAGGTCTGAAAGACCATCAGATTCCCGCAAAATAAGTGACTTTAAGAACTCCTTCCACGTGTTCCAGCCAGGAGATTCCGTCTTCGGGAATATTCTGGTCACATTCTAAAACCATAACTGCTTTCTGTCCTTTTGCGGAGCGGTAAAGCTGCATGGTGGCAATGTTCACACCCTTATGGGCCAGCATGGATGTAACCTCGGAGACATGTCCCGGCTGATCTAAGTTGTGGACGATAAGGGTCGGGTGGTCTCCGGAGAAATTGGTGCTGATTCCGTCTATTTTATCAATGTTGATTCTGGAACCGCCGATGGATGAGGCCTGTACCTCAATGGATTTGCCGGTGATTCCCCAAAGCTGTAAGACTACCGTGTTGGGGTGGGCCTCCTCAAGTTTTGCCTCGCCGAAGGTGATTTCGATTCCCTGACTTTCTGCAATCTGAAGACTTTCTGCAATCCGGTAATCATCAGGGTGCATGCCCAGAAGCCCGGCAGCAAGAGCCTTTTTCGTGCCGTGTCCGTTTCCTGTTGCCAGAAACGATCCATATAATAAAATATTGGCTTTACGGACATCTTCTCCCAGAAGTTTTCCGGCAACATATCCGATCCGCACGGCTCCTGCAGTGTGGGAACTGGAAGGACCTACCATGACAGGCCCCACAATATCAAACAAATCCATGAGACACCTCCTGATGCATATATTTTGTTACCTTTTTTATCTGTTATGTAACAGTTTATCATTGTGCTACATTATAGAGTATTTTATCATGAAACACAATGCTTATATTGTACCATCTTCGCATAGAATGATGTGAAGGCTACTGTTCGCAGTAACAGGTAATGGCAGAAGGATGGTGGAAAATGAAAGAGCCGAGCGGGAATGGCTGGAAAAAGATGTGTTTTTGCCTGCTGTTCTTTTTTCTGGCATATATGGCAGGACAGGGGGTGGCGGCAGAGAAAAATGCTGTCAAAACGATTTCAAAAGGACACATAAAGATGGCGGCGGAAGAAGAAAATGAGACCGCAGAAGAGGAAAAAAAGGAAATTGCCCTTACATTTGATGACGGACCGAATCCTGAATATACACCGATGCTTTTAAAGGGGTTACGGAAAAGAAACGTGAAAGCAACCTTTTTCCTGCTGGGGGAGGAGGTGGAACAGTATCCGGATATCGTAAAGGAGATGGTTGAGGACGGTCACCTGCTGGGCGTGCATTCCTATCAGCATGTGAATTTTAAGGAAGCAGGTGTGGAGGAGGCATTAAAGCAGATTGAAAAAACCCAGGAGGCAATCCGAAATGTCACAGGCAGCAACTGCGGATACATAAGGCCCCCATACGGTTGCTGGCAGAAAGAACTGGATGAAAGGGAAAATCTGATCGAGGTACTCTGGGATGTGGACCCCCGTGACTGGGGCACAAAGGACGCGGATCTGGTGGTAAAACGCATTTTAAAGAATACAAAGGAAGGGGACATCATCCTGCTGCATGATGCCTCTAAGTCATCGGTTCAGGCGGCCTTTACCGTGATTGATGTGCTTAAAAAACAGGGATATTCATTTGTGACGGTGGAGGAACTGTTATTGGATTAGTTGCACACTTGAATATTCATGGTCTCCCGTGGTAAAATAGTAACGATAACAGGATGCTTGCTGAGGTACAAAAGAACCATACCCGCAGGAAAAACTTTATCTATGTACATAAGGAGGAGAAGGCATGAAAAAGAGCCACAGAAAAGACGTTATCATTGCAAGAATTATTTTTGCAGCCATGTGTATCGTATTACTTGCAGTTATTATCTCGCTGGGGGTCTGGCTGCATGGAAGGAAAGCAGAAAAAAATGCTGTTTCCCAGGTGAGCGAGCAGCAGAATAACCTGCCGGCAGTACAGAACACAGAGCTTCCACCGGTTACAGAGAATCCGGTTGAAGAGACCGAGACCTGTGTATGGACAAACACCGGGGTCAACCTTCGTGAACAACCGAATACAGACTGCCGGATCCTTACGATTTTAGAGGAAGGAGCAGAGCTTACACTTTTAGGCGAGGAAGATGGCTGGGTTAAAGTCAGCTATAACGATGTGGAAGGCTATGTAAGCGCAGAGTATGTAACAGATGTGGATCCTGCAGGAACTACAGAAGAGTAGATGACAGCGGGACAGGATATAGGATTCAATGGATTTGGGAGAGAAATATACTATGAAAACGATGGGACAACTGATTTCCTACACACAGGATGAAAATACTTTTACACTTCAGTATGAAAAGGAACAGCTGATTATAAAGGTAATAAGAGAGGATATTATTAACTTTTTTATTCCGTTACGGTTTAAAGAGCATTATTCCAAGGCAGTGGAGGAGGATAAATCCGTGCCCTGCAAGGTTACTGCCGGGATGAAAGAGGGAGAGTTCCTGCTGGAAACGAAAAGCCTTAAAGTAAGGGCAGGCAGTGATCTGGCACTTACGGTCTCAGGGAGCGATAATAGGGTTCTTATGCATACCCACGGGGCAGGAAGAAAGTCCGGGGCAGTCGTAAGCGAGGAAACCAGAAAAATCCTGGAGGCAGAGGGACACGATGCATCGAAAATGGATACAGGAGACTACCCGGTTCAGCTGGTGCTTGGCCTGGATGAAGGGGACGATTTTTACGGACTGGGGGATAAGAGCGGTTTTTTAAATAAGAAATACTATGAATACGAGAACTGGAATTCTGACATCCCACAGGCTCATAATGAGGATTACCACGCACTGTATAAGTCTGTACCGGTGCTCTTCTGTAAGAAAAAACAGGCAGTCTACGGGTTGTTTTTTGATAATACCTTTCACAGCTATCTGAATCTTGGAAAAGAGAGCACGGATTATTTTTATTACGGAGCGGATGACGGAAATCTTGACGTATATTTTATGGGGGGAGAGAATCTTAAGGATCTTGTCAGTGCCTATACATACCTGACGGGACGTACACCCCTTCCTCAGAGATGGACTCTGGGCTATCAGCAGAGCCGCTGGAGCTATGAATCCGCAGATGAGGTAATGGATGTGGCAGAGCATTTCCGCTCTCTGGATATCCCCTGTGATGCCATCCATCTGGATATCGATTATATGGACGGATACCGGGTATTTACATGGAATAATGAGGAATACGGGCAGCCCGGGGAACTTACGGCTCAGTTAAAAGAGAAGGGCTTTAAGACCGTTACCATCATTGATCCGGGCACAAAGGTGGACGATAGCTATTTTATGTGCCGGGAAGGTGAAAAAAACCATTATTTTGCAACGGATCCGGAGGGAAAAACCTACGTGAACGAGGTATGGCCGGGAGATGCCAATTATCCGGATTTCGGCCGGAAAGAGGTCAGAGACTGGTGGGGAAGTCACCATAAGTTTCTGGTAGATGCCGGAGTGGACGGCATCTGGAATGATATGAACGAGCCCGCAAGCTTTCGGGGAGAACTGCCGGCAGATGTGGTTTTTCACGATGAGGACCGTAAGACCAGCCATGCCGAGATGCATAACGTTTATGGACACTATATGAGCCGGGCGACTTTTGAAGGCTTACAGAAGCTTACGGATAAGAGGCCTTTTGTTATCACACGGGCTGCGTATGCCGGAACCCAGAAATACTCTACCGTCTGGACAGGGGATAATCAGAGCCTCTGGTCACATCTTCAGATGATGGTTCCCCAGCTCTGTAATCTGGGAATGAGCGGATTTGCCTTTGCAGGAACCGACATCGGCGGTTTTGGAGCAGATACCACGCCGGAACTGCTGACACGCTGGATTGAGGCAGCATGCTTTTCGCCGCTGTTTCGAAACCATTCCTGCAAAGGGACAAGAAGACAGGAGCCCTGGCAGTTTGGGGATGAGGTGGTGAGTATTTACCGGAAATATGTAAAGCTCCGTTACCGTTTTCTCCCGTATCTGTATGACCTGTTCTATCAGGGAGAAAAAACGGGACTTCCGGTTATGCGTCCCCTTGTGCTGCATTACGAAGAGGACCGTGAGACCTATAATATGAACGGTGAGTTTCTGGTGGGAGAAAATCTCCTGGTGGCACCGGTTTTGGAACAGGGATCAGATAAAAAAATGGTTTATCTGCCCCGGGGAACGTGGTATGATTTCTGGACCGGCGAAAAGATTTCCGGAGGACAGTATATTTTGCGGGATGCACCGATTGATGTGTGCCCGATTTATGTAAAGGCGGGAACGATTCTTCCGATGTATGAGGAGATGTCCTATGTGGGGGAGAAACCTCTTACCACATTGAAGCTTTTGTGTACTCCGGGAGAGGCACACTATGAGCATTTCCAGGATGACGGGGAAACCTATGCATACCGGAATGGAGCATATAATCTTTATGCCTTTGACCGGGATGCAGATGGAAAACTGAAAACCACAATGCTTCATGAAAATTATCCGAAATATGAAAAAATAATCATGGAGGAACTTGTAAAATAAGAACGGGGATAGGCTGCGCAGCATAGACTGTATTAATAATGATTTGGAGCATGCAGGCAAGTGGCATATCAGGATATTGTTTACCCGAAAATTCCGTTTTATCTGACATATCCCATGCAGAATGTGTATATGACGGAGATGGAATATGAAAAAGATCTGGATAGGATGAAGGAATATTATCCGGTGGAGACGAAGGAAATTATGAAGCTGGTGGAGGAGAGACTGGATCAGCTGGAGTATGAGGGAAGCCGGATCTATGATGAGGAACCGGACCGTCTGATGATTCAGATGGAGATTGAGGGAATCTACAGAAAGCTTATGGAAAATTCAGCCCATGCGCTGGAAAAACCGGTGCATGCGGCTTCCTATTTTGACACGGTTCCGGTGGAAATAACAGGGGGAGAATTAAAAGTACAGGAAAGAGACTGCGGGGATAAGTGGCTCTGCAGCATGGTAGGGGTGCTGTTCGGGACAGAACTGTGCAGACGGCGCTGCAGACACCGCAGATGTAGAAGATGGCTGTAAAGAGATTTATTACAGCCGAAAAAGGACAGAGTAATGAATAAAAAAGTAATCAAACCAGTGGTGCTGTCAGTGCTTTTTCTGGCAGCACTGATTGTTTTCAGTGTGACAACAAATCAGGACAATAAGGACATGACCACAACCATGGGGGAGGCAGAACTTCCCATTGTGGAATTTTATCAGGAAGATAATTGTGCAGCCCGGCTGCATGGGTATGTCTCTAAGATGGATATTGCGGCAATGCGTGACACCATAATCCCTGTAGACCACAGCAGGCAGCTTCCCATGACCGTCAACACATATGGGAAAAAAGTGGATGCAATCCGTTATGAGATCAGGAGTATGGACGGGGAGCGTCTGGTGGCCAGAAGTGATGTGACGGATTTTTCAAAAGACGGAAATAGGATTTCTGCCATGCTGGAAATTCAAAATATTTTGGAAAAAAATGAGGAATATGCATTTGTCCTGACGCTAAAATCAGGAAAAAAAGAAATTTATTATTATACACGTCTGATTCAGACGGAAAGCGCATATACAAAGGAATGTATGGATTTTGCACTCCAGTTTCATGACTATACCTTCCGGGAGGATGCAGACACTTTTATTCCAAAGTACATGGATGCAGCAACCGGAGACACCAGCACATTGAATTATGTGGATCTGACCTGTACCTTAAAGCAGATTACATGGGCAGATTTAAAGCCGAAGCAGCTGGGGGATGTAGATGCTTCTTTTAAGGAAATTAACGATTCCTATGACGTGGTTACACTCCGGTATGTGGTAACAACAGAGGGAAAAGGAGGGGAGACAGAATTTTATAATGTGGAGGAATATTACAGGCTTCGCATGACAGAGACCAGGATGTATGTCCTTAATTTTGAGCGTACCTTAAATCAGATTTTCCGGGGAGAGAACCGGTTTATTACCGATGAGAAAAATATACAGCTTGGAATCAGGGATCAGAACATTGAATATTCAGTCAGCGAGACCGGCGATGTGATTGCTTTTGTGCAGCAGGGGGAACTCTGGTGTTTTGACCGTGTAAATAATAAAATTGTACAGGTATTCAGCTTCCGCGGAGCAGAGGGAATGGATCTGCGTGATAACTGGGATCAGCACGACATCAAAATTGCAGATGTGGATGAGGCGGGAAGTATCGACTTTGTTGTCTATGGATATATGAACCGGGGAGAACATGAGGGCGAAGTGGGGACAGCGGTCTATCACTATGATGGAATCGTACACACGGTTGAAGAAGAGTTATTTCTTCCGTCGGATCAGTCCTATGAAATCTTAAAGGGAAGAATGGGACAGCTCATGTATGTGAACGATAAGGGTATATTTTATCTGATCATGAACCGGAAATTATATGGGATAGATTTAAATACATTAAAACCACAGGTTCTGGTGAAAGACTTAAAGGAGGGAAACTATAAAGTTTCGGACTCCAACCAGTATTTTGCATGGGTGGAAAGCGGAAAAGAGTATCAGAGCGATACCATCCGGCTTATGAATCTCAAAGACGGCAGTGTTTATACCATTCAGGCATCCCCCGGATCATATCTGCGTCCACTGGGATTTATCGATAATGATTTTATTTACGGGCAGGCACCGGAAAATAAAGTAATTGTAGGAGCAGCAGGAAATACATCATTTTTGATGGACGAACTGAATATAATGGGAACATCAGATGATACCCACGACATTTTAAAAACATACAGACCGGATAAAAAATATATTGAATCCATTACCGTGGAAGATTACACCGTAACTGTAAATCTGGTGAAGAATAAGAATGGACATTATACAGCTTCCGGTACGGATGCAATCATGAACCGGGAAGCGGATACTGAGAAAAAAATAGCCATTGGTTCTACCGTGACAGACCGAAAAGAAACCCAGTATCAGCTGGTTATGAAAAACGAGGCAGATGTTCCTAAAATCAAGATGCTTACCGCTAAGTCCATTTTGCTGGAAAATCCACGGAACCTGAACATAGATACAGAAGAAAAACAGGAGTATTTTTATGTATATAAAAAGGGTGATGTGATTCTTGCAACGGAAAAGATTACCGATGCAATTATCTGTGCAAATGACAATATGGGTATCGTCACCGATTCCAGCCAGCAGTATATCTGGAAACGTGCCAGAAAGGCATTGCAGCCTGCTTTTACCGGCATGAAAGTAAGTGATTCGGATAAGGATACATCCTCTGTTGTACAGTCCGTCAGTGCACTTTTAAATTATCGTGGAAATGGATTAAATGTGAAAGAATTAATTAACAACGGAGCCACTCCAAAGAGTGTTCTGGAAAGCTCTCTTAAGGACGCTGTTGTGCTTGATATTTCCGGCTGTACCGTAGAGGAAATTTTGTTTTATGTCAGCCAGGGAAGTCCTGTATTTGCCATGACCGGAAACAATTCTGCGGTGCTTGTAACAGGTTATAATTCCGGCAAAATTTTTTACTATGATCCGATAGATCATACAACCCGTGCAAAGAGTTATCAGGATGCAGATAAGTGGTTTAAATCCGCGGGAAATATCTTCTTTACGTATTTGGAACGTTGAACTTCGTTGTTAAAGTGAACAATTAACAGGGCGGTTTTGTAAAGGATTTGTGAAAGCTTAACAGAAATAATTTTCATATATTGCAATTCACATATAAGTGAGATATATTTTAAAATGTGTTTTACAGTTGGGAAAGGGAGAGCTTATGAGTAAGAAAAATGTGATCGTTTCTAATGTATCTGAAGGGCATGATAATCCGATTGCAGAACTGGTGCAGGTTGCCTGTCAGTTTGACAGCGACATTATGCTGGAGAGTGATAACCGCAGAATTAATGCCAAGAGTATTATGGGTATCATGGCATTCAATCCATCGGATGGTATGTCAGTGGACATCGTTACAGAAGGAACTGACGAGAAAGAAGCATTGGTTGCAATTGAAAAATTTTTAGTATGTGAATAATTCTAATTTAGGGAGGAAAAGTGTTATGGCACAGAAAACAGTTACAGGTAAGGCTGTATCAGATGCAAAAGAGACAAAAGTATCTGAAGTAAAAGAAGAAGTAAAGAATGTAGTAAAAGAGGCTGAGGCAAAGGTGGAAACTGCAGCAGAAAAAGTTGAGGACGCTGTGAAAACGGTTAAGAAAACAGGAAGAAAAGCTGCCGCTGATACAAAAGCTAAGGCAAAGAAGGAGCCGGTAAAGGCAGATATCATTGTGCAGTTTAAAGAGCGTGAGACCAGCATCCAGAGTCTGGAAGAGAAGGTTAAGGCTCAGTTTGTGGCAGAGGGTCATAGAGCAGGATGCATTAAGTCCTTAAATATTTATATAAAGCCGGAAGACTATAAAGCATACTATGTGATCAATGAGAAATTCTCCGGAAGTGTTGATTTATTCTAGTTTGGATTACTGATATTATAAATTTGATCATACATAATAAATTTTTAGAGACAGTCGCTGTGCGGCTGTCTCTGTTTGTTTTTGTGCACCGAATAAAAAGAAAACGTATCTTACTCTTTTGATCCTTACATCATATCATATATGGGATATCAGAAAAAATAAGGGAAACCGATAACGAAATCGGTTTCCCTTATAAAATAGAGCGGGTGATGGGAATCGAACCCACGTATCCAGCTTGGAAGGCTGGTGTTCTACCATTGAACTACACCCGCATATAATGCCTGGTTCCGGAATCGAACCAGAGACACGAGGATTTTCAGTCCTCTGCTCTACCAACTGAGCTAACCAGGCATGCAGTAGATTTAATTGAAAATCCCACACGAAACATTTAATATTATATCCGTGTGATAGGTATTTGTCAAGTATATTTTTCAAAGGAATGGGACATATAGACAATTTTTTATTTCCCTATGTCCCCAAACCACCCAAATAACTGTACAATTCAGGCGTGTGGGGACATATAGAGTATTTTTCTATTTGGATTTTATGATATGAGGGTCAAAAGGTATTTTGCCCCTCATTTGATACACGAATTGCTCCGTTGCTACGCAAGTCTACGCTTCGCTCCGGTTGGCGCAGAGCAGACATCCACCGGATGTCTTGCGCCCCGCAATTCTACACACATTCGGAATCCGTTGATTTTCCAAGGAAAATCACAGGGTCATCAATCAAAGATTGACGACAGTCCTCATGTGTGTACGGGTCAACAAGTCAGAGCTCTTATCCTGCAAGCAGGAACGAGTTCTGACCTTTTG
>JALEZW010000013.1 GCA_022772675.1 Agathobacter sp. | reverse complement strand
AGCGCCGTTTGTTGTCAGCAGCCCGTTTCACGGTCTGCGTGTAGTTCCTTGTAAACTGACCTAAAGTGTATGTAAAATATTATGAGAAGCAATTGGTTCAGCAAGTCCTTGAGAAAACACTTAAAAAGAACGATTCGATATTTAATACATACTGTGCTATAAAAGAATTAATAAAAGACGAACCAATAAGTGTAGATTATGTTCAATCTGAGGAGGATACATTATTAAAAAATCTTATGAGGAAAAATTTGAATAGTGATGAATATGTTGAATTTGAAAAGTTGCTTGATGAAGCTGGTATTAATGCATGGCGCGAACAAGTTGATTTTTTGGGACGAGGAGATGGTATGATAGAACATATTTGGTGTGAATATGGAATAGATAAAAGAAGATTTTCAGTTTAAGAAAGATAGCGGAGCGAGCTGAATATTGAGCTCACTCGCTCCACGTTATTCCTCTACATGAAATACATCTTCCACCAGCATATTAAAGTACTTAGATACTCGTAGCATAAATTCGGCAGATGGGGCGCCGTCCCCACGTTCTACCCTGCTGACAGTTTTGGTGCTGAATCCGATAGCAGCGGCAAGGTCATTCTGGTAAATGCCACGCTGTTCACGGATTTCTCTGATATTATTTGTGACCACCATAAAAAATCCCTTCTTTCAGTTCTATAGATATTTTCTTATTGTCAATTATGCAAAAAAATGTGTCCAATAAAAAGGACTTGCGTTTTTATCGGCAATGATCGGTAAGAGCAGAAGCATCAGATTTTCCAAGAACTTTTCCAAATATGTCTAAGCGGTCATTTTCTCCAACCTTGATAGGTGCATACTTTTCGTTGAGTGAGATAAGGAAAATTCCGTCTTTGTCGTCCTTTAACTTCTTGATATAGGCTTCTCCGTTCAGAGCGAAGATGCCGATTTCTCCATTAGCAACAGATTCCTGTTGCAATACCCATGCAATCTGACCATCGTGGAATTCAGGTTCCATACTGTCACCACTAATGCGTACACCGAAAGTTGTATCTTCCGGCAGAATAGATTCATCTATGCGTACAGTCTCTTTAGGTCCGTCTACGAGAAAGTTACCGGTTCCGGCTGATACTGCATTTTCAAAAATATCAATGCTTCTGAATGGAATTATCTTAGCAGTTTGCTTTTCATACATTCCGGATGCGTGGAGCAGATTGATATAATCCATAGCCTTTTCCCTGCCTTCATCAGTAAGTGATGAAAAAGGATCAGCAGGATTTACTCCAAAATATGCTTCATACATATTAGTGATACCAAGGATTCTACACACTTTGTAAAATATGGTAACGCTTGGTTCAGCAAGATTTCTCTCCCAGTTGGATATGGCTTTATAGGAAATCTTGATGCCTTCTTTTGCCAGTTCATCAGCGAGATCCTGCTGGAGCAAGCCTTTCTTTTTTCTATATGTTGAAATGATTTCTCCGATTGAGTACATACATACGCCTCTTTTCTTTCCAATTAGTTGATTTCTAATGTCTCTTTTCACTCCATAGTATATAGCAATAGTACCAATTATTCAAGTTAAAAATCCAATATAATGAGAAAACAGACACATGTGTCCGTTGACAGTCGATTATTCTTGGGGTTATACTATGCCCTGTAAGGAACATTACTCATATACTTGGACTAAAGGTTATGGTAGTGATAGATTAAATGCAGGAGGTTATGCAGATGGGAGACAGGGTAATACTTCATTCAGATATCAACTGTTGTTATGCTTCGATTGAGCATCTGCATCATCCGGAGCTTGCAGGAAAGCCACTGGCAGTAGGCGGTGACCCGGAGGCAAGACATGGGATTGTCTTAACTGCTGACTATATTGCCAAGAAGTACGGTGTGAAAACAGGAATGGCGCTCTGGCAGGCAAAGCAGGTTTGTCCGGACATAACATTTGTTTCACCAAGAATGGACTTATATCTTCGGTTCTCAAGGATGGCGCATGAGATATATGCAGAATATACGGACAAGCAGGAGCCATATGGAATTGATGAGTGCTGGCTTGATGTGACAGGGAGCAGCTCCCTTAAAGGGGATGGATTGCTCATTGCACAGGAAATCAGCAAGAGAATGAAGTCAGAGCTTGGCATCACAGTGAGTGTTGGTGTTTCTTTCAATAAGATATTTGCAAAGCTTGGTTCAGATTATAAGAAGCCGGATGCAATCACAACTATGTATAAGAGTGAGTTTAAGCAGAAGGCATGGGCACTTCCGGTAAGTGATCTGCTATATGTCGGAAGGAGCACGAATCAGAAGCTTGCAAAATTCGGTATCAGAACCATAGGTGATCTTGCAAGGGCAGATGAAGGGATGCTTAACAGCCACCTTGGAAAGATGGGCAGCATCTTATGGTCATTTGCTAATGGCTATGATGAATCACCTGTCAAACTGGAGAATACCCACGCTCCAATCAAATCGGTGGGAAACAGCACAACGACACCAAAGGATTTAGTATGCGATGAGGATGTAAAGATTGTTCTTTATATTCTGGCTGAGAGTGTTGCAGCAAGACTTCGTGAGAATGGATTCCGGTGCAGAGTGGTTGAGATAAGTGTCAGGGATAATGAGCTATTCTCTTTTACCCGTCAGAAAAAGATTGACCACGCAACGAATATCACCGGAGAGATAGTTGCATACGCATATCAGATATTTAAGGAAAACTATAACTGGAGCAAACCAATACGCAGTATTGGTGTCCGAGGTGCAGACTTAGTAACAGATAATTATTGGGAACAGATTGATTTGTTCTCAAGTGTGGAGAAGCGTGAAAAGCAGATGAAGATGGATTCAGCGGTTGATGAGATACGCAGAAGATTTGGATTTTACAGTATCCAGAGGGGACTCATGTACCGGGACAGGATTCTGTCGGCAGTCAATGCAAAAGAAGAACACACAGTACATCCACATGGGTACTTCTCAGGTTAGCAACGAGAAGTGCCAGATAATCAAGGCGCAGATGTGTTGTGCTTGTACATAAACATATGGGACTTGGTTATCTGATACGGCGACTGCCGTGAGCGAAATGAAGCGAAGCGGAATTGAGCTGCACTACGAGTAGCGATAGAGTTAAAGAAGAGGGAGGCGGAACATGAGCGAAGCAGAAAGAATTGATCTGGTAGACAGAGCACCATTGACGGAGAAGCAGCAGAATGTGTATGAAAGCATTATGCAATATCAGAGAGTTAATGGTTATGCTCCTACTATCAGGGAGATATGCAAGATGGTAGGGGTGGCATCGACTTCAAGTGTTTATGCACATCTGAAAATATTAGAAGAAAAAGGCTATATAGCAAGGAAGATGGATGCTTCCAGAGCAATAGCAATCTTGTAAGGAAGGTGATTACATTGAGCAATAAGGTATATGTTGATGTACTTGCAGAATTTTCAAAGGACGGACTGCTCATTCCCAAAGAGATAACGTGGGAAGATGGCAGAAAGTATGAGATTACACGAGTAAAAGACAAGCGCAGAGCAGCCAGTACAAGGGCTGGCGGCGTTGGAGAGCGTTATACCTGTGTGGTAGATGGAAAGGAAATATTCCTTTTCTATGAAGATAACAATATGTGGTTTATGGAAAGAGCCGGAGCCTGATGTGATTGTGTGCTGACAGCACAATTCATATCAGTTGGCTTTAGATCAGCAAAGCCGGGGAATGTGCAGACATTCATCGGAACTCCCGGCAAAAGGCTTGCAAAGGTGATTTCCCTTTCCTTTACGAGTACAGAATTGTAGATTGATGATTTTGTATGAATAAGGAGCGAACTGAATTGAACAAAGGAAATGTTATAGAAATTAGATGTAAAAAATGCAACAAGTTAATGATGGAATACTTTGTATGCGGTGATGATTTCGCTGTGGCACTTCAGAATATTGGAATTAAGTGTGACAGATGCAAGCGAGTGATGATACTTAAGAAGTATTCCGAGGGAATGATGAAGGAACATTCTGAGAATGGGACTTTCAGAATATAATGATTGAAAATTAAATTACAGCCCACCTGATAAGGGCACATCGAAAGATGGAAGCACCAGAGACGCAGGGGAAACGAACAGTATTTATGATACTGGTTTCCTCGTGCGTCTTTTTTGTGATGTAAAGGGTAATCCGACTTGTTCGTTTCCAAGGGCGGCAAGGAGGATTTATGAGCAGTAAAGCACAGACAAGAGAAAAGGATTATGAGAGAGGAATACGAATTGCTGACAGGAGAAAGGCGATAGGATTATCACAGGATGAGTTAGCTCATAGAGTAGGTATAGGCAGACAAGCATTATCTGCGATTGAAAATGGTGGAGATTTTAAGACACAGACATTAGATAATCTGGCAATCGTACTTGGTGTATCTGTTGATTTCATAATGTATGGAAAGAATGAAGAAAATTCAGAACTATTATCTGAGGCAATGGATGTTCTTTCAGATATGGATGAATTGCAGATAAGACAGTGTCTTGCAATGATGAAAGCAATGAAAAGCGTGTCAGTTGAAAAGTGATTGTCGTGTTTACACGACATAATTGTCGCCTGTACACGGTCGGCAATTAAGGTGTGGCAGATTACAATATACTTGTGCTTGAGATACAGCACAGAGTTTGAAAGCGGCGTGCACAATGCTTTCTTTAATATTTCAATTAAGGAAGGTAATAGCCATGAAAAAGTATAACGGAAAAGAACTTTACAAAGGACTTTTGTTTATAAAGTCAATGATGAGTATGAATAATGTGAACCGACAGAAAGAACTTGATCAGACATATGCTTTAAGTGTGGGAATTGAGTGTGATCAGACTGTTGTAGATGATGGAGCATCTACATCGGTTGACAGACCTCAGATGCGTCAGCTGATGGAAATTCTTGAGATTTCAGATTACAAGGTACTTGTCGTAGAAGATATTTATGAGATTACAAGAAATCCGGAAGATTTAAAGTCAATGATGGATCGCATAAATGATTTGGGTGTGACAATATTTGACCTTGGTACTATGAGTGCGAGGTACAACAATTATGCGATTGAGTGTTAGGAATTCAGGCAGGTATTCCTACATTGTATTTGCTTCTGAAACAGTGGTATTTGATGACTATGGGAAGCCAGTCATCAAATGCCCAACAGAGGCTGAGGCAGTGGAATACATCATGAATCGGTTAGAGAGTGAGGTTATTCAGGATGATATATGATATTTATGCAGTTGGTAATACTTTGAGAAGTATTAGAAATAAATATGGATATACACAGAATGATATGGCGGAGAGCCTTGATGTAAGTTATATTCATTATTCGCAAATTGAGCAGGGAAGACATCGGATGAGTCTGGAACTTATGCTGAAGATTGTAACAAAGTATGGAGTAGATCCTAATACATTGTTTGGAATTGAAAGCAGGGAAAAACATGAGAATAAAGATTTGTCTGTATTGGAAGATAAATTGCAGATGCTTAAACCAAATGATAGAGAATATGCAATGTCTACATGTTTGATTTTTATTGAAGGCTTAGAGGCAAGAAAGGAAGTGGTTTGAAATGAGAAGAGCAGGAAGAAAGAAAAAGCCACTGACCATACAGCCGATAAAGTGTGTTGTGATGTTGTCTTCTGATGAGGAGAATGACTGTATTGCAGCAGAGAAAAAGGAAAATAAGCAGTTGAAACGAATCATGGAATTTGCTGACAATAACAATCTTATTCCTATGAAAGTATTCCGAAGAGGAATTTTTGGACGACGATTAAGGGATGAAGTGTTTTATAAGGCAATAAGATATATGAGAGCAGGAAAGGCAGATGCGCTTATCGTAACAAATCTCGATGCTATTTCAGACGGAATAGCAGATTCTTATTTAAAAATAGGAGCAGTAAGGGAAGCTGGGTATAGATTATTCAGTGTAGATGAGAAGGAACCCAAGGTTGACTTGTATATTCCACCAAAGAGAGGTGATCTGCAGTGAAGATAAAGAGAAATATGATTGTGTGGGCTGAATTAAAAAGTGGACTCAGGCATATACAAGCTGGAAGGAGACCATGTATTGTAATAAGCTGCGACAAAGCAAACGGAAAATCACCTGTATACACAGTTGTTCCGGGGACAACTAAGTTGAAAAAGGATTATATTCCAGTACATTTCAATATTGAGCCTTCAGAAATTAGAGGATTTTTAAGACATACAACAATGTTTTTACCGGAGCAGCTTGTCACAATAAATGAGGAACAGATAATACAGACTGCCGGGATGATTGTCAGCACAGATGCAATAAAAAAGGTTGATGCGATGTTAGTCAGACAGCTGCAGATTGGAGAATATGATGGATGATGAAAATGAATTAGAGAATCAGAGTATAGATATTCCTATATGGAAGCGATATTTGCTTTCTGTAACTGAAGCGGCACAGTTTTATCACATTGGTGAAAAGAGACTTAGACAAATTGTAGATATCCATCCAAATGGGGAGTTTTATCTGTTAGTAGGAAACAAAGTTTTGTTTAAGAAAGAGAAATTTGAGCAATTTCTGGCAGAGTCAACTGCAATTTAATATGTAAAGTAGTAGAAAAGGGGGCACAAATGTGGTACAATAACCATGCTAGGGCTCTCTTTTTTGAAAGGAGACAAAGCTATGAGTGAGAAAAGACGAGATAATCGCAATAGAATTCTTCACGAAGGAGAGTACCAGAGAGCAGATGGACGTTATCGTTTTAGATATGTAGATATTCATGGAAATGAAGGGAATTTATATAGTTGGCGTTTGGACCATAATGATCCTATACCTAAAGGAAAGAAAATGGAGCTTTCTTTAAGAGAAAAGGAAAAACAGCTGGAACAGGATATGTTTAACGGACTTGTTCCAGGAGGTGGAGGACTTACAGTTCTTGAATTAGTGGAGAAATATGTAAGTCTTAAAATAGGGGTCAGACAGAGTACTTATGCTGGTTATAAGACGGTAATTAATCTGCTGAAAAAAGATGATTTTGGCAAAAAAAGAATCGACAAAGTGAAATTATCGGATGCGAAAGCCTGGTTGATCAAGCTTCAGAGGGTAGATGGAAAAGGTTATAGTTCAATTCATACTATCCGGGGAGTATTAAGACCGGCATTTCAGATGGCGGAAGAAGATGACTTGATTCGCAAAAATCCATTTGGCTTTGAACTGGTCAATGTTATTGTGAATGATAGTGTGAGAAGAGAAGCTGTCACAAGAAAGCAGGAGCGGGAATTTCTAAGATTCATAAAAGAAGATGCGCATTTTTGCAAGTACTATGATGCAATATTTATTCTCTTTAACACAGGACTTCGTATATCAGAGTTCTGTGGGCTTACAAAATCAGATTTGGATTTTAAAAACAAAAGAATACGGGTAAATCATCAATTACAGAGAACAAGTCAGATGCAGTATATCATTGAAAAGCCTAAGACAGAAAGTGGCGAGAGATATGTTCCAATGTCTGATGAGGTGGTGGCTTGTTTCAAGAGAATACTTAAGGACAGGGTCAATCCCAAAGTTGAACCGATGGTTGATGGAATGACAGGATTTTTATTCCTTGATAAGAATGATATGCCTATGGTGGCATTACATTGGGAAAAGTATTTCCAACATATTCGGGAAAAGTACAATAGCATATATAAGGTTCAGATGCCGCCGATTACACCACATGTGTGTCGCCATACATTTTGTTCTAATATGGCTAAGTCGGGAATGAATCCGAAGATGCTTCAGTATATTATGGGACACTCGGATATCAGTGTTACGATGAATACCTATACTCATGTTAAATTTCAGGATGCACAGGAAGATTTTCAAAAAGCAATTAATTCATAATGACCTGATGAAAATGAGAGAAAAATGGCTGAATGCCAGTATTTATCTTAATCCCCAATTTCTTACCTGTCGATTCCCAATGGCAGATTTGCCTTTGGTACAGACTTGAAATTTACCAAAGTTTTTACCAAAATTGATGACAAAAATATGCAAAGATATGCCAAAATATGCCAGAATAAGTGAAAAATGAAGAAAGGTAAAAAGGCTTGAAAAGCCCGAAAATACTGGAAATATGAGAAAAATCAAGATTTTATTTGTTTGCCACGGCAATATCTGCAGATCCCCAATGGCTGAGTATGTTTTAAAAGATATGGTGGAAAGGCGTGGTATAGCCGACCAATTTGAAATTGCGTCGGCCGCCACCAGCACAGAAGAAATATGGAATGGTGTAGGCAATCCGGTTTATCCACTCGCAAGAGAAGAATTAGCGAAACATGGAATAAGCTGTGATGGTAAAAGAGCCGTCCAGTTACAGGCTTCTGATTATGATTATTATGACTATCTTATTGGAATGGATACGATGAATATGCGTAACATGGAGCGGATGACTGGTCATTCAAAAGGTGAAAAGATGAGGATGCTCCTTGAGTATTCCGGAAAATGCAGATCCGTACGAGATCCATGGTATACCGGCAATTTCCAGGAGACCTATGCGGATATACTGGAAGGCTGCGAAGGATTTTTGGAATATCTTCGAGAACAGGGAAAAATATAGCCTGAAAAAGGGGTGTATAATTCTAAGAAATATGATAAGATGCAGGTACGAAAGGATGGATAAATATGGATTATAAATATCATACAATAAACGAATTAAATCACTTTATATTTGGAGAGGCAGTCTTGGGAGATCTTCAGATGACAGATGAGATGTTTCATGCGGTGATTGACAATGTAAAAATTCTGCCCGAGAATTCCTGTAATCGGGATATCCGTACCATGAGAGCCAATGAATTGTTGTTAAAATTGGATGGGGCACAGATTGTTGCTCTTATAGAGGAAGGGTATCGTGAGTATGATGCTGATGGAAATTTGAAACATACTTATGAAGATGTAACTGTTAAGCCGGAACAATATAAGGAGAAAGAAGAGGTATTGATTGGGGGAACCATTTATGAATTACAGATGGAAAATGGGGTGTACAGCTTTGTAATTGACGGAACCGATGAGAGAACCTATACTCTTAAGATTGCTGCAGATGGAGATGAGGAGTTGTGGAATCGGTTTCTGGAGTTATAGTAGAGAGATAGAGGAAACCAATGCAACAAGTCAGTAAAAGGGTGATTTTTCATGTGGATGTGAACAGTGCTTTTCTTTCCTGGGAAGCAGTCACACGTCTGGCGGAGGGGGAAAAAATTGATTTGCGGGAAATACCTTCGGCGGTAGGTGGTGATATAGAGACACGGCATGGGGTGATTTTGGCAAAATCCATTCCTGCAAAGAAGTATGGTGTGACAACAGGAGAACCTGTAGTGGATGCTTTACGCAAATGTCCGGAACTGGTACTGGTTAAACCGCATCATGAGATGTATAAGGAAAAATCGCGGGCATTTATCGGTATTCTACAGCAATATTCCGACCGGATTGAGCAGTTCAGTGTGGATGAAGCGTTTGTTGATATGACAGGGACAGGCAGACTGTTCGGTCCACCTGTGGAGGCAGCAACGCGGATGAAAGATCAGATTCACCGGGAATTGGGATTTACAGTTAATGTGGGAATATCCTCCAATAAACTGCTTGCCAAGATGGCAAGTGATTTTAAAAAGCCGGACCGGGTACATACGCTTTTTCCGGAGGAGATTGCAACAAAAATGTGGCCGCTTCCGGTAAGAGATTTATTTTTTGTGGGAAAATCAGCAGAACAGCGATTAAAGGCTCTTGGAATACAGACAATTGGGGAACTGGCACATACAGATCCCAAGGTGCTGTCGGGAGCACTCAAGAAGCATGGAGAGGTTCTGTGGCAGTATGCGAACGGAATGGATGATTCATCGGTGGAGATGGCGAGCCCCGATGCTAAAGGTTATAGCAATTCCACTACAGTACCTTTTGATATTACAACGGCAGAAGATGCGAAGAGCGTTCTTTTGACATTGACGGATCAGGTATGCCGCAGACTGCGCAGGGATGATGTACGGATAGAAACTGTGATGGTGCAGCTTCGGTTTGATGATCTGACCCGAGCGTCCCATCAATGTGCATTAGAAGCAGCAACCAATATTACGCAGGAAATTTATTGCTATGTATGCAGACTTTTTGATGAGATGTGGGATGGCACTCCGATTCGGCTCTTGGGAGTGTCCACAACAAAAGTATCCAGGGAAAATCAGGGACGGCAGATGTCATTGTTTGATACAACAGACTATGATAAGCTGGAAAAGCTGGACCGGGCAATGGATAATATTCGTGCAAGGTTCGGAGCAGGTGCAGTGCAGAGGGCTTCCAATATGGAACCAATAGATGCAAAACGAAAAATATAGCAGGGGATTGTGATAACAGACAGGATGGAATCGAGATGATACAGGCAGTAATTTTTGATATGGATGGAACACTGATCGATACAGAAAAGTATTATCATATTTACTGGATGGAGGCTGTTCGCCATTTTGGATATGAGATTACAGATGAACAGGCCTATGAGCTGCGGTCTTTGGGAAGTCCGTTTGTGCAGGAGTATTTTCGGAAATTATATGGGTCGGATTTTGATTATGAGACTGTTCATGCATACCGAAAGCAGCTGATGGAGCCGGTTTTGGAGGAGAAGGGAATCGAATTAAAGCCGGGGGCCAAAGAGCTGCTTGCTTTTTTAAAGAAAAAAGGTATGATAACGGCAATTGCTACGGCAACAGATCCTGCCCGTACAGAAAAATACTTAAAAAGTCTTGGACTTCATGATTATTTTGAAAAAATCATTTCTGCACGGATGGTAAAAAAAGGAAAACCGGCACCGGATGTTTATATTTATGCATGTAGTGAGCTGGGACTGCAACCGGCAGAGTGTATGGCTGTGGAGGATTCGCCTAACGGTGTTAGAAGTGCATATGCTGCAGGCTGTAAGGTTGTGATGGTTCCGGATCAGACCCAGCCGGATGAAGAGTTGTCCAGGCTGTTATATAAGAAAGCAGATTCCTTACTGGAAATAAAACAATTCTGCTAAAAACATTTTTTTGTTAGAAAAGTGCAAAAATTAGTAGAAAATTAAAAAAAATTAGAAATAATGCACATAAACTATTGAAAAAATATAAAAAGAGTATAAAATAATAATCGAAAAACGTAGTTTTGCCGGGTTTTCTGTGAAAACTTGACATGTAGAAAGTGATACATCAAAGATGTATCGCATAGGGGGTGTTATTATGATTAGCTTTTTTGTATGTCTTGCAATTCTGGTGATCGGTTATTTTACGTATGGCAAAGTGGTTGAGAAGCTATATGGACCGGACGACAGGGAAACTCCTGCAGTAAGAATGAATGACGGTGTTGATTATGTCGTTATGCCAAAATGGAAGCTTTTTTTAGTGCAGTTACTGAATATTGCAGGACTGGGACCGATTTATGGTGCACTTGCAGGTGCACAGTGGGGGCCGGCAGTGTTCCTTTGGATTACCGGCGGTACGCTTCTTGCAGGGGCGGTTCATGATTTTTCGGTAGGGTTTATGAGCATGAGACATGATGGGGCATCGGTATCGGAGCTGACCGGAACCTATCTGGGGAAAATCATGAAATTGATTATGCGGATTTTCAGTGTGGTATTACTTGTTATGGTAGGAACGGTTTTTGCAGTCGGACCGGCATCTCTTATTTCCATGCTGATTGGGAAGCAGGGGGCAGTATCTTCCATTCTTACCAACCAGTATTTTTGGCTGGCAATCATTCTGATTTACTATTTCGTTGCAACCTTTATTCCGATTGATAAAATCATTGGTAAGATATATCCGGTTTTCGGTATTTGTTTAATTGTGATGGCAGTAGGGGTGGGAGTAGGTATTTTTACACATGGTTATTCCATTCCGGAAATCACATTACAGAGTCTGCATCCGGACGGAACACCGATTTGGCCGTGTATGTTCATTACTGTGGCATGTGGGGCTATTTCCGGATTCCATGCAACGCAGTCGCCTCTTATGGCCAGATGCTGTAAAACAGAAAAAGAAGCCCACTTTGTATTTTATGGAGCTATGGTATGTGAGGGAATCATTGCTTTGATTTGGGCCGCAGCAGGCTGTGCTGTTTATAATCGCACCGGAGGACTTATGACCGGACTCAGTGAAATTCTGGCTTCCCAGGGACAGGCATCTACCGTCTATGATGTCTGTGTGAAGACAATGGGAGGTTTTGGAGTGGTACTTGCTATGATCGGAGTTATCGCATGTCCGATTACATCAGGGGATACATCATTTCGGTCTGCAAGACTCGTCATTGCAGACTGGTTCCATATTGATCAGAAATCCTATAAAAAACGGTTGTATGTCTGTGTACCACTGTTACTGGCAGGTGCAGTGATCAGCCAGCTTGATTACAATGTCATCTGGAGATATTTCAGCTGGTCGAATCAGACATTGGCAATGATTGCATTATGGACAGCATCCATGTACCTTTATAAAAATAAGAAATGCTTCTGGGTTACTGCGATTCCGGCTACTTTTATGTCAGCAGTATCTGTTACGTATTTCTTCTATGCACCGGAATGTCTGCATTTAAGTACGGCAATTGCATATCCGGTTGGAGTTGCAGCGGCAGTGGTATTCCTGTTTATTTTCCTGTTCCATTCGGTATTTAAAAAGGAAAAGGTGTAAGTGATACAAAATGTTTTTTTAAATTTTTCTTGCAATTAGTGAGAATCTATGTTAAAAATAACATAGTTATACAGAAAAGGCGATGAAGGAGACTCTGGCCATCAGAGACCGACAGGAATACAGCGTCACCGACTGAGAGCGCTGTTCGGAGGAGATGGTAATAGGTAACAAGGAATCCTCCCGCACGGGAACGCCAGCCTATAAGAATTCCCCTGAGGGGAAAGGCTGGCGCTGCATGTTATGCAACGCATAACACATTTAGCGGGTCCCTCCTTAAAGGAGCACACGCATGAGAGTTCGCTGGCGCGAAGCGTGTGCGTAGGTAACAAGGAATCCTCCCGAGGGCGGGTCCCTCCTTATTACAGGGAACACTCCGGAGCTGATGGGCTGAAATGATAGTAGGTTCATACGTGGGCGCACGTTACGCGTAAGAGAGGAAAGATGGGGTTGCCCAGCTTTCAATGCGGGTGGTACCGCGGATTACATCCTCAATGATAAGTAAGGAATAAGATCCGTCCCGGAATACGTTACTGTATTCCGGGACTTTCTTTGTTTAAGGAGAAAGTCCCGGAACAATCAATGAAACTATTTGACAAAAAGGAGTAAAGAAATGGGTAACATTTACAGAGACGTTACGTTAAACCAGGTAAGCGAAGCAAACATCGGAAAGACCATCCGTGTTGCAGGCTGGGTGGAGAATATCCGCGACCACGGCGGGGTATCCTTCATCGATTTGAGAGATATGTATGCGGTGATGCAGATCGTAATCCGCGATGGCAAGCTGTTAGAGGGAATCCGCAAGGAGCAGGCCATCACCGTGGTGGGCCTGGTTGAAAAGAGAGATGAGGAAACCTATAACCCGAAGATTCCAACCGGAACCATCGAACTGGATGCCAAGGAGATTACCGTTCTCGGCGAGGTATATTCCCAGCTTCCTTTTGAGGTTATGACCAGCAAGAGCGTACACGAGGATGTACGCCTGAAATACCGTTATCTGGATTTAAGAAACCAGAAAGTAAAGGACAATATCATTTTCCGCTCCCAGGTGATCGCATTCCTGCGGGAGAAGATGACAGAAATGGGATTTTTGGAGATTCAGACCCCGATTCTGTGTGCATCCTCACCGGAAGGCGCTAGAGATTACATTGTTCCTTCCAGAAAATTTAAGGGAAAATTCTATGCTCTGCCGCAGGCACCACAGCAGTATAAGCAGCTTTTGATGGTGTCCGGCTTTGATAAATATTTCCAGATTGCTCCCTGCTTCCGTGATGAGGATGCGAGAGCAGACCGTTCTCCGGGAGAGTTTTACCAGCTGGATTTTGAGATGAGCTTTGCCACCCAGGAGGATGTATTCAAGGTTGGTGAGGAGGTTCTGTCTGCTGTCTTCGAGAAGTTTGCACCGGAAGGCAGTGTGATTACTAAGGCACCTTATCCGATCATCAGCTACAAGCAGGCTATGTTAGAGTTTGGTACGGACAAGCCGGATCTTCGCAATCCGCTCCGTATTATTGATGTGACAGACTTTTTCCAGAAATGTACCTTTAAACCTTTCATTGGAAAGACTGTTCGAGCGATTCGCGTACATGCCAATATGTCCAAGGGCTTCCATGAGAAGCTGTTGAAATTCGCCACAGGACTCGGTATGGGTGGTCTTGGTTATCTGGAAGTGCTGGAGGATGGCTCCTATAAGGGACCGATTGATAAGTTTATTCCGGAGGATCTGAAGGAGGAGTTCCGCAGTCTGGCAGGTCTGGAAATTGGCGATACCATTTTCTTTATGGCGGACAAGGAGGAGCGTGCCGCTTATTATGCAGGAATGATTCGTACAGAGCTGGGTGAGAAGCTGAATCTCATTGAGAAAAATGCTTACCGTTTCTGCTATATTAATGACTTCCCGATGTTCGAGAAGGATCCGGAGACCAAGAAGATCGGCTTTACCCATAATCCCTTCTCTATGCCACAGGGCGGTCTGGAGGCACTGGAAACTATGGATCCTTTGGACATTCTGGCTTACCAGTACGACATTGTCTGCAACGGCGTGGAGCTTTCCTCGGGAGCTGTCCGTAACCACGACATGAAGATTATGGAAAAGGCCTTTGAAATCGCAGGTTATGATAAGGAAGTTCTTAAAAACAAATTCGGTGCTCTCTATACCGCATTCCAGTACGGGGCACCGCCACATGCAGGTATGGCACCTGGTGTAGACCGTATGATCATGCTGCTTCGCAACGAGGAGAACATCCGTGAGGTCATTGCATTCCCGATGAATGGAAATGCACAGGATCTGATGTGCGGTGCGCCGAATGAGGTGACCGAACAGCAGCTTCGTGAAACCCATATTAAGGTGAGAGACTAATCTATTCGTCCCTTTTCGAAAGGAGAAAATTATGGCAAATGTAATATCTGATGAGACCATGGAGTATGTGGGAATTCTTGCCAAGCTGGAGCTTTCCGATGAAGAAAAGGAAGCAGCAAAGAAAGATATGGAGAGCATGCTCGATTATATTGATAAATTGAACGAACTGGATACCTCCAATGTGGAGCCTATGTCCCATGTTTTCCCGGTAAAGAATGTATTCCGGGAGGATGTAGTGGAGAATAGAGACGGTGGGGAGGACACCCTTTTCAATGCGCCGGAGCGTCGTGACCGGGCATTCGTAGTTCCAAAGACCGTTGAAAACTGATGTTTAATAAAGGAGGCATACATGAGTTTATTATCACTCACAGCCGTAGAGCTGGGGAAGAAAATAAAAGCGCATGAAGTGACTGTGGAGGAAGCCACAAGGGCTGCACTTGATGCAATTCATGAAAAGGAAGGCAGCATCAACAGTTTTGTGACTGTTGACGAGAAAAATGCTCTTGCACGGGCAAAGGAAGTGCAGAAGGGCATTGACGATGGCATATATACCGGACCTCTTGCCGGTGTGCCGGTTGCCATCAAGGACAATATGTGTACAAAGGGACTGTTAACCACCTGCAGTTCGAAAATTTTATATAATTTTATTCCAACCTATACGGCGGAGGCAGTTATCAATCTGGAAAAGGCCGGTGCTGTAATTATCGGAAAGACAAATATGGACGAGTTTGCCATGGGAAGCACTACAGAAACCTCTGCCTTTGGGGCAACGAAGAATCCGTGGAATACGGAGCATGTTCCAGGCGGCTCCTCCGGTGGCAGCTGTGCGGCGGTAGCAGCAGAGGAGTGCTTTTATGCACTGGGTTCTGACACCGGCGGTTCAATCCGTCAGCCAAGTTCTTTCTGCGGTGTAACCGGGATTAAGCCCACATACGGAACGGTTTCCCGATATGGACTGATTGCATATGGTTCTTCCCTGGATCAGATTGGACCCATTGCAAAGGATGTGACGGACTGTGCCACAATTTTAGAGGCAATCACTTCTTACGATAAAAAGGATTCCACTTCGGTTGAGAGAGAGGATACAGATTTTACCTCGGCTCTTGTAGATGATGTGAAGGGCATGAAAATTGGTATCCCAAGAGATTATCTGGGGGAGGGACTTGACCCGGAGGTAAAGGATGCAGTTCTTGCCGCAGCGGAGAAGTTAGAGGAAAAGGGAGCAGTTGTAGAAGAGTTTGATCTAAGCCTAGTAGAATATGCAATCCCTGCCTATTACGTAATTGCGGCAGCTGAGGCAAGTTCAAACCTTGCAAGATTTGATGGGGTAAAATACGGATACCGGACCAAAGAGTATGAGGGACTTCATAACATGTACAAGAAATCCCGGTCTGAGGGATTTGGACCGGAAGTAAAGCGGCGTATCATGCTGGGCTCTTTCGTATTGAGCTCCGGATATTACGATGCCTATTATCTGAAAGCACTTCGTACAAAAGCATTGATTAAGCAGGCATTTGACAAGGCTTTTGAAAAATATGATGTGATCATAGGACCGGCAGCACCCACCACAGCACCAAAGCTGGGGGAATCTTTAAGCGACCCGCTTAAAATGTATCTCGGTGATGTCTATACGGTTTCTGTCAATCTGGCAGGACTGCCGGGAATCACAGTTCCCTGCGGAATGGACAGTAAGGGACTTCCAATCGGACTTCAGCTGATTGGTGACTGCTTCAAGGAGAAAAATATTATCCGGGCAGCCTACAGTTTTGAACAGACAAGAGAGTACAAACACAGCCCGCTGGCTGAGGCACAGGAAGGAGGAACGGAAAATGCATAAAGAATATGAGACCGTCATTGGACTGGAGGTTCATGTAGAATTAGCAACAAAGACAAAGATTTTCTGTGCCTGCTCCACGGCTTTCGGAAGTGCACCTAACACCCATACCTGTCCGGTCTGTACCGGTATGCCGGGATCCCTTCCGGTGCTGAATAAAAAGGTAGTAGAGTACGCCATGGCTGTTGGTGTGGCAACAAACTGCCAGATTAATCAGTACAGCAAGTTTGACAGAAAGAATTATTTTTATCCGGATAACCCCCAGAACTACCAGATTTCCCAGCTCTATCTGCCGATCTGCCACGATGGCGGGGTGGAGATTGAGACTTCTGCAGGAAAGAAAACAATTGGTATCCATGAAATCCATATGGAAGAGGATGCCGGGAAACTGGTACATGATGACTGGGAGGATGTTTCCCTAGTGGATTATAACCGTTCCGGAGTGCCGCTGATTGAGATTGTATCGGAACCGGACATGCGTTCCGCAGATGAGGTCATTGCCTATCTGGAGAAGCTTCGCATGATCATTCAGTATCTGGGGGCCAGCGACTGCAAGATGCAGGAGGGTTCCATGCGCGCGGATGTGAATCTGTCCGTCCGGGAAAAGGGAACAAGTGAGTTTGGAACACGAACAGAGATGAAAAATATCGGCTCCTTTAAGGCCATTGCCCATGCCATTGAGGCAGAAACTGCCCGCCAGATTGATTTGATCGAATCCGGAGAAAAGGTAGTACAGGAAACCCGCCGGTGGAATGATGAGCAGGGGTATTCCTATGCCATGCGTTCCAAGGAGGATGCACAGGATTACCGCTATTTTCCGGAGCCGGATCTGGTTCCAATCGTCATCAGCGATGAGTGGCTGCAACAGATTAAAGACAATCAGCCGGAGCTTCGGGATGAGAAACTGGCAAGATATGTGTCCGAGTTTGGACTGCCGGAGTATGATGCGCAGATTCTGACTTCCGAGAAGAAGCTGGCAGATATCTTCGAGGCAACCACCGAGCTTTGTAAGAAGCCCAAGAAGGTATCCAACTGGCTCATGGGTGAGACCATGCGCCTTCTTAAGGAACATGAAATGGATGCTGCAGATCTTAAGTTTTCACCGGCAAATCTGGCAAAGCTCATTGAGATGGCAGAGGCAGGTACCATCAACGGTTCTGTGGCTAAGGAAGTCTTTGAGCATATTTTTGCGGAGGATGCGGACCCGGAAAAATATGTGGAAGAACACGGATTAAAGAGTGATAACGATGAGGATGCTCTCCGGGCTGCCATTGAGCAGATTGTAAAGGATAATCCGCAGTCTGTGGAGGATTACCATAATGGAAAAGAGAAAGCCATCGGTTTCCTGGTAGGCCAGACCATGAAGGCCACGAAGGGGAAGGCAAATCCGGGATTGGTAAATAAGATTTTGAAAGAGATTCTGTAGCAATTCTACACACATTTGCAATCCGTATGTTTTGAAATGGGCAATGCAGAGAGTAATTTTTCTGTATGTGCCCATTTTGCTTTCGTGTCCGCAGTAACCATTTTCTTTCAAAATCAGTTTCCAACTTGTCATTAGTGGTGCCATAGCGTATAATAGAAGTTATTGTAGGCAGCTATCGCCTAAAACCCGAAGAAGGAGTATGAATAATGGCTGAAAACCAGAATAATAACGATAATAATGAAAATATTGAAAATAAAGATGTAAAGTCTAACGACTATGAAGATATCTGCTATATCTGCAGAAGACCGGAGAGTGTAGCCGGAAAAATGATACATATTCAAAATGACATCTGTATCTGCCAGGATTGTATGCAGAAGACCTTTGATGCCATGAACAGCGGCGGCTTTAATATGGGAGATTTTATGAACATGAATATCGGGAAAATGCCCAATATCAGTATGATTAATCTCTCAGACCTGCAGGGAGCCGTTCCCAAAAGCCAGAAACTGAAGAAAAAGAAACCAAAGGAAAAGAAAGAGGCACCGGTTTTGGATATTTATTCTATTCCGGCCCCTCATAAGATTAAGGCCAGCCTGGATGAGTATGTGGTAGGTCAGGAACATGCCAAGAAGGTGATGTCTGTTGCCGTTTATAACCACTATAAGCGTGTTATGGAGAATACGGATGACGGTGTGGAAATCGAGAAGTCCAATATGCTTATGATAGGACCCACCGGATGTGGTAAGACCTATCTGGTCAAGACTCTTGCAAAACTTTTGGATGTTCCCCTTGCCATTACGGATGCCACCTCCCTGACAGAGGCAGGATACATCGGTGATGACATTGAGAGCGTTGTCAGCAAACTTCTGGCAGCAGCGGATAACGATGTGGAGCGTGCAGAGCATGGCATTATCTTTATTGATGAGATTGATAAGATTGCGAAGAAGCGCAATGCAAACCAGCGGGATGTGAGTGGAGAGTCCGTTCAGCAGGGAATGTTAAAGCTCTTAGAGGGGGCAGAAATTGAGGTGCCGGTTGGAGCCAGCAGTAAAAATGCCATGGTTCCCATGACTACGGTGGATACGAAGAATATTCTGTTTATCTGCGGCGGGGCATTCCCGGAACTGGAGGAAATCATAAAGGAACGTCTCAATAAGGAGGCTTCCATTGGATTTAAAGCAGATTTGAAGGATAAGTACGATAAGGATGAGAATCTGCTTACACAGGCAACGGTGGAGGATGTGCGTAAGTTTGGTATGATTCCGGAGTTTTTAGGGCGTCTCCCCATTATGTTTTCTCTGGAGATGCTTTCGGAGGATATGCTGGTGCAGATTTTAACTGAGCCGAAAAATGCCATTATCCGGCAGTATAAAAAGCTCCTTGCCATGGATGAGGTGGATCTGGAATTTGAAGAGGGTGCTCTTCATGCCATTGCCAAAAAGGCAAAGGAGAAAAAGGTCGGGGCCCGTGCCCTGCGTGCCATTATTGAGGAATTTATGCTGGACATCATGTATGAAATTCCGAAGGATGATAATATTGGAAAGGTTACCATCACAGAGGACTATGTGGAAAAGAAGGGAGGTCCGCTCATTCAGATGCGTGGAGTAGCGGAGATTCCGGAACGGGCCGGTGCGATGTGAGGTAAAGCACGTGAAACCCATGGTTTTGTGAGTGTAGGAAAAGATTCTGGATGGATGCCAGCCAGATAGTTTTTAGTCAGTTTTTGGAGGCAATATGAAAATAATTCACTGTGCGGACCTGCATCTGGATTCCAAAATGACAGCGAATCTGACGAGAGAGCAGGCGAGAGAACGAAAAAAAGAGATGATCCGTACCTTTACGCGGATGGTTGAATATGCGGCGAAAAATGATGTCCGTGTGATTTTAATTGCCGGAGATTTGTTTGACACCCGTAATGTTTCTGCTCTTGCAAGAAATACGGTGCGGGATATGATCTGTACACATCCGGAGATTGATTTTTTATATCTGCGGGGAAATCATGACAGTGACAATTTTCTATCCAAGCTGGAGGAAGTCCCGGAAAATCTGCTTTTGTTTTCGGAACAGTGGACAGCATACCGCTACGGAAATATTGTGATTTCCGGGCTGGAGCTGACAACGGATAATCAGGCAATAGCCTTTCCTTCGTTAGTGCTGGGAACAGATGATATCAATATCGTTACTCTCCACGGACAGGTTGGAAAATATGCAGGGGGTGTGCAGGCGGAGCAGATCAGTTTAAACAGTCTGCGAAATAAAAATATTGATTATCTGGCTTTGGGGCATGTACACAGCTACGTGAAGGAAAAACTGGATTACAGAGGCGTATACTGCTATCCGGGATGCCTGGAGGGGCGCGGTTTTGATGAGTGTGGTCCCAAGGGATTTGTACTTCTGGATATTGATGAGAACACCAGAAGGATTCAGACGGAATTTATACCGGCTGCGGCGCGGACACTTTATAATCTTGAGGTGGATGTGACATCGGTGATGACCACCAGGGAGGCTGCTGCCCGTATGGAACAGGCAGTAACGGAGGCTGCATATCCATCCGGAAGCCTGGTGAAATTTGTGCTGACCGGTGAGGTGGAGGTGGATGCGGAAATCAATTGTGATTATCTGCAGAACCTGTTTACGGATTATTTTTACTTTGAGAAAGTATGTAATGAAACAACACTACGGATTGATTACAGGGACTATGAAAAAGATGCTTCCCTTAAGGGAGAGTTTATCCGGATGGTGATGGGTTCGGATCTTAGTGAAGAGCAGAAAACTGAGGTCATCCGGTGCGGGATTCTGGCATTGTCCGGGGAGGAGATTTAGCTATGAAATTACTTTCCTGTCATATTGACAATTTTGGAAAACTGTCGGATATGCGGATTGATTTTTCCGATGGAATCAATCTGTTTCATGAGCCAAATGCCTGGGGAAAGAGTACCCTTGCCGCTTTTTTGCGGGTGATGTTTTATGGCTTTGATTCGAAACGGGAATCAGGGCTTTTTGATAAGGAACGGGTAGTTTACCGACCCTGGCAGGGGGGAACCTATGGCGGTGAAGTGGATTTTTCCCATCAGGGAAAAGCATACCGTATCAGCCGTACTTTTGGAAAGACAGAAAAAACGGATGTATTTCATCTGTATGATCTTTCTACGAATCTGGAGTGCCATGATTTCTCTTCGGATATCGGTGGAGAGATTTTCGGACTGGACAGTGCTTCCTTTAAGAGAAGTTCTTTTATCGCCCAGAATGACTGTGAGTGTTTTTCCACAGATGCCATCAACGCAAAGCTTGGCAATCTTGCGGAGAATACCAATGATATCAATAATTTTGAGACAGCTCAGAAAAGGATTCATGACAGGATGAATAAACTGTCACCGGAGCGGGCAACAGGTTCCATGAAAAAGAGAACTAATACGATGACGCTTCTGCAGGAGGAACTAAGAAGCTATGATGCAGCGGAGAACGCTGCAAGAGAACTGTCTCAGAAACTTGCCGGGAAACAGGCCCAGCGGCGGGAATTGTCCGAGATACGTGCCCAGTATGTAAAGGCACTGCAGGTGGCCAGCGAGGAGAGCAGACGAGAGGGAATCAGACAGAATTATGAAACTCTTGTGGAGGCAGAAAGAGAAAAAAAAGCGGAGATGGATACCTATCGGAGTGTGTTCCCGGGAAAAGTTCCGGAGGATAAAGAGTTTTCTGAGCAGAATCAGGATGTGCAGATGCTGGGGGTGCTTAAGACAACTCTCTTTAACCTGGGACTGACGGAGGATGAGGAAACCCGTTATCATGAGCTGTCAGATCTCTTTGAGGAGAAAGTTCCGACAGAAAAAGAAATGCAGGAT
This sequence comes from Agathobacter sp., assembly GCA_022772675.1. Taxonomy (GTDB): domain Bacteria; phylum Bacillota; class Clostridia; order Lachnospirales; family Lachnospiraceae; genus Roseburia. The sequence continues at coordinate 65,042 of JALEZW010000013.1, read as the reverse complement.
ATGGAAAAAGAGCAGGAACGTCTCGCAAAACTCAAAGAGGAAAAGACACAGCTGGAAACAAAGATGTCCTATTTCGAGGCCCTCGCCATGAAGCGGGAAGAGCCGGATTATTCGGTAAGCAGGCAGTTTTTTCCGTTGGTTCTTGGTATTCTGTTTCTGATAGCAGGAGCTTGCGGCTGTGCAGTGGCATTCCTTTTAAAACAGGCACAGCCTTACTTTGTACCGATTCTTGCTGCATCAGCTGGAATGGCTGCAGTAGGTCTTGTGACGGTTGCCATAAGAAATATCAGGGTTTCGGAGGCGGAGCGGAAAATGAGGGCTCTGCGTGTCCGGCATATGGAGGAGGAGCAGAAACTCCGGGGACCGGTGGAGGCAATTCAGAAGACCATGGAGGATGCTTCGAAGGAAACGGAGCGTATTGAGACAAAAATCAGGGATTTTCTCGGTCAGTATCACATTTTTACCGGAGATCAGGATGCCAGAAAAGCATTGTATGAACTCCGCAGTAAAATGCAGGAGTATGAGAGGCTTCGTTCCCGTGCCTTAAAGAGTGAGGCGGCGAGAAAGGAGTTTGATAATAAAAGAGAGTCGCTTCTTGCTTTTGGAAGAGAGGCAGGCATGGATTTCGGGGATGATCTGGCTGCAGGGATCAGCCAGTTGCAGATGAAGGCAGCGGAATACCGGATTGCTGAGAAAGCTTATGAAGAGGCTAAGAAGAAGAGGGAGACCTTTGAGGAAGAATACAGGGTGGAAGAACTTGCAGCAGTGGAAAAGTGTCCGTATTCTCTGGATGAACTGAATGCCATGATCCACGATGTGGATGAGCGGATGGAGGATGTGCGTACAGCTGTGGAACAGTATCATCACCAGATGGAGGATTTACAGGATCAGCTGGACGAGCGGGATGAGAAGGAACAGCAGCTTGTAATCTTAAGACAGCAGCAGGAAGAGGAAAGCCGGTTGTATGAGATTCTTCACATGACAGGGGAGTTCCTTCAGACGGCGAAGGAGCAGTTTTCTGCAAGGTATCTGGGACCCATTGAAAATGGTTTTGGAAAGTACTACAGTCTTCTTACCGGGGATGATGAGAAAAACTGGATGGTGGATGCCAATATTGAAGTGCATATGAAGGAACAGGGCGAGATGCGGGAGGCAAAGTGGCTGTCTGCCGGTTACCAAGATCTGCTGGGCATCTGTATGCGCCTGGCCCTTGTGGATGCTATGTATCCGGAGGAAAAACCCTTCCTGATACTGGATGACCCCTTTGTGAATCTGGATGAAGATAAACTGGAGCGTGGGGAAGAGCTGTTAAGAAAAATATCAGGGGAATACCAGATTTTGTATTTTACCTGCCATGCAAGCCGGGTCATGTAAAGAACATCGCGATGAAAAAGAGGTGTCTCCGGTGCACCGGATAAAAAGCGACCGGTACTTTCGAATCGGCATCCACGTTTCATGTACCGGAGTAACTGTCGAAAAAACAAAAAGGAGAAATAATGATGGAGAGAAAGTTACTGTTTCCGAAAATTGATGGAATCATGCATGGAGGAGATTATAACCCTGAGCAGTGGCTGGATAGGCCGGATATCTTAAAAGAGGATATCCGCATGATGAAAAAGGCAGGTATGAACTGTGCAACTCTGGGAGTCTTTTCCTGGTCCACCTTTGAACCCAGGGAGGGAGAATTTCATTTTGAATGGCTTCATCAGATCATGGATGAACTGTATGCAAATGGAATCTATACCATATTAGCCACACCATCCGGGGCACGTCCGGCATGGCTGGATGAGAAATATCCCGAGGCAATGCGTGTGGACGCATACGGAGTGCGGGCCCACCACGGAGTGCGGCACAACCATTGCATGAGTGCGCTTGTTTACCGGGAAAAGGTTTCGATTATATTGAACAGGCTGGTGGATGAATTCGGTTCCCATCCGGGACTTTTGATGTGGCATATTTCCAATGAATTTGGTGGGGAATGTTATTGTCCGCACTGTGTAAAAAGATTTCAGAATTATCTTGCAGAGAAATTTGACCACGATATTGAGAAACTGAATCAGGCATGGTGGACAAAGTTCTGGAGCCATGAGTATAATGATTTTTCGCAAATCGAACCGCCATACCAGAACGGGGAATACAGCATTATGGGACTCAATCTGGAGTGGAAGCGTTTTACTACCTGGAATATGACGGATTATATGAAATCGGAGACTGCCATCTTAAGAGAGCGGACACCGGATATTCCCATTACCACTAATTTCATGAAACTTTTTCCGGGACTGGATTATAGAAAAATGTCGGAGGAACTGGATGTAATTTCATGGGATTCCTATCCTCGTTTTCACAACGATGAGGAGCCTTTTGCTGATACTATGACGGAAAATGCCTTTGACCATGCGGTGATGCGTTCTATGAAAAAAGAACAGCCCTTTATGATGATGGAGAGTGCACCGGGCCTTGTCAACTGGCATCCGTATAATAAGATGCAGCGGCCGGGAGTGCACAAACTTGCATCTTTCCAGGCGGTGGCACTGGGCTCGGATACTGTGCAGTATTTTCAGTGGCGGAAGGGCCGGGGATCCTTTGAGCAGTACCATGGTGCGGTTGTGGATCACCTTGGAACCGATGATACCAGAGTTTTCCGTGAGGTGGAAGAACTGGGACAGGAACTTAAGAAAATAAAAGAAGTAGCAGGAACAGTGGTGAAAGCGAAGGTGGCAGTGATCTTTGACTGGGACAGCATGTGGGCTATTGAGGATATGCGAGGGCTGGCACAGGACACGAAAAATTATCCTGAGGAGTGCATGAATGCATACCGCGATCTGTCTTCATTCGGCCTGGATGTGGATGTCATTTCCAGCGAGGATTCCTATGAGGATTATGCCGTCATTGCAGCACCGATGCTTTATATGCTCCATCCAAATGTGTCTGAGAGACTGAAAGCTTTTGTGGAAAAAGGTGGACAGCTGATTGCAACCTATCTGACCGGCTATGTGGATGAAAATACACTGAATTATCTGGGTGGTTTTCCGGGAGATGGTTTAAGGGATTTGTTTGGCGTAATCAGCGAGGAGATTGATACCCTGTATCCGAAGGATAGAAATAAAGTCCGTTTTACCGATGGCTCAGAGGGGGAAGTGCGGGACTACGCAGAGGTTCTACGTGTGGCCGATGGAACGGAAATTTCCGGAACCTACGAGAATGATTATTATAAGGGAATGGCGGCAGTTACCGGGAGAAAGAGTGGGAAAGGTACGGCAGTCTACGTAGCAGCACGACTGGCTCAGGAGTCCATGCGGCATCTTTATGCACAGGCACTTAAGAGGGCTGAAATTCCGGTACTGTGTCTTCCGGATGGAGTGGAGTGCCATACGAGAGAGGCAGATGATGTGTGTTATAGATTCCTATTAAATGATACAACGGAGAAAAAGACGATTTCCGGAGTGAAGGGACTGAATCTGTTAACCGGTGAGCCTGTGGATGGAACGCTGCAGCTGGAGGGATATGGTGTTGCCTGTCTAAAAACTTCAGGGAAAAACAGGTAACAGGTTGCGTCTGTTTTATAGAAGAGTTATAATAAAAAATAAAAAGATACAGATATTTTGAGGAGGAGCATACTATGACAATTGAGTTTGATGATAATCTGATTACGAAAAATGAGTTGATTGATTCCCAGCATAAGGAACTGATTGACCGGATTAAAAAGTTTGTGGACAGCTGTGAGGAGGGCGCAGGAAAAGTAAAGGCAATCCAGATGCTGGATTATCTGGCAGAGTACACGGATTTTCATTTTTCCGCAGAGGAAAAGCTGCAGGAGGATGTGGGATATCCGGGTCTTAAAGAACATAAGGCAAAGCATGAGGAGTTCAAGAAGAACTTAAAGGAGCTGGAGGCGTTCTTAGATGAATCCGAGGGTCCCACTGATGCATTTGTGGATCAGGTAAAGAAGAATGTGGTTGACTGGTTATTCCAGCATATCAAAGCCTTCGACCGTTCGGTTGCAGAGTATATTTTTATAACAGAGAACCCGGATCGGCTGTAATTGTTGAATCCCAGACACCGAATAAAAAGTTTCTAGTGAATATGAACGGTCTGCGATTCCGATAGCACAGGTCAAAAAGCCTTGACGTAGCCCGCTGCGTCTTCGTTTTTTGACCTGCACTCTCGAAACCGCATCCTCGTTCAATACGTAAGAAATTTTTTACCCGGTGTACTGGTATCTGTTCAGGATAGTATGAAATCGGGCAGAAATAGGCAGATTTTTCTAAATATGAGAAATTCTGGCAGCTTTACTGGGAACCCCTTTAGAATTAGAGAATCAGAATAATCTCATCATTGCATCATATACATTCATTTTCCCATATCCCCAGGAGGTATTCGGATAAGAGATATCCTGGCTTCTTACGCTGCCCCGCACCAGTATATTTCCAATCACTACAGAGTTAAGCAGAGGTCTCTTCCCTCTGACATCTCCCCATTCCATAATCTGGGCGCAGGCACCGGCGGTAATGGCAGCTGCGGCGCTGGTTCCGGTCATGGTTACTGGATTTCCAAGCCTTCCGATGGCAGACACAGATACGGCTGGAGCAGTAAAATCCGGTTTTACAACGGAGGAAAGGGAGTAACCCCTGCCGGAATTTAAATACAGTGCGCCGGAGCCCGGGTTATAACCGCCGACACCGATGGGGATTTCTGCTGCAGATGGTCCGGTCAGCGTTACATCCGGATCCGGTCTTAGAAAGATGATATCCCGCTCTAACATTCCACTCATGGGAAGCCAGGCATGGAAGGTTCCGGTGATCGTTGTTCCGGGAGTGACAAATACCGTCCAGATTCCGGCAGAGGGTTCCGTAAAACGGATAAAGATCAGCTGATTTCCACGGGTGCGTGCATCCTGCCAGTAATCAATTTCCACCCGGGTTCCTTCAAAAATAAATTCCCGTTCAGTATGGGAATTTTCCGAGTAGTTTGGTCCATAGAGTGTGGTTCCTCCCGGAGAACGGACGGAAACAGTAAACATTTCCGTGGCACTTGCCCACAGCTCCAGATAAAAGCCGTTCATTTTCTGATCTGCATTAATTTCCATTTCAATTGTGTTTTTGCCGTCACTTTTCCCATAAAAATGGTGTCTGGCATTTGCCTCATTTCCGGTGGCAGTGACAATGCACCTGCGCCAGCGGCTGCCGATATCGTTTAGAAAATTTGACAGGTTCCCGGAACCGGAATGGCTTCCGTTATTGGTGCCAAGTCCCAGGCAGATAACAAGAGGTTTTCCGGATTTCCTGGCCGTCTGATCCAGATAAGAGACTGCCGCCATGATGTCATTTTCCTGATAGACATCGGTCCCTGCGGGAATATAGTAGAATTCTTTCAGATACTGTTTGGCAGGTTTTAATTTTACAACAATAAGCTCTGCATAGGGAGCGGCTCCGGTAAAACCGGCAGTCGGATCTTCGCTGCCGGCAATGATGCTGGAAAGCATGGTTCCATGTCCGTTTTCATCGGAAAGTGGAACCAGTTCTTTTGGATTTTCACTGCGGAGTGCCGCGTTTATGTCATCGGAAGAATACTCTGTACCGTACAGGAAGCCCTCGGGCAGCTGTGACGGTTCTGTGGCAGGAATTGACTGATCCCATGCTGCGTGGATCCTGGTGCTGCCGTCGGAATTACGGAAGCAGGGCAGTTCATAGGAAATACCGGTGTCAATTATGCCAATCAGTACTCCCTGTCCTTTCAGCGCAACGGCAGTCTGATTTTGAAGCTGAATAATTCTGCTTTCTTCCAGTGCAAGAGTATCTAAGAGTCCATAGCATTTGGGGATGACAGAATAACCGTATTCGGAGATGTTTAGGGGACCAACTGTGGAACGGTCAAAATAATCTACCAGATAATTGTCACCGATTTCCTGTGTACATTCCACAGGAACAGGGAAAATCTCCGTGGATTCGCGGGAAATCAGGATATCATAGGTGTTATTAGAACGGATGAGGGTGTCACAGTCCATGAAAAGCCTTTTTCTTTTAAGGTATGCAGCAGGTGTGGGAACGGTTCGCCCGTCATTTCCATTCATAAATCAAATGTTAAAATTTTATGAAAAGCTTTTTTTTATGGGGCAATTAGGATATAATGGAAAAATACAGATGGGAGAGTGAAGCATGGAGAATAAAGATTTATTAACAACCTACGCAGAATCAAAACAGAATATGTGTATTGAAAATGATACCATCTCAGATGGTCTGTTTCAGGAGTATGGAGTAAACCGAGGTCTCCGGGATGTCAATGGAAAAGGGGTATTGACAGGTCTTACCCGAATTTCTAAGATTGTTTCCTTTAAAAGTGATGAGAACGGAAATCAGATTCCCTGTGACGGAGAACTGTGGTACAGAGGCTATAATGTCCAGACATTAATCAGGAATCTGAAGCCGGATGAATTTGGATTTGAGAAAGCAGCATATCTGCTTTTATTCGGAGAACTGCCAAATGAAAAGGAGCAGGCAGAATTTTGTGAGGTTCTGGGAAACAGCAGGACGCTTCCCACAAACTTTACCCGTGATGTTATCATGAAGGCGCCCTCTAAGGACATCATGAATTCCATGACCCGCAGTATCCTGACACTGGCAGCCTATGATCCCTATACTACAGATTCTTCTGTGGAAAATAACATCCGCCAGTGTATGCAGTTGATTGCGAATTTTCCGATGCTGGCAGTATATGGCTATCACGCATACAACCATTATGAAAATGATTCCAGTATGTATATCCACAGACCGGATCCGAAGCTTTCCACGGCAGAGAATTTCCTTCGCATGCTGCGGCCGGACATGAAGTATACCCAGCTGGAGGCACAGGTTTTGGACGTAGCCCTGATGCTTCATATGGAACACGGCGGTGGAAATAACAGCACCTTTACCACAAGGGTTGTGACATCTGCAGGAACCGATACCTATTCCGCAGTTGCAGCTGCCATGTCCTCTCTTAAGGGACCGAAGCACGGCGGTGCCAATATCAAGGTAATGCAGATGATGGACGATATCCGTGAACATGTAAAGGACTGGGATGACCGGGATGAGGTCAGGGCATATCTGTCAAAGCTGCTAAACGGAGAAGCCTTTGACCATAAGGGACTCATCTATGGTATGGGACATGCTGTTTACTCCCTTTCCGACCCGAGAGAGCGGGTATTCCGCAGCTATGTGGAACATCTGGCAGAGGCAAAAGGGAGACAGAAGGATATGCATCTTTATACGCTGATCGAGGAACTGGCTCCGGAGCTTATTGCAGAAAAACGCCATATCTTTAAGGGTGTCAGCCCGAATGTGGATTTCTACAGCGGATTTGTCTATGATATGCTGGGTATTCCCTCAGAACTTTTTACTCCGCTTTTTGCCATTGCAAGAATCGCCGGCTGGAGTGCCCACAGACTGGAGGAACTGATTGGAAGCAGCAAGATTATCCGTCCTGCCTACAAGAGTGTGATGCAGGAAAGAGAGTAGACTTACAGACCCTTATATCATAAGATTGACATGAAGAAAAAGATAGGAGTAAGAAAATGGATTTAGATATGAAGCAGGTAGACGGGGGTGTCTGTGCTGCAAAGGGATTTTCGGCAAATGGTGTAAACTGTGGGCTGAATGAGGATAAGAATAAGAATGATCTGGCACTGATATTATCAGAGAGGGAATGTACTGCGGCAGCCGTATATACGACAAATAAAGTTAAGGGAGCACCGATTCTTGTAACCAAAGCTCATCTTAAGGCAACCGGCAATAAGACCCGTGCGGTTATTGCAAACAGTAAGAATGCCAATACCTGTAATGCTGACGGAGAAGAAAAGGCACAGATGATGTGTGAACTTGCTGCTGCAGAACTGGGAATCCGCCCGGAAGAGGTAATCGTTGCATCTACCGGTGTCATCGGACAGAGACTCCCCATTGAGCCCATCAGGGATCATGTGAAGGAATTGGCAGAGGGACTTTCGCCGGAGAATCACGGAAAGGCTGCCAATGCCATTATGACAACGGATACCTATGCAAAGGAGACGGCTGTTTCCTTTACAATTGACGGAAAGACCTGTACGGTGGGAGGTATGGCAAAGGGAAGCGGTATGATTCATCCCAATATGGCTACGACTTTAAACTTTGTCACAACGGATATTGCAATCTCTTCCGAACTGATTCAGAAGGCACTGTCAGAAATCGTTAAGGTGACATATAACTGTCTGAGTATTGATGGTGATACCTCAACAAACGATATGGTCAGCATTATGGCAAACGGTATGGCAGGAAACACTCCAATCACACAGGAGGGAGAGGAGTACGAGACTTTCCGTAAGGCATTGTATCAGGTACTCATGACCCTTACCAGGATGCTGGCAAAGGATGGAGAGGGTGCCTCCAAGCTGTTAGAGTGTACCTGTAACGGTGCGCCGGATCAGGATACTGCAATCATAGTGGCAAAGAGTGTCATCCGTTCCCCGCTGTTTAAGTGTGCAATGTTTGGCGAAGATGCCAACTGGGGAAGAATTCTTTGCGCCATCGGTTATGCAGAGGCGGATTTTGATATCAATAAAGTAGATGTGGATCTGGCTTCGGCAAAGGGGTGCGTGGCAGTCTGCAGAAATGGTGCCGGAGTTGATTTTTCTGAGGATGAGGCGAAAATTATTCTCGGTGAGGATGAGATTTATATCAATATTGATTTACATCAGGGGGAATCTTCCGCAAAGGCATGGGGCTGTGACCTGACTTATGATTATGTAAAGATTAACGGAGATTACCGTAGTTAATGTACCCCAACACAGTGAATTTGCAAAAACGAATATTGCAAAAAATATTGGCATATGCCATACTAGGCTTAAAATGAGATTAGTGTCCAAGTTGGCACAAAGCGAAACCCCACGAATGGCAGTTCGTGGGGTTTTCATTAGGCTAATTGTCACTGTCATATTAAATCGAGTATTAATTGTGCCCGTTTGTGAAAGATGTTGTTGTCGCATTTCAGTGAAATATTGCAAATACGGGATATTTCATCTGTGTAGGCTTTGCAGGCCTGCAGCATATCCGAAATCAGAATATCCGGCTTGTCAGTCGCTGTTGAATCTAATGCATGGTCAAAATCATACAGAGGAGCCATACCAATATATGCGCCGGAATCCGCATTGCGCAAATACCCAAAGTTTCCGGCATGCCTGTCGCCATTACCGATAATGGCGTCAATCACTAACATCTGTACACCTGACTTTCCAAACTTGCTCACGATGTCTTCATCGGTAAAGTCATATTCATCAAATTCCCCGGACGCTTTCGCATTTTCAAACATAATCATATCAGATGTGAAATTGGTAACACAGATACCGTTTGTTGTTATATATCCATCCTCTACGGGTATCCCACATGCTTTACAGAGGTTGATACACTCAATCTCCAGAGACAAATCCCCCTGCTTGAACAATTCACCGGACTGCAGCCACTTCTTGGGCAGGCAGCCATCCGTATACAGAGTTGGTGCTGCCTCGCCGTTAAATTCGGACAAACCATCCCAAAATCTGGTGTAATATGGACTAATATCCTGAAACATAACCGTCTCAGTTTCATCTTTTTCCCAATAGCAGTCAGTGAAACTTAATGCGTGAGTCAATCGATTGATGCGGCAACGATTACCCTGACCGAACTGTATGCCCTGCAATTTACGAGCTAACGTATTCGAGGAAGAGGAATATCTGCTTTTCATCCAGACATGATAGGTCTCTTTCGATGGATGATTCTTCTTAACATAACCCGGAAGCAGCCCGCCCGCAAGTATGTCATAGGTATCTAAATTTAATACTTTCGTATTTTTACACATCAGATAGCGCATGCTGCCACCTCCTCAAGCACGCAATTTCTTTGCAATATAGTATAGCATTTATGGTTCCGGGATACAAGGATAGACTTCAAAGCAGATTTCTTCAGAGGAAGGGGACATATGTACAGTTACTGAAACAGAGGTAGAAATCGAGATAGGATAATGGTATACTAGGGGAGGCATCACAGATGCTTTGCGAATGGTGCAGCCTCTACTGTAACTAATTTAAGGCTGTACGAGAAACTAGGAGAGGCTGGATCAGCGAAGAATACGAGGAGGAACAGCATGAATAAAAAAATCGGTTTTATTGGTTGTGGCAATATGGGAACGGCCATGATGGCGGGAATTCTGGATTCCGGAAAGTGTGAGCCACAGGAAATGATGATTTCCTGTCGGACCAGGGAAACACTACAAAAGAAGAAAGAGGAATATGGTGTGCAGATCACGACAGATAATCGTGAAGTCGCAGCCTTTGCAGATATTTTATTTGTGGCGGTAAAGCCACAGTTTTATGAGGAGGTACTTCGGGAAATCAAGGATGTCCTGACGGAGGAAAAAATACTTGTATCCATCGCACCGGGAAAGACTCTTGCCTGGTTTGCTGAACTTCTGGGAGAGAATCAGAAGGTCATCCGTACCATGCCAAATACACCCTGTATGGTGGGGGCTGGAATGATGGGGATGTGTGCCGGAAATCAGGTGACGGAGGCGGATATGGAGGAAATTCGTAATCTCTGCAGCGGTTTTTCTGAAACAGAGGTGATTGCAGAGCACCTGATGGATGTGGTGACTGCTGTCAGCGGGAGCTCTCCGGCATATGTCTTTATGTTTATCGAGGCCATGGCAGATGCAGCAGTGGCAGGAGGGATGCCAAGAGCACAGGCATATAAATTTGCCTCCCAGGCAGTTTTAGGAAGTGCGAAAATGGTTTTAGAGACAGGAAAGCATCCGGGAGAACTTAAGGATATGGTATGTTCCCCTGCCGGAACCACAATTCAGGCAGTCCGCGTTCTGGAGGAAAAGGGGATGCGAAGCGGTGTCTTTGAGGCAATGATGAAGTGTCTGGATATATCCAGGTCCATGTAATAGGCAGAGAGTCACTGTTATGTTCAGGGGTGGGCATAGTTTCCGTCTGCATGGCATTGGCCATATGCAGCCGGTGGTTTGAAAAAGACGGGGCTTGCATTTTGAGAGAAAAATGTGTACTATAGTCTTTATAATACATAATGAATTTAGGAGAGATGTAACGTGAGTCAGGCAAAGGTAGAACAACATAAAAAAGAAAAAGCAAACCGTAAAAAAGAAATGGCAAAGCAGAAGGCAGAGCGTGTGGCAGGAATTGCCTGTGCATGGGTAATTTTAGCTGCGTTAGTCGGATGGGCAGGATATTCCGGGTATCAGTATTACGATTCCCATAAGCCTGCAAAGACATTCTACACCAACGTTTCTGCAGTTTCTGATTACCTGTCAGATTTAAATACAGAGACGGAAGAATAATACGGAATGCGAAGGCACCGCCTATTGGGGCGATGCCTTTTTTAGTGCCTCTGAGACAGCATCCACGAGCATTCGGCAGGTGTACTGGTTATTCTTGGAATATGTAATGTCTGAGATAGACTGACTGTCAATAATCTGTTTTGCCAGTTCGTCCAAAGTAGGTCGGATCAGTGGATACATGGTTTCCACGCTCTCATCAAGATTCATGAGGGAGATGGAGTTAATATGGTTTTCATCCACCGCAACCTGGACATCAAAGGGAGTTCCGTCAATGGTGACAGAAGAGGTATATATGCCGGGAATATACATGGTGTCAACGGATTCCTGATTACTGTCATCATTGGAGGAATGACCGAATAAAAGGATGAGCATTACAATGATCAGAATCCCCAGTGCAGTCATAACACCTGTAAAAATTAATTTTTTCATATGAAGAACGACAATTTTTGTTTTTGCACTCATAAGCTGCCTCCGGTTTGGTTTTATATATTTTATGTATATGGGAAAGAGAATAGAACTGATAATGGATATATTTAAAAAAGTAGTTGACATTGGTTCGAGTTTCTGATATTATCTTACTTGTGCTCGTCAAGAGAACAAAGCGAACATATGCGATAGTGGCGTAGTTGGTAACGCGCGACCTTGCCAAGGTCGAGACCGCGGGTTCGAGCCCCGTCTATCGCTCTTTAAAACTTCATATTGGATATATGCGATAGTGGCGTAGTTGGTAACGCGCGACCTTGCCAAGGTCGAGACCGCGGGTTCGAGCCCCGTCTATCGCTTCTTAAAAAAAGAAAAGCACTGCAGCCAGCAGTGCTTTTCTTAGTAAAAAAGGGACTATGCAAATGTAAAAAATTTGTTTATAATGGTGTTATGGAGAATAGTCAAATAGCTTACTATGGGAGGTGCAAATCAGATGAGGGCTGCGAAATCATTTAAAGAGTTTGAGGCGCTGAATGGAATCAGCATGGAGGAAGTTTTATCGGTTTTTGAAGCGGTGTCGGAAGCTTTTCCAATGATTATTTCGGCAAATCTGACCAAGAATACTTACATGATGATCAAGGATGACGGCTTTTTGGCAGGGGATTTTCCGGCTACCGGAAAGTATGATGACCTGATTGATTTTGGGGTGGAGTATATTCATCCAAATTACCAGAGATCTTTTCTGGATAATTTTTCCAGAGAGAGATTGCTGCGAAAATTGGGGCAGGGGAAAAGAGAAGTATATTCCAAACAGTATCAGAAAGGCAGAAATGGTCAGTATCAGTGGGTATCTACACACGTTATCCGCGTAAAAGACAGAGATGGTGATATTTGTGAGATTTGTTTGAACAGGGTAATTGAAGGAAGCATGGGACAGCAGAGAGTCTGCCGAGCTCCTTATTAAAAATTGCAGGGGGCAATACATCCGGTGGATGTCTGTTCTGCAGCCACCGGAGTGAAGCGTAGACTTGCGAAGCAATTCCTGTATCAAAAGAGGACGGAATTTCCGTCCTCTTTTTGAAATAGTAATATGTTCGTGGAATTTGTAAATCCGTTGCTGGGAATCTGCGAAAACTAGGCAGAAATCTAATTGTTCGTGGAATCCGTATCGGATTCTTTTTTATTTTTTATATTGTAGAACACAACTCCGAAGATAGATAGTACGATCATCACGGCAAACATGACTGCCACCTTTACATAGTCGGACTCATTCAGTGCATTGCCGCTCAGGACCGAAAGAAAGATGGCGGGTATGCGTCCTATGGCTGAGATGAAAATCCAGTGTGACAGTTTCATATCTGTAAGTCCCACCAGATAGGACAAAAGATCCTTTGGCGTTCCGGGAATGAGGAAGAGCAGGAAAATAATGCTTTCTGATTTCCTGGAACTTTTTAATATATGGACAGATTCTACCTTTTCACGACTGACAAACAATTCCACAAAGCGCATTCCAAACCGGCGCACGAATAAAAAGATAATAATTCCTGCCAGTGTCATGGAAAAATCGCAGATGAGTGTTCCACGGACAATGCCAAAGGCGTAGCCGGCACCAACCTCAAAGGGACCACCGGGAATGACCGCCAGAAGTACCTGGAGGATATTCATGGAGATGAATGCCAGAACACCCAGGAATCCTTTCTCATTTACCCAGTCCCGGAATTTGGCCGGATCGGAAACGAAACGTACCAGCGGGCGTCCGATAGAATAGGCAATCACCACAACCAGCAGTAATGTCAGAATTGCGATGACAATTTTCGCAATGTATTTTCGGTTTGTATTTTTATCTTTATTTTCCAAACTGTACCTCCTGTAAAACTGTATGCTGATAATATTTACTATAGGCTTTCCCCAAAAAGTTGTCAATTTCCAGCAAAAAAACCTTTTCTTTTTCTTCCAAAATTCCTATAATGGATTCAGACTTGAAAATCATGATATATTTTCGCAAAATTTGAAAGCTGAATCCAGTGCCACAAATCAATAAGTACTGGCAGCCACAAAGAGCAGTCAGGAGAAAGAAAATGTTATTTTATCTGGCACCCATGGAGGGAATCACCGGTTATATTGTGCGCAATGCCTTCGCAAATCATTTCCCCTATATGGATAAATATTTTACCCCGTTTATTCCCGCGGCCAAAAGGATGAATAAAAAAATTCTAAGAGACCTTGCTCCGGAAAATAACAGGGGGATAAATCTTGTCCCCCAGTTGATCGGAAACCGGGCAGACGAGTTTCTTATGATGATAAAACAGTTGGAACAGATGGGCTTTACCAGCGTGAATTTGAATTTTGGATGCCCATCAGGGACCGTTGTATCCAAGAAAAAAGGTGCCGGTTTTCTTTCCAGCCCCGATGAAATGGACAGGCTTCTGGATGCGGTGTTTTCGGAGTCACCCCTTCCCATTTCCGTAAAAACGCGAATCGGGATGGAACAGGAAGAAGAATGGAACAGACTTTGTGAGGTTTATGCCAGATATCCTTTTGAGGAACTTATCATTCATCCGAGACTTCAGAAGGATTACTATAAAAATCCGGTTCATATGGAAGCCTTTGCCCATGCAGCAGAAAAGATTAAGGTGCCTCTCTGTTATAACGGGGATATCTGCAGCGTTACAGATTATAAGGCAGTTACAGACAGATTCCCCGGAATTGACCGTGTGATGATAGGCCGGGGACTTCTGGAAAATCCCGGGCTGGTGGGAGAGATTAAGGGAATGCCCGCTGCAGGAAAAGACAGCCTGCGTGCTTTCCACGATGAGATTCTGGAAGGCTGTCTTTGTAATTTCCAGTCGGAAAAGGATGCGGTCTTTCATTTGAAGGAACTCTGGTTTTATCTGACCAGACATTTTCCCAATCGGGAAAAGAATTTAAAGATGATTCAGAAATGCCAGTCACTGCCGGAATATAAAATGATTGTACAGCAAATTTTCTCATAGACATTTTAGAAAGAATTGGTATAATGGAATGTAAATGTGCTGTATCTCAGTGCGCAGATTTGTGATGCCTGTATAAAGACAAAGCATATAACCATTTCAAACAGATAGAAAATTGTACTGACAGAGAATTATACCAACAGAGAATTGTACCGGCAGGAAATTGTACAGATAGAAAATTATTTGGAAAATAGGGGAAATTATGAGTTTAGCAGATAAAGTTTTTGTAGACATGTGTAAGGATATACTGGAAAACGGAACCAGCACGGAGGGGGAGAAGGTTCGTCCCCACTGGGAGGACGGAACCAGTGCCTATACCATTAAAAAATTCGGAGTGGTAAACCGCTATGATCTGTCAAAGGAGTTTCCGGCAATTACCTTAAGGAAGACGGCAATTAAGACCTGTACCGAGGAAATGCTCTGGATCTGGCAGAGAAAGTCCAATAATATAAATGATTTAAACAGTACCATCTGGGATGAGTGGGCTGATGAGGATGGCTCCATCGGAAAAGCCTATGGGTATCAGATGGCACAGAAGCATCAGTATCCGGAGGGGATGATGGATCAGGTGGACCGGGTTATTTATGATCTTAAGAACAACCCCTTCAGCCGAAGGATTCTGACGAATATTTACGTGCATCAGGATCTGCATGAGATGAATCTGTATCCCTGTGCCTACAGCATGACTTTTAATGTCACCCAGAAAAAGGGCGATGATAAGCTGACGTTAAATGCGATTTTAAATCAGCGCTCCCAGGATGTTCTTACGGCAAATAACTGGAATGTCTGCCAGTATGCGGTGCTTATGCATATGCTGGCACAGGTGTGTGACATGCGGGTGGGAGAGCTGGTGCATGTGATTGCGGATGCCCATATTTATGACCGGCACATACCACTGGTGGAGGAACTGATTACAAGAGAGCAGCATCCGGCACCGAAATTTTCGCTGAATCCTGATATCAGGGATTTCTATCAGTTTACAGTGGATGACATTACCATCACCGATTATGTGGCCGGACCCCAGATTAAGAATATTCCGGTGGCAATTTAGAAATGCAGCTGGTTTCGTTCATAATCTGGCTGACCTGTTACAAAATTTCTTGAAAAATAAAGTAAAAGACTTGACTATGCAGGGAGGAAAAAAATGAATATCATTGCGGCAGTTGACAGTAATTGGGCAATTGGAAAAAATAACAGACTGTTGGTGAGAATTCCCATGGATCAGCAGTTTTTCCGGGAGACAACAACAGGAAAGGTTGTGGTGATGGGACGGAAGACCTTAGAGAGTTTTCCGGAGGGAAGACCTCTTAAGAACCGTACCAATATTGTTCTGACACACAATCCGTCCTATCAGGTAAAGGATGCCCTGGTTGTTCACAGCCTGGAGGAATTACATAAGGAACTGGAGAAATACAACAGTGAGGATATCTATGTAATCGGCGGGGAGATGATTTACCGGGAACTTTTGGATGAGTGTGATGTGGCACATATCACAAAGATTGATTTTGCCTATGATGCGGATGCCTATTTCCCGAATCTGGATGAACTGCCGGAATGGCAGATTACGGAGGACAGTGAGGAACAGACCTATTTTGATCTGGAATTTCACTTCTATAAGTACGAAAGAGTGAAGAGGTCATGAGTGATTTTTTATTCAGTATCAACGTAACATTTCCCATTTTCCTTGTTATGGTAATTGGATGGTTCCTGCACCAGATCGGTATGCTGGATGAACATTTTGTAACGGTTGCCAACCGTTTTAATTTTAAGGTGACACTGCCGTTTATGCTCTTTCGGGATATCTCATCGGTAAATATAAGAGAGGTATTCGACCTGAAATTTGTTTTGTTCTGCGCGATTGCAAGCACCGTCTGTTTCTGGGCAATCTGGGGAGCTGCAAAGCTGTTTGTAAAGGATGACAGCATCCGGGGGGCTTTTGTTCAGTCTTCTTTTCGCAGCAGTGCAGCAGTTATGGGACTTGCATTTATCAGTAATATTTATGGAAAATCAGCCATGGGTCCCCTTATGATTATTGGGGCAGTGCCTCTTTATAATATTTATTCGGTTATTGTTCTGACCTTTGAGGCACAGAATGAAGATGGCACAAGAGAATCCGGGAAAATTAAGGAGGCATGTGTAAATATCATAAAGAACCCGATTATTATCTCGATTTTTCTTGGTATGGCCGTGGCACTGGCAGGGATTCAGTTTCCAACAATCATTGATAAAACGATTAATTCCGTGGCACAGCTGGCAACACCTTTGGCACTCATTGTAATCGGCGCAGGCTTCGAAGGGAAAAAAGCCCTTGCGAAAATAAAGCCAACAGCATGGGCAGCGGCCATAAAGCTGGTAATTCAGCCACTTATCTTTCTGCCGGTTGCAGCATATATGGGATTTCACGGAGAGAAAATGATAGCGATATTAATTATGCTGTCATCCCCTACCACACCCAGCTGTTTTATCATGGCTAAAAATATGAAAAATGACGGGGTACTGACCGCCAGCGTAATTGTTACGACGACGCTCCTGTCGGCATTTACCCTGACATTCTGGATTTTCTTATTACGAAGATTCGGACTGATCTGACAGAATAAAGGTAGGAGTTCCTAAGGAGGTTATAGATTTTATGGACATCACAGGAAGAAAATTATTCGTAAAGGCACTGGAAGAGGAAGGGGTGGATACGATTTTCGGGTATCCCGGCGGTACCGTTACGGATCTGTTTGACGAACTGTATAAGACAGAGGACATCCGGCTGGTACTTCCCCGCCACGAGCAGGGACTGATCCATGAGGCAGAAGGCTATGCCAAATCAACGGGAAAGGTTGGAGTCTGTCTGGTCACCAGCGGGCCGGGTGCCACTAACATTATTACCGGTCTTGCAGATGCACATTATGACAGTGTTCCCCTTGTCTGTTTTACCGGTCAGGTACCGTTAGGTCTGATTGGAAATGATGCTTTTCAGGAAGTGGATATTGTGGGCATGACCAGAAGCATCACCAAGTATGGTGTGACGGTCAGAAACCGGGAGGAGCTTGGGAAAATTATCAAGATGGCATTTTATATTGCAAGAACGGGAAAACCGGGACCGGTGCTTATTGATATTCCAAAGGATATTCAGACAGCATCAGGACCTGCCGGTTATCCGGAGCATGTGGATATCCGGGGCTATAAGCCCATAAGCGGTGTTCATGTGGGACAGCTGAAGCGTGCCTATAAGCTTTTAAAGTCTGCAAAGAAGCCTCTGATTCTGGCAGGAGGAGGTGTGAATTTAAGCGGTGCCGGGGAAAAGCTGCAGGAGTTTGCCGAGAGAGAGAATGTTCCGGTTGTTACAACCATTATGGGAAAGGGGGCAATTCCTACCACCCATCCTTTATATGTGGGAAACTGTGGAATGCATGGCAGATACGCTGCCAATATGGCGGTCAGCGAGTGTGACGTTCTCTTTTCCATTGGAACCCGTTTTAACGACCGGATTACCGGTGACCTGAATGAATTTGCACCCCATGCGAAAATCGTACATATTGATGTGGATACTGCATCAATTTCCAGAAATGTGGTGGTGGATGTTCCTGTGGTTGCAGATGCAGGAACGGCATTAGAAAAGCTTTTAGAGTGGGCTGAGCCCAAGAAAACAACCGGGTGGCAGGAACAGATCAAAGCCTGGGAAAAGGAAAATCCTCTTGCCATGCGAAGAGACCGGGGCATGAGTCCCCAGATGATCATGGAGCAGATCAATCTGGCATATCCCCATGGCATCTATGTGACGGATGTGGGACAGCATCAGATGTGGGCAACCCAGTACTTAGAGCTGGACAGAGGAAGTAAGCTTCTCACCTCCGGGGGCCTTGGCACCATGGGCTTTGGTTTTCCGGCGGCAATCGGTGCCAAGCTTGCCAATCCGGATAAGGATGTAGTCTGCATTACCGGTGACGGCGGATTTCAGATGAACATTCAGGAGATGGCCACTGCGGTAACCAATGGAACTGCCATTACCATCTGCCTGCTTAACAATTACTATCTTGGAATGGTACGGCAGATGCAGGAACTGTTTTACGGAAAGCGTTACAGTGCCACCTGTCTGAGAAGGCGACCCGGTTGTCCGGCAGACTGCAAAGGACCCAATGAAGCCTGTCCACCCTATGTACCGGATTTCGTGAAGCTGGCAGAAAGCTACGGTGCATATGGAATCCGAGTCACAAAGGAGGAAGAGATTCCGGCCGCCTTTGCCGAGGCAAAGAAGCATAGGGATGCGCCCACCGTTATTGAATTTATGATTGCAACGGAGGAACTGGTGCTTCCCATGGTCAAGGGAGGCAATCCCATGAGTGAAATGATTTTAAAATAGGAGGGGAGAATCATGTCTGAAATGAAAAAACGCTGGATTGCGTTATATGTTGAAAATCAGGTAGGGGTACTTGCCAAGGTTTCCGGACTGTTTTCCGCGAAATCCTATAATTTACAGTCACTGACCGTTGGTACTACGGAGGATGAGAGCATTTCCCGTATGACCATCGGGGTGTGCAGTGACGATATTACCTTTGAACAGATAAAAAAGCAGTTAAATTGTATGGTTGAGGTGATTAAAGTTATTGACCTGACCAATGTACCCCTTCGCATGAAGGAGCTGATGTTTGTGACCATCACAGATCTGACAGCGGCACAGATGACGGAGGTGTTCCAGATTGCCCAGGCGATGCGTGTGGATGTGGTAGATATCGGTGAACACAGTGTTATGCTGGAGTGCAAAAGAACGGAGCGCAAACATGATGATCTGGTTGCGCTCCTTAAGAAAAAATTTAAACACATCTCAGTGGTGCGGGGTGGTGCTGTGGCAATTGAGTCTATCAGTACAGAGTGTAAATAACAAAAAGACTTATTTATCGGGCGGCAACCTCAATGATTTCCCCCACATACATCATGTGCATGTCGTGGTCGCTGTACCATTTGGACATAATGGAAGCATCTGTGAAACTGTCTTCCGTAATGGGGACAGCGGCCATCTTTTTACACAGGAATAACAGATTTGCCTCATCCGGGTATGGAATGCTGTGGCGGAATGCCGGTGTAAGTCCTGCTTTGGCAAACTTATCGCCATCGTCACGTCCGCTGTGGCTGCCACAGTAGTTTAAAGAATCCCGGTACTGCTCACTTAAGAAGGAGAGGGAAAATAATTCTCCTTTATCAAGAAACTCTTTGGTGTAGCGGGAATCCCGGATAAAAATGAAAACGACATTTTTACCCCAGAGTACGCCAACACCTCCCCAGCTTACCGTCATGGTGTTGTATTTATTTTTGTCTCCTGCGGAAACCAGAGCCCATTCTTTCCCGATTTTGGTAAAAGGGTCAAACTCCAGAGCATCAATTGGATATGGTTGAAATGTGTGCATAAAGACCTCCTTTTGTATTTTCTATGCTTTGAATCATTCTATTATTACGTATAGTATAGCAATGGAATCATTTTTTTACAAGATGCATACCATGAATAAAAAGAGCTGCAGGTGAAAAGACTGCAGTAAAATAAAAGGAGCAGTCATGGACAATGCTAGGGCAAATCTGGTGGATGAGGGAACACTGAAAATCCATCTGATTAATGAGTCAACTGGTACACCGGTACAGGGGGCGAAAATCCGGATTTCCTATACCGGAAATCCGGAGGAAACATTAGAGGAGGTGGGTACCGATGATTCGGGCAACACTGAGGAAATTACGCTTAATGCTCCGCCACTGGAGTACTCCATGGAGCCGTCAGAAGAGCAGCCGTATTCGGAATATACGATTGTGGTGCAGGCCCCAGGCTATCGGAACATTACGGTTTCGGCGATTGATATCCTTCCCGGGGAAGAGGCGACACAGGAGGTAAGGATGGAACCGGAGGATGCCCCGGGAAATCCCATTGATACCATTGTGATTCCGGCACACACCCTTTATGCGGAATATCCGCCGAAAATTCCGGAGTCAGAGATTAAGACGGTGGAGGAAACCGGAGAGATTGTATTGAGCCGGGTGGTGATCCCGGAATATGTGGTGGTGCATGACGGGGCACCGGGAGATACCACTGCCGCCAATTATTATGTGCGTTACCGAGATTACATCAAAAATGTGGCGTCTTCGGAGATTTATGCCACCTGGCCGGATGCAACCCTGCGGGCAAACATTCTGGCAATCATGTCTTTTACATTAAACCGGGTGTATACGGAGTGGTATCGGGGAAAAGGCTATGCCTTTACGATAACCTCCTCAACCGCATACGACCATAAATTTATGTACGGGAGAAATTTTTTCCAGAGTATCTCCCGGGTAGTGGATGAGATGTTTGAAAATTATCTCTCCCGTCCCAATGTACAGCAGCCAATCTTAACCCAGTACTGTGACGGACAGAGAGTGACCTGTCCAAACTGGATGTCCCAGTGGGGCAGCAAGTATTTGGGAGACCAGGGATATTCTGCCATTGATATCCTGCGCAGCTATTATGGGAACGACATGTATATCAATACAGCAGAGGGAATCTCCGGGATTCCGGCATCCTGGCCGGGATATGACCTGGGAATCGGGGCCAGCGGGCCAAAGGTACGTCAGCTGCAGGAACAGCTGGCACGTATTTCCCGTGCTTATCCGGCGATTCCCACCGTTACCGCAGATGGGATTTACGGAAGCAGAACCAGAGAGGCTGTGGAAAAATTCCAGTCGGTATTCGGGCTGCCGGTAACGGGAGTTGTGGATTATCCGACCTGGTATAAGATTTCGGATATCTATGTAGGAGTATCACGGATTGCAGAATTGCGGTAGGGAGAAAAGAAACAGGGTATACAGGAACTGCAGCAGAAAATACGAACGGAGAAAAAACAATGCAGAAGTGGATGGTGGCAGCAAAAAAAGCCGATTTTAAAGCAATAGGAGAAAAGTTTCAGATTGATCAGGTGGTGGCACGGATTATCCGGAACCGGGACGTTGTGGGAGAGGAAAATATCCGGATTTTTTTGGAGGGCGGACTATCGGATCTCCCGGATGCCCATCAGATGAAGGACATGAAGAAGCTGACGGAGATGCTGGCGGAGAAAATCAGAAACCACCGGAAAATCCGGATCATCGGGGATTATGATGTGGATGGTGTCACCTCCTCTCATTTATTTCTGACTGCTTTAAAGCGTGTGGGTGCAGATGTGGATGTAGTGATTCCCCACCGGATTTATGATGGCTATGGCCTAAGCATTCATCTACTGGAGGAGGCAGTGGCGGAGGGGGTGGATACGATCCTTACCTGTGATAACGGAATTGCTGCGCTGGAGGAAATCCGATGGGCAAAAGAGAAGAGACTGACGGTTCTTGTTACGGATCACCATGCGATTCCCTTTGAGGAAAAGGATGGAAACCGTGTGGAAAAGGAAAGTATGGCAGATGCTGTAGTAAATCCCCACCAGAGTGCCTGCCCTTATCCCTACAAAGAACTTTGCGGAGCAGGAGTTGCCTGGCATGTAATTACTGTGTTGTATGAGCTGTTTGATATTCCAAAAGAGGAAGCGGAGGAACTTCTGGACTTTGTTGCCCTGGGGACGGTCTGTGATGTGATGTCCTTAACAGGTGTCAACCGGATTCTGGTAAAGGAAGGATTAAAGAGAATCAAAACCACAGGAAACAAGGGATTACGGGCACTAATGGCAGCCTGTGGGATTGCACCACAGGATGTCAGTGCTTACCATTTTGGGTTTGTGTTAGGCCCCTGTGTAAATGCGACAGGAAGACTGGATACGGCAAGGCGGGCCCTTCGGCTTTTTGAGACAGAGGATGAACAGGAGGCAGAAATCATCGCAGACGAGCTTGTGGAATTGAATCAGGAGAGAAAAGAACTTACAAGACAGGGGGTAGAGGAGGCAAAGCGGATTTGCGGGGAAAGCGGATACGAAAAGGATCCGGTGCTGGTGCTTTTTCTGCCGGATGTCCATGAGAGTATCGCAGGACTGGTGGCCGGAAAGATAAGGGAAATCTATGAGAGGCCGGTGTTTGTCTTAACCCGTGGTGAAGAGGGAGCAAAAGGAAGCGGCCGTTCCACAGAAGCCTATTCCATGTATGAAAATATGTGTGCCTGCAGGGATTTGTTTACCAAATTCGGCGGACATCCCATGGCGGCAGGGCTTTCCCTGCCGGAAGAAAATATTGATTTGTTCCGGAAACGAATTAACGAGACCTGTCCCCTTACGGTGGAGGAGGTTTGTCCTGTGATTCATATCGATATGGCAATGCCTGTAGGTTACGCAACCACGGAACTGGTGCATCAGTTTTCCCAGCTGGCTCCTTTTGGAAAGGATAATCCGTCTCCACTTTTTGCCGACAGAAATTTATCGGTAAAACGGATGTGGGTGCTGGGAAAAAATAAAAATGTCCTGCGTATGACCATGGAACCGGAGGGGGGACAGCCGGTGTCTGTTATTTACTTCGGTGATATTCAGGCATTTCAGGATTATATTGTGCAGCAGTATGGGGCAAAGGAACTGGAATATGCCCTCCACGGACAAAAAAATGAGATCCGGCTGTCCATTGTTTATTCTCCCAAAATTGATGATTATCAGGGAAATGAAAATCTGCAGCTGGAGATGAAATGTTACCGTTGAAAAATTGATTGGGACATTGTAAAATAGATGTTAACGGAGGGCAGACCATGTTCGGAAAAAAGAAAGAAAATCAGGAAGAAATTCTAAAAATGAAGGAGCTCGCCGAGCTGGACGAGCACTTTTTTGAGCAGATTGCAGACGGGAAGGATATGTTTGATGCCACAGCGGCGGAAATGGAAGAATCCTTTAAACAGGCAGAGGCGGATCTGAATCAGCTTTCTATTAACATTCAGACAGCATCGGAGCTGGCAGCAGGGAATGTGGAGGTTGAGGCAGACCTGACCCGGCAGCTGGCAGAATACAAGGAGCTTTCAGAGAGAAATGACAGAGAGGTGTCCCAGGCGCTGGATCAGTTTACAGGCATCCAGACAGAGCTGACAAGGCTGGTGGACGACAATAAGCATTTTACCTCGCCGTCAAAGTATTTCAGTGAGCTTCCGGCCGCATTAAAGACACAGAGTGAGACGGAAAGGGAATCCCTGGAGCAGATGGAAAGCTATGGAAAACGGATGGGGGTTCTTGCCCTTAACGCAGCAATTGAAGCTGGACGTCTGGGGGATGCCGGAAAGCAGTTTGTGACTGCGGCAGAGGATATCAGGGTCTGTGCATCCGACTATGATAAGCTTGTTGCGGAGGCCGGAAAGCGGCTGGCAGTAGCAGATACACGGATTGCAGAGCTGGAGGAGCAGGTACACAGACTGGTCACTCTTTTAAAGGAAAACAATGTGTCAACCGCAAAGCTGATGAAGAAGTGTAATGAGGCGGTGCGAAATGCTCAGGAGACAATAGATGCGGCAGCAGGACCGGATTTGTCAGAGATTTCCAATCAGGTTACGGTGCTGCGCAATGCGGATGAGGAAATTATGAAATCAGAGGAGCGGAACCGGATGCAGGTGGAGGATCTGACGGAAGAATTTTCTACAGAGCAGAAGAACCATGGGGAGTTAATGAAGGCAGTGGATCCTCTTTACCGGCATGTGGTAGAAAGAAAAGCCGCAGGCGCGTAAGCAGGGACGGGAAGTAATATGTAAGGATATAAAAAAGTGTACGAAATATTTCGTACACTTTTTTCTGCAGGGAAGTATTTATTCCAGAGTAAGACCATTTCCGGCTTTTCCGGTGGTTGGAACCCTTGCCCAGCTGTGGCGGTAAACAATAAGATTCATAACTGCTGCAAGAATAAAGGCACAGCACACATCAAAGACAGAGTGCTGTTTGATGAACATGGTGGATAAAATAATGCTTACGGTCAGTAAAAGGGTAACGAGACAGACCGTTTTATTTTTGCTCAGATGTTTATTATTGATCACGGCAAGGAAAATGCCGAGAGAATTATACACATGGATACTCGGAAACAGATTAGTAGGAGTATCTGTGGCATATAAATATTCACAGAGCATAGTACAGATATTATGGTGGCTGAAATAAGTCGGGCGCAGGTAATGACCATTGGGATATACCGTGGAAATAATTAAAAAGATGGTCATACCGGTAAATAAAAATGCGCAGAGCTTATAGTAATCACTTTTGTTATGTAATGCCATATACAGGACCCCCCAGGCTACAAAGGGGAACCAGAGCAGATAAGGAATGACAAAATATTCACAGAAGGGAATATAGTCATCCAGTGCCACATGTACAACATTAAAATGTGTGGTAACGGTCTTCTCTACATAGGAAAACCATGCCATATACACAATAAAATACAAAAGTATCAGAAGATGATTATATTTTTTGTAAAAACTGTATAAACGTAATTTCACAGAACCTATCATATTTCCCATCCCGGACGCTCCTTTCGGCTTTGATTATAGCACGTAAGAATAGTACTCACAATATCAAATACCGTTTGTTCATAAAACTTTAAAGATTTGCTGCATTGACAATACTCCCGGCTTTGGTAAAATACTAATGAGACGGAGGATAAAAAGATGAGAGAACAAAAGATGCATGAGCAGACAAAGAAGAAAGAGGAAAAAATAAAGGCAGGAATTTTGATTCCCGTAGCAGCTGCAGTGCTGTTTGTCTATCTGGGAATGGCATTTTATTTTCACAGTCATTTCTTCCCGGGAACGGTTTTGGATGGATTAAAGACCGGTGGATATACGGCACAGAAAGTGATGGATGAGATTACGGAGGAGATTCATTCCTATCATTTGAATATTGTTACGAGAGAGGGAAAAACGGAGACCATAAGCGGCAAAGAGATTTCATTGGAACCGGAGTGGGGGGATGAGATTAAGCAGATGATAGAGGCACAGCCAGTTTTTGCATGGCCGGTTAAGATTTTCCAGAAGAAGATCGTGACAGGGCAGACAATTGTTAAGTTTAATGAAAAACAGCTGGAAGGGAAAATAAACGGGCTTGTCTGTATGGATAAAGAGAGCCAGACGGCACCTGTGGATGCGTCCATTGCAGATTACGATTCTGTAAACGGGTTTGCGGTAAAGCCCTGTATTATGGGAACTGCCATTGATGCCGACAAGATGAAGCAGGCAGTTACAGAGGCAGTGAATAGCCTCAGGGAGACACTGGATCTTGACAAAGAGGGAGTCTATGCAGATCCTGAGATTAGGGATGATAACGACAAACTTCTGGATGCCGTAAAGACCATGAATGAGTATGCCAAAACGGTAATCACCTTTACGGTGGGGAAAGAGTCCCAGACTTTGGATGCATCTGTATTCGGAAAATGGTTTTCATTGAATGATAAGGTACAGCCGGTGCTTGACCGGTCAAAGGTTACGGAGTATGTGGAAGGTCTTGCCAAAAAATATAACACCTGCTATTCGGCAAAAACTCTTAAGACTTCTTATGGGAAAACCGTGACGATTCCGGAGAGCCATTATGGCTGGAAAGTGGATACGGATAAGGAAGTGGAAGAGATTATAAAAGAGATTAAGTCCGGAAAGCCCGTTACAAGAGACTTAAATTACTCCATGACCGCAAATTCCCATGAGGGAAATGACTACGGAAACTCTTATGTGGAGATAAACCTGACAGCGCAGCATCTTTTTCTCTATAAAGATGGAAAACTGGTAATCGAGTCGGATTTTGTATCGGGAAATCTTGCCCGTAATTTTGGTTCGCCCACAGGGGCCTATGGTATCACTTATACGAAGAAAGATGCGGTTCTTCGTGGAGATAATTATGAAACCCCGGTATCCTACTGGATGCCTTTTGCGGGAAATGTAGGAATGCATGATGCCACATGGCGCAGCAGTTTTGGGGGAAGTATTTACAAATATTCGGGATCCCACGGGTGTATCAATCTTCCTCTTGATGCAGCAAAGGTAATTTTTGAAAACGTTAAAAAAAATTATCCGGTACTGGTCTACGAACTTCCGGGGACGGAGAGTGTAAGTGAAGCTGATAAAAAGAAGGAGGAGGATAAAAAGCAGGCAGAGGCGGTAACAAAGCTGATTGATGCCATCGGGGAGGTAACAAAGGATTCGAAAGATGCAATTGACAGTGCAAGAACTTCCTATGACAAGTTATCTGCGGACGGAAAACAGAATGTAAAGAATTACAAAAAGCTGCAGGAGGCGGAAGCAGCATATAAAAAGCTGACGGAGAAGTCTAAGAAGGAAAGCAAGGACAAAAAAGAAAAAAAGAAGGACAATCAAAAAAATAATGAAGAATAATGCTATAACGATTGCGGATGTGGCAGAAGCACTGGGGGTATCCAAGACTACGGTGAGCCGTGCCATATCGGGAAAGGGCAGGATTGGAGCGGCAACCAGAAAACGGGTGCTGGACTATATTGAAGAACATGATTATAAGCCTAATGTCATTGCCAAAGGACTGGCGCAGTCCAAGACTTATAATCTCTGTGTGGTGATTCCGGAGAATTATGCACTGGTAGATCTTCCTTTTTTCCAGGAGGCACTTACCGGAATACAGGAAATCGCAGGAATGCATGAGTATGATATCCTGCTCTGCATCAGTCAGAAAGATGATGTGGCAGGTTTGGAGAGAATTGTAAGAAACCGTAAGGTGGATGGAATCGTTCTTTTACGAACCTCTTTGAAGGATCCGCAGATAGAGCTTCTGTTAAAAAAGAATATTCCTTTTGTGACAACAGGAAGCACCACATATAAGAATGTAAAACAGGTGGATAATGACCATCTGAGTGCCTGCAGGGAACTGACATCCATTCTTTTGATGAGAAATATGAAACGGATTGCCCTGCTGGGGGGCAGTGATTCCTTTGTGGTGAATCAGAACCGGTGGAAAGGATATCAGGAAGCTTACATACAGACAGGGTCAGAGCTGGCGGAAGAGCTGGTATTCCGGAATTTAGAGAGCCCGGCGGCAATTGATGCAGCAGTGGAAGCGGTTCTGGAAAAGGGGGCAGACTGTATTCTGTGTATGGATGATGCTGTCTGTGGGCAGGTTTTACGAAAACTCCGGCAGAAAGAGGTCCGGGTTCCCCAGGACATAAAGATTGCATCTTTTTATAACAGTTCCGTACTGGAAAATAATATCCCCTCCATTACTTCCCTGTCCTTTCATGCAAGGGAACTGGGAATGGAAGCCTGCAGGAATCTTCTGGCTCAGATTGAGGGGGAAGACACGGAGGAACTTACGCTTTTATCCTATGAGGTAGTGTTAAAAGAGTCGACACAGTAGACAAAAATGCCAATCTAAATCTATCAAAATTGTACATTGACATGCAGAGCTGCCCTTGGTATACTATAACCATAGAACAACCGATTGCGCAAAGTGCGCAGATAAGGATATTTACCAATGGGAGGACAGAAAGATGGACAAATTTGTTGTAAACATTATCCATCGTCCGGAGATGGTTCCAGAGTATTCTGCAACTGTAACCGGACAGGGGAAGGAAGAGGATATCGGAGATAAGGCATTACTTACAGAATCACTGGATATCTTTAAAACCCAGCAGAGACTGGCACACGAGAATGGACTTAAGGTTACAATCCAGATGACTTATGCATCTTTGTTTAATGATGAGGCAGTTGAGATTGCAAAGCATGACCATGAAGTGTATGGAGATGAGATTGCACTTTCACTTCTGGGTCTTCCCTGTGAGGAATTCCGTGAGAAGTATAAGACAAAGGATTTCTGTATCTGGATGTTTTCCATGGAGGATAAGAAGGCCATTGTCAATGATGTATTTGAAAAGTTTTATGAGCGTTTCGGATTTTATCCGGAGTCCACGGGCTCTTACTACATGGATGCGGATCTCATCAACTATATCAAGCAGGCTTATCCCAGTGTAAAATGCGCTGTTGCTACCTGCTGGGAGGAAGGTCCGAAAGCTTACCATACCTGTAATAATTCCTGGTATACATTATTTGACGGAGGTCCATGGGCACCTTGGATTCCGTCAAAGCAGAACACCCATGCACCGGCAGCAAATAAGGCAGAGGACAGCGGAATTGTGGCAATCCCGCATCTGTCCCGGGATTTGATCGCGTGTTATGATGGAAACGGATCCAATTTCGGTACCCATCCCCAGAATGTGCTTCGCGGCATGATTTACGATACCAAGACCTGGGAGTATCCGTATCTGTATAACCTGATTGACCAGTACCGGGATCTGGAAAAATATAACAACGGATATGCCTATAATATGATGTTCGTTGGACCGGGCTGGATGAATAAGATGGGACGCTGGGAAGCCCCATATGAACTTCTGGAAAAGTCCTACAGTGATGGCTGTAAGTACTATGGACAGCTGAAAAAAGAGGGTAAGCTGGTAGACATGACCATGTCAGAGTTTGCTGACTACTATAGAGAGAAGAAGGGCTATACAGAACCGGAGTGTGCATTGTGGAGAGATATTCTCTATGGTTCAGACAAGCAGTTATTCTGGTACTGCGATCCCTTTATGA
This sequence comes from Agathobacter sp., assembly GCA_022772675.1. Classification (GTDB taxonomy): domain Bacteria; phylum Bacillota; class Clostridia; order Lachnospirales; family Lachnospiraceae; genus Roseburia. Next base: position 35,819 of record JALEZW010000013.1, on the reverse strand, counting down.
GAGCCTGTGTCAACATGGATCAGGGTGGTGCGATTGTAGACCTTCGTCCATATGTTGCCAAGCTGGAGTGGCCGGTGGGAATCGGAACGAAGCATGTACAGGATGCGTCCTATCCATTTTTGATTCAGGAGAAATACCGTGCCGGTTACTTTACCCATTACGCAGGAGAGGGAACGGTAAGAAGTGCGAAACTTAAATATAATGGGGAAGAGGTTGATTTATGTCTCTGCCCGACACACGCACATTTTTCACAGGAGGGAAATACCAGAATCCTGACTCTGAATCCTGTAACCATTGAGTTCCACGGACTTACTGTGAAGCTGCAGACGAAGGAGTACTTCGAGGAAGGTTCTTCCAGCATCAAGATTGAAAGACATATTCTTCAGATGAGCGATCCCTCTGCAGAGGTGACTTTAGATGAATATATGGTAGCCTGCTATGGTACCACCGAGTATCCGGAAGATATGACAGGCATTACCTTAAAGTGCGAAGGCAGAGATGAAAAGACAATTGAATATGAATACAAGTGCCGTGAAGCATCCCTGCAGGGAGCTACTGCCGTAAGCGCAACGGTTCCACAGATTGAGACAAAGGTTTCCCTGACTCCGTCTACAGAAGCAGAAGGATATATCGAAGAGGGATATGCATTCTCACCGATGTTTAAGCTTGGATTCAGAAAGACAATCTCAGATAAGGAGGTATTTGCAACATGGCTCAACTTGGAAAAGGCAAATTAAATTACAGATGCCCGTCATGCTTTATGAGGGATCTTGATATTGACATGTTCTATGACAAAGATACAAAGATGTACAGCTGCATCCGATGCCAGTACAGAGGAACGGAAGAGGATGTTTTGGAAAAAAATGAGATGGTACGCTTCCGATATAAGGCAATGAACAAGAGGTTTGATAAGTTTGATTTTGACTAAGAAGAAACCGTGCGGCTCTGCCGCACGATTTTTTCATATACGGTGAAGTTGAAACAGGAGTTACCGGACAATGCGGAGTTCATTACATATTGTCTAGACAATATGGAGTTCATTACATACTGTCTAGATAGGAGAGGAGAAAAAGTGAGCAGATTTATTAAGGGCATGGATCTTTCAACCATGCTGGAATTAGAGCGTTGCGGCGCAAAATATTACGACCAGGGAAAAGAAAGAGACATTCTGGATATTATGAAGGATTACGATGTGGATACCATCCGCCTTCGTCTTTGGAATCATCCCTATTCTGAGAGTGGGGAAGCCTACGGAGCAGGCTGCAATGATCTGGCAGAGACCATTGCCATCGGAAAGCGTGTAACCGATGCAGGGTTTGGAGTCCTTTTGAATTTCCACTACAGTGATTTCTGGGCAGATCCGGGGAAACAGATTAAGCCAAAGGCTTGGGCTTTTTACAACGCTGACCAGCTGGAGCAGGCAGTCTATGACTATACAAAAGAATCGTTACAAGCAGTGCTTGATGCAGGCGTTCATGTTACCATGGTCCAGGTGGGAAATGAGGTGACCAATGGTCTGCTCTGGCCGGAGGGACAGAAACCCAACTATGATAACATTGCAAGATTTATCAGTGCGGGAATCAAAGCCTGCCGTGAGGTAAAAGCGGAGATTCCGCTTATGATTCATCTGGATAATGGCGGAAATAATGAGATGTACCGGGACTGGTTCGACCATTATATGGAGCGGGGAGAGGATTTTGACTATATCGGCATGTCCTATTATCCATTCTGGCATGGAACACTTCAAATGCTGGAGGACAACATGAATGACATGGCAGCCCGCTATGGAAAGGAAATCATTATTGCAGAGGTTTCCATGGGATATACCATGGAGGATTACAAAGATTACGAAAAGCTTGGGGACAGTGAGCGTAAGGGGTATGCCACAAAGCCGGAACTGGTGGCAAAGATAGAGTATCCCATGACGAAAGAGGGACAGGCAGAGTTTACGAAGGATTTATTAAACCGCGTAGCCCGTGTGCAGAATGACAAGGGATCAGGCTTTTTCTGGTGGGAGCCTGCGTGGATTCCGGTACCTGGCAGCGGATGGGCAACACCTGCATCCTTAAAGTATATGAAGGATCCCGGTCCCTGTGGAAATGAGTGGGCAAATCAGGCATTATTTGACTATGATGGAAATGTCCTTCCGGCACTGGAGGTTATCCGGGACTTTCAAAAATAAAAATATGTAATTATGTTGCATAAGTTCAAAGGAATGTTGCAACTTCCAAAAAGCGTATTGCAAAGTTTATATCACTTGGTATAATGGAATTATCAAGTGAAGGGCACCTGCGGTACGCTTTTTCACAGGTGCATAAGAAGAATGAAAAGGAGAAGACAAATGATTGAGAATGATGTATTAGCAAAGTTTGGGGAACTGTTTGGAGACGAAGGAGAAATCCGTGTGTATTTTGCACCGGGACGTGTAAATTTAATCGGTGAACATACAGATTACAACGGCGGCCATGTTTTTCCGTGTGCACTGACAATCGGTACCTATATGGCAGCAAGAAAGCGCACCGACAGAACCCTTCGGTTTTATTCCATGAATTTTGAAAAACCTGGGGTTATTGAAATCTCCCTGGATGAGATGAAACCCAAGGAGGATGGTGAGTGGACCAATTATCCGGTGGGGGTGATCTGGGCATTTGAGGGACGCGGCATGAAGCTGGACTGTGGACTGGATATCGTACTTTATGGAAATATTCCAAATGGATCCGGTCTTTCCTCCTCGGCATCCCTTGAGGTGGTAACCGGATATATGTTAAAGGATATGTTTGGCTTTGACGTGACCAATCAGGATCTGGCACTCATCGGCCAGTATTCAGAGAATAATTTCAATGGATGCAACTGCGGAATCATGGATCAGTTTGCTTCCGCAATGGGAAAGAAGGACAATGCCATTTTCCTTGATACGGCCGATCTCTCCTATACTTATGCACCCATTGCACTGGAGGGAGCAAAGATTGTGGTAACCAACAGCCTGGTTAAGCACAGCCTGGTTACCTCTGCCTACAATGACAGACGAAATGAGAGCGCGCAGGCACTGAAAGATCTGCAGGAAGTATGCGGAATCAAGAGTCTGGGAGAGTTAACGGAGGAGGAATTTGAGAAATATAAATCCTCCATTAAGGATGAGACAAACCGCCGCCGTGCAAAGCATGCTGTTTATGAGAACCAGCGTACTATAAAGGCAGTGGATGCTTTAAAGAATAAAGATATTGAGACCTTTGGAAAGCTGATGAATGCCTCCCATGTTTCCCTGCGGGATGACTATGAGACATCCTGCGAGGAGTGTGATATCCTTGCAGAGGAGGCATGGAAGATTCCCGGCGTGATCGGCTCCCGCATTACCGGAGGCGGATTCGGCGGATGTACTGTCAGCATTGTGAAGGATGAAGCAATTGATACCTTTAAGGAGCAGCTGACAAAGGTTTATGAGGAGAAGGTGGGAAAGACACCGGAATTTTATGTGGTAGAGGTGGGAGACGGACCAAGCCGTCTGGTTTAAGAATTGGATACCAATGGGAATAAGGATTTATATTGTAGGAGAAGAGTGCGATGATTCAGGAAAATATTTTGGATTTAGTTGATTATGGCCTTGCAACCGGTCTGGTGGAGCCGGCAGATAAAGTGTACACCATCAACCGTCTGCTGGAACTGTTTGGTGTGGATGAAATTTCCGATGAGGTATTTTTTGCACAGGAGAAAAAACAGCCGTTGACCCAGGAGAGTGCGGAGGCAGCCTTAGAGGGGATTTTGGATGAAATGATGACCTATGCCTATGACCATGGCATCATGAAAGAGAACAGTATTGTCTACAAGGATCTGTTTGACACAAAAATTATGGGATGCCTTTTGGCTCGTCCCAGTGAAATCCGGGCAAAATTCCGGGATTTATATCACCATGATTCACCTCAGGCAGCAACAGACTATTTTTATAAATTAAGCTGTGACAGTAATTATATCAGAAGACAGCGAATCAAAAAAGACAGAAAGTGGACCGTGGATACGGAATACGGGACATTGGATGTCACCATCAATCTCTCCAAGCCGGAGAAGGATCCGAAGGCAATCGCTGCGGCAAAGAACGCAAAGCAGAGTGCCTATCCCAAGTGCCAGCTCTGTAAGGAAAATGAGGGGTATGCAGGACGAGTAAACCATCCGGCGCGCCAGAACCACAGAATAATTCCAGTTACCATCAATGACAGCGACTGGTTTTTCCAGTATTCGCCGTATGTTTACTACAATGAGCACTGCATAGTGTTTAATTCGAAACATACACCTATGAAAATCGAGCGGGCAACCTTTGGAAAACTTTTGGATTTCGTGACGCAGTTTCCCCACTATTTTGTAGGTTCCAATGCGGATCTGCCGATTGTAGGTGGTTCCATTTTAAGCCATGACCATTTCCAGGGCGGGCACTATACCTTTGCCATGGCAAAAGCGCAGGTGGAAAAGGAAATTCAGTTTACCGGTTTTTCCGATGTGAAAGCAGGAATCGTAAAATGGCCCATGTCTGTAATTCGTATCAGCGGACCGGATAAGGAACGGCTGATAGAACTGGCAGATAAGATTTTGCTTGCCTGGAGAGGCTATACGGATGAGGATGCCTTTATCTATGCAGAGACGGAGGGGGAGCCCCACAACACCATCACTCCCATTGCCAGAAGACGCGGAGATGATTTTGAACTGGATCTGGTACTGCGAAACAACATTACCACAGAGGAGCATCCCCTGGGAGTGTATCATCCCCATGCAAAGCTGCACCATATCAAGAAAGAAAATATCGGATTGATTGAAGTCATGGGACTTGCTGTGCTTCCGGCACGATTAAAGGATGAAATGGCAGAACTTGCCGATGCACTGGTTACTGGAAAAGATCTGCGCTCCACAGAGACTCTTGCTTCCCACGCAGATTGGGCAGAGGAGTTCCTGCCAAAGTATTCTTCCATTACCGATGATAATGTCATGGACATTCTTAATAAGGAGATCGGACTGGTCTTTAAGGAAGTGCTGGAGGATGCGGGAGTGTATAAATGTACAGAGGAAGGCAGAGAAGCATTCCTTAAATTCATCGACACGGTAAATCATTCATAGCTTGTCGCGGTATTCCCGGTATGGTAAGATGATATCTCGCTTGCGGAGTAGAGGATTTTAAGATTACGATTTAAAGGAACTGTCGGTTATTTGATAACCGGCAGTTTTTGGTTGTGCAAAGGAGATTTCGCAAAAGGAGGGAAACAGAGTATGAAATCCGTGAGCAGCAACGATAATTTATTTCAATCTGCTTATTGCATTTTAGGATAGTGTCCTTTAAACTAATCATAGGACCTGTTACTGAGAATTGATACCTTAATTTTCACGTAACTGAGGCAATCCTCCTTTTTTTCATAGAATAAAGGAATCACCTTTCCCGGCTAAGAGTTCATGAAACAATAATGAACGATGTCTATAGAAAAAAACTTGCATAATCAGAACATTTGTTCTATAATAGGTAAAAAGGAGAAATAATTTATGAATAGAATGTTGATACCTAAATATAATGGATCTGAGACAACAAATGAAGATATTGTGTATAGTTTTTTTAGACTTATTATGAATAATAAAGGATATTCTTTCAGAGTTAAAAGAACAGGATATATAGAGGTGGATAGTATAATTCCTTCGGCAAATTCGGGCATAAGGGGGAAGGGATCGTGTGATGCATATTTCTTTTCGGGAGAAAAGGCAGAGGATTTAATGGGACTGCTTGAACTGGAATCTACAGGTAATTTACATCTTGGAATTGTTCAAATCAGAAAATATGCAAGTGGTTTTTTGAGTAAATCCTTAACAGAAGAACAAAAAAAATTTGTAAAGAAGATTCACAATAAAGAGCTGGTTCTAATTGTATATGATGGTCAGAATGTGTATTTATCATTATATTCACTGGTAACGGGAAATGAAAAAGTATTGATTAATAACGAACCAATTGACGATGCATCTCATAGCAATAGTAAAATTATTCTTGAACAGTTTCCAAAGAAGACCGCTATAAATAGAGAACAGGATGAAAAAGGATTAATCAATAATATAGCCAGAATAATTAGAGGAAGTGAGAAAATTCAGAAAAATAAAGCTTTTGTTATGACGGTATTGTCTTCTGTGTATGGCCAAACAAAAGACATAGAAATTGATAGTGCAATAAAAAAATTAAAATCATCGCAAATAACATATGAACAAATCTTATATAGTATGTGGACTGAGCTAAAAGAGATAATTGGTGATGAGGATAATAAGATTTCCAAACTGTATGTAGAGTGTGCAGCTCAGCTTTATGAGTTATCACAAGATAGAGGAATGGATTTATATGGATTTATCTATGAAGAACTTGCAACGAAGGATGTGAAAAAAGAACAAGGAGAATATTATACACCTCGTCATACAATACGACCATTAATTGGAGCTGTATATAATAATTATTTGAAGTGGTCAAAAGATGAACTGGAATATAAGAATATTGTTGATCCATTTTGTGGATCGGGAGGATTTCTGTATGAATTTGTTCATTTTATTAGAAAAAAGTTTGATTTGTCTGATGATGAAATAAATCAGGTAACGAAAAACTCCATTTATGGATTTGATAAAAATGGGGTTTTGGCAGCACAATTGAATATGTATTTAGTTGGAGATGGTAAGACAAATTTATCTAAAGTCAATACTTCAATTAACTGGAAAAAGCATTTTTTATACAAAACTAAAAAAGATAGTAAGTATGATATTATGGCATTGTCGTCAAGACAAGAGATAATGAGAGAAATATCTAAGAATGTAGAAGATATTAATAATTTTTTAAAAGTGTATGTTGATAGGGAGTTTTCAATTGAGCTTGATGATATAATGGAATGTTATGGCGAAAATGAAATATGCGATGAAGATATTATACAGAAGGTTATATTGAGGGAAAAAACAGGTGTATCATCTGCTGACGAGTTGGGAAATGTAGATTTATTATTAACAAATGTTCCTTATGGAAAAGTAACAGATGCTACAAATCAAATTATGCAAAATGGTATAAAAGTATATGGGAACTCGTTAGAGGCAAATGCATTACGTGAATGTATAGATTTGTTAAAACCTGGAAAAATGCAAGGGATAGATAAGGTATCTGATGGCGGAGTTGCTATAATTATTGTGCCAGATTCTATATTGGAAAATCCGACTAATAAGCCTATAAGAGATTATATGATATCAAGATGCGATGTGTTAGGAATAGTTAGTTTGCCGGAGTATACTTTTTCACCCTATGCAATGGAAAAAACGTATGCCATTGTACTTCAGAAATTGGCACCTGAAGAGTTTAATTATAATAGAAAAATTGATAAAAGTACATTTATGTATATTTCTATGTGCGATGGAAGAGCAAATTCCAAGAATCGATATAGGACCAATAAAATAACCTCAAGTCCAGTTATTTTAAATGATGGTACAACGAAAGAGGTAAATGAATTTTTGCATAATGATTTCGAACCTTGTTTTGAATCATATGACAATACATTAGAATATTTTTCTAAATTGGAAAGGGCCTGGAATGCAAAAACTTATTTAAAAGATTCAAATTGGGATCAGGTTCGCCGATTAGAAACGTGGAATGGCAGGAATTGGGACTGCGTGCCAGGGAAAAAATGGGGCTTTTTTAGGCTGGAGAAATATGAGCGCGTCAATAAGAAAAAGATTACATGCAAAACTTTGAAAGAAAAGTTCTTGGAATATTTCAGTACACTTGACGGGAAAGAACTGGAGGATAAATTGTGTGATATTGATTTGGTAAAAGAAGAATTGCAAAATGAATACATTTTATCTGCGACAGAACAGGCTAAGTTAGATGAAATAGATTATATTGAAATTGAGGATGGCGAGATTATTTTTTCAAAGTTGGAGAATATAGTTGATGTTGACATGAACGTAGATAGTGAACGATATTTAGGAGAAAAGAGAGAGCCTGTGATGATAGAAAATATTATGGAAATTCTACAGAGTGGATCTATTTCCAAAGAACAATTAGTTGACTTCTTTTCCCGTGATATTAGTTCTGATATTTATGAACCTGTAAGGATAATGGATTTGTTTTATGTATATCAGGGAAGTCAGTTCTCTAAAGAAGATGCATATCAGAATCCGGGAGATATCCCTGTATTTACAGCAGCAACGGATGGACCGGCGTATTTTGTCCAAAAGAATATTCCGGGAAAAACAATGTTAAAAGGAAAAACATTAATCTGGAGCAGGAAAGGTGCAAAAGCAGGAACAATACAAATATTCGATAACAATACAGAATTTTATATTTCAGATGTATCCGGCACAATTATGCCCAAAGATAATACAATCAAATATGATTTTACATTTTTGAAATTTTATATTGAGGGACAATTGAGGAAAGAGAGACAGTCCATCTCGAATAATGCACAATTAAATAAAAGTAAGGTTGAGAATTTATTAATATATATTCCAGATAATCAAAAAGAAATAGGAGATGTTATTCGTAAATTGAAATAAAGACAGCAACTAAAGGAAGAAGAAAAAGGAGACAAAAAATTGAAAAACTGGGAAAAAAATATACGAAAGGTTGTTCCTTATGTTCCGGGAGAGCAGCCAAAACAGAAAAATATCATTAAATTAAATACCAATGAGAATCCATATCCGCCGGCACCGGGGGTGAGGGAGGCTTTATTACATACGAACACCGATGATCTGCGTCTGTATCCGGATCCGGCGGTCACCGATCTGGTGAAGGGAATTGCAGATTTTTATCAGGTAGACAGCTCACAGGTTTTTGTGGGAGTGGGTTCGGACGATGTGCTTGCCATGCTGTTTCTGACGTTTTTTAATTCGGACAAGCCGATCCTGTTTCCGGATATTACCTATTCTTTTTATGATGTGTGGGCCCAGATGCTTCGGATTCCCTATGAACAGATTCCACTGGATGAAAGGTTTCACATTGTGCCGTCGGATTATAAAAAAGAAAACGGCGGAGTGGTATTTCCGAATCCGAATGCACCCACAGGCGAGCTTCTGCCACTTGCAGAGATTGAGAAAATCATCAGGGCGAATCCGGATGTCATTGTCATTGTGGATGAGGCATATATTGATTTTGGTGGGGAGAGTGCGCTGCCGCTTATTGACAAGTATGATAATCTGGTGGTGGTACAGACCTTTTCCAAATCCCGATCCCTTGCAGGCTCCCGAATCGGTTTTGCCATCAGCAATCCGACTCTCATCAGGTATTTGAATGATGTGAAATATTCTTATAATTCTTATACCATGGACCGTATCACCATCGCCCTTGGGACAGCGGCAATCCGTGACCGGGCATATTTTGAGGAGACAACGGGAAAAATTATTAAGACGAGAGAGTGGACCAAGGAGCAGTTAAAGAAACTTGGTTTTGCGTTCGGAGATTCCAAAAGTAATTTTATCTTTGCAAAACACCCGGATGTGCCGGGACCGGAGCTGTTCGAAGCGTTAAAGGCAGAAAATATTTTTGTGCGTCATTTCAGCAGACCGGAGCGTATTAACGATTATCTTCGTATTACGATTGGAACGGATGAGCAGATGGAAACCTTCATTGCTTTTCTAACCAATTATCTGGCTGAGAGAAAATGACAGATACAAATGCACTGGTTTCATGCCAACCGGAGCAATGTTCGTTGTTCGTCAGGGCAGGCAGATAACTGCCGGTTAAGAAATAATAGATTAAGAAATGAGGATTTTGTATGTTAAAAAAATATCTTTGGGTGTTTTTTGTTTCCATGGTTCCGCTGATTGAGCTGCGGGGAGCCGTTCCGATTTCCCAGGCACTGAAGCTTCCTGTGATTCCCTCCTTTATCATCGCAATTATCGGGAATATGCTTCCGGTGCCGGTCATCTACCTGTTTGCGCGAAAGGTGCTTTTGTGGGGCGCGGATAAGCCGGTGATTGGAAAATTTTTCTCCTGGTGTATTGAAAAAGGGGAAAAAGGCGGAAAGAAGCTGCAGGAAAAGGCAGGAAGAGGCCTTTTTGTGGCACTGCTTTTATTCGTGGGGATTCCGGTTCCGGGAACAGGAGCATGGACCGGGACTCTGGCAGCAAGTATTCTGGATATGGATTTTAAGTCAACCGTTGCAGCCGTTATGCTTGGTGTGCTGCTGGCAGGTGTGATTATGATGGTTGTCAGTGTTGCCGGATTCAGCCTGTTTTTATAAAGAAAGCACGACTTGTCGTGCAGTTCTGCGAATGTATGGGGAGAGGTTTTGAATAGATCAGGAAAGTTATGACGGGATAGGAAAGCATGTGTTAAAATGAAAAATAAAAAAAATAAGAAACCGGTTTCCAGGCAGATCCGCTGGGATAAACTGGATAATACAGCGCATCTCTTTCCCTCCATTGCAGGGGAGAGCATGACCAATGTATTTCGCATCAGCGTGACGTTAAAAGAGGAGATTAAAAGAGAGTTTCTGCAGAAGGCACTTGATATGGTACTGCCGAAATTTGATGGATTTAATGTCCGCTTAAGAACCGGGGTGTTTTGGTACTATTTTGAGGAAAATGGAAAAAAAGCACCAAGGGTCACAGAGGAAAATATGTTTCCCTGCCGTTTTATCCGGCAGAATAAGAACCGGAGTTACCTGTTTCGGGTTACTTATTACAAAACAAGAATCAATCTGGAAGTATTCCACGTTCTGACGGACGGAATGGGAGCCATCAATTTTTTGAGGGAACTGACCTATCAGTATTTAAGACTGGTACATCCGGAGCTGGCAAAGCAGACCGGGGACAATTTGAGTGTGGATACATCCCTGAGCCGGGAGGACAGTTTTGTCCGCAACTATAAGAGAAGCAGACCCAGCGGTTTTATCCGGGAAAAAGCATATCTGATCCATGAAGACAGGCTTCCGGCAGGGGAATTTGGTGTGATGCACGGCAGAATGCCGGTTACACAGTTGAAGAAGGTGGCACATGACTATGGCGCCTCTTTGAATGAGTATTTTGTGGCTGTTTTTGTGTGGAGTGTTTATCAGGAACTTTTGCACGGGATGCCGGGAAAACGACCAATCCGGGTGGCGGTTCCCGTTAATCTGCGCCCGTATTTTGACTCTGATACCACAAAAAATTTCTTTGTGATGGTTTCGGCAGAGTTTTGTCCCAGGAAAGAATCCTATACCTTTGAGGAGGTTCTGGCACTGATAAAAGAGAGTCTGCACTCCCAGATCAATAAAGAGCATCTGGAGGATCTCTTTTCCTACAGTGTGTCAAATCAGAGAAATAAGTTCCTGCGTCCGGTGCCGCTGTTTATCAAAAAAATAGCCATGCGTGTGGTTTATACGAAGTCGGCAGTGGCAAATACGACTACAATCACGAATATCGGGAATATTAAAATAGATGAGCTGTATCAGTCCCATGTGGACGGATTTTCCGCTTTTATCGCCATGTCAAAGGGACAGGACATAAAGGGAACCATCTGTTCCTATCAGGATACACTGGTATTTACCTTCAGCTCGATTTTATCCGAACCGCTGGTGCAGAAGGCGTTTTTCCGGAAAATTGCAGCAGATGGTGTGGATGTGGAAATAGAGACAAACGGGGTGTACTATGAATAGATGTCAGAAATGTAATGTGGTGATTCTGGATGACACGGATCGCTGTCCTCTCTGCCAGCATGTGCTGGAAACGGACGGAACCAAGGGAGAAAACCGGTATCCGGATGCAATTGAGGTAACCAGACGGTTTCGCTTTTTGGAAAATCTGGTGCTGTTTCTGTCTATTGTGGTGGAGACAATCCTTGTAATCATCAATTATACGGTGGATAAGGATGTGGCCTGGAGCCTGATTGCCGGTAATATTCTGTTGTATCTGAATGTGGTTCTTCGGATGGCAGTACTGGGAAAATCCGGTTATATGGCAAAAACTGTAAGCCTGATTCTTCTGGCAGTTGTACTGCTTCTTGGAATTGATTATCTGACAGGTTATAACAGATGGTCCTTAGACTATGTGTTTCCGGGAGGAATTCTTGCCATTGATGTTACGCTGCTGGTGCTGATTCTGGTAAACCGGAGAAACTGGCAGAGCTATATGATGGCGGAAATTTTGACGGTTCTTTTAAGTATCATTCCGGTTGTCCTTGTGGCCTGCCATGTGATGACATTTCCGTATCTGGCGTGGATGTCACTGGGGGCATCGGTATTTTTATTTCTGGGAACCCTGATATTAGGAGATCGGCGTGCGAGAACGGAATTGAAACGGAGATTTCATATATGATGGAAAATGAGGCAAGTATAAAAGGACGTGTGATTGCGGAAATGCTGTCACACCTGACCAATGATTTTAAAATCGGGAAAAAAATTAAAAGCGGGGAGCTTCGGAAACGATTAAGGGAACCGGCATGGATTCCGCCGGCATGTTTTAACATGACAGCCATTGACATGGATAATTTTACCATGAAGCTGTTATCCCTTAAGGAGAATCCCAATTCGGATTATGTGATTTTGCAGCTGCACGGAGGCGGCTATACGGGGGCTGTCCGAAATGCCTACTATGTGTTTGCAGGACTGTATAATGAGGTCAGCCATGGCTGCAGTGTTCTGACTCCGGATTACCGGGTTGCACCGGAAAATCCCTATCCGGCAGCCCTATTGGATGCAGTGGCCTCCTACCAGTGGCTCCTTGATAATGGCTATTTCGGGGAGCAGATCATACTTGCCGGAGATTCTGCAGGCGGTGGTCTTGCAATGGCACTCTGCATGTATTTAAAGGACCACAATATGCCGATGCCGGCGGGGATTATCGCCATGTCTCCCTGGACGGATCTGACCGCCAGCGGCGAATCCTATACCACAAATTATGAGAAGGATCCCCTGTTTGGAAATACTAGGGAGAGTCTCATCTATCAGAATGACTACCCGGGAGACCATGATCCCATGGATGCCTATATTTCACCGCTTTTTGGTGATTTCCGGGGATTCCCTCCGATGCTTATTCAGGTGGGATCCATAGAGATGCTGTTAAGTGATTCGGTGTCTGTGGCGGCGAAAGCGAGATCCCAGGGGGTGAAAGTGCGTCTTTCAATCTATGAGGGAATGTTCCATGTGTTCCAGATGGCATATCTGAATATTCCAGAGTCCAAAAAGGCGTGGGCGGAGGCAGGAAAATTCATAGACGTGCTGCGCAGTGACCACAGGTTGTGAACAGGATTGTAACAGGTTACTGTTCACACAACAGAAAACATAAAAAATAACCACATAATGTAGAATAATGGTTGACAAACATACAAGATATAGTGTAATGTTTATATCGAAAGATTTTACAGCTATCAGGCTCCGGCGAAAAGAGATACCTTTTCCAGGGGCCGTTATTTAGGAGAGGTCAGAGTATGAAGATTATTAAGAGAAGCGGCACAGAGGTATTTTTTGATGTTAATAAGATTGTGGCAGCGGTACAGAAAGCAAATGCGTCTGTAATTGACTATGAGAAGCTTACCGATGAGCAGATTAAAGAAATTGCAGAAAATGTGGAGAATGCCTGCGAGAATATGAAGCGTTCCCCCAGCGTGGAGGAAATTCAGGATATGGTGGAGAACCAGCTGATGAACAAACACGCCTTTACGGTTGCGAGAAATTATATTACATACCGGTATAAGCGGGCTCTGGTGCGTAAGTCAAATTCCACGGATGAGCAGATCCTGTCTCTTCTGGAGTGTAATAACGAGGAGGTTAAGCAGGAGAATTCCAATAAGAATCCAACAGTGAACAGTGTTCAGCGTGACTATATGGCAGGAGAGGTCAGCAAGGATATCACCAAGCGTTTTCTTTTGCCGGAGGACATTGTTGAGGCACATGAGAAGGGAATTATCCATTTCCACGATGCGGACTATTTTGCCCAGCATATGCATAACTGCTGTCTGGTGAATCTGGAGGATATGCTTCAGAATGGCACAGTCATCAGCGAGACGAGAATAGACAGGCCCCGCAGCTTTTCCACGGCATGTAATATTGCAACACAGGCCATTGCACAGATTGCAAGTTCCCAGTATGGGGGACAGAGTATTTCCCTTTCCCACCTGGCACCCTTTGTACAGGTCAGCCGTGAGAAATTCCGGGAGCAGGTTCGTGAGGAGTTTAAGCAGGTAGGACTTGACTTAAATGAAGAAAAAATCAATGAAGTTGCCGAGATGCGTGTAAAAGAGGAAATCAACAGGGGAGTACAGATGATTCAGTACCAGGTCATCACCTTGATGACCACAAACGGGCAGGCACCATTTATCACGGTGTTCATGTATCTGGATGAGGTTCCGGAGGGGCAGACCCGTGCAGATCTGGCAGCAATCATTGAGGAGATGCTGCACCAGAGAATCAAGGGCGTTAAGAATGAGAAGGGGGTATATATCACACCGGCTTTCCCGAAACTTATCTATGTACTGGAAGAGGATAATATCCATGAGGATTCCAAATATTTTTATCTGACAAAGCTGGCTGCCCAGTGTACGGCAAAGCGTATGGTTCCGGATTATATTTCCGAGAAAAAGATGAAGGAACTGAAAGTAGATAAAGACGGAAACGGAAACTGCTATCCATGTATGGGCTGCCGGAGCTTTTTGACACCGTATGTGGATCCGGAGACTGGGAAACCAAAGTATTACGGACGTTTCAACCAGGGCGTGGTGACAATCAATCTGGTGGATGTGGCATGCTCTTCCAATGGGGATGAGGAGAAATTCTGGAAGCTTTTAGATGAGAGGCTGGATTTGTGCTACCGGGCACTGATGTGCCGGCATAAGAGACTGCTTGGCACACCCAGCGATGTGGCTCCGATTTTATGGCAGAATGGTGCGCTGGCGAGACTTAAGAAGGGAGAAACCATTGACAAGCTTCTCTATGGCGGATATTCTACTATTTCTCTGGGATATGCGGGGCTATGTGAGTGTACCCGTTATATGACAGGGGTTTCCCATACGGATCCGGAAGTGGGGACTCCCTTTGCTCTGCGAGTCATGCAGCGGTTAAACGATGCATGTGCAGAGTGGAGAGAAAAGGAAAATATTGACTTTAGTTTATATGGAACACCCCTTGAGTCCACCACCTATAAATTTGCAAAATGCCTGCAGAAGCGTTTTGGCATTATTGAGGGAGTAACAGACCGCAATTACATTACAAACAGCTACCACGTGCATGTGACCGAGGAAATCAATGCCTTTGACAAGCTGAAATTTGAGGCACAGTTCCAGAAACTTTCTCCGGGTGGTGCCATCAGCTATGTGGAGGTTCCGAATATGCAGAATAACATTGATGCGGTGATTGCGGTTATGCAGTATATTTATGAAAACATCATGTATGCTGAGCTGAATACCAAGAGTGATTACTGCATGGCCTGTGGCTATGATGGCGAAATCAAGATCGTAGAGGAAGAGGGAAGCGGAAAGCTCGTCTGGGAGTGCCCTAACTGTGGAAACCGCGATCAGGCAAGGATGAGTGTGGCCCGCCGTACCTGCGGTTATATCGGCACCCAGTTCTGGAATCAGGGAAGAACGCAGGAAATTAAAGAGAGAGTTCTGCATCTGTAAATTATGAGTTTTCGGCTGTCCAATGTCTGCAGTATTATGTATCAATGTGTTAAGAAAGAAGAATATGTAGTATATGAATTATGCGGGAATCAAATATTGTGATATAGCAAATGGACTGGGCTGCCGGACGGTTTTGTTTGTGTCCGGCTGCCGGAATGCCTGCAAGGGTTGCTTTCAGCCCCAGACATGGGATTTTTCTTATGGAGAGCCCTTTGATGAAAAAGTGCAGAAGGAGATTCTGGATTCGCTGGAGCCTGCTTATATTGCAGGACTTACCCTGCTGGGGGGAGAACCCTTTGAGGAGGAAAATCAGGAGACTCTGCTGCCGTTTTTAAGAAGGGTGAGAAAAGAACATCCGGATAAGAATATCTGGGCTTTTACCGGATATATTTATGACAGGGACCTGACAGAGGGCGGCCGGAAATTTACGAAGGATACGAAAGAGATGCTTTCGCTTATCGATATTCTGGTGGATGGCCCCTTTATGGAGGAAAAAAAGGATATTACCCTTAAATTCAGAGGGTCATCCAATCAGAGGGTGATTGATTTAAAAAAGACCCTGGAAGAGGGAAAAATCGTGTTGTTTATGGAATGAGTGAAACACACTAAAAAAGAAAGAGGGATCTCATATATGAGAAAACATATGAATGAGCTGCTGGGTCTTATCTGCTATGGCCTTGGTGTGATCGCGGCAGCCTACTACGGATTATGGAAGATGCTTCTTCTTCCAATACATACTCTTGCCATCTCTTTTAGGACGGGTGGGATGACGTTTCCGCTTGTGGCTTCCTGTGGTGTTAAAATACTTCTTTCCACTACCATGGCAGGTCTGATCTGGTGTATCGGCTACATGGCTTATAACCATTTTAAAGGTACGGAAGATCCAGATTTCAAGGCTATGGAAGAGGAAAGACAGCTGGCAGAGAAAGAACAGAAAGAGAGGCAGACACTGTGATTTTACGTGTCCCGGAGTACTATGAGGAATTTTCCTGCATTGCAGATAAGTGTAAGGACAGCTGCTGTGCGGGGTGGGAAATTGATATTGATGAGGACTCCTACGGTTACTACAACAGCGTGGAGGGTGATTTCGGAGCAAGATTAAAAGACAGCATGTTTGTGGCGGAGGATGGCGGATACCGTTTCAAGCTAAAAGGACCGAAACGCTGTGCCATGTTAAATGATCAGAATCTCTGTGACCTTTACACGGCACTGGGGGAAGAGGCCCTGTGCGAAGTGTGTACGGAGTATCCGCGTTTTTCCATTGCATATGGGGATGTGGAACAGAAGGGATTAAGTCTCTCCTGTGAGGAGGCAGGCCGCATTCTTTTTTCCAGAACGGAACCGGAAAAGCTTGTGGATATTGAACTGCCGGGAATCTGTGATGACGGGGAAGATGATCCGCTCTGTGTTTCCTTTATGGAATGGGTGCAGAATGAGGCAGTTTTTATCTTGCAGAACAGGGAGCATTCGATTGCCCGGAGAATGCAGGAATTTCTTACATTTTGTGATCAGGCTCAGGGAATTTTGAACCATGCACAGGCAAAGGATGATTTTTCCATTCTGGAGGAGTGGAGGGTCCGGGTCACGGAACATAAATCAGACAGCCCGGAGCTGAAAGAAGGTGAAAATGAGTCGGTGGCCAGGATGGAACAAAGTCTGTCCTATAAGGATTTTTCCGAACGATTTTCCTTTTTTCTGACGATGGAGGAACTGGATGAGGAGTGGATTCATACAAAAGCAGAGTTTGCGGAACTTTTTCATGAAGATACCTATGTAACACTGATGACGGAATATCTTATGTCACCGGATTATTCGGAGCTTTATTATGAGCATCTGCTGGTATACTTTGTGTACCGGTATCTGATGAATGCCGTCTATGATTATGACATCCTGTCTTACGCCAAGATGGCGATTGTATCCACACTGGTAATAAGGGATATGGATGCTGCCCGTTTTAAGAAAAATGGTGGAAAATTCACACTGGCGGACCGTATAGATACTGCCCGTATTTTTTCAAAAGAGGTGGAACACTCAGATGGAAATGCGGATGATCTGAAGGAAATGTGTATGATGGAGGAAATCACCGCAGTAGATGCCCTTAAGAGGCAGATATAGGGAGATAAGGGTACTTTTTTACAAGCAAGCTTGACAATCCGTACCTATCATTTTATCATTAAAACATAAGGAAAACAGGAGGGAGAAAAACATGCAAAAGAAAGCTCTGAGCAGTGAATTAAGCGCAACAACTTATCCGGGACGCGGGATTGTGATCGGCCGCTCCAAAGATGGGACAAAGGCGGTAACCGCTTACTTTATTATGGGAAGAAGTGAAAACAGCCGTAACCGTGTATTTGCAGAGGATGGAGAGGGAATCAGAACACAGGCTTTTGATCCGTCAAAGCTGGAGGACCCAAGTCTTATTATCTATGCACCGGTACGGGTTCTTGGAAACAAGACCATTGTGACCAATGGAGACCAGACCGATACTATTTATGAGCTGATGGATAAGCAGCAGACTTTTGAGCAGGCACTGCGCACAAGAGAGTTTGAGCCGGATGCTCCCAACTATACACCTCGTATTTCTGGAATTCTACATGTGGAAAACGGGGAGTTCAATTATGCCATGTCTATTTTAAAGAGCAATAACGGAAATCCGGATGCGTGCAACCGTTATACTTTTGCTTATCATAACCCCATAGCCGGAGAGGGACATTTCATCCACACTTATATGGGAGATGGAAATCCGCTTCCAAGCTTTGAGGGAGAGCCTGCCTGGGTAGATATTGACGGAGATATCGATACCTTTACCAATATGGTATGGTCTAACTTGAATGAGGACAATAAAGTGTCATTGTTTGTCCGTTTTATCGATATTGCAACCGGAAAATATGAGTCAAGAATCGTGAATAAAAATGTGTAAGATACGATCTTATGTCCACACAGTATTACCCGTGAGGGCGGTGAAGTGTGAACTTTTAAAGGAACCAGTACAGAGAAAAGGAGAATCATCATGCAGGAATATGAATTAAAATACGGTTGTAACCCAAATCAGAAACCCGCCAGAATTTATATGCAAAAGGGAGGAGAGCTGCCAATTCAGGTACTTTCCGGCAGGGCAGGATACATAAACTTTCTGGATGCTTTCAATGGATGGCAGCTGGTAAAGGAGCTTAAGAAGGCAACCGGACTTCCGGCAGCAGCTTCTTTTAAGCATGTTTCACCGGCAGGTGCAGCAGTGGGACTTCCACTTTCTGACGTGGAGAAGAAAATTTACTGGGTGGATGATATGGATATTGAGTTTACACCCCTTGCCAATGCCTATATCCGGGCAAGAGGAGCTGACCGTATGTCTTCCTTTGGAGATTTCATTTCTCTGTCAGATGTCTGTGATGCTTCCACGGCAAAGGTGATTAAGCGTGAGGTATCGGATGGCGTGATTGCACCGGGCTACACGGAGGAAGCTCTTGAAATCTTAAAGCAGAAGAAAAAGGGCAATTACTGTGTGATTCAGATTGATCCCGATTATGAACCGGCACCAATCGAGCGCAAGGATGTATTTGGTATCACCTTTGAGCAGGGAAGAAATGAACTGCATATAGACGATAAATTCTTTGATAATATTGTAACAGAGAACAAGGAACTGACAGAACAGGCAAAGATTGATCTGGCTATTTCCATGATTACCTTAAAGTATACCCAGTCCAACTCTGTATGCTATGTAAAGGGCGGACAGGCAATCGGTATCGGTGCCGGCCAGCAGTCCAGAATCCATTGTACCCGTCTTGCAGGAAGCAAGGCAGATAACTGGTGGCTGCGTCAGTCTCCGCAGGTGCTGGGACTTCAGTTTGTAGACGGCATCAAGCGTGCGGACCGTGACAATGCGATTGATCTGTACATGGGGGAGGATTATATGGATGTCCTTGCAGATGGCGCATGGCAGAATATTTTCAAAGTAAAACCGGAGGTATTTACTCCGGAGGAAAAGCGTGCATGGCTGGATAAGAATACCGATGTGGCATTAGGCTCTGATGCATTTTTCCCATTCGGAGATAACATTGAGCGGGCTCACAGGAGTGGTGTGAAATATGTGGCTGAGCCGGGCGGTTCGGTTCGTGATGACAATGTCATTGAGACATGTAATAAATATGGAATGGTCATGAGCTTTACGGGAATCCGTCTGTTCCATCACTAATACCATGATACAAGGGTCAAAAGGTCAGAACTCGTTCCTGCTTGCAGGATAAGAGCTCTGACTTGTTGACCCGCACACACATGAGGGGCAAAATACCTTTTGACCCTCATATCATACCATTGATATAATAGAATAAGCTGACACTCTGACATGAAAATCATGGTTGACATGAAAGAACAGTAGTCATTTGATACAGGAATTATGTATCATAGTATTTTCCCCTCCGGCTGAAGCCGGAAGGGTTTAGAAGCTGTACCTTTCATGAGGTGCAGCTTTTTTAGTTCGAGGAAGTCTATTCGTAAGGGAAACATATCGGCATATTGGAAAAGAGGAGAAGATGGAAACAAGAATAGCATTAATCGGAATTATTGTGGAGAAGGATGAGGCGGCAGAGCCTTTAAATGCGTTACTCCATGAATACAGAGATTGTGTGGTGGGGCGTATGGGAATTCCCTACCGGGAGCGGGGGGTGAATATCATCAGTGTGGCAGTGGATGCTTCCCAGGATGAAATCAATGCGCTTTCAGGAAAAATTGGAAGATTGGATGGCGTGAGTGCCAGGACGGTATATTCAAATGTTAAGGGAACTCGTTGACAGAATAGAAAAAGAACAGAATATCGATAAAGACAGTCTGAAACTTCTGCTTACCACAGAGGACAGGGAAACGATGGATTATCTTCATGCAAGGGCAAGGGAGAGGGCGGATCAGATTTATGGAAAGCAGGTTTTTATCCGTGGACTCATCGAGTTTACCAATTACTGCAAAAATGACTGCAGATACTGCGGAATCCGCCGGAGTAACAGAAGGGCGGACCGGTATCGTCTCACGGAGGAGGAAATTCTTTCCTGCTGCAAAAACGGCTATGAGCTGGGATTTAGGACCTTTGTGCTGCAGGGGGGAGAGGACCCTTTTTATACGGATGAAGTGCTCTGTGGAATCATTAAAAAAATCCGGCAGGCTTATCCGGATTGTGCCATCACCCTTTCAATCGGAGAAAAATCAAAGGAAAGTTATCAGGCTTATTTTGATGCGGGGGCAGACCGGTATCTGCTCCGGCATGAAACGGCGGATGAAGATCACTACCATGCCCTGCATCCGCCGGAAATGTCCCTTGTAAACCGCAAACAGTGTCTGTGGGATTTGAAGGAAATCGGTTATCAGACCGGCTGTGGATTTATGGTGGGTTCCCCGGGGCAGACAGTGGATACTTTATATGAAGATTTACAGTTTATTAAGGAGCTTAAGCCCCAGATGGTGGGAATCGGTCCCTTTATTCCCCAGAAGGATACACCATTGGGGCATGAGAAAGCGGGAACCATGGAAGATACTCTGAGGCTTCTTTCCATCATCCGGCTGATACATCCCCATGTACTGCTTCCGGCTACCACAGCCCTTGGAACCATCCATCCCCTGGGACGGGAAAAAGGCATTAAAGCCGGTGCCAACGTGGTAATGCCCAATCTGTCACCGGTGGCAGTCAGAGATAAGTATCTGTTGTATGACAATAAAATCTGCACCGGAGATGAGGCGGCAGAGTGCCGGTACTGCATGCAGAGGCGGATGGAAAGTATCGGATATGAAGTGGTGGTAAGCAGGGGAGACTATGTTTCATGATTTTGGGTGTATGAAACGATGATAAGGAGGAAAAATCAATGTACGATGTGAAATCAATGAAGGCGGAGGAGTTTATCTCCGACGAGGAAATTAAAGATACACTGGCATATGCGGATGCCAACAAGGATAATATGGAACTGGTGGATGCCATTATTGAGAAGGCAAAAGAGCGAAAAGGCTTAAATCACCGGGAGGCATCGGTTCTGTTAGCCTGTGAGAATGAGGACAGGATTCAGGAGGTTTTTGAACTGGCACAGCAGATAAAAAAGGATTTCTACGGAAACCGTATCGTGCTTTTTGCGCCGCTGTATTTGTCCAATTATTGCGTAAACGGCTGTGTGTACTGTCCGTACCATATGAAAAACAAGCATATTGCAAGGAAAAAGCTGACCCAGGAGGAAATTGTAAAAGAGGTTACGGCACTGCAGGATATGGGACACAAACGTCTGGCAATTGAGGCGGGAGAAGATCCGGTGAACAATCCTATCGAGTACATTTTAGAGTGCATCAACACGATTTACAGTATTAAACATAAAAACGGGGCAATCCGCCGGGTCAACGTCAATATTGCAGCCACCACTGTGGAAAACTACAGAAAGCTTAAAGATGCCGGGATCGGAACCTACGTCCTTTTCCAGGAAACCTACAATAAAGAAAGCTATGAAAGGCTGCATCCCACCGGACCAAAGCATGATTATGCTTACCATACGGAGGCAATGGACCGGGCAATGGAGGGTGGTATTGACGATGTAGGACTTGGCGTACTCTTTGGACTGGAACTCTACCGCTATGAATTTGCAGGCATTCTTATGCATGCGGAGCATTTGGAGGCCGTTCATGGAGTGGGGCCCCATACCATCAGTGTGCCAAGAATCAAGCGTGCAGATGATATTGACCCATCCGTATTCGATAATGGAATCAGTGATGACATTTTTGCAAAAATCTGTGCACTGATCCGTATTTCAGTGCCATATACCGGTATGATCATTTCAACCCGTGAGAGCCAGGCTGTCCGTGAAAAGGTGCTTCCCCTTGGAGTCTCCCAGATCAGTGGGGCCTCAAAGACCAGTGTAGGCGGCTATGCGAATCCGGAGGCAGAGAAAAATGCCAGTGAGACTTCCGAGCAGTTTGATGTCAGCGACCAGAGAACCCTGGATGAAGTGGTAAACTGGCTGATGAAGCTGGGGTATATTCCCTCATTTTGTACTGCCTGCTACAGAGAGGGCAGAACCGGTGACCGTTTTATGGCACTATGCAAGAATATGCAGATCTTAAACTGCTGTCATCCCAATGCACTTATGACCTTAAAGGAATATTTGGAAGATTATGCCAGCCCTGAGACCAGAAAAATTGGAATGGAGCTTATTGAGCGGGAAATTGAAACCATTCCAAATCCAAAGGTTAAGCAGACAACCTATGAACATATCCATGATATTTCAGAGGGAAAGAGAGATTTCCGATTCTAAATCCGCGTACGGTAAGAGAAAGGCTTTCTATTAAGAATGCTGCGGGTCAACAAGTCAGAACTTTTATCCTGCAAGCAGGAACGAGCTCTGACCTTTTGACCCTTGTATCATAAAATGAAAAGAGAAGGGAGGAAAGCAGGATGAGTGGATCCTTAAATGAAACACCATCAGCAAACCGGCTGCATATCGGTGTATTTGGAAAAACCAACAGTGGAAAATCATCATTTATCAATGCTTTTACCGGACAGGAGGTGTCCATCGTGGCGGAGGTGGCAGGAACCACCACGGATCCGGTTTATAAGGCCATGGAAATTCATCCCCTTGGCCCATGCACGATTATCGATACTGCGGGGTTTGATGACGAGAGCATTCTCGGGGAACAGCGGGTGGAACGTACCAGGCTGGCTGCGGATAAAACAGACCTTGCAGTGATTGTATTTGCTGAGGATGGGACAGCAGAAGGCGAGGGGGCGAAGGCTGGAACTGCAAAAGAAATGATACCGGCAGACCGGGAAGTGATTTTTAGAGAGGAAATCAAATGGTATCATTTTTTCCGGGAGAAAAATACCCCGGTTCTTCTTGTGATCAACAAAGCAGATATTTCCCCAACAAAACCTCTTTTTGAATTCTTAAAGAGTAAAACCGGTGAGGAGGCACTGATCGTAAGTGCTAGAACCGGCGAGGGAATGGATTCTGTCCGGGAAGCAATGGCACGGAAAATGCCGGAAAATTTTGGTGAGCGTCTCATTACCGGAAATCTGGTGGGGGAAAATGATCTGGTCATGCTGGTGATGCCCCAGGATATCCAGGCACCGAAAGGAAGACTGATTTTACCGCAGGTGCAGACATTAAGAGAACTTCTGGATAAGAAATGTCTGATCATGAGTGTGACAACGGACAAGCTGATTCCCGCACTGAAAACCCTTGCAAAGCCTCCGAAGCTTATTATTACGGACTCCCAGGTCTTTGATTATGTCTATGAGCATAAGCCCGGGGAGAGCATGCTGACTTCTTTTTCCGTGTTGTTTGCTGCTTATAAGGGGGATCTGCCTTATTACGTGGAGGGGGCAAAAAAGATTGATTCCCTGACGGAACAGTCCCATGTTCTGATTGCGGAGTGCTGCACCCATGCACCTCTGGCTGAGGATATCGGAAGGGTTAAGATTCCCCGGATGCTCAGGAAACGGTTCGGAGAGAAAATCTCCATAGAGAATGTGAGCGGGACGGATTTTCCGGAAGATTTGTCAAAATATGATCTGGTTATCCAGTGCGGTGCCTGTATGTTTAACCGAAAGTATGTTTTGTCCAGGATTGACCGGGCAAAAGCCCAGAAGATTCCCATGACAAATTATGGTGTGGTAATTGCACATCTGACTGGAATTCTGAACCAGGTGGTTATGCCCTGACAACCGTAAGCCGCCAGTGAAGTGAAATAAAATTGTAACTATTCAGACCCCCTCCCCATACATTCGCAAAACCGCACGTTTCACGTGCTTTCTCGCTGCTTTGCAGCTAATTTTGCTCATATATGGGGCAGTGACTCTATCCGAGCCACCTTACGAATTAGATAATCAGCCTCTTACATGCAAGCATGACGATTCTGATTATCTAATTCTAAGGGGTTCTGAATAGTTACATAAAATTAAAATTTTTTAGTGACAATTAAGCATTCAAGTGCTATAATAAGAGAGTTGATAAGTGCAGATGTAGTTCATCGGTAGAACACCAGCTTCCCAAGCTGGGGAGGCGGGTTCGACTCCCGTCATCTGCTTTATAGAAAAAAGCCGGTTTCTATGCCAAAGACGGCGTACTTCAGGAAATGAAGTACGTCTTTTTTTATGAAAAAAATAGGGCAGCGTAAATAAGAGGCAGAAACTTACAGGAGAATACAAGGATGAAAATGCGTGAGACGAATGACTGGATTATCTTAAATACCATTATTTATAAGATTTATACCATGGAAAATTTTGATGAAATGCGTAAAGAACTGTTGGAACAGCTAAAACTTCTGATTGATTATGACAGTGCGGATTTCTATCTGGCATCCATGGAGGATGACAAGAAGCTGGACCGGCCGGTAACCTATAACTGTGAGGGAAATCTGGCACAGGAGTATGAGGAACTGGATTACAGCAGGGGAATCATGCTCAGCGGCAAGGCGTTGATTTACCGGGAAACAGATATCATGAGTGATGAGGTAAGAGAACAGACTGAGTATTATAAGAAAGTATATAAACCCAACAACTGGCATTATTCCCTTCAGATGGTAATCGCAAAGGATCATCATTTTCTTGGGACTATCACCTTTTACCGGACCATTGGAAAGCAGAATTTTGAGTATGACGATATTTTTATTTTAGATATGTTAAAGGATCATCTGGCATACCGGCTGGAAAAGTACAAAAAGAACGGCGGCGAGGAAAAGGAAAAACTGACGGTCACAGAGACGGTGGAGAAATACAATCTGACCCGCAGGGAAGATACGATTCTGCGGTGCCTGATGCAGGGCAAGGAAAATGCCGTGATCTGCGATGAACTGACCATTAGTACCAACACTCTGAAAAAACACATTTTAAATATATACAGGAAACTGGGAATACGGAACCGGGTACAGCTGTTCAAGATGGTGCGGGAGCACGAAGAGTAGACAGTATCTGCAGTCAATGGTATAATCACAGCAGCAAAGAAAGAAAGGTGTGTAAATCATGTACCGTAAGACTGTGGATGAACTGGAAGAGGATAAAAGACAGAAGCTTATAATTGATATAAGGCGGGGGGAGGATTATGAAAGGGAAACCTATCCGGATGCCGTCAATATTTTCTGGGAGGAATTTGAGGAGCATCTGAAGGATATTCCTAAGGATCGGCCGGTCTATTTAATCTGCTATACCGGAGAAAAAAGTGATGAGCTGGCAGAAGAATACATGGAAAAAGGCTATGAGATTTACAGCGTGGAGGGGGGATACCGCGCATATCTTAAGAAAAAGCTGGCGGATTTCATGAAACCGGAAGCAAAGGATACCTTTGCAGAGCGGGCAGCAGATGCAGAACGCAGTATAATTAAGAAATTTAAGAAGACCATCTGGAGACCCTTTACCAAAGCAATCAATACCTATGAGATGATACAGGACGGGGATAAGATTGCTGTCTGCATTTCAGGGGGAAAGGATTCCATGCTGATGGCGAAGCTGTTTCAGGAACTGGAGCGCCATGGAAAGAAGAATTTTGAGACCGTTTTTCTGGTGATGAATCCGGGATACAATGAAGAAAATTATGAGAGAATTGTAAATAATGCGAAAATCTTAAACGTTCCCATCACCGTTTTTCGCACGGAGATTTTTGATACCGTAGCTGATATCACAGAATCGCCGTGTTATTTGTGTGCCCGGATGAGAAGAGGCTATCTTTACAGTAAGGCAAGGGAGCTGGGATGTAATAAAATAGCGCTGGGACACCATTTTGATGATGTGATTGAGACCATCGTAATGGGGATGCTCTACGGCGCACAGATCCAGACCATGATGCCGAAGCTTCACAGCACAAATTTTCCGGGAATGGAATTGATCCGGCCCCTTTATCTGATCCGGGAAGCGGATATTATCCACTGGGCACGCTACAATGATCTGCATTTTATCCAGTGTGCATGCAGGTTTACGGAAAATTGTGCATCTTGCGGGGGAACAGAGAAGGGCTCAAAGAGGGCAGAGGTGAAGAAACTGATCCATACACTGGAAAAGGACAATCCCTATGTGGCCAAAAATATATTCAGAAGTGTGGAAAATGTGAACTTAAATACCGTGATCGGGTACAAACAGGATGGAGTACGTCATAACTTTCTGGAAACATATGGAGATTGACAAAACAAAAGAATTAGGCTAAACTAACATATGGTTGATGTATGAAACATCAATAAGAAAGGTACGAAAGGAAAGGGTGGAAATGACGTTAAAAGATTTACCGATCGGTAAGACAGCAACAGTAAAAAGTGTTGGTGGGGAAGGGGAGCTGCGTCAGCATTTTCTGGATATGGGTATTATTCCCAAAGCGGAAATTACCATGGTAAAGTATGCACCGATGGGGGATCCGGTGGAACTTCGGATCAGAAGCTATGAACTATCATTACGTCTTTCAGATGCAGAAAAGATTGAAATCGAAAATGTGACAGACGAAAGACCGGTGCAGGCAAAGGAACGGAATAAGGTAATTCCCCATCCGGGACTGGGAGAGGGTGGCAAATATCATGAGAAAAAAACAGAAAAACCACTGCCGGAGGGAACGGTTCTTTCTTTTGCCCTTGCCGGAAATCAGAACTGCGGTAAGACAACTTTATTTAATCAGCTGACAGGATCCAACCAGCATGTAGGAAATTTTCCGGGAGTAACCGTGGATCGTAAGGATGGGGAAATACGTGGAAAGAGTCATACGCTGGTTACAGATCTTCCGGGTATCTATTCCATGTCGCCTTACACCAGTGAAGAAATCGTCACCAGAAATTTTGTACTTAAGGAGCATCCGAAGGGGATTATCAATATTGTGGATGCCACCAATATAGAGAGGAATCTCTACCTGACCATGCAGCTCATGGAGCTGGATATTCCCATTGTGCTGGCTCTTAATATGATGGATGAGGTGAGGGAAAACGGCGGCTCTATTATGGTGAACCGGATGGAAGAGATGTTAGGGATTCCGGTGGTTCCAATCTCCGCAGCACAGAATGAGGGAATTGACGAGCTGATTGCCCATGCACTGCATATTGCAAAGTATCAGGAAAAGCCTGAGAGGCTGGATTTCTGCAGTGCAGATGATAATGGTGGTGCGGTGCACCGCTGCCTGCACGGAATTATGCACCTGATAGAGGATCATGCAAAGCAGGCAGATATTCCGGTTAGGTTTGCTGCCAGCAAACTGGCAGAGGGAGATCACCTGATTGAGGACCAGCTGGGGCTTGACCAGAATGAAAAGGAGGCACTGGAACACATTATCTGTCAGATGGAAAAGGAGCGTGGTCTTGACCGTGCTGCTGCCATTGCAGATATGCGTTTTTCCTTCATAAATAAAGTGTGTCAGGAGACTGTAGTTAAGCCCGGGGAGAGCAAAGAGCGTATCCGCAGTGAAAAAATGGACCGGATACTCACGGGAAAATATACAGCCATTCCATGCTTTATCGGAATTATGGGGCTGGTGTTCTGGCTGACCTTCAGTGTGATTGGGGCAGCACTTTCGGATCTCCTTAATATAGGGATAGAGGCATTGACCAAACTGGTGGATACCGCCCTTACAGGGGCACATGTCAACCCGGTGCTGCATTCCCTTGTGATTGATGGAATTTTCCAGGGAGTGGGTTCTGTCCTTGGCTTTTTACCAATCATTGTGACTTTGTTTTTGTTTTTGTCACTGCTGGAGGACAGCGGGTATATGGCGCGGGTGGCCTTTGTTATGGACAAGCTGCTTCGCAAAATCGGTTTGTCAGGGCGGAGCATTGTGCCAATGCTGATTGGCTTCGGCTGTACGGTTCCGGGCGTAATGGCCAGCCGGACCCTGCCGTCGGAGCGTGACCGGAAGCTGACAATTTTACTGACACCCTATATGAGCTGCTCTGCAAAACTGCCTATATATGCATTTTTTGCAGCGGTATTTTTCCCAAAGCATTCTGCACTTGTTATGATAGCATTGTATTTCGGTGGAATTGCAGTTGGAATTCTCATGGCATTTTTACTCCGGAAAACCATGTTTAAAGGGGAGGCGGTTCCTTTTGTAATGGAACTTCCCAATTACCGCATGCCGGGAGTGAAAAATGTGGCACAGCTGTTATGGGAGAAAGCAAAGGATTTCTTACAGAAGGCATTTACCGTGATTTTTATCGCAACGATTGTAATCTGGTTCCTGCAGACCTTTGATATCCACATGAATGTGGTAACGGATTCCAGAAACAGCATGCTTGCAGCTCTGGCAGGATTGATTTCCCCGGTATTTGCACCGGTTGGATTTGGGGACTGGAGGGTTTCCTCTGCACTGATTACCGGGATTATGGCAAAGGAGAGTGTGGTTTCCACACTTACGATTCTTTTTGGCGGACAGAACGCGGTAGTGGGGCTTTTATCACCCCGTGCGGCAGCAAGCCTTCTTACCTTCTGTCTGTTATATTCACCATGTGTGGCTGCAATTGCATCCATCAAGCGGGAACTGGGAACCAGATGGGCCGCTTTTGTGGTAATCTGGCAGTGCCTGATTGCATGGCTCATGGCCTTTCTGGTTTATGGAATTGGCGGATTATTCTGACAGGGATATCAGGGGACTGATGGACCGGAGGGAGTTTTGTCATCAGACAGATGCATATGCGCTTTAATGGCCGCAAAGCTTTCTGAACTGATGACATGCTCAATTCTGCAGGCATCCTCTACTGCAACCTTAGGGTCTACCCCCAGGGAGATGAGCCCTTTCGATAACAGTTCATGTCTTTCGTAGATCATTTCTGCTATGGCAAGTCCCTCCTCTGTCAGGTAGATAAATCCGGCATCTGTGACAGTAATCTGGTTTTTGGCACGGAGATTTTTCATTGCAATGCTGACGCTGGATTTTTTAAAGCCCAGCTCCTTTGCAATATCCACAGAGCGCACCACCGGTAATTTTTTACTTAAGATCAGAATGGTTTCCAGATAATTTTCGGATGATTCGGTATTATGGGATTCTTTTGCTGACATAGTTACCTCCACACAAAATATACAGCTTTCATTACCATATGATATATGTAATGAACATGATTATAGCATATTTCCCCAACGGGGTCTATAGGAAAGAAAGACCTGTCTGATGTTACATGGAAAGGAGTGAGAAATGTGGGGACTGCAGTTGTACTAATCATTTTAATTCTTCTTGTTGTTCTGGTGTGCCGGACTCTCGTGAAAAACAGGAAAAAGGGAAAGTCTTCTTCCTGCGGCGGGAATTGCAGCAGCTGCCGCGGGTGCCATTGATCGGCTGTCAACTTAGAATTATATATTGGCCTCAAACAAAAGAGTTTTAAAGGGAGTTTTTAAAGGGATTCTTTAAAAAGACGGCAAATTTTCAGAAATGACATGAGTACCATTTTTGATGATACTTTGACTGGGGAGGACCTGGAACATGCCGTAACCTTTGTGGACAATCATGACACACAGCCGGAGAAGAACTGTTTTTGCATGTGAAATAAAGAAAAGGGCCTATTATGAAAGGATTAATCACAAGTCCGGATTCAGGCTGAAAATGGGCGGCAGAGACAATTTTTAGCTCTATCGCCCATTTTGAAAGGGTTTTTATCGAAAATTAGTCAAAAATAAGAAAGACCGAAAATTATCTGTACAGCTGAAGAGTTTTGTACGGTCGAAAATGGGAAACTCCGATTATTTGTTTTCTTTCGCCCGCTCGTCCCAGTAGGTGCAGTCATCCCGTCCTATGACCGCAGAGGTAAAAGGCGTGCCATCCTGCCTCTTGTAATGTTTGGTGGCGCGAATGACGTACTTTGCTCCCACGTAGACAATCGGCACGTTGAAGAACACGATCAGGATATTCCCCAGATCGGAGAATGCCCAGAGGTTTCCAAGTTCCAGACCGGCAATGTTACATAAGATTCCGAATGCAGCGACAAACAGCGCCAGACCACGGATGATATTGATAAACTTCCTGTCCTTGCGGATACGGTTGGCTGCAATTTCAGAAAAGCTGATCATGCCCAGAAGGCAGGTGTAGGCAAACATGCAGAAGCAAAGGGTTACCAGAAAAGAAATAATGGCATTAGCCGCGGTTCCCGGCGTCAGTGCCGCAATGGACTCTGTGAATTTTGGCAGCTTATCCAGATCCATCCAGGCTTGTCCGTTTGTGCCGTCCCAGCAGTGAGCCATGACAACAACAAATCCGGAAAGGGTACAGATGACAATGGTATCTAAGAATACACCGATGGATGCTAAAATACCCTGCTCGCACGGATGCTTTGCATCAGCGGCTGCCGCTGACATGGTGATGGTTCCCTGTCCTGCCTCGTTGGACATCAGTCCTCTCCGGACACCCTGAGCCAGCACGGTGCCGAATACACCCCCGAAAAAGGCCTCCGGTTTGAAGGCGCCCTGAAATACAGAGGTAAAGAAATAAGGTACTGAACCAAGGTTTAAAAGTATCAGTACAATGACTGTAAGGATGTACAGAACCGCCATTACCGGTACCATTTTATTGGTCCAGTTGGAAACTTTTTTGATTCCGCCATAGGTGATCACTGCAGTCAGTACGATAATCAAGGCACCTATGATGTAATAAAATACAGAATTCGCTGCTATGGTAGAGCTGGTGGCAATCTCGGTCATACGCCCGATCGATGAAACCACGTTAAAGCCCTGTGCCGGGAGACAGCAGAATGCGTAGAGGATATAGAGAATGGAAAGGAAAACACCGACAAAAACCTTGTTTCCCAGAAGCTTTCTTCCGTAGAAGGGAAGTCCTCCCACGAATTCATCCTCCTTTTTCTCCTTAAAAATCTGTGCCAGCACACTTTCCATATAGGCCACTGCCATACCGAAAAATGCGGAGATCCACATCCAGAACAGTGCACCCGGACCGCCAACTGCGATGGCTCCGGTAACACCCAGAATATTTCCCGGTCCAACGCGCATGGCTGAACTTAGGAGAAATGAGGCGAGGGGCGAAATTCCGGTTTTGGCCGTTCGCTCCTTTGCCATGATCTGAATTCCTTTTTTGAAATGTGTAATCTGCATGAAACCGATGCGGAAGCTAAAATAGATTCCGGATCCTAAGAGTAAGATAATTGCAAAGGAAAAATTTCCCAGAATCGGAATGGATGAATACCATTCAAAATTGGTCGGGAAATCCCACAGGAAATCGGCCAGAGGGCCGATAAATGCAAAAATCTGGTTGATGGATTCAAAAATAGCCTGCATAACAACTCCTCCAATTTGATAATGTGAATGACTTTTGTCACTCCGGACATACGAATCGCTCCATATTTTGTCATTCAAACAACTCTCACATATCATACTACAGTTGTTACAGAATTGCATTATTTTTTCGAAATATGTTGAAAAAGAAGTAGTGTTGCAGAATTGACGGTTAAGATCTTTTGCGGTAATATGAACAATATTCATATTACCTTTTTGAGCGAAGATTGTGTCAGGTTTTCTATGAAAACTTGACATGTAGAAAGTGATACATCGAAGATGTACCACAATTGTCGGTCCATTTGCCGAAGGCAAATTCTGCATGGACCGATGTTCAAAATACAGGGAGGACAGATGATAGATTCCGTTATTGGCAGAACAGTAACCGTAACAGTTGACAGACCATTAGGCAGTTACCATCCACAACATAAGGATATGTATTACCCAATCAATTATGGGTACGTAGAAGGTATTATGGCACCGGACGGAGAGGAACAGGATGCTTACATATTAGGCGTGGATGAAGTAGTTGACAAATTTACAGGAACGATCATTGCAATTGTACACAGAAATGATGATGCGGAAGAAAAATGGGTTGTTGCACCTAAAGGTGTGAGTTTTACAAAGGAAGAGATCAGGGAGCAGATTTATTTTCAAGAACAGTATTTTGACAGTAAGATTGTGATGTAAAGAATAGCGGTATTACGAGTGTAAAGGATGAAAGATTTTATCTAAGGGGAAGGGGGGATATAATGCAAAAAATATATGATTGTGGTTTTACAAGAGAAAACAACTGGTTTAGATATCGGGCCGCTGCCATTATAATTGAAGATGGCTGTGTGTTGTTTGCAGGAAATGAGCGTGAGGATTACTTCTATTCAATCGGTGGTGGCGTACATATGGGCGAAAGCGCAGAGGATGCTGTATTGAGAGAAGTGTTCGAGGAAACAGGAGTACACTATGAAATAGATCATTTAGCGGTTATTCACGAAAATTTTTTCAATGAAAATACTGGTACACTGAAGGGAATGAATTGTCATGAAATATGTTTTTATTTTGTCATGAAACAAAGAGGATCACAAGAACTTCACAGCAATAGTTATACCCGTTTTGGAGATAAAGAGAACATGCATTGGATTCCGATTGATGAATTGGATCAATATAAAGCGTTTCCAAGTTTTTTGAAAGCGTATTTGAACAGTGAACATAGCGGGATCGAACATATTGTCACGGATGAGAGAACACAGGGACTTACTTGAGGTTAAGTTTATGCTGCCTGAAGATTTCATTGGGCGTATAGAAAATTTTCTTGTCCATTCGACCATATCCTTAAGTTCAATTGAGAAAAAGGCTTGCCTTTACGCGGGGGATATGGTATATTGAAATACTCGCCTGGCGAAGAAAGGCACCAGAGCTATAGATGCTTAAGTGAATTGGCACCGCGTGCTCGCGTAACGAGTACAAAGGAGGAAGCATTGAAGTACAGACCGGAATATGACATGAAGTTGATTGGGCGCAACCTGAGAAGGCTGCGGGAAGCGAAGCATCTTTCGGTGGAAGAGGTGAGGGAATACCTGCGGCTGGGTTCCGTACAGGCCGTGTACAAGTACGAAAGAGGAAAAGGTTATCCTCAGGCCGATACCATGTTTGCACTTATGGAATTATATGAGGCAGACCTTCAGGACATTATCTGCGATCACGAAATTATCCACTTTGAGAAGGAAAGCAGCAGACAGCGTAAGAATGTGGCGTGACGGTTTTGGGTGGAAATAAAAGAAAATCCCCGGGGTGTGTGGAATACACCACGGGGATTTTCTTAATCCAGATGGCTGAAATCTATTGACAGATCCGGGTATATGTTTACTTTCACAGTATCAGAAAAAGAATATTCCTGCATATCTTCATGTTCCAGATCATACACAGTGATCCGGCTTTTTTCCGGATCGACTATCCAATATTCACGGACTCCCGCTGTGCGGTACTTAAATAGCTTTGTATAATAGTCCATCCGCCTGCTGCCCGGAGAGACTATTTCGATAATCCAGTCAGGCGCACCTGAGCATCCTCTGTCTGTAAGCTTGGATTTGTCGCAGATCACACTGATATCCGGTTCAACATAGTTCTTGTCGTCTTCATTTAGAAAGACTGCAAAGGGCGCAATATAAGGCTCACAGGATCCCCCTTTTGATTTGATATAATTGTTTATGATGGTAAAGAGTTCTCCGGATATGAGCTGGTGCTTGCGGGTTGGCGGTGCCATGTAATATATATGTCCGTCAATCAGCTCCGCCCGTTGGCCATCCGGCAGGGCATAAATATCTTCGGTCGTATAAATATGTTCTTGTGGTAATGGCATCGTAACACTCCTTTCGCATTTTTGTTCCATTTATGATATGTTTTGGAAATATCCACGGTTTTATGCTCTGTATATGATTATAGCATTTCTGTATATTTGGTGTAAATATAAAATGATATGAGGGTCAAAAGGTATTTTGACCCTTGTATCATATAAAATACTTAACCATACTATTGAACGATGCGTTCAATGACAGCTTGTGTGAACTGTATTATACTGACATCAGTGAGAGCGAGATAAACTTTTTTACGGAGGAAAGTGTAATGGCAAAGATGACATCAGCATATGCAAATAAGGTTCTTAGAAAGTTGCAGGAGGACAAGGAATTCTGGAGGAACAAGGAGCAGGAGGGCGCACTTTACATCGCAGCCCTGGATGAGGAGCCGGTGATTCCGGAGTATGATTATACAGAGGTTGCGGGACACATCACGGAGATAGATGAAAAAATTGTTCGCATCAAGCATGCAATCAACGTAAATAATGTGAACAATTCCATTCTGGTGGGCTCAGACAGAATGACCATCGACGAGATTCTGGTGCGGATGGCGCAGCTCAATCGGAGAAAAAATGTGCTTGATGAAATGAGAAAGCAGCAGCCGAAAACCAGGATCAATTCCGGCTTTTACCAGAACAGGAAAACGGCACCGGAGTATCAGTACATCAACTATGATCTGGAGCTGATCAAGAAGGAGTACGAGCAGGTTGACAGCCGGATTGCAGAAATGCAGATTGCGTTGGATAAGTATAACCAGACCTTTGAGTTTGAGGTGGCACTGTAGCCATTACTGCAGAGGGCAGCGTTTCCGTGCAGAGAGAGTCTGTAAATCATATGGTTTTAAGATGAAGGAATGAGTAAGGTTTATGGATCCGGTTTGTGATTATTGCGTTATTTATTATTCTGTAGTGTTTATTGTTCGTAGTCACATAGGGGGATTAATATTTTCAGAAAAGAACTCTTTTCTGCAGAAAACTTCATAGGAAGAATCGGAGAAAGACCTTTCCTGCGGGCAGGCATTTTTCGGTTTGACGATTGGGAGCATGGAAGTTCGGTTTCAAATGCTCCTTTTTGTTTTATTTCCGTGGAAAAATAACGACAGTTGTGCTAAGATGAAAATACAGAGATAAAAACACAAACGCAGGCACCACCTGCAGAGCCGGTAGGTAGTCCGGCCGCACCATAAAGGTGTAAGTAACCCTCCCTCCTTGGGTCGTCCGTTCTCTGTGCAATACCGGCCGAAAGGCTCAATAAGGAGGGATTTTGCATGGAAGAACAATCCGGCAAACTAACTGTATTTTTTGAGGATCCCTTTTGGGTGGGCGTTTTTGAACGCATCTCAGATGGCAAACTGTCCGTCTGTAAAGTGACCTTTGGAGCGGAGCCTAAAGATTACGAGATTTATGCTTTTGTGCTCCAGAATCATGGGAGGCTGAAGTTCAGTCCTGCCGTGGAGGCGGAAGTGAAAAAAACAAGCCACAACCCGAAACGGATACAGAGAGAGATACAAAGGCAGGTGCAGAATACCGGTATCGGTACGAAAGCACAGCAGGCCTTGAAACTGCAGCAGGAGCAGATGAAAACGGAGCGAAAAACCGAAAGCCGAAGGCGGCGGGAGGAGGAAAAACAACTCCGTTTTGAGCAGAAGCAGCAGAAAAGGAAAGAGAAGCACAGGGGCAGGTAATTCCTGCCCTTGTATTCT
>JALEZW010000005.1 GCA_022772675.1 Agathobacter sp. | reverse complement strand
TGCGTGATAATACAGTAAAAAAACAAAATTTTGTCTAACCCAGTGGGTGAAATAAAATGTATTGCGATAATCAGGTTCCAGCAGGCATTATTGCTGATAAAAAGGGATGTAACACTATGGTAAGTTTCACGGAATCAGGTTCTAATTCAAAAACACTGTAAATGCGAACTTTTCAGGGCTCTCGGGAGAATTTTCCCGGGAGCCTATTTTCGTGGAGTCGCTAGTAGAGTGAAAAAAATCTTTATCTGTCTAATTTGTATTGATAAATAAATCGCAGAGGTGTAATATGTTAAATATGAATAGTCCAAAAGGACTAGGACATGCGAAAGGAGAAACAACATGAGTAATGGAAAGGTTATGAAATGGTTCGCAGTTGCTCTGGCAGCTTCATTGGCAGCCACAAGTCTGCCGATGACAGCGATGCCGGTGTTTGCGGATGAGGTAAGCGCCGAGGATGTGCATGTCGAGCCAATCAATGCGGACGAAGGGAAGATATACACCGTGATTATCAATGGAAACGGCGCAACAAGTGGAAGTATGGCAGATATTACAGTGCAGGATGGGGAAAAATTTACTGCCCCGAAGAACACCTTTAAGAAAAAGGGCTATACGTTTGCAGGCTGGAAAGTACAAAATGCCAGCCGTATCTATAAAGAAGGAGAGGAAATCGCGTTATGGGATTGGGATAATGATGCCGATTTGGATGCCGATGTGACCGTTACTCTGACAGCTCAGTGGAAAAATGAGTTTTATAAGATCACGTATAAGCTAAAGGGCGGAACAAACGCGGGAAGCAATCCGGCTACATATACATATAGCGAAAGCGGATATAAGATCACACTGGCAGATCCGACCAGAGCCGGATACGCTTTTCAGGGATGGTATTCGGATTCATCCTGCAAGACTCGCGTAAAGACCATTAACACCAAGAAAACGGGAAATATCACATTGTATGCTAAGTGGAAAAAGGACAAGTATGCATCATACAAGGATTTCCTGAAAGCAAACTATGCAGGCAAAAATGCATACTTCTGGATGGGAGATGTTAACGGTGACGGCGTAAAAGAGCTGGTCATTGCGGACTATTCCGGTGCAAGCTCCTATGACTGGCAGTACATTATCTGCACCATGAAAAAAGGCGTAATATCCGATAAAACCTATGAGTCTGCCAGAGGAACCCTGACATACTACAAGTCTTCCAAGTGTATCGTGTGCACGGAAGATGGTGGCGGAAGCCTGAGCGCAAATCCGGGGGAAACATATAAAAGCTACAATACGCTGAGCAACGGTAAATTCAAATGGAGCTCCAGCAAATCCCTGAAGGGAACCGGCAAGAAAATTTCTCCGAAATATAAGGTTACCAGCAAGAACATCAGCAAATACTGTAAATAGTGACGTAGAAGATTGAAATAAGGGAGCGAAAGCTCCCTTATTTCATATGCTCCAGGATCCGGCTGTATTCTACGGTCAGGGCGTTCAGATAATTGCGCTTGATATCCATGGCGGGATGCACATATTTGTTCAACGTGATCGAGACATTGGAATGTCCCAGAAGTTCGCTGACGCTTTTGACATCGGCACCGCTGTTGATGCAGTTGGTCGCAAAGGTGTGGCGTAGAATATGAAAATGGCAGCTTTCAATCCTGGCAGCCTGCAGATACGTCTGAAGTCTGTATTGATAGGTTCGTGGGTCCATGGGAGAAGTATTCCCAAGCACATAGGATCCTTCCTCATAATAGGTGTGGAGCAGTAGAAGAAGTGAATCCGGAAGAGGAATTTCCCACTTGGAAGAAACCGTTTTGGGTGGGCCTTCGACGAGCATCGTCTTTCTGTCAGCACTAGGCATGCGAACCCGCTGAACGGTCCGGCTGACCCGCAGGCACTTATGGGAAAAATCGATATCTTCCCAGCGCAGGCCACATATTTCGCCCAGCCTGAGACCGGTGGACAGACAGATCAGAATGCCCAGCTTGCATCGGTCCATGTGGTCAAACAACTCTGTCAGAAGCCGTTGTTGCTCGGCCGGATTTAGAATTTCCACCATAGTAGGCTTTTTGGCATCGATGTAGGACTGCAACAGAATACCGGGGAGATTCAGATAGAGATTGCCATATTGGAGCATCTGGTTGAGGACACAATAGATGCTGCGGTGCGTGCTGGCGGATAAATCCTTTGGCAAAATCTGTATAATCTTCTCGGAATTGATGGAGGTGACCTGGAGAGGTCCAATGGACGCATCCAGGTAGTTCTCATAGATATCCAGATATTTCTGATAGGTGGAATACTTGTGCGTGGATTTCACTCTACGATATAACCGTGGGTCAGACTTTTTCTTTTCTTATGTATTTACCGGAACTTTATATCCCGCGGAAGTCATCTGCCTGGTAAATTCTGCAACAGACAGATGCATTTTCTGGGCACCGCGTTCAATACTGTAATCGCCTTCCTGGACAGATGTGAAAATCTCGAATCTCCGCCCTTGTTCAAGTCCTTGTTCAAGTCCCTTTTCAAGTCCTCGCTCAAGTCCCTGTTCAAGTCCCTGTTCAAGTCCCTGTTCGATTCCCTGCTCCTTAATTCCCTGACTTAGATTACACATGATTTTCAACATCTCCTTTCTGTCGCCTTCCATCTGAATATGGAATTCCTCTTCAAGCATCTCATTCTTTTCCCCTGCTGTCATTTCCGGGAGAAATAGTGCTCCCAGCAGCCGGTGTAATTCATGATCCTTTTCTTTATCCAGCATCTTCCCCAGCCGAACAATTACCACATTGACAATCTCGTACATATCTTTCCAGCGGGAATGTCCGATCAAATCTTCCTTTGTCAGATAAATCTTCTCCAGTGTATTTTCGGGCTCATTCATGCAGATCCAGATGGAATAGACTTTTTTGATATCATTGTAGTTCTGTCCCGAAAATTTCCGGTCCATCTGGGAAGAGATTTCCCGGATGGCGTAAAACAGTCCGCGCATTTCCACATCGTACTTTACCGGTTCATCTTTCTGTGCCTCAATGTTAATGATAACCTTCGATAATCCATCCGCCGTATTCACATAAAAGACGATATCAAAATAGACTACCCCTTCTTTGCGGACATTGTTTTCGTTATTCATTCCGGTTATCTGCTTTGGTTCATCTGAAAAACCACCATTTGTAAAGCCGGGATCGACGGGGATCCTGCTGACATATGGTTCACCCTCAATTAATTCCTCAACAGCAGAAGGGGCCATTCCCATAAACTCTTTCACAGTATGCACCAGTATATTTGCAAGAAATGGTTTCTGTGCCAGCAGAAGCTTCGCTGTCTCATCATACTGGGCTTCTTCTTTCGTCTCATAGATAACTGCTTTTTCGTCAGCCATAAAAACCTCTCTCTTTTGTAATTGTGTTTTTTACATTATACCATGTGCATACTGTTTTTGAAATAAAAAAACAAACCGATTTTTAAACCGGTTTTCTAAAAAAAGAAAATGAAAAAATATAAAGATTTATGGTGTCAGGTAACCCAATTTCTTTTCCCCGGCTGTCATTTCCGGGAGAAACAGTGCTCCCAGCAGCCGGTGTAATTCACGCTCAAGATTTATGGTGTCAGGTAACCCAATTTTTTTATATACCGTGAGCAAATCCGGAAATGTCAGCTTGACCCTCGCGTCGGGAAATTCCTATGAATTACTGACGGAGAAAAAAGCAAAATCTGTTGAAAAGCAAATTTTGGAAACCGTAAAAACCAAAAATACAAAACTCTCTCTTGACAAAGAGACGAGCACAAAAATCCAGATGAGCAGCAAGCTGAATCCGGAAAATATAAAAACCATTACCTATTCGTCCGGCGACAAGTCTGTGCTGACTGTAAGCAAGACAGGAAAGATCACGTCAAAAAAGAGTGGCAGCGCAAGCGTTAAGATCAAGGTCACGCTGAAGAACGGAAAGACAAAGATCCTTACAGTAAAAGTAAGTGTAAAGTAAGCAGCAGAGCTGGTAAGTTCTAACCTGAATCCGTGAACCTCAGCTCATAATGAAAAGGCACGTTCCATCTGCCTTTCTTCATCTTTATTCTGCACTGAATTTTTAAAATACCATCTATTTTGTGCACAAAAACCAGACTGCACCGTTTGTGTGCAGCTGCC
>JALEZW010000004.1 GCA_022772675.1 Agathobacter sp. | reverse complement strand
CATGCTTGCATGTAAGAGGCTGATTATCTAATTCGTAAGGTGGCTCGAATAGAGTCACCGCCCCATATATGAGCAAAAAAGGTAGGTAATAAGGAATCTTCCCGCAGAGCGGGTCCCTCCTTATTACATAGAAAGCACGACCTGTCGGGCGGTTTTGCGAATGTATGGGACGGGGTTCTGAATAGTTACGATGTATTACCGTCAAATGAGGGGCAAAATACCTTTTGACCCTCATATCATTACTATATAGGAGGATGTTATGGCTGAGTCAATGAAGGGCTTACACAGAAGCCACAGATGTACCGAGGTATCAAGTGCCAATATTGGTGAAAAGGTAACGGTAATGGGCTGGGTACAGAAGAGAAGAAATTTAGGAAGTCTGATTTTTATCGATCTCCGTGACAGAAGCGGATTATTACAGATTGTATTTGATGAGAACAGTGTAGGAGCTGAGGGATTCGCAAAAGCAGGAAATCTTAGAAGCGAGTATGTAGTTGCCGTAGAGGGAACCGTGCAGAAGCGTTCCGCAGCAGTCAACGAGAATTTAAAGACCGGAGACATTGAGGTGATTGCCACAAGTCTGCGTATCCTGTCTGAGGCACAGACACCTCCATTTGCGATCGAGGAGAACAGCCAGACAAAAGAGGAAATTCGTCTCAAGTACCGTTATCTGGACTTACGCAGACCGGATATCCAGCGTAACCTCATGTTAAAGAGCCGTGTGCTGGGACTTATGCGCCAGTTTATGGCAAATGAGGGATTCCTTGAGATTGAGACTCCGATTTTATGTAAATCCACACCGGAGGGAGCAAGGGATTATCTGGTTCCCAGCCGTGTACATCAGGGCAGTTTCTATGCGCTGCCCCAGTCTCCGCAGCTGTTTAAACAGCTTTTGATGGCATCTGGTTATGACAGATATTTCCAGATTGCCAGATGCTTCCGTGATGAGGATCTGCGTGCGGACCGCCAGCCGGAATTTACCCAGGCGGATATGGAATTGTCTTTCGTGGATATAGATGATGTGATTGAAGTAAATGAGCGGCTTTTAAAATACGTATTTAAAGAGGCCATTAATGTTGATATCCAGATTCCACTGCCGCGTATGCCGTGGCAGGAGGCAATGGACCGTTTCGGTTCCGATAAGCCGGATACTCGGTTTGGAATGGAGCTTGTAGATGTATCGGATGTGGTAAAGAACTGCGGATTTGGTGTATTTACCGGGGCTCTGGAAAATGGCGGAAGTGTCCGTGGTATCAACGTGGAAGGACAGGGACATATGCCCCGTAAGAAGATTGACAAGCTGGTAGAGTTTGCCAAGGGCTGTGGTGCCAAGGGTCTTGCCTATCTTTCCATCAATGAAGACGGAACATACAAATCCTCTTTTGCAAAGTTTATGACGGAGGAGGAGCTGACTGCCCTGGTGGACAAAATGAACGGAAAGCCGGGAGATCTGCTTCTCTTTGCGGCAGATAAGAATAAGATTGTCTGGAATGTGCTGGGAGCCCTTCGTCTGCAGTTAGGCGAGGAACTGGGACTTATGGATGAGAACCAGTACAATTTCCTCTGGGTAACGGAATTTCCTCTTTTGGAGTGGTCGGATGAAGAAAACCGCTTTATGGCAATGCATCATCCCTTTACCATGCCCATGGAAGAGGACTGGGATAAGATTGATACCGATCCGGGTTCTGTCCGTGCCAAAGCCTATGATATTGTATTAAATGGCACCGAGCTGGGAGGCGGTTCTGTCCGTATCCATCAGGATGATATTCAGGAAAAGATGTTTGAGGTTCTTGGTTTTACAAAGGAACGTGCCCACGAGCAGTTTGGATTCCTTCTGGATGCATTTTCTTATGGGGTACCGCCTCATGCAGGACTTGCTTACGGAGTGGACCGTATGATCATGCATATGGTTCATGCAGATTCCATTCGTGATGTCATTGCATTCCCCAAGGTAAAGGATGCGTCGGATCTGATGTCAGAGGCTCCTGGAACCGTTGATGATAAACAGCTTACAGAGCTTGGAATCCGGGTTGTGGAGACAGAA
Organism: Agathobacter sp.; assembly: GCA_022772675.1. Classification (GTDB taxonomy): domain Bacteria; phylum Bacillota; class Clostridia; order Lachnospirales; family Lachnospiraceae; genus Roseburia. Next base: position 33,422 of record JALEZW010000004.1, on the reverse strand, counting down.
AAGAGCGAAGACTAACAGTCGTCAGCGTGAATGGATATTAAGGGACAGGAAAGGCATCTATGAAGAAACGAAAAGTAAACTGGAAAACAGCAGGTGTCGTTACAGCAGGGGTTGGATTTTTGGTATTGGGCGGGCTGATGTATGGTAAAATGAAAGAGCTGACCAATCAGCTGGCCTATTTACAGGACAGTACCAATATTATTCTGTCAGATGTGAGTGGGATGCAGTCCAATATTGAGAAAACTCTGCAAAAAGAAGCCAGTATGATAGAAGCCTATTCCATTAATGTTACCGGAATGGATTTTTCACAGATGGTGTACAAGGTGGAGATTTCCGTCATTCCCAAAGAATATACCGACAGCACCAGAGTGAGTATCTTTTTTGGTACAACAGAGTGTAAATTAAAATCCAACGGATACCGGTACGAGGGAACGGTTTCACTTCCCATTGGAAAGTCATTTGATGGGAATGCCACGTTTCTGATTGCAAACGGGAAAAAGAAAACAACAGAGGTGGTAGAGGATTTTGAGGGGATCAACGGAAAATTTGCCCAGGTCCTTTCCGGAAGTCTGAGTAAGCAGCCTGTTATAAAAGATGGAAAGCTGATTTTAAAAGGAAATTGCGATTTTTCCGTTGATGGAGCAGGTCTTTACACCTTCCGGAGCTTGAAGCTGGTGGGAAAGCTTGGAGATCAGGAAATCTGGACACAGGATTTGATGCAGGATATCAGGGAATCGGAGGAAGAGAAGACACAGGGAGAATCCGGTACGGAGCAGATTGCAGCGGAAACGGAGACGAATGCTTTGAAACAGGGTTCCGGCACTTGTGAGTGCGCCCTTGTCTATGATCCGAATGAGGAAGCTGACGGAGATCAAATACCGGATAGTCAGCAGCAAACCCGGATGCTTCGGATTTTTCTGCGGGCAGTAACCACAGATGGCTACCGTTTTGAGACGGACTTATTTGGTGTGAATTATTTAGTACAGGAACAGCTGCTGGATACAGAGAACGCAGACAGTGAGATACACAAGAGGGTGTATGACCTGAATGGACATGAGTTAGAGCTGAAAGAGTAATAGAAATACAGATGATTCAGAACCGATATAAGATGCTATGAAAGAAGTGCAGTAATCAGGACTGCACTTCTTTTTGCGCCAGAGGAAGAGTAAAAAGAAATTCCGTCCCCACTCCTTCCGTGCTGATGACATTGATATGTTCTTTATGTGCCTGAATGATTTCCCGAACGATTGCCAGACCAAGACCGGTCCCCCGCTTATCCCTGCCGCGGGATAAATCGGTTTTGTAGAACCGTTCCCAGATCTTTTTAATACTGTCTGCAGGAATTCCAATTCCATAATCTTTTACGGAAATCAAAGCCTTTTCGTTTTTCATGCTGGTTTCAATTTTAATGGAATTGTTAGGATGCGAAAATTTTGTAGCATTGTCAATCAGGTTATAGAGTACCTGCTGAATCTTACTCATGTCCGCATGGACAAACAGTTCCTGTCCGGTCAGTACCAGATCAAAGGAGAGCCCCTTCTGGGAACAGGTGCCCTCAAAGGTGAGGATGGTAGTCTTAATCATTCGGTTGATATCAAAATCAGACAAATCCAGCATCATTCCCCGGTGGCCAAACTGGTTCAGGTCAAGGATTCCCTGGGTAAGCTTTGCCAGACGTTCTGTTTCGAATAATATAATATTAAAATACTTTTCCTGCATTTCCGGGGGAATGGTTCCGTCCATCATAGCTTCCACGTAGCCTTTGATGGAGGTGAGGGGAGAACGGAAATCGTGGGATACATTGGAAATAAATTTTCTCTGGTCATCCTCTAAGGTATTGAGTTCCGTTGCCATATAATCCATAGTCTTTGCCAGATAGCCAACCTCGTCGTTTCTGCTGATTCCGGTACGGGGTTCAAAATCCCCACTGGCATAGCTTTTGGCGGTGGCGGTCAAAAGGCGGATGGGCCGGTAAATATCCAGCAGAAACAGAATCAGGAAAAATAAAGCTGACAGTGCAATCAGTCCCACAGTATAGAAAATAATGTTCATCATCCCGTTTGAATTCTGTGCAATCACAGAAACCGGCTTATGAATCATGACATAGCTTTTGACACGGTAGTTTGAGGTGACCGGCGAATACACACTCAGCATTTTTTCCGGAAAGGAATGATAGAATTTGCCGGTCATGTAGTAGCTGTTTCCAAAATCCGAGGTGTCAAATCCGTCCAGGGTTGTGAAATTGGCATTGGCAGCGTTTTTTCCAATAGAGGCGTCGGAGGAATCCAAAAGGATATCTCCCTGATTATCAACAATCCAGATTTCGGCGGATAAATACTGTCCGAGACTTTCCATCTGCGTCTGAAAATCCTGGAGGGAGAGTTCGGAGTTAAAGTAATTCCGGGCGTAATTACCGGCTACCTGTGTGGCTTCCCGGTACAGCCGTTGTGCCTCCCGGTTTTCTGTGTAGGCATTCAGAGAATGCTGGGTAAAGGTACAGAGTATGATAAAACCAATACTGAGAAATAAAATGTAATTAAGGATTACTTTTGCTAAAAGGGTTGATTTCATTCTGTTACCTCAAATTTATAGCCGATTCCCCAGACGGTTGCGATGGACCAGGTATCATGATCCTTGATTTTTTCCCGGAGACGCTTCACATGGACATCAACAGTTCTGGTGTCTCCGATATACTCGTATCCCCAGATATGATCTAAAAGCTGTTCTCTGGTGAATACCTGATTCGGAGAGGAGGCAAGAAAATAGAGAAGCTCCAGCTCCTTTGGGGGCATATCGATAGGATGCCCGTTGTACATTACCGAATAATTGGAGAGATTGACTATCAGATCCGGATATTCCACGCATTTAAGTTCTACCACGTTTTCCGTGCGAACCGGCTGATAACGCCGTAAAACGGCTTTGACCCTGGCAACAAGTTCCTTGGAATCAAAGGGTTTTAAAATATAATCATCGGCACCCAGCTCCAGTCCCAGCACCTTATCAAAAATCTCCCCCTTGGCAGAGAGCATGATGATGGGAACATTGCTTTTGGTCCGGATTTCCCGGCACACCTGGTAGCCGTCAATTCCCGGCAGCATCAGGTCTAACAGGATCAGGTTGGGATTATACTGTTCAAAGGCACGGAGAGCTTCCTCCCCGTCATTTACGATTTTGGTGTCGTAACACTCTTTTGTCAGATAGAGTGAAATCAGTTCTGCAATATTGTTGTCATCGTCTACAATTAAAATTTTCTGTTTTGAAACCATATGTTATCTCCTTATATAGACTTATGGTACGGCAGCATCATAAACCACCTGTAGAAACGGAATGCCAGTTACTCAAATACCGCAATGGTTACACCGGCACCTCCTTCACCCGGCTCACCGAGACGGTAGGATTTTACATAATGCTGTGCTTTCAAATGCGCCTGCACGGCATTTCTCAGGGCTCCGGTTCCCTTGCCGTGCACAATGCGGACGGAGGGAAGATGTGCAATATAGGCATCATCCAGGTATTTGTCCAGGTGGGCGATTGCTTCATCCACGGTCATTCCAATCAGGTTGATCTCCGTGGATACAGAGGCAGCTTTACTCATTTTGATCTTACCGGTTGAGCTTCCCCCGTATTTTTTGGAGGAGGAAGTATTATCATCGTCAATCAGCACCAGATCCTTGATATTGACCAGCGAGCGCAAGATGCCCATTTGTACATATAAATCCCCTTTGGCATTGGGCAGGGTGTGGACGGTGCCGTTTAAGTTCATGGAAAGTACACGTACAGAATCTCCGATACGCAGTTTCTTTGGAACCTTGTTATTGACGATTTCTTTCTTTTTCATGGAAAGAGCCTTCTCACTCTTACTCATTTTATCCCGGACACGGCTTCTTTCCTTTTCCATCTGGGACATGGGGGCCTTGCCCTGCCCGTATTTGTTGAAATTGCGGATGGTCTCATCTGCCAGGTCTTTGGCCTCTTTTAGGATTTGTACGGCCTCCTCATTGGCCTTACGCAGAATTTCATCGCGGCTGTTGTCCAGGCGTTCATTTTTGGCTGTCAGCTTTTTCTTTAAATCTTCTACTTCAGCCTTGTATTTTTGGATTTCCAGCTGTTCCTTTTCGATGGTAATGCGGCTCTTCTCCAGGTTTGCCAGCATATCCTCGAAATTGGCATCTTTTTCAGACAGGCGTCCCTTCGCATCCTCAATAATATTATCCATTAGACCCAGTTTTGAACTGATGGCAAAAGCATTGCTTTTTCCGGGAATACCGATAAGCAGACGGTAGGTGGGACTTAAGGTTTCCACGTCAAACTCGCAGCATGCATTTTCCACTCCCGGGGTGGAGAGGGCATAGACCTTTAGTTCACTGTAGTGGGTGGTTGCCATGGTGACAGCACCATACTGGTTCAGCTTGTTTAAAATGGAAATGGCAAGGGCTGCTCCTTCGGTGGGGTCCGTCCCTGCACACAGCTCATCAAAGAGGCAGAGGCTTCTGCTGTCTGCCTTTTCGAGAATCTGTACAATATTTGTCATGTGGGAGGAGAAAGTACTGAGACTCTGCTCAATGCTCTGTTCATCTCCGATATCGGCAAAAATTTCATCAAAAATGGAAAGCTCCGAGCGGTCTCCGGCGGGAATATGAAGCCCGGACTGTCCCATCAGAGTCAAAAGCCCTACGGTCTTTAAGGAAACTGTTTTTCCACCGGTGTTGGGACCCGTTACAATGAGCTGTCTGTAATCCTCACCCAGACGAACATCAATCGGTACAACTTTTTTGGCATCCAGAAGGGGATGGCGGGCTTTCCGGATATTAATGCGTCCTTCTTCATTGAAAACCGGGGCAACACCATTATAGCTTTTGGCCAGCTCCGCTTTTGCAAAGATAAAATCAAGCTCTGCCAGCACCGTATAATCGGTACGGATTCCCATGGCACTTTCTGCAACCTGATTGGACAATTCAGAAAGAATGCGGTTAATCTCTTCCTGCTCCTTTAAAAACAGTTCCTTTAATTCATTATTTAAATTGACCACTGCCATGGGCTCGATAAACAGTGTGGAGCCACTGGCGGACTGGTCGTGCACCATGCCGGGTACCTGTGTCTTGGATTCAGACTTTACCGGCAGACAGTAGCGGCCATCCCGCATCGTGATCACTGCATCCTGCAGATAGGTGCGGGTGGTGGAATTATTCATGATATTTGCTAACTGGGCATGGATGCGGTCATTCATGCCGCGAATGGATTTACGGATTCTGGCAAGGGCAGGAGATGCCTCATCCGCAATCTCATCCTCTCCAATGACACAGCGACGTATCTCTTCCAGAAGAGGAGACAGGGGCTCAATCTGTGAAAAAAGGGGAGACAGAGAATCTGTTTTTTCATCATTCCTGTCGCTCCTGTCATAGGCCTTTGCCCTTTTCGCAGCTTCCAGCAGGGAACAGATGGATAATAATTCTGTGGTATTTAATGTACCGCCGATATCCAGTCTTTTTAAGGAGCCATTCACATTGTGCACACCGGAGAAGCTGAGGGAGCTGCTGCGGTACAGACGGCTTAAGGCATCCGAAACATTCTCCTCGAGGCGTGTAATTTCTGTTTTATCTGTAATGGGCTCCAGGGCAAGACAGCGTTTTTTTGCTTCCTCGCAGCTGGCGTATTCTGCCAGTTTTTCCAGGATTTTATTGTATTCCAGTGTATGGTAAACTTTTTTGTTCATAATGCTTTTCCTGACTTTTTATTTGCTGCTGTTTATAGGGCAGCTTTTTTCCTATTATACATCAACTTTCAGGATTGGAAAAGAAAAATCATGTGAATGTTGCAAGAGAAACAAAATATGCATATAATAGAAGATATGAATGACAAGCAGTTATCTACGAAGGATTTTGTTCGTGAACAGATTAAGGACAAACCGAAAAATTATAAACGAACGTTGATGCGTCTTGGTATGTCTGCAGCTTGCGGGGTGGTATTTGCACTGGCAGCCAGTGTGGTGATGCTGTTGATGAAACCTGTTATCCAAAGGGGAGTGACAGATGAGAGTGAGTCAACAGAAACACAGAATACACAGCCGGAACCGGTGACAGAGGAAACGCAGGAGTCCGAGAAGGAGGAGACAGATCCTGTGGTAGAAAAGGAACCCATGACACTGGAGGATTACCAGCAGATCCAGACACAGCTTTATGCAATCGGAAATGCTGCCAACCGGTCCATTGTTACCATTACCAGTGTGGTCAGTGATACAGACTGGTTCAATAACTCCTATGAGCGGGAGGGACAGGGCAGCGGTACGATCATCGGGGATAAGGGTGGGAAGATTCTGATCCTCACAGAGAAAAAGGTCATTAAAAATGCATCCGGCATTAACGTAACCTTTTGTGATGATACGGTGGCACCGGCAGAACTTGTGAAATATGATGGAAACACAGGACTTGCTGCTCTTGCCGTGGCGAAGGCGGATATGGAGAAGTCCACTTTAAATTCGATTTCCGTGATGGAAATGGGCAGTTCCAGCGAGATACATAAGGGCAGTATCGTGATTGCACTGGGCAGTCCTTTAGGCACCAACTATTCGATCCTTACCGGAAGCATTACTGCGACCAACAACGAAATCTCCACACCGGATAATAATTACCGGGTCTATACCACAGACATTGTTGCAAATCAGAATGGCAGCGGAGTTTTGATCAATACGGATGGCCAGCTGGTTGGGATTGTGATGCAGAGCTATGGGACAGATTCTGCCAGTACGCTGACAGCCGTGGATGTTACGGAACTGATTCCCGTGATGGATCTGCTTTTTGCGGATAAGGATGTGCCCTATCTTGGAGTACATGTTTCTACTGTAACAGATTATATTGCAAATAAGTACGACATTCCGAAAGGGGTATACATCAAGGAAGTGGAGATAGATTCTCCGGCTATGAACGCAGGTCTTCAGAATGGGGATGTTATCCTTTCTATAGCAGATGAAAAGGTGGATTCCGCGGAAGAATTCCGGGAGACTCTGCTAAAACTGGCACCAAAAGAGCAGTATTCCATTGCTGTCATGAGAGAGGGAACCGGGGGATACAAGAAGGTTATCTGTAAGTTTGAAATGGGAGTCCTGCAGTAAGTTTTGTGGGAACCGACAGGCAGACAGGAAAGACAAAAAAAGGAGTAGATTATGAAATATATTGAAAATCTTCGTGAAGGAGAAAAAGTAAATGAAATTTATCTCTGCAAATTCAAGCAGTCGGCACTGACCAAGGCGGGAAAGGCATATGACAATGTGATTTTGCAGGATAAGACAGGCACCATTGATGCGAAAATCTGGGATCCGGGTTCTGTAGGAATTGATGAATTTGATGCTTTGGATTACGTAGCAGTGACGGGAGATGTGACCAGTTTTCAGGGGAATCTTCAGATGTCGATCCGTCGTGTCCGCCGTGCATCAGAGGGGGAATATGACCCGAAAGAGTATCTTCCGTGTACGGACAAGGATGTGGAGGAAATGTATGGAGAGCTGACAGGATTTATGGATTCCGTCAAAAATCCATATCTGAATAAGCTCTTACATAAATTTTTTGATAATGAGACCTTTGTAGAGCGTTTCAAATTCCATTCTGCCGCAAAAAGTGTCCATCACGGGTTTGTGGGAGGTCTTTTGGAGCATACCTTAAGTGTGACAAGAAACTGTAATTATTTTGCACAGAATTACCCCTTTTTGAACCGGGATCTGCTGCTTACCGCCTCGATTTTCCATGATATCGGAAAATTAAAGGAGCTGTCCGCTTTCCCGGCAAATGATTATACCGATGCAGGACAGCTGCTGGGACATATTATGATCGGTGCCGAGTGGGTGGGCGAAGCAATCCGCACCATCGACGGTTTTCCGGAGACCCTTGCAAATGAGTTAAAGCACTGTATTCTGGCACACCACGGTGAGCTGGAATACGGTTCCCCGAAGAAGCCGGCACTGGTGGAGGCACTGGCTTTAAGCTTTGCTGATAATGTGGACGCAAAGATGGAGACCATGCGGGAACTTCTTGCAAATGTTCCGGACAATCATTTAGAGTGGCAGGGATACAGCCGCCTTCTGGATACCAATGTGAGAAAGACAAGTAAGTAGAATGATATTTTGGAAAGTATCGAAATCGCAGGCTCCATTGCCGGAAATAATTTTGTATGAATGGATGTTCGATAGGAGAAGCAGTGAAGAAAAATGATATATTTCCCCTCACCATCACCGATATGGGTGTCGATGGAGAGGGAATTGGAAAATATGAGGGCATGACCTTTTTTGTGAAAGATGCCCTGATTGGAGATAAGATTTTGGCCCGTGCCGTAAAGCTGAAAAAGCATTACGGCTATGGAAGGGTGGAAAAAATTGTAGAGGCATCTCCCTACCGGGTGGAACCGTTGTGTCCGCTGCACAGACGCTGCGGGGGCTGCCAGATTCAGGCACTTTCCTATGAAGAACAGCTTCAATTTAAGGAGCGGAAGGTCCGTAATAATCTGATGCGTATCGGCGGTTTTTCAGAGGAGGAACTGGAAGCTGTCATGGAACCTATCGTGGGAATGGAGAATCCTTACCGCTACCGTAATAAGGCCCAGTTCCCGGTGGGATACGATAAGAACGGGGAACCGGTGGCAGGATTTTATGCTGCCCGGACCCACTGTATTATTCCGGTGGAGGACTGTCTTTTAGGGGTGCCGGAGAATAAAGTGATATTAGATGTTGTAAAAGATTGGATGAAGGCGTATCAGATTCCGGCATATGATGAGTCAGAGGGATCGGGACTGATACGCCATATTTTAATTCGGTACGGATTTACTACCAGGGAAATCATGGTCTGTCTGGTGATTAATGGAGACAGTCTGCCGGCAGGTCAGGAGCTGGTGGAGCGTCTTAAGAAAATTCCCGGAATGACATCCATTTCCTATAATGTGAATTGTGAGCGGACCAATGTAATCCTTGGAAAAAGCACCCATTGTATCTGGGGAATGCCTTATATTACGGATTACATCCATCTGCGTAACACGGAGGATTTTTCAGTGACAGATACGGCAATTGCCTACCATATTTCCCCCCAGTCCTTCTATCAGGTGAATCCTCTGCAGACAGAGAAGCTCTATAGTACTGCCCTGGAGTATGCAGGACTTACCGGGAAGGAATCCGTCTGGGATCTCTACTGCGGCATCGGCACCATTTCCCTGTTTCTTTCCAGAAAAGCAAAGCAGGTTTACGGCGTTGAGATTGTACCCCAGGCCATCGAGGATGCAAAGAGTAATGCAAAATTAAATGGAATTACCAATACAGAATTTTTCGTGGGCAAAGCAGAGGAAGTTCTGCCGGCATTCTATGAGAAGAGCGAAGCAGAGGATGAGGCATCATCTAAGATGCGCCATCCGGATGTCATCGTGGTGGATCCGCCCCGCAAGGGCTGTGATGAGCACTGCCTTTCCACCATGCTTGCCATGAGGCCGGAGCGGATCGTGTATGTGAGCTGCGATTCGGCTACACTGGCAAGAGATTTGCGGATTCTGGTGGATGGAGGATATGAATTGAGACGGGCTCGGGCATTTGACCAGTTTGCGCATAGTGGGCATGTAGAGTGCGTGACACTGCTCCAAAGGAAAAATACCTGAAACTCCTTGAATTTAGGCACTTTGAGCGACATATCCTGTTCTCTCAAAGTGACCGAAAAGAGAAGAAAAAGGCAATTTCCAACGGAGTAAATGTTCAAGTGGTTGTGAAGGTGTAGTTCGGAAACACAAAAATCTATCGTTCATATTTCATCAATAATAACTAACAGTTCAATAAGGTAACAAAGTGGTCTGAGCCGCTTATTTTCAAGTGATTTTGGAAATAAGCGGCTCTTTCTTTTTTGGCAGATGATAACTAACAAATGATATTTTAACGGAGGTAATTGATTTTATGAAGAAAAAAGAAGAATTGTATTCTTGTTCGCAACAAGACCATAGTGCAATGGCTGAAACGGATATAAAGATGGTTCCTATTGCAGATTTACACGACTTTGAGGGGCATCCCTTTAAGGTAGAAAATGATATGGCACTTTTTGAGTTGATGCAGAGTATTGAAAAAGAAGGTGTCATTGTTCCGGCATTAGTAAGACCGAGAGCAGAAGGCGGCTATGAGCTGATTGCCGGGCATAGAAGAAAGGCTGCCAGTAAATGGGCAGGACTTGATGTAATGCCTGTGGTAATCCGAGAGCTTGACGATAATCAGGCGGTTATTGCTATGGTAGACAGCAACCTGCAAAGAGAACATTTGAAACCAAGTGAAAAGGCATTTGCTTATAAGATGAAGCTTGATGCGATGAAGAGGCAGGGGGCGAGGACTGATTTAACCTCTTCCAAACTTGGGAAAAAGTCAACTTCGTCACAAGTTGTGACAGAGACTTCGGAACAGGTAGAATCGAAGTCAGATAATCCAACTATGAAAGCATACTCATTGAAAACTGATTATGATGCTCATGGTAGTTGGAGTATTACACAGGGAGAGGTGATTTCTTCAAATATAAGGTCGGATGAAATACTTGCAAAGCAGGTTGGAGAGAATCGTATGACTATTCAGCGATATATCCGTCTTACCAATCTCATCCCTAAACTTCTTGATATGGTAGATGACGGAAAGATTGCTTTTACCATTGCGGTGGAACTTTCTTATCTGACTGAGGAACAGCAATATGAACTTTATGAGGTTATGGATATGGAGCAATGCACACCGTCGTTATCTCAGGCAAATCGTATAAAGCGTATGAGTCAGTCTGGAGAACTGGATATGGATGTAATGTTTCTGATATTAGAGCAGGAAAAACCAAACCAGAGAGAGCAGATTAAACTGCGTGCAGATGTTGTGGAAAAGTATTTTCCAGAAGGATATACACCTAAGCAGAAGACGGAGCTTATAGAAAAGTTACTGAAGGAATGGCATGAAAAACAGCAACTTGATAAAACAAAAGGTCTTGGCACCAGCAGGAGCAAAGCGAGATAGGAGGTCGTTAAGATGGGCAATGAATTATCTATATTTGAAGCTATGGGCGGAACATACAGGTCTGTGGATGGTATTTTGTATCCCAATATTAGTGAGTGTTCGGATAATACTTTATCCGTCACAATCACTGATGTGGGAAAATATGGTCTGATTTGGATTTCTTATATGAAAGAAAATCATATAGACCGATACCGCCACCATATCCGTATGGGGCAGCTTCATCGTAAGGCACAGGAAGTAAATGAAGAAGCTTATGAGATGTTAGATACGATTATGAATAAGTATCTGACATCACATAAACCGAAAGACAGTAACTCAACAATGGAAATGTGGAAATTAAGAGAGCAGGCTAAACAGCTTGCGGAGGAGGTTATTTATGGAGAGATTGTATACCAGTATCACTAACAAGGAACAGAACAACAATTATTTGCAGACCGGGAAAGCCGGAGAAAGAGAGGATTTTATGAGAGAGAATTTATTTATGACAGAAAACAAAAACGAAGCAGTAAAGATTGCACTGGATCATGGTTGGAGTTCCATCAAGGGTGAGCATACTTTTATGGAAACCTCCGTTGTACCGGTGGAATACACACCATTAACCAACAACGGACTTTTGGAGTATAGGGGAAGAAAATATATCGTTGGTCAGGGCAGGCTTGGTAAGCAGGCAACCAAGACCGAAAACGATAATTATTTTCTTCTGACATTGGCGGGAATTGCCAAGGAGCTTAAAGTTCAGGGAAAAGAACAGGCTGAGCATGTGGAATTATATGCAGGTGTTCCGCTTACCCTGTTCGGTGCGGAGAGAAAGGAATTTCGTGATTACCTGTGGCATAAGGAGCATATTTCATTTGATTTTGAGGGAGTACACTATTCCTTTTTCATTGACAAAGTAAAGATTTATGCCCAGTGTTATGCAGCCATTGCAAACCGTATGGGAGATATGGACAGACTCAGATGTGTGGACCTGGGCTCTTGGACACTGGATGTACTTAGTGTAAAGGACCGAATTCCTATGGATAAGGATGCTTATACTTATGAGATGGGGCTGATTACCACCATTGAACGCATTAAGAAGGATGCGTTGCCAGCACTTCACTGTGAAATTCCGGAGGATGATATTGTTGATGTTATCCGTGGAAAGCAGTCCAATGTAAATGCTGATTTTATTCCATTTATTGAAAAGGGATTACAGCAGTATGCTGACGAGGTGGAAGCAAAGCTTCGTGAGATTAAGGTAGACCTTGCCCACGAGAATATTGTTTATGTGGGTGGAGGTGCTTGTGTGATGAAGCGTTTTGGAAGAACTAAGGGCAGAAATATCCAGTATGTAACGGATGTGAAGGCAAATGCAATTGGCTATCGTTATCTTGCTGAGAATCTGGGATAGGAGGAGTTTATGGGAAATGCAATATCCTTTCGGTTGAATCCGAAATGTGAAAGTGACAGAAAAATCCTTGCATGGCTGGAGGCGAAATCCAGCCAGCCGGGATATCAGAACCAGACAGAGCTTATCAAGCAGGCATTACTTGTTGCTATAGAACAGGAAAGCAAAGGCAGACAGGAAAAGGAAATTACTGAATGGATGGAGAATGCAATTCATAAAGTAACTCAGGAATTTACAAAGGTGGTACAGGAATCTTCCCAGAATGTGGCGAACAATATGTTTGCAGGAGTTCTTGGGGCGATGGCACAACAGATGAATATGGGAGTTATGCCAATGAATCTCGGGCAAGTACAACAGGTGGCAATGGCTGGATGTGCAAATCATTCTGTTATCAGTAATGAAGCACCAGAACCTGTTACAGAGAGAAACTTACAAGATAATGAGCTTGTATCAGATAATTCCATGTTAATGGATAATGATACAAGAAGTAAGCTTGGTAGCCTGTTTGATATGGGTGATGATTAAGAAAAAGTGGCGTATGAGGGACTGTCTTACAAAAAGGTGTGGTGTAATACACATTTACCTTATTTGTAGGACAGTTCTTTTTGTATGGGAAAAAGTGTCATATAAACTTCATACAGAGTTAGCCAAGCCTTGGGCATAAAATAAAGTCTGCTTGCAGGCTTTATTTTTTTGCCATAAGGCGGAAGCAAGCTGGGGCTTGGGGATGCCAAATCCCCAACAAGTTCCTGCCCGTGTATATACAGGGCGGAACTTGCTCTACCTTATGCGACGTATCCGGAGCTTATGCCGACTTAGGTCGGCACGCATCAGTGGAAATAGGATTTCTTTTAGAAATGATGCGCAGAGTTGTAGCAGGATTTCATATGGAGAGCGTGTTTAGTGGATTTTCTGTAAGACGGGTGTATAACAGATTTCTATATAACCGGCGAGCAGATATATGCGCGGGCAACGAGCCAAGCGAGAATGCTTGCATTCTCATTTGGCGACTGCCGCGACAGCGAACAGTTTACTGTGAGCTTGCGAGCCGCTAGAAATTTCAGTAGGAGATATCCACGAGCTATGCGAGTGTATCTCGTGAGCGACCATAGGGGAGTGAGCGTAGACCGGAGGGAGGAGCGGAAGCGACGGCGAAAAGCATCTGCCGTATCCGGCAGCAATATTTTTCTGTTGAAATAGCAATTAACAATATAACAGTTTTTAGTTTTAGGACATGAAAAGCAGGTGAAAAATTGCCTGCTTTCTTTATGTCAGATTGGAGGTTTTTTATGAGAAACACAGATAAAAAGAAAGAGAATAAGGTTTTGATGTCTATGCGTATTTCCGCAGAGGATAAGGAACTGATTGAGGAAAAGGCAAGAAAAACCGGGCTTACCACATCGGAGTATATGAGACGATGTGCTTTGGGCAGGAAGTTACCTTGCTATGGAGATACTGGTCTTTTAAGGGAGTATTCCATGCAGCTTGGAAAGATTGGCTCGAATCTGAATCAGATAGCAAAGCATTTGAATGGTGGTGGCGATTTTTGCAGCGTTTATTATGAAGTAAAGGAAGCCATAAGAGAGCTGCTTGATTTGAAGTTTAAGATTCTGCCGGCTCTTGAGGATGTTGCCTGTGGAAAGAAACGCAGGAGAAAAATTGATAAGGATGGTGAGGCATAATGGCGATTCTAAAGCATATTTCAGTAAAGAATAGATTTTATTCAGATGCAGTAGAGTACCTGACCTGTCAGTTTGATGAATATACTAATAAGCCCATTCTGGATGAAAAGGGCAGGATTATGGAGCGTGAAAACTATCTGATTGATGGCGTGAATTGTGATGTGGATACCTTTGGAGCAGAGTGCATTCAGACTAACCGATTTTACGGTAAAAACAATTCAGTGGAGGATGTAAAGGCACATCACTATATTATCAGTTTCTCACCGGGTGATCCGATTACTATGGAGCAGGCTTTGGAATTTGGCAAGAATTGGCTTAAAGAGTTTGCTCCGGGTCATCAGGCTGTGGTGGCAGTGCATCCGGATGGTCATAATAACAGTCAGAATATGCACATTCACATGGTTATCAATTCCGTGCGGAAATTCCCTGGCAGGAAAAGCATATGGCACGATAAACCATGCGAGTGGAAGCAGGGCTGTAAGCATAAAAGTACTGGTAAGATGATGTATCACGCCAAAAAGTGGGTGATGGATAAATGTATGCGACTTGGTTATGAGCAGGTGGATTTACTTGCTAAAAAGCATACAGATAATTACTGGGTAGAAAAGCGGCTGATGGAGAATAACGCTTCTGATGGTGTAGGAATTACCTCAAACAAGGAGCTTATTCGCAATACCATTGATAAGATATTGCCAACTGTGAAATCCTTTGAGCAGTTGGTAGAGGTATTGCAATGGTTGTATAAGTGGAAAATAAGAGTTACGGATAAAACAGTTACTTTTACACTTCCTGATATGAAGAAAGGAATCCGTGGAAATAAGCTGGGAGAGGGTTATGGAAAAGATGAACTGGTAAAAAGAATTGAGGAGTGTGTTTCAGAGAGGAAAGCCAGAGAACTGGCATTTCAAAAGGCACAGACTGAGAGAGAAAGGGCGGCAAGGCAGGCTGAAAAGAAGAAAAAGGAACAGCTTGAAAAACAGCTCAGGGAGCAGGAGGCATTGTCACAGAAAAGAAGGCGTGTCTTTAACAGAAATGAGATTCAGATTCGATTATATCAGGAGGAAGCAGACAGACCGGATTACAATACAGAATATCTTGACTATCTGGAGGGTGAATATATCGCAGACCGTGATAATGTATCGGAAACAGTGCTTTCAACATCGATAATGACGAGAGCTGAATTTGAATCAAAACAGGCGGTAGAACTGTATCGTGAAAAGGCAGAGCACGCCACAGCTCTTTGGGATGATGTGCTTGACAATTTAAGTATCACAAACCATCCAATGAAGTGGGAATATATGGATTATCTTGAGAGTATTCGGTATAAGGATACATCAGAGATAACATTGGAAGAAGCCAAGAGTGAGATTTTGTCATATGAGGAATTTGTACAGGTTAAGGAAGCAGACAAGGCAAAGAAGATAACCGTACAGGCTGAGATTCCAAAGATATATAATGCGGTTGACATAGCAAATGAACCTACGATAGAAGAATTATACACTGATATGGAAGTTGAGGATGCTACTCCTATGGATGTTGATTATACCAAACTTTCTGTGGCAGAGAGAGCAACACTACTTCCAATTCCTACGGATGATTTTATGGCAGAGTATGATGCTTTCAGAGAACGTATGGGGTATGTGGGTGAGAAGCTTGCAAGTATCCAGTACAAGATGGAGATTTACGATGAGTTCAAAGAAGAATACGATTATCGTAGAAGGTATTATGGCATGGAGAAAGATAGAATTTTAGATATAAACAAGAACAAAGGGACGAGATAATCGCCCCTTTCTTCTTCAGTAATGCTTACGCATTTTTATATTTTGCGTTGTAAAAATGAATGGAAAATATCATTGCAATGGTCCAGCCTATTGGCCATGCACACCAGATGCCTGTTGCTCCAAGGGCGGTTCCGGATAACACGAAGGCGAGAACTACTCGCAAAATTAAATCCGTGAATGTAGCGATCATAAACTGTTTCATCATTCCGGCACCACGAAGAATACCATCTGCAACCAGTTTTACAGAAACTACAAAATAAAATGGGGAAAAGATTCTTAAAATTGTTATTCCGGTATGCAAAGCTTCCTGTGATGGATTATCCATGAAAAATCTGATGAGTATTTCTCCAGCAAACATATATAGCAGAAAAAGCGGAATACATAG
The DNA here is from genome assembly GCA_022772675.1 of Agathobacter sp. Taxonomy (GTDB): domain Bacteria; phylum Bacillota; class Clostridia; order Lachnospirales; family Lachnospiraceae; genus Roseburia. The sequence continues at coordinate 17,194 of JALEZW010000004.1, read as the reverse complement.
AAGCCATACCATTTTTCTGCCCGCAGAAAAGCCTTCTTTGACACGCCCTAGTTTTTGTGCACCGATATTCTGGGCGGTGTAGTTGGAAATTCCATTTCCAAGAGTGGTAAATGATGTAATGACCAGATTATTCAACTTGATCGCAGCAGAATATCCTGCAATGACACTGGAACCGAATCCATTGATTACGCTCTGGATAATAATATTTCCCACAGATATAAAGCTTTGTTGCAAAATGCTTGGAACGGCAATTATGGCAATTTTCTTAAATAGTTCAAAAGAGAACAGTTTTCCTTTTGAGGTTGTTTCAATCTTATGAAGCCTTACAAAGACAAATATCAGAGCCAGAATACAACTGATACCCTGACACAGGAAGGTTGCCCATGCAACTCCGGCAACACCCATGCGGAATGTCTTTACAAATAAAATATCTACAAAGATATTTGCTGTGGATGAGATTGCAAGAAACCAGAATGGTGTTTTGGAATCTCCCAGGGCTGAGAAAATCCCTGTAGCAATATTATAAAAGAATACAAAGGGAAGCCCCCATACATAAATATCCAGATATAACTGGGAGTCACTGAAAATATTTTCGGGTGTATGAATCAGGGTAAGGAGTACATGACTTCCAAAAGTACCTATCATCATAAGTATAAGACAAAGAATAGCACTTCCAATCATTGCTGTCTTAACCGCTGTTTTTAATTCTGTATATTGCTTTGCACCAAAGAGCTGCGAAATTATTACCGAGCATCCGATATTGCAACCAAAAGCAAATGCGATAAAAATCAGGGTGATTTCATAACTGTTTCCAACAGCAGCAAGTGCATTTTCGCCAATAAATTTACCGGCAATCAGACTGTCGGCAATGTTATAAATCTGTTGAAAGATGATGCTTCCAAAAAGTGGAAGGCAGAATTTCCATAGAACTTTCTGTGGATTTCCTACTGTTAAATCCTTATTCATTGTGGGATGCCTCCTTTTTAAGAGGGATACTATTGGCAATTAGTTCCACACAACCATTGACACCTAATGCACTAGTAGACAGCATAAAATCGTAGCTTTCAGGTTTTCCCCATTTTGTGTCAGAGTAGAAATCAAAATATTGCTTACGAAGGCGATTTACACGTTTGAAACGTTGTTCTGCATCTTTGATGGATAGGTTATTTCTATCCATAATACGTTTTATGCAGTCCTTTTCGTCTGCATATATGAAAACTGATACAATCGGATAAGTTTTCAAAAAAGAGGAAGCACATCTGCCGATGATGATGCATGATTTATCCGATGCAATTTTTTCTATTGTTTTTCGCACAGCGTTGGTTGTCTGTTCGCTTTCTGAATAAAATGTCTGCATCATCATTGCTGTATCTGCAAATGGATTTCCGGAAAAAAGAGATTTTGGCGGTTTTTCATCCATTTCTTCTATTCTGGAATTACTAATGCCGAATTCCTCTGAAGCCTGTTTTAAAAGTAATTTATCATAGTATGGGATGTTTAACTTATTTGCCAGCTTTTCGCCGATTTCCCTGCCACCACTGCCGTATTCACGACCAATACAGATAATTGTTTTGTCCATAATCATCACTCCTTGTATTGCTTTTTTTCTATAATTTAGTATATACTCCTGATTAGAAGGTGTAAAATACATATAGTGAATAATGAATATACACATTTTACATAAGGAGCCATAAAATGGAGCACATTACTTACGATTATTACAGAATATTTTATTATGTTGCGAAATATAAAAGTATTTCTCAGGCTGCTGAAATATTGCACAGCAATCAGCCGAACATTACAAAATTTATGAATAAGCTGGAAGATCAGCTTAATTGCAAACTTATGATACGTTCTAACAGAGGAATCACGCTTACACCGGAGGGTGAGAGACTTTTTGCACATGTATCTATTGCGTATACACAGTTAAAAGAAGCAGAGGAAGAAATTGCCGGCTATAGCAGCATGAATACCGGAACAATACGTATCAGTACTACTGAAACTGCTTTGCACGGTATTCTTATGGATACATTGATTGAGTTTCGAAAATCTTTCCCTGGAATTCATCTTTTCATCACAAATGAGTCCACGCCGGAAACAGTTCAGACACTACGCAAAGGAGTTGCAGACTTTGCGGTTGTGACTTCTCCAATGGATATACCATCAGGCTTTAGCAAAATTACGATAGGTTGTTTTCAGGAAATTCCGGTTGCATCGGCTAATACTTCGTTTTCTAAAAAGTTAGAGATACAGCCTGCGGATATGAAAAAATACCCCATTATTGGATTGGGACGCCACACGAAAACCTATGAATTGTATTCAAAATTGTTTTTACCATTTGGGGTGGAGTGGTTGCCGGATATAGATGTTGCAACTGCAGACCAGATTCTGCCCATGATAAAGGGTGGACTGGGCGTAGGTTTTCTGCCGGAATTTATGGCAAGGCAGGAATTGGAACAGGGAGTATTAGTCCAACTGAATGTGGAGGGCATACAACTGGAACGGGAAATTGTTATTCTGGAGGATTCCACGAAAACACTGAATGCAGCAGCCAGAGAATTGAAACAATATCTGATTACAGGAAACGGGGTGGAAAAATGACATTACAACAGTTAAGATATGTGATTACTGTTGCAGAAACCGGAACAATTACAGAAGCGGCTCAGGAATTATATATATCGCAACCCAGTCTTACGAATGCAATTCATGAGCTGGAAAAAGAAATGAATATACAGATTTTCAACAGAAGCAATAAGGGAATTTCCATTTCAAAAGAAGGAGAAGATTTTCTTGGATATGCCAGACAGGTACTGGAGCAGGCGGCAATTCTGGAAGAAAAATACAAGAGCAGTGAGGGTGGAAAAAAGCAGTTTTGTGTATCCACACAGCACTATTCTTTTGCAGTGAATGCCTTTGTTGATCTGATTAAGAAATATGGACAGGATGAATATGATTTCAGCCTTAGAGAGACACAAACCTATGAAATCATAGAGGATGTGGCAAAGATGAAAAGTGAAATAGGAATTTTGTTTTTGAACAGCTTCAATGAAGCAGTAATTAATAAAATTCTAAAGTCCCATGATTTGGAGTTTCATGAGCTTTTCATTGCAAAGCCTCATGTGTTTATCAGCAGTAATCATCCTCTTGCAGAGCAATCTGTGATAACTAATGAAGAATTGGAACCATATCCTTACCTGTCTTTTGAACAGGGAGAACATAATTCATTTTATTTTTCGGAGGAAATATTTTCGTCTTCGGAACGAAAGAAAAATATCCGGGTACGGGACAGGGCAACCTTATTTAATCTGTTAATAGGTCTGAATGGGTATACGGTATGCAGCGGTATCATTGATAGAAAGCTGAATGGAAAAGATATTATTGCTGTGCCGCTGGCGGAAGAAAATGATATGCGTATCGGATACATTACCCATAGGAAAGGTCTTATCAGCAGACTTGGAAATACCTATCTGGAAGCCTTGAAAAAGTACACAAAGTCAGACTTACCAGGAAAAAAGCTGGAGCGAAGGGGTAGATTTAATGAATTAGGTAAAAATGGAGAAATGCTGTGTGATGTCGAAAATGTTGTAAAAGAACATATCAGGAAACTGCACTAACCTAGGTGGGCTGACCATAGTTTAAAACTATGGATAGCCTACTTTTTTATATATTATACAAGAAATCAGATACAAATTATAATAAAAAACAAGAAATTATTATTCAGGATTAGGAGGACATTATGCAGACATCAGTGATTGGCTTTCCCAGAGTCGGAGCTTTAAGGGAATTAAAGTTTGCTTCTGAGAAATATTTTAGAAAAGAGATTACGACAGAGGAGCTTAAGGATACGGCGAAGTCTTTGCGTAGCACGCATTGGCTGAAACAAAAAGAAGCAGGCATAGATTATATATCCAGCAATGATTTTTCTTATTATGATATTATGCTGGATACAGCGGTCATATTTGGAATTGTACCGAAGCGTTATAAGAAGCTTGGTCTTTCTGAACTGGATACTTACTTTGCAATGGCTCGTGGTTATCAGGGAGCTATGGGAGATGTAAAGGCTCTTGCCATGAAAAAATGGTTTAACACAAACTATCATTATATTGTTCCAGAGGTAGAGGACGATATGCAGATTACGCTTTCAGGGAACAAGCTGTGGGATGAGTATACGGAAGCAAAAGAGCTTGGAATTGAAACGAAACCTGTTGTAATTGGAGCCTATACATTGTTAAAGCTATGTCGGTATACGGGAGAAAAAACTGTTAGAGATTTTGAAGTTGCAGTAATCCACGCTTATCAGGAGCTGATTAAAAAGTGTGAGGAATACGAAATTGCATGGATACAGTTTGATGAACCGGCACTTGTTCTGGACATGAATCAGGAAGAGTTGGAACTGTTTCATAGACTTTATGACGGGATTCTTCCGGTAAAGGATAAATGTAGCATCCTGTTGCAAACCTATTTTGGGGATGTGAGAGATGTATATCAAGATTTGATAAAGATGCCATTTGATGGTATCGGACTTGACTTTGTGGAAGGAAAAGAGACATATCATCTGATAGAAAATCATGGTTTTCCAAAGGATAAGCTGCTTTTTGCAGGCTTGGTAAATGGAAAGAATATTTGGAAAAATCATTATAAGGATACATTACAAATATTGGATGTATTAAAGGAAAAAGGAATACAGACGGTATTGTCCACATCCTGCTCCCTTTTGCATGTTCCGTATACTATGGAAAATGAAACCGTATTGTCTCAGGAGTATTTATCTCATTTTGCTTTTGCGCATGAAAAGTTGACAGAGTTAAAGGAATTAAAGCAACTTGCACAGTGCAGTGATTATAGTACAGATGAAACATATAAGAACAATGAAAAGCTTTTTGCAGAAAAGAGAAATTGTAAAAATGAAGACGTGAAAGAGAGACTTTCCCAGGTAACCGAGAAAGATTATATCAGACTTCCCAAGCGAAGCGAACGTCAAAAGTTACAGAAAAAAGCACTTGGGATTCCTGAGCTTCCAACTACTACAATCGGTTCATTCCCACAGACAAAGGATGTAAAAGCAAACCGTACTGCATACCGCAAAGGAGAGATATCCAAAGAAGAATATGAGGCATTTAACAAGAAGAAAATAGCTGAATGCATCAAATGGCAGGAAGAAATCGGACTGGATGTGCTGGTTCATGGTGAATATGAAAGAAATGATATGGTGGAGTATTTCGGAGAAGCCTTAGGTGGTTTTCTGTTTACGGAAAAAGCATGGGTACAGTCCTATGGTACAAGATGTGTGAAACCGCCAATTATCTGGGGTGATGTGTACAGAGAAAAGCCGATTACAGTAGAATGGTCAGTTTTTGCACAGTCACAGACTGAAAAGCAAGTAAAAGGAATGCTTACAGGACCGGTTACCATTTTAAACTGGTCATTCCCAAGAGAAGATATTTCCATCAAAGAGTCTATTTCCCAGATTGCATTAGCGATCAGGGATGAGGTGCTTGACTTGGAGAAAAACGGAATTCGTATCATTCAGATTGATGAAGCGGCATTAAGGGAAAAGCTTCCGCTTAGAAAATCTGACTGGTATTGTGAGTATCTTGATTTTGCCATTCCTGCATTCCGCCTGACACACAGCGGTGTAAAACCGGAAACCCAGATACATACCCATATGTGTTATAGCGAATTTACGGATATTATTCCGGCGATTGATAACATGGATGCAGACGTGATTACCTTTGAGGCATCCCGTTCGGATTTGCAGATATTAGATTCATTAAAGGAAAACCATTTTGAAACAGAAGTAGGTCCTGGTGTATATGATATCCATTCACCGAGAGTACCGTCAGTGGAGGAGATTGTGAAAGCATTAAATGTAATGCTCTCTAAAATCGACAGAGATAAGCTGTGGGTAAATCCGGACTGTGGATTAAAGACAAGAGATGTACCGGAAACGAAAGCCAGCCTTAAAAATATGGTGGAAGCAGCGAAAAAGATAAAAGAAAATTTATAAGAATAAGGGACTGTCATTATGATAGTCCCTTTACTAATTATTTTTTGGCTGTCATTTCCTGATTGCAGTAAATGCAACGATACTTTTTTGATTTTGACAGACAAAAAATGTGTTCACAGTTTGATTCTATACTGGTAATACACCTGGGATTTGTACATTTGATTACATTTTTTAACTCCATAGGAGGAGTTGGGTGAAACTTATTGACTACATGATTATTCTGAATATAGATTAATGTAATCCTTTCATCCAGATATCCCAATATATCTAAGCGTTCTGGAAGATATTCTCCTTCAATCTTGATCAAGTCTTTACTTCCATATTTTTGACTTTTTACCGATTGCAATAAAGCCACAGACTGAGGCTGTTCCTCCAAATGCAGCATTCGGTATATTTCCAAACCTTTCCCTGGTGTGATATGATCAATCACAACTCCGTTTTGAATTTCTTCTACATTTAACATAGAGCAACCTCCTTTCCGGTCTGTGGGTCAGTTAATCCTAATAATGCCATAATTAAAGCCATGCGAACATAAACACCGTTTTGCACCTGATCAAAATAGGCAGCTCTTTTGTCCATATCCACATCAATAGAGATCTCATCAACTCGTGGAAGAGGATGAAGTACAGGCATATTATTTGATGCAAGTTGCAATTTGTCAGCAGTTAGTGTATAAATTCCCTTAAGTCGTATATAATCTTCTTCATTAAAAAATCGTTCTTTCTGAACCCGTGTCATATAAAGGACATCAAGTTTAGGAAGGGTATCTTCCAGACTGGTCACTTCCTGATAAGGTGTGGCAGTAGGCTTTAAGGTATCTTCGATAAGATAGTCTGGAATCCTGAGTTCTTCAGGAGAAATAAAATAGAACTGATTATCAGGGTAACGTACAAGGCTGTTAACCAGAGAATGAACTGTTCGTCCAAATTTTAAATCACCGCAGAATCCAATTGTAAGGTGATCGAGTCGATTCTTTCGCTGACGAATGGTCATTAAATCAATCAAAGTCTGGGTAGGATGATTATGTCCACCATCACCTGCGTTAATAACCGGAACCCGTGAAAACATGGAAGCCCGGAGTGGTGCACCTTCCTTGGGATGCCTCATAGCAATAATATCTGCATAGCAGCTTACGACTCTTGCCGTATCTGCAACGGTTTCTCCTTTTGTTGCACTGGACTGGTCTGCACCTGAAAATCCAAGTGTTGTTCCTCCAAGACTTAACATTGCTGACTCAAAGGAAAGACGAGTTCGGGTACTTGGTTCATAGAATAGTGTGGCAAGTTTCTTACCTTCTGCCACATGGGAATACTGTGAAGGATTTGCAGCAATTCGATCGGCTAAATCCAGAACCATTAGTGTCTCTTTATCTGTAAAATCCATTGGATCTATTAAATGTCTCATAACCATGCTCCTTTTAATATATATTCATCACGTTTTGCACCGACAGAAATAAACTGTATTTCATGTTCCAGAAGTTCTTCCAGATAATGAACATAGTCTTTGGCTTTTTGAGGTAATTCCTGAAATCGTCTGCAGTTTGTGATATCCTGCTGCCATCCGGGAACCATCTCCACAACCGGTGTAACATGTTCCATATCTAACTTACTCCATGGAGTTTCACCCAACACTCCAAATACCATAGAACGGGAAACTATATCATACATTATGTTAAGGCTGGAGTTACCACATACAATAATGTTTTCAGGGGATACTCCCACAATATCAGCCATTAATTTCTTAGCTTCCGGGATACCGTCAAGGCAACCATAGTTTCTCACATCAAGTCCATTCTCTGATTTTAAATCAGATGAACTGTTTAATATATCTAACATATCGCTGGATAATTCCAACTGTGCGGACGATGGTTTTCCTCTTGACATGTCCAGTTTTAATCCTTTGGAAGATACCTCCTTATACTCATCTTCAAGATGATTCTTTAACTCCAATAATTCGTTCTTGGTTAATTCTTTGTATGACTTCATAATCAGACCTCCTAATCTGCACTTGCTTTTTTTGCCAAGAAAAATTATACTAATGGCATTGAAATGTGTAAAAACTATTATTGATATATCAGACATAACAATATGATATGACAGAGATTGCGTAGGATGTGTTTGCCGTATTAGAAAATACAAGGAGATTTTGGCATTGAATGTAAATTTTGAGTATTATAAGATTTTTTATTTTGTTGCAAAATATGGAAATTTTACGAAAGCAGCAAGAGCATTGGGAAACAGTCAGCCTAATGTTACGAGGGCAATGAACTGTTTGGAACAACAGTTGCATTGCACATTATTTGTCCGTACGAATCGTGGCATTCAGTTGACACCGGAAGGAGAAAAATTATTTGTCCATATCTCCGCTGCAATGTCTCAAATTATTGCGGCAGAAGAGGAGCTGACGGATAGTGTTGACCTTTCAGGTGGAAGTATTTCAATCGGAGCAAGTGAAACCGCACTAAATATATTTCTTTTGGACAAACTGAAGAATTTTCACATGAATTACCCGGGAATCCGCCTGAAAATATATAATCACTCTACACCTCAGGCGATTGATGCAGTAAAAAGTGGGAAGGTTGATTTTGCAATTGTGACAACTCCGACAGAAGTAAATACACCATTAAAGGGAATCATGCTTAAGTCATTTCGTGAGATTCTTGTAGGAGGAAAGACATTTACTGCATTAGGAAGTCAGCAGATTTCTATGAAAGAATTAAAAAACTATCCGTTGATATGTCTGGGACGGGAAACGATGACATTTCAGTTTTACAATAAGTTGTTTCTCTCATGTGGTCTTGAATTGGAACCGGATACGGAAGTTGCAACAACTGACCAGATATTACCGTTAGTAAAGTGCGAACTAGGTCTTGCGTTCATGCCTGAAGCAATGGCACAGGATGCTATTATGAAAAAAGAAATTGTACAAATATCATTGCAGGAAGAGATTCCGGAACGAAATATATGCATGGTATATGATTTTCACAGACCACTTTCTGCTGCAGCAAGACAGTTTAAAATGGCAGTTTTGGATAAGGTACATTAAGAAAAATAAGCAGAATAGAATGCCACGAAAGATATGCTTTGCAATAGTTTGAAACTATGGTAAAGCAACAGAAATTTGTATTTTTCAATCGAGAGATTTCCTTATACAATAAACCTATCAACTAAACAGAAAAGAGAGGTTTATTGCGATGAAAAAAAATACGCCATTTAGATACGATTTTGTGGGAAGTTTTTTAAGACCACAGGAACTGAAAGATGCAAAGGTAAAATTTGAAGAAGGGTTAATAAGCCGAGAGGAACTGGATACAATTGCAGATAAAGCAGTGACCGACATTGTTAAAAAACAAAAGGAGGCAGGCTTCCATGTAATTACAGATGGGGAGTTTCGAAGAACATTCTGGCATTTGGATTTCATGTGGGGATTTGAGGGTGTTGCACATGAAAAAACAGGTGGAGGAGTACAATTTAACAATGAATTAGCAGTACTTGATGATACTTATCTTGTGGGAAAAGTAAGAGCAAAAGCACATCCATTTGTGGAATATTTTAAATTCTTAAAGCAGTTTGAGGATGAGAATACCGTTGCTAAGTATACAATTCCTGCACCGGCACAGTTTTATCAGCAGATGATTGTACCGCAAAATTATGAAACTACAAAAAAATATTATGATACGAACGAGGAATTAATCAGGGATATTGCCATAGCATATCAGGACGTGATTAAACAGTTTTATGAAGCCGGATGCCGTAACCTTCAGTTAGATGATTGTACCTGGGGAGCAATCGTGGGAGATGCAGCAAAGCAGAGATATCAGTTGCTGGGAATGGATTTGGAAGATATTAAAAAGCAGCTTCTGGAAGTCAATAATCTGGCACTTGAAGGAAAGCCGGATGATATGGTTATCAATTCTCATATCTGCCGCGGCAATTACCATTCCACATTCTTTGCTAGTGGAGCATATGACAGCGTAGCAGATTATGTATTTGCAAAGGAAAATGTTGATGCACTGTATCTTGAATATGATGATGAAAGAAGCGGTGGATTCGCTCCGCTCGCAAAGGTATCTAATGATAAGAAGGTAGTTCTTGGTCTGATTACAACCAAGACACCGGAACTTGAAGATAAGGAAACAGTGATTGCAAGAATACATGAAGCTGCAAAATACATTCCGTTAGACAGATTATATTTAAGTCCACAGTGTGGTTTTGCATCCTGTGAAATTGGAAACAAACTTACAGAGGAGGAACAGTGGGCGAAACTTAAGCTCGTGAAGGAGATTGCGGAAGAAGTATGGGGAGAACAATAATAAGATAAGGAATATAATGAACAAACAGAGTTTCTGCTGAAAAACAAACTAAAAGGTGGCTTTCCCAAATTTGTGGGTAAACCACCTTAATTTTATTTTTTTTCAGCGATGGATTCTAAAATGTCTATACTCTCAATAAAATCCTTCTCCACCGGAGAAAGGCTATCCTCAAGTCGGTTTTTATACTTATCATATTCAGCATGAGCCTTTTCGAGAGCTTGTTTATGGCTGACATGACCGCTGGTGGTAAGGATATCCCTTCTGGTCATTTTCAGGTAATCGTCAATGGTTTCCAGCCAGTCTTTCATATACATAGGCTCCTGATTAAGGGCATGGACTTCTGCAATATCAAGGTATGCAGTAACGATTTTGTTTAGGGCATCCAGTTCTGCTTCCGTGAGATAGTTTTTGACAACTTCCACATCAGAACGGTGGATGGCGTCACCACTCCATGAAGTAAGTCCCATATTTTCCTTTTCAGCATCAGCACGCTGATAGATTACTTCAGCAGCGGTGTGTTTGTGGGCTGTCCAGTGCATTTTGTTCTGTACCTGTTTGAAAAATAGGACAGAAGCTTCAGCATGGGGATCATAGTCAATACTGGTCGCATAGATTTCAAGCACTTTTCTCCAGAATACTTTTTCTGAAGAACGGATGTCTCTGATACGGGCAAGCAGTTCATCAAAGTAATTACCGCCACCCAATCGTTTCAATCGATCATCATCCAGAGCAAATCCTTTTTTCATGTATTCTTTTAAGATGCCCATGGCCCAGATACGAAATTGCGTTCCACGATGGGATTTCACACGGTATCCAACGGAGATGATGACATCAAGGTTATAGTAATCAATATATCGTTCTACTTGCCGCTCACCTTCCATTTGAACTGTTGCAAAATTTGCAACAGTTGAATCACGCTGTAATTCGCCCTCTTCATAAATCTTTTTGATGTGGCGGGATATGGTCGATTTATCACGCTGGAATAATTCAGCCATCTGGTCAAGTGACAGCCATACTGTATCATCTTCAAAAGTCGTCTCTATCTTAGTAAGTCCGTCTTCGGTTGTATACATAATGATATTTGAGTTATTCATAGACTTAATCCTCCTCTTTTTTCTTTGCCCTGCTCTTATAGACATTATATTGGTTCTTGCATTGAGGAGAGCAGAATTCCATATTGCTTCTGGTTGCTACAAAGGCACTGCCACAGTGCTTGCATACTTTCAGAGTAGAGTTATCATCGGTAAGCATAAATGAAAACATCATCTGGATACCGAGCAGTAACGAGTGGAATTCCCATACAATAGTAGGTTTGTCCAGCAGTTCTATGTGGTAGGTCGGTGCAATTCCGCCAAATACAGCCATTCCCTGTCGGTACAGATTTCTTTCGTTTTCATCCAACCGGTCATAATCCTGATAATACAGAAAACTTGAGAAAAAGGTAAATGCCCAGTCTCTGAATACTGTCACAAGCCAATCGTAGCGTTCTGCATATTCTTTCTGGAAACTCATAAGAACTGCCTGTGGCTTGTTTCTCATCGCCATAAGCAGTGCAATCATTTCCGCACTGTCGGTACTCCATGAAGATTCAACACCATGCTTTACAAAATCAATGCTGTCAAAAGGAAAGAAGTAGGACAGATACTTTTCTGTGCTAAGACTTTCATTCTTGATGAAATGGTTCTTTGGTAAATATACTGCTTCATATGTAATAAACTCCGGTGTGGTAGGTAATGCGGTCATAAGTCCGAGCAAACCGTAATTGCAGGCAAAATCCTTAATAGAAGATTTAATGGATTCCTCCGATTCCTCTTTCATGGCAAGAGTGCCTATGTTAATGGCAGCCAGAACCATATCCTGGTATTTTTTAACCGGATTGTAAAGGGACGGCTTTGCATCCTGCGTAGGAGTGATATAGAGAGTCCCATTGTCTGCCTTTTTCCATTCGTATTTATCATATTTCACCCAGTTGGAACTGGAGTTTGCAAATAAATTCATCATATACTTCCTCGTTTCTATATAAAAGTAATTGAATAAAATTCAAAACTATTACTATCATAGCACAGATAAAGGAAAATGTAATTACTTTATTTCTATTCTGTGGCTTTTCTGTAATAGATTAGCAGTTGGTCTGATTTGTTATGTTTTTCTGGTACTGCTTTAATACCTTTCTTGCCAGTACACCGATTTCACGGATAATCTTTTCCTTTTCTTTTTTAGCTTTTCTTTGTATGTCAGGTATTTTCTCTTTGTGCTTTTTCATAAATTCCTGTTCTGTTGTCCATAGAGGAATATCAAATTCCTGCCGTTCTAAAAGCACCGCAATTACCTTTTTGGTTATCTGACTTAAGATGGTACTTCGCACACCTCTGATATTGCGGTCAGTCTGCCCCAACAGATTTCCAATAAAAAGAGTGCTGTAATCTCGGATATACAGATAATAGATAAGCTCTTTGTAACTGTCCTTCAAGTCATAAATTATCTTGGAATAATCCTCATCTGTAAGAAATTCATGCATTTCAAAGGGGCAGTCAAATATTACATCCAGAAAATCACCTTTCATCATCTGTCGCCAGTAGGTGTGGTGGATGGGATAGGGGATTACCACTGGGTCTTTTGGAGCATCCTCTGTTAACCGGTTCAATTCCCTGCCTATTTCATGATACCGTTCCTTTCGTTCCCGGTTATCATCTAAGTGATCCCATTGCTTTATGACTTCTTTAAAATCTTCCTCGGTTCTTGCACCATCTTCCAGTCTTAAAAGTGCCTGTGCACGAAGCTCTCGTTTTAACAGTGTGCGTGAGGCTGCTTCTGTAGCTTCTTCCTCCAGTACATCAGCATCCGGTTCAGGATAAGTAGTCATTTCCAATTCAATTTCTGCAAGTGCAACCTGCTCGATGGCTCGTGCCTGTTCCAGTTCATCCATATACATAAGCTCATCAGAGGCTATACTATCTTCGTTTTCTAATAAATCTTCGTAATCTGTTCTCAATTTATATCAATCCTTGTCATTTTTTTTGAAAAACACTTCCGCAAAACCACTTCTGTTTCTCCTATTAGTGAAGAGGTAATCTTTTTACGATTAAAGAGATTACTTTGCGTGTCAGATGATTCTTATAGAAGAAGTATAACATAAAACAAACATATGTTCTACAACTTTTTATGGGGATTTTGGAGCACGTGTGCAGACTCGGAACGAAACAGTAGGAATTATGAAGGGAGGTTTTGCTATGGAATGGTGTCAGTTAGATGCAAAGAAGTGTCTGGAATTTAGCAAGAAGATGGCAGTGCTTAGAAAACTGGTTCGTCTTGGATTGATTTCAGAGAATGAATATATTCTGGCAAAGAATAAGATTATGAGTTCGTATCATATTCTGGAGTCGGAATATTTCAAATCCAATGCAGAAAATAAGGTTGCTTAGCAACCATAATCAGTATTGGGGAGATGGCGGAGTCTGTGTATGCATGAAAATGTGTATGCAGGCTCTTTTGTTATGGGATGAACAATATTTATTTTGTATATTCGTTCATATTTTCATTTTTTAGTATGCTTGGTATGTAGGATAAACCAAGTACGGATTTAAGAAGGAGGATTTTTATGGCAGAAGTAGAAGTTATCAAGGCGGTGGAGGGACCTATACTCCGCAAGAGAGATTATGAGGGTAAACCACTTGTTATTACGAGACAGAGAGTTGCGGCATATGTCCGTGTAAGTACGGATGATGACGAGCAGCTTGAGAGTTTTCAGTCACAGAAGCAGTATTATCAGGACAAAATATCTGAAAACAGAGACTGGGTTATGGTGGGGATTTATGCAGATGAAGCTATTACCGGAACAAAGGTGGATAAGCGAGAGCAGTTTCAGAGGATGATACAGGATTGTATGGATGGAAAGATTGATGTGATTATGACAAAATCAGTATCCCGTTTTTCCAGAAATACAGTTGATATTCTCCAGTATGTCCGTCTTCTGAAGGAAAGAGGCATAGCGGTTATTTTTGAAAAGGAAAATATCAATACAATGACGGAGCAGGGCGAAATGATGCTTACCCTTATGGGAACACTGGCACAGAATGAGGTGGAGTCCACATCCAAGAATGTGAAGATGGGCATCAAGATGAAAATGAAGCGTGGGGAGCTGATGGGCTTTAACGGATGTCTCGGTTATGATTATCACCCGGAAGACAAAACCATTACGGTGAATGAGGCAGAAGCAGAAACCGTGCGATTGATTTTTGAACTGTATCTGCAGGGATACGGAACTTATACCATAGCAAGGCGTCTGGAAGCATTGGGGAAACTCAATAAAAAAGGTGTGGCAAAATGGACGGACAGTGGTGTGAGGGGCATTATCAAGAATGAGAAGTATAAAGGCGATTTGCTTTTGCAGAAAACCATTACCACTGATCCGATTTCTAAGAGGCGAATTGAGAATTTTGGTGAAGAAGAGCAGTATTATGTTCGCGACCATCATGAGCCTATTGTAAGCAGAGAGGTGTGGGAGCAGGCAAAAGAAATTCGCTTATCCCGTAACCATCAGTCAGATAAAAAGGCAGATGGAAAGAGAGAAAAGTATACGAAAAAGTATGCATTTTCCAGTATGTGTGAGTGCGGTTTCTGTGGCACGAAGCTTACCAGACGTACCCTTCATAGCAGTTCTAAGTATGAAACACCGGTCTGGTATTGCAGAAATGCAGCCAATAAAGGCAAGCATAACTGCCCTAATAGTAAATCGGTTCATGAATCTATTCTGGAAAATGCTTTCCTTGAGGCATATAAGCTGTTGGCGGGAAGCTTTGATGATGTGATTGATTCTGTGATTGGAACGATTGAAAGCATTGGTGCGAATAATGATGATATTGCCAGACTCAAAAAAGAGCAGAAGGCTCTTGATAATCTGGAGCAGCGAAGAAAGAAACTTACGGATATATACCTTGATGATGGTCTTAGCAAAGAAGCATATGATGAGAAGTATGAGGAACTTACCGTGAAAATCCAGAAGTCGAAGGACTCCATAGAGCTTCTACAGAAGAATGTTTCTAATCAGAAGGATGTGGGCAAGAGAATGACTTCTCTTAAGAAAGCACTTGCTGATGGAGATATTCTGGATGAGTTTGACAGAGTGGTATTTGAAAGTATTGTGGACAAGGTCATCGTGGGAGAGACAAACGAAGATGGTACAGTCGATCCGTACAAGCTGACTTTTGTTATGAAAGGGAATGGGAACAGTGTTGTTCCTAATGCGAAGGAGTGGTTTAAGGCTGAAAAAAGTGCAATACAGCCAGCGTAGATTGTGGTATACTATAACCGAAAGCTGGAGCAGTGTTTGTAGGATAACAAAACATAAAATCGAATGATGATTTTGAGATATGACAAGATAGAAATGGAGTGAGAGAATGGCAAAGGATTTAACAACTTCCAAGATAGACCGTCAGAATATTTTGAATAATGAATTAGCCGTTAACGAAATTCAAAAGCAGACAGGTATTCAAGGTATTCTTTATGAAGGTCGTCTGAGATTTACAAAATCTATGGTTGCTACGTATTTTGATGTTGAGGTCAGAACGATTGAGCGTTATGTAAGCGATAATTCTGATGAAATAATGTCAAATGGATATGAGATTCTTAAAGGGAAAAAGCTAAAGGATTTTATGAATTGTGTGCTTGAACAGGATGTTCCCGACATAAATGTCGGGAACATCAGTAATCGGACTCCGCAGATAGCAATCTTTGATTTTAAGGCATTTTTGAATGTTGCTATGCTATTAGCAGAAAGTGAAAATGCCAAAGTGCTTCGACAAATTATGTTGGACATTGTAATTGATTTTGTGAATCAAAGAACTGGCGGTTCTACAAAATATATTAACCAAAGGGATCAGAATTTTATTAGTGCTTTTCTGCAGGAGGAGAATTATCGTAGGGAGTTTACTGATGCACTAAGAGATTATGTAGATATGGGGAACAGCAAATATGCTATTTACACTGATAAAATATATCAGAGCATATTTAAAGAAAAAGCACAGGAATATAAACAGATATTACATCTTTCAAAAAAGGATAATGCCAGAGATACTATGTATTCAGAGGTGTTGGACTTAATTGCATCATACGAATGTGGTCTGGCTGCTATGATAAAAGAACAATCAGAGCAGTTGGGAAGAAAGCTTAATAACTGGGAACTTTCAGATTTGTTTTCGGCATTTGAACAATTACCATTATGGAAACCTCTGATAGTGAGGGCGAGAACAAAAATGGCAAGCCGGGATATGGCATTAAGAGATGCTTTTCATTATCAGTTGGAAGAGTACATCAAACCTTTAGATGCTGAAGAATATGAGAAGTTCTTAGGTGTGGCGGGTGATGAATTGGAAAAGTTAATGCAGGAGAACAGCGATGTATTAAAAAGGTTAAAGGAGCGTAGCTGATGGCAGAAATCAATTATATTACAATCGAAGAAGCCAAAGCTATTCACCAAGCTACCATTGAAAACAGCGGTGGTGGAGACTATGGCGAACTTGATACGGGGAAATTAGAAAGCGTTTTGTTTCATATACAGAATGATGATTATTATCCGACTTTTTTGGACAAGCTGGAGCATTTATTTTTTTGTGCCTGCAAATTTCATTGTTTTGCAGATGGTAACAAAAGAATAGCAATTACATTGACTGCTATGTTTTTACTGAAAAATGGATATATGGCTGTTGCTAATGTATATTTCAGAGAAATGGAAAATATAACCTGAATCCGTGAACCTCAGCTCATAATGAAAAGGCACGTTCCATCTGCCTTTCTTCATCTTTATTCTGCACTGAATTTTTAAAATACCATCTATTTTGTGCACAAAAACCAGACTGCACCGTTTGTGTGCAGCTGCC
>JALEZW010000001.1 GCA_022772675.1 Agathobacter sp. | reverse complement strand
ATGAATTAGAGCAGCTGGCACCCTGGAGCAAGCTGGCACAGGAAACTTGTAAATAATTAGAGTAAAATACTCGCATGCCTGGCATCCCTAGCGAGGATGCCTGTTTTTTCGGGGGAACACCCCGAAACTATGCGCTTACTTATAATCGATTTTTTGACAATTTTATTTCATATTCACTTCCAAACTAAATTCTCGTAGATATAAAAATGCAGGCACTTTCACGCCTGCATATTTATTCCTTGTATATTTGTACATTTCTTCCTAAATGTTTCACTTCACTCATTCGTATAAAAACCGTAGTCCCCAACCTATCACTCCGCCATAATTTGCCCCGCTTTATCGCACTTCATTGCCCAATATAACTGTACTCAAAGCCCTGCCGTGGCAGATGAAAAATTCTTTTATCATAGTAATTGTTTCACCTCGATTTGCCCGGAAAACTCGTGCCAAAGGGCTTCTATGTTTTTCCATGTTACTTTAACAGACTGAACGCAATAAGGATGGATACCACCATAAGCATTATTCCGACAATAGGCCCTACTACGGCCCTATTGGGAAACCATATGTCTTCGGGATTTTCGGGATTTATTTTGATTTCATAATATCCATAGAGCTCAGGTGGTTTAGCATTCGATGAAACCTTAGATTTATAAATATATTCGCGTCCATTGTAATAATATTGATAAACAGGAGAATATAAATCACCATCTGAATCGGATTTCTTTCTTAAATCAATACATTGCGTCTGGACAGAATAGGTGCAGTTTTCTTTTTTCTTTTTTCGATAAAGTATCGAACCAAAGAACATACCGGCACCAATGCAGAAAAAAAATGCCAGCACGACAATAGGAAATACCACTTCTATATTTTCCCTGATTTTTGCCAGAAAAGGAATGTCCCAGATAAAAGAAGCAGCAATAAGCATGATAAGGGCTCCTGCAAAAGGGAATATTAAGATAAAACTGTTTTCCAGAGTAAGTCTATTGTTAACAATGCCCAGTACCCCTACAAAAAAGAAGAATGCACCTGCAATAAAGGCACTCACCTGTGGTCTGGTTTGTGCAAAGCAGACCATGCCAGCCATTGCTGATATCATTACAATAACAATTAAGGTACTGATTATTTTCTTTAAGCCGGATGTTTCTTTCATACCGTTTACTTCCTTTCGCAGATTTATGTCTTAACCTGATTCCGTGAAACTTACCATGGGGTTACATCCCTTTTTATCAGCAATAATGCCTGCTGGAACCTGATTATCGCAATACATTTTATTTCACCCACTGGGTTACACAAAATTTTGTTTTTTTACTGTATTATCATGCAGTATCCTGTATAATAAAAGTATCAAATATACAGGCGGAGGCAGTGCAATGAAAAAGATACATATTGAATTCAGCGATGAACGGCTCATTACTCCCAGTGGTCTTGTATTCGTAGGACAAATACTTGGAAAAAGCAATTCGGCTTTGTACCTGTTGATATTGATGTAACCCCCTTTGACAATTCGTGAACTTAGGATCGGTAAACAGCACTGCCAGAAAGAAACCCCTGATTTTTTATTATTCGGTGTGTGAGTTTGCTAGCGTTCAGGCTTTTCAATACACAATCCTTCTTTAGGTACTAAAGTATATCCCTCCTTCAGATTAAAAATATCTTTACCGGTTGAAACACCATCGTCCGTGATTCCCACTCCCTGAACTGAATAAGCAGGGGTCTTTTCTGACAGAATGTAAAGTTTGTCATCATTCCACGTAATAAACTTCTTTGTAGTAGTGTTATCCCATGCCCCCGCAATAGCATACTTTCCCGTTTCCTCTGAGGTATTTCTTATGAATGCCCCATCTGACGTACTTCCTGAAGTACGATCAAAGGTTAGAGTTCCACTATCCTTCACGCGGATGACTGCATCCCCGATTCCTTCTATTGTTCTGGTATCTGTCAGGATCAGGTCTCCCGCCAGCTGAAGCTCATTGGTACCCATTGATGCATTGAAATTCTTCAATTCAATTTTTGTGCCCTGCGATACGAGAGCGTTCTTTGCAAACTGGCAGACATAGGCTGCATCCGTTTTCTCCATGTACAGATTATTGATATAATATGCCACCCATTCATTCAAAACATCAGCATAATAATACTGCACCGGTGCATACTCTACCGGATCATTCCCTCCTGTCACAGATGCTATATGTGCAAGCTCAGAGCCGGATTGATCCGCCCCCTTCGGCATTGCTGTGGATGCATTATTACTGATCAGTGCACTGTCTGCACTTCCGTTATAGGTATCATTTCCCGTAGCTGTACCGGTATACACATATGCATCTTTCAGCTTGATCAGCGAATTATTTTCAATTGTTGCTCCTCCGGCACTGGTTATCTTCCCTCCATCTATAATTCCGTTATTTGTGATAAGACTGCCGCTTTCCAGCTGTATCTCATCTACCTGTACTGTACCTCCGGAGTTCACTGTCAGATTCGCTCCTTTGCCGTTGTTTCCTACCTGAACCATTCCGCTGCTCCACAGTACACCTTCAATCACAAGAGAGGCCTCCGAATCCAAAATCATTTTTGCCCCCGGATACAGCAGGGAACCTCCACTATATTGGCTTTGTCCCAGCTGCTTTATCTTGGATTGTATGCATAACGTCTTTCCCGCCGGAACCGTCACCGCCTCATCTTTATTCACCATCAATTGTGCATCTTCACCGACGGTTACAGTCTCGTGAGCCTGCAGTGCAAGATTCATACGGGCCGCACTCACAGTTAGACCGGTTGCCGTAAATTCTGCGGGAACATATGCCAGCGTAGAAGAATCCTTTCTCCACTCCAATAAGCCGTTATTTACTGTAACATAGGCGGGCAGCTGGACAGCGGTCTGATCCGCAACCAGTTTCATATCCTCTATCACATTTCCTGCACCGTTCTTTGATAACATGACAATTCCCTGGTGGTTGCACTCCACAATACCGGCTTTTGTTTTCTCCTCTTCTGCCGCACCGATCACATAACCACTTCCGGTGTTTTCCAGCCGCATTTCCGTACTGCCGGTGCTTCCATTTGTGCCCAGCACAAGTCTGCCGCCCTCCATGGAGATCACCTTTTCACCACTTCCTGAAACACTCACATTTGAAGTCAGAGTCAGTGTGCCGGATTTTACTGCCAGGGAATTTGTTCCCATGTTAAGCTGCATATTCACATCGTTCGTTCCAAGGGTAATCCCTGAGCTTATCACCGCTTCCTGTTGGAAGTCCACAGAGAATGTCTGTCCTCCTGACATCCCGTTCAGGTCTTCAGCCAGCCTGCTGTTGAGACTGTTCGCATAATAATATCTGGCATCGGACCCACCCCCTTTTGTCATGGCAAGGTATGATGTGTCGGCAGTCTTGTTACAGATCAGCAGCGCGTCATCACTGTTGGTTAAATTCCCTTTCACTTCGCAGGAACCGGTCACCTTCATGAACCCCTGATTGGCAAGTACCGCGCCACTGTCCACATATAGATTTTCTGCTGTAACTGTACCACGATTGGTAAGCCCTGCAGTTACCGCTCTGCCTGCGGCATTGGTGCTCACATCTTCTACTTTGATTGTCCCATTACCTGTAATGTTTCCGTCTACGGTAATTCCATCGTTGCCCTGAATCTGAAGTGTTGCCCCCTGTTCCATCTTTAATTCTGCTCCGGAAGCGATGGTCAGTGTCTTGCCCGATGCAGCCGTAAGGGTCTCTTGATCTTTCACCGTCAGCACACCATCTGCGGCAATTGTCGCTGCTTCATGATATTTCCATACCGTCTCAAGATCCTGAATGGTCAGATTTGCCCCGGTCAGCGTAGACTCCGGAGTCGTGGGCGTTGACGGCTCTGTCGGCGTTGTTGGATCTGTCGGTGTTGTCGGATCCGTTGGTGTCGTGGGATTCGTCGGTGTCGTCGGGTCCGTTGGTGTCGTCGGTGTTGTTGGTGTCGTCGGTGTTGTTGGCGTCGTCGGCTTCTCCGGCTCTGTCGGCTTCTCCGGTTCCGTCTCTCCTCCACCTTCCTGAATCTTCTTCAGATACTCCTCAATTTTCTCCACTTTGAGCTCCGTGGTCTTTTCAATCTTCTGCTGAAGCACTGGATCCTTCATAACCTCTTTGGCGGCAAACACCGGAATCTTTGTCTCCACCATTTTCTCAACCATTATCTCAGGTTCACCCGTTGGCTTTCCAGATTCAGGTTTGAGATTGAGAACAATGGTTGCAGTCTGTCCACCATACACCGTCGCCGAGTTATCTCCTTGCCCCAAAGTCACCTTTCCCTCTATCAGATACAGCTTGGAGACCTGCGGTGAAATTTTCTCCACAACTCCACAGGTTCCCCGGATTCCTGTCACCATGGTGGAGGTCCGGATATTCATGCTCTCATTATTCTTCAGCTTTTCACTGACATTAAAAAACATCTGTCCGGACTTCACCAGAAGATCCAGCTTTTTGTCCTTCTGCCGCAGAGATGCTTTCGTGTTCTCATCCAGCTTCACCGCCTTGGTGCTATCCAGGCTGATATAGGCGTTGCTGGCTTTCCCAGTTTCCACAGAGTTGCCGCTGTACAGGCGCATTTCTCTGGAAATCTTACGCTTTGTTCCACTTTGTGTCTTGACCGTAACCGTACCCACTGTTTTCGTGAGCTTCATGGTTGTGGCTCTTGCTGTTGCTGCATATGCGGGGCTGCAGGTAGAGCCTACCAGCATCACAGCCATCATAAGACTTAGTATCCTTCTTGCTCCTTTTTTCTTCATTTGCGCTCTACTCCCTATCCTCTATCCATGCTTTACTCTGTTCAAATAAGTTCAAAATTTCCATATCAATTTCGCCTTTTTCTGCCATATTGTAGTATCACATAGGTGACAACCTCTTTGTAATCTTCCTTCAGTATTCCTATAAGGGAATCTGTCAGATAAGAAACCGCCGCTTCCTTCGGAATAAAGCGTCCTACCTCACGTCCATTCTTAGTTACAATGATTTCCTGTCCGGACATCACAAAATTCAGATACCTTCCAAAATTATTCTGCATTTCGGTTGCAGTTGCGGTTTCAGCGATCGTAGCAACACCTCCTAGCTAATTCTATTATATTCAAAATCAGCTATATTATCAAGCTGTTTCTGGTGTCTTGCTTCAGGTGTTGGGACAGCTAGCCCCTAAATTAATACCTGAATCCGTGAACCTCGGCTCATAATGAAAAGGCACGTTCCATCTGCCTTCCTTCGTCTTTATTCTGCACTGATTTTTTAAAATACCATCTATTTTGTGTACAAAAACCAGACTGCACCATTTGTGTGCAGCTGCCATTGCCTTATTCAGTTACCTGTTGTCAGGTGCCGAGTGCAAAACTGTCATAAAGTCTCTTGAAAGTATATCTCCAGAGA
>JALEZW010000072.1 GCA_022772675.1 Agathobacter sp. | reverse complement strand
CATGCTTGCATGTAAGAGGCTGATTATCTAATTCGTAAGGTGGCTCGAATAGAGTCACCGCCCCATATATGAGCAAAAAAGGTAGGTAATAAGGAATCTTCCCGCAGAGCGGGTCCCTCCTTATTACATAGAAAGCACGACTTGTCGGGCGGTTTTGCGAATGTATGGGACGGGGTTCTGAATAGTTACAATCAGAACAATTATTGATGTAAGAAGTTTGAGTAATTTGTTTTCTACCAGCGCTCGTTCTTAAACACAATCTTCCGGTAAGTCTCAAAATCTACCCACTTGTTGAAGAATTCCTCAGAAATCGGCTCCCCCTGGGCAGCTAGTTCTGCCTTAAAGGTTTCCACATCCTCTGTGCTCTTCACGTGAACCGCAAACCCCCGGCCATTGATGACCGGAACATTGCCGTAGCTGTAATCGGCCAGCGGAAGGATTGCTGTGATCTTTCTGCTTCTGACGGATACTGCCACTTTCTCCCGGAGTACCACCACATCAAAATCATCGGGATAGTGGTAGCTCTCGCCTTTCACAGGAATCTCATCGCCAATGGTGTAAGTCTTATCGGAGGGCTGTACCTTAAAGACATTCATACTCTCCAGATCATAATAGAATTCCTCAAAAATATCGCCGTTAGCCTTCAGGTTCCCGGAAACGAAAGCGCACTTCATATCCTTATGCTCATCTAACTCCGGATTTTCAATGACACCACAGGCGGAGGTCATGTTGGTGATCCGGTCGATCAGAATCAACTCGCCTAAAGTCTTATGCTTCTTGAAAGTGTCTAAGACGATCTCTTCCTGAAGATCCAGGTCGCAGACAGCAATCTCATTTTTCTTTAATCTTCCTACCGGAATAAATTCTCCGGTGTTCACGTCAATCTTGTACTGGATATTCTTAAGGATACCCGGAATGGTCTTGGTTCCGATCTTCACCAGGTAGTCCTTGCCCACCGTCAGCTCCTCGTCATCCATCCACAGAATGGTAGCGGTGAAGTTTTTGCTGACCGGAAGAGAGGTATCCTTTGTGAGTACGCAGCCTCTTGAGACATCCACCTCCTTATCCAGCTGGATGGTCACCGGTCTGCCCTCATCTGCTGTCTGGGATTCCTTATCTCCCACAAGAATGCTCTTTACCTTTGCATGCTCGCGGCTTGGCAGAGTGATGAGCTCATCCCCAACAGAGATGCTGCCACTCTCGATCTGTCCCTGGAATCCGCGGAACGTGTGATCCGGTCTGCAGACACGCTGTACCGGCAGATAGAAGCCTTCTTCCTTTTTCTTCTCCGTCACATCAATGTTTTCCAGATAAGACAGAAGCACCTCTCCCTGGTACCAGGGCATGTTGTCGGACTTCTTTGTGACATTGTCCCCCTCGGTGGCGGAAACCGGAATGATCTTCACACTGGCAAGGGAAAGTTCCTGTGCCAGTTCCTCAATCTGTGCCACAATTTCCTGAAAACGCTCCTCACTGTAATCCACCAGATCCATCTTGTTTACTGCAAAGACAAAGTACTTGATTCCCATTAAAGCACAGATTCTCGCATGTCTTCTGGTCTGCACCAGCACTCCCTGTTTTGCATCCACAAGAATCACTGCCAGATCCGCAAAGGAAGCACCAACCGCCATGTTTCTGGTGTACTCCTCATGTCCCGGAGTGTCCGCTACGATAAAGCTTCTCTTGTCTGTTGTAAAATAACGGTAGGCAACGTCAATGGTGATTCCCTGTTCACGCTCTGCCATCAGTCCGTCCAGAAGAAGGGAATAGTCAATGGCACCACCGCGGCTTCCTACCTTGCTGTCTAACTCCAGTGCCTTTTCCTGATCTGCGTAAAGCAGCTTGGAATCGTATAAAATATGTCCGATCAAAGTAGATTTTCCATCATCCACACTTCCACAGGTAATAAATTTTAATAATCCGCTCATCTTAGAAGTATCCCTCCCTCTTTCTCTTTTCCATGCTGGCTGCGCCGCCATCGTTGTCAATAACTCTCGTGGTACGCTCCGACTCTACCGCACTTAAGGTTTCATCAATAATCTCATCCAGTGTTGTGGCTGTGGACTCGGTGGCACCGGTCAGCGGGTAGCAGCCCAGGGTACGGAAACGCACGCTCTTGTACTCAATCTTCTCCCCCGGACGCAGCTTCAAACGGTCATCATCCACCATGATAAGATTTCCGTCTCTCTCAATAACCGGACGTTCCTTTGCAAAATAAAGGGGAACAATATCAATATTTTCTCTCTTTATGTATTCCCAGATATCGGTCTCTGTCCAGTTGGAAATGGGGAATACACGGATGCTCTCCCCCTTGTGGATTGCCGGATTGTACAGCTTCCACATCTCCGGTCTCTGGTTCTTCGGGTCCCAGGCGTGGTTCTCATTACGGAAAGAGAAAATTCTTTCTTTTGCACGGGATTTCTCCTCATCACGTCTGCCACCGCCAAAGGCTGCGGTAAATCCGTATTTGTTCAGTGCCTGTTTTAAGGCCTGGGTTTTCATGATATCGGTGTAGGCACTGCCGTGGTCAAAGGGATTGATGCCGCGCTTTACACCGTCCTCATTGATGTATTCGATCATATCGATGCCCAGTTTCTTTGCCGTCTCGTCACGGAACTGAATCATCTCCTTAAATTTCCAGGTTGTATTGACATGTAAAAATGGAAATGGCGGCTTCTCCGGATAAAATGCTTTCATTGCCAGATGAAGCATCACCGAGCTGTCCTTTCCAATGGAATACAGCATAACCGGCTTCTCACACTCCGCTGCCACCTCGCGGATAATATAAATTGCCTCCGCCTCTAACGCGTCAAGATGGGATAATTCACTCATAACATCCTCCTTAATATTTGTTCGAGTCTTTTTTATTGACTACGATAACTTCTTTCGTACCATCTGTTTTTTCAATCTGCCAGTTTAGCAGATCTCCATCGGTCGACACGGTCATCTTACTGCCCATGCCCCCGATGTCCGCTCCCAGATAAAATGAGATTGCTCCAAAATTGCACTCTTTGATACAGGAGGCACAGCCCCAGCAATCTTTTGGATAACGGATACAGGCTTTTTTATTTTCATCCAGTTCAATCAGGCTTCCCGGACAGACGGTGGTACATTTCCTGCACCCCCTGCATTTCATGGAATCAATTGCTATGCTCATAGGTCTCTCCTTTCTTCACCAGATCCCGGTAAATAATTTTCAGCTCGCCATCCTCCATACGGGAGTTCACATAGCGCAGCCA
This sequence comes from Agathobacter sp., assembly GCA_022772675.1. GTDB lineage: Bacteria > Bacillota > Clostridia > Lachnospirales > Lachnospiraceae > Roseburia. The sequence goes on along the minus strand of JALEZW010000072.1, from coordinate 35,694 downwards.
TTCATCGCTTTTTTCCGGATAATCCAGATTCTCGGCAAAGCTGTGCCAGCGGGTTTCCTTTCTGGCACCCAGATGGGCAATCACCGACCGACAGACTGTTAACCGCTCCGTCAGCTCATAAATAAATATCAGCTCATGCATATCCTCCGCGTGAAGACCTGCCGCCAGTGTCTGCAGCTGTCTGATTTTTTCATCCGCCATGGCCAGCTGCTTCTCATTAAACTGATAATGGCTTCCGATTCCGCCGGCATAGGCATCCATCACCTTCTGCATGGCTTCCTCCAGCTGTTCCACCGTGAACATGGCATTTTCGTTCTGCAAAAAGGTGTCATACTCTTTCACTTTTTCTTCCAGAAGCTGTTGTTCTTTCTCAGACTGTGTCTCTTTTTTCTCCTCATCCAGCTGCTCCACCATCCGAAGTGCCGCAATCTCGCCCTCCACCAGGGCTCCTGTCACGTACTTCTGGGGACAGCCGCCTGCCACATCCCCTGCGGCAAACAGACCGTGAATCGTGGTCTCCCGATTTGTGTCCACCCAGTAACCGCTGGCGGTGTGTCCACCCACAATATAGGGCTCGGTTCCCTCAATTTCCACATTCTGCTCACTGGGGTTCTTTCCTGCCTCCACCCATTTTAAGGTCTGGCTGGGAGCCATATTTAAATAGGCCTTTCGTAAGGAATCATCCTGTTCCTCCGTGATACCTTCCGTTCTAAGATAACAGGGGCCCCGGCCCTCCAGGTTTTCCTTTACTGTTCCATAGACACGCTGGGAGGTGGTCAGTCCATATTTATTCTCATACACCTCCCCAAGGGAATTCACCTGTTTCGCACCCACACCCTGGGCAATGGTTCCGGTAGGTGCAATGGTGTCCTTGCACCGGAGGGCGATAAAGCGCATCTCAAAGGTGGTCATCTCCGCGCCCGCACGGATTCCCATGGCATAGCCGGCACCTGTGTTAAATGGCGGATACCACATCTTGTGTCTGGAAAATCCCGGATTGTTCGGCCGGTAAAGTCCAGCGGCTCCACCCGTGGCAATCAGCACCTTTTTTGCACGGATTTCATAGGCTTTCTTTTCTGCAATGGAAAATCCGAAGGCTCCTTTTATAACATTATTTTCTACGATATAATCGGTAATATTCAGCTGGTTGATGACCGTTACGTCCGAGAGCTTACTGACCGCATCAGCAAGGAGCGGTTTAAAGTTCTCTCCGTTAATCTTAATATTCCGGTTTCCTCTGGCAACATATTCGCCATTCTCATCCTTTAAAATCACAAGCCCCAGCTGCTCCATTTTTGCCGTCACACGGTTTAATCCCTCCGACATGGTAAGCAGCAGATCCTGTCTTACAATATGGTCGGCATCCTTGTCCGCATAATCCACATAATCCTGTGGTACATGCCCTTTTGTGATATAGGCATTTAACGCATTGACTCCCGCTGCCAGACAGCCGCTTCGTTTGATATTTGCCTTTTCCGCTATGATTACGGAATAATCGGAATGCTCTCTGATGGTCATGGCGGCATAGCAGCCTGCCGTTCCGCCCCCGATGATCAGGATATCCGTATGTAAAATCTGTTTTTCTTCTATCTTCATAAATCCTTCCTCTTCTGCTGTATACCAGGTTTCCCAAAATATCTGACACATTTTGAATGTGGGTTCACGCATCATAATATAATGATGTGAGTGTCAAAAGGTATTTTGACCCTTGTATCATCAAATATAGAAGACTTCGCCTTCCTGCATCTCTTTATTTTCTACCAGATAGGTCTGCTTCTCATCAAATATATAAAGCCGGTAAATCAGTACATAAACCTTTTCCCCCACGGATACCGGATCTTTTTCCAGGGACCGCTCGGCTACGATATCAATTCCGTTCACATCTACAACCACATCCAGATGGTTGCCACGGAAAATCACATCCTTCACTGTTCCCCGCTCCGCCGCACTGATATGGTGCTCCGGCTCACTTCTGGACATCCGTACAAATTCCGGGCGGATCACTGCATGGTCAGCTCCCTCTACCGCATCAAATCCAATCAGTCTCTCATAATGCTCTACAACGGAGGAACGTCCGATAAACTGTGCCACAAAGGGGGTATCCGGAGATTTATAGATTTCCATGGGTGTGCCCATCTGCTCAATATGTCCGTGGTTGGTGATGATAATCTCATCTGCCACCTCCACCGCCTCATCCTGGTCGTGGGTCACAAAGATGCTTGTGATTCCAAGCTTTACCACCATCTCCCGAAGCCAAGTCCGAAGCTCCGAACGCACCTTCGCATCAATTGCTGCAAAGGGCTCATCCAGAAGAAGGACCTGGGGATTCGGTGCCAGCGCCCGGGCAAAAGCTACCCTCTGTCTCTGTCCGCCGGACAGTTCATTGGGATACCGCTTTTCCATTCCACTAAGGCCGGTCAATGCCAGCAGCTCTGTCACCCGCTTTTTAATCTCTTTTTTGGGAACCTTTGCCAGTTCCAGTCCGAATGCCACGTTGTCAAATACGGTCATATACCGGAAAAGGGCATAATTCTGGAAAACAAATCCGATTCCACGCTTCGCCGCAGGAACATCATTGACCCGCTTCCCGTCAATAAAAATATCACCGCTGTCCGGTGTTTCCAGCCCGGCAATCATTCGAAGCAGTGTGGTTTTCCCACTTCCGGAGGGGCCCAGCAGTGCCACCAGCTTGCCTTTTTCAATGCCAAAGCTGACATGATTGGATGCCCGGAAATCTCCATAATTTTTACAGATGTCTCTCATTTCTACATACATAGACAGACTCCTTAATTTCTTTCGTATTTTCTGCCGTTTCGTTTGCTCTGGTACTCGAAAAGATTTCGAAGAATCAGTACCACCACCGCAATCAGTACCAGGATCGAGGATACCGCAAACGCTGCAGTAATTGATGTATCCGTTCCTGACATATACAGTGCGTCAATCTCAAGGGGAAGGGTAAAGGTCTCACCTCTCGTCTTGGATAACGCATTGACCGCACCAAATTCTCCCAGTGCCCGCGCAGTACATAAAATAATACCATAAATCAGTCCCCACTTCATCTGGGGAAGGGTAATTTTCCGAAAAATAGTAAAACCATTTGCTCCCATCAGTGCAGCGGCTTCCTCCTCGTCCTTGCCCTGTGCATTTAAAATGGGAATGATTTCCCTCGACACAAAGGGAAAGGTAACAAAGATGGTAACCAGCACAACCCCCGGCAGGGCAAAGGTAATCCGGATGTTTGTTCCGAGAGCCTGATTGATGGCCCGAAGTGCCGGATAAATCCATCCGAGCCGTCCGAAGGTCATTAAAAATGCCAGACCCACGATAACCGGCGAAATGGAAAAGGGAATATCAATGAGTGTGGCCAGCACCTGCTTTCCCCGGAAAGAAAACTTGGTCAGAAGCCATGCCGCTGCAATCCCGAAAAAGGTGTTAACCACAACGGCCATGCCGGTGGCAAGCAAAGTATTAAACAATGCACTTCTTACATATTCCGTGGAGATTGCTTTCAGATAGAAGCCAACCCCTTCCTTCAGGGCACTGACAATAATGGAAAACAGTGGCAGAATCAGCATCACGCCAATAAAAAGAACACTGATGGTGATCAATACAATTTTTGTAATTTTCTTCTGTTTCATCAAACTCACCTGCCTGTTCTCAAACGTTATTGGTCCGCGCTGCCTGCTTCATCTGCACGATATTCACTGCAAGCAACATCAGAAAAGATAAAATCAGCATAATCAGTGCAATTGCCGTGGCACTGGCATAATCAATATAACCCAGCTTCTGCATGATCACATAGGAAACCACCTGGGTATGCTCTCTGGCGCTGTTTCCGGATATGTATATGACACTTCCATATTCTCCAATCCCTCTGGCAAATGCCAGACCAAAACCGGTCAGAATCGGAGGCATCATTTCCGGAAGCAGTACACGGCGAAAGGTCTGTGCCCTGGTGGCACCCAGCATGAATGCCGCCTCTTCATACTGTTTGTCCAGCTTTTCCAGAACCGGCTGAACAGCCCGGATCACAAAGGGAATTCCCACAAATACCAGTGCCACAACAATGCCAAGGTGCGTATAGCTTACCTTAATTCCAAGCTTCGCAAGGGGTGCTCCCAGAAATCCACTCTCAGAATATAATTTCGAGAGGGTAATACCAGCTACTGCAGTGGGAAGTGCAAAGGGAAGCTCAATAAACCCGTCCAGAATCCGTTTTCCGGGAAAATCATACCGGACAAGAACCCAGGCAATAATGACCCCAAAGACGCTGTTAATCAGTGCTGCCAGAAAAGAACAGCCAATACTGGTTGCAAAAGCATGTACAACGGTTGGCTTCAGTAAAAGACTCCAGAACTCTGCCGGACTTAATTTCAGTGCTGAAACCATAACCGATGCCAGGGGAATCAGCACAATGAGTGAAAGCATCGTAATAGTGATTCCCAGGGTCAGATGATACCCCGGTATCACTCTTGTTTTTTTCGTTTTATTCGTAGCCGTAGATTTCATCAAACATTGCTCCATCATCAAAGTAATTCCTGTAGGCCGCACCCCAGCCGCCGTAATCCTGAATCGTATAAAGCTTGACATTTAAGTCAAAACGTTGGGAAAATTCGTCCAGTATTTTCTCATTGCTGGGCCGGTAACCGTATTTCGCAGCCAGCCGCTGGGCATTATCGCTGTAAAGATATTCTAAATAAGCATGGCTGACATCCTGGGTACCGTTGGCATCCGCATTGTCATCCACGATTGCCACGCTGGGCTGTGCCAGAATGCTGACACTGGGTGTCACCAGCTCATATTTTCCCGGATAACTGTCCATCGTTGCCAGTGCTTCATTTTCCCAGGCGATGAGCACATCTCCCTTTCCATTTTCCACAAATGTGGTGGTAGAACCCCGGGCACCGGAATCCATCACAGAAACATTGGCATATAGTTTTTTTAAAAATTCTTTCCGGGCTTCCTCATCCGTCTCATGCTCCCGTTCATAGGATAAAGCCGCCAGGAAATTCCAGCAGGCTCCACCGCTGCTCTTTGGGTCCGGTGTAATGACCTCCACATCACTTTTCACCAGGTCATCCCAGTCTTTTATATTTTTTGGATTGCCTTTTCTTACCAGAAATACTATAGTGGATGTATATGGTGCGCTGTCTGCAGAAAACTCATTGATCCAGCCCGGCTCTATCAAACCGGTCTGCTCGATCAGTGAAATGTCATGTTCCAGCGCAAGAGTAACCACATCAGCGTTACACCCTTCCACCACAGATCTGGCCTGGGAAGTGGAGCCTCCATGGGACTGAATCACTTCCACATCCTTCCCGTATGTTTCTTTATAATACTGTTCAAACTGCGGGTTATAGGCTTCGTAAAACTCTCTCGTTGGGTCGTAGGAGACATTGGTAATGGTAAGTACATCACTGTTTTTCCTTCCACAGCCGGTCAGTCCAAGTACAAGCGCGGCGGTGAGCATTCCTGTTAGAAACAGTTTCTTCTTATGTAGTTGATGTAATCGTGGATGTAAGTGATGTCTCCGCATAAAATTCCTCTTTTCATCCCCACTTACAGGACCTCACCGTTCTCTATAAGCGGTAAAACTTGACATGGGTTTATCATACTCTACAATTCCTATCATGTCAATAGGTATTCTAGGTTTTTTAAAAATCCCACAGAGCAAATCTGAAGTAACCCTTTCTCGAACCTGTCCCTCTGCTGCCTGCCACTGTGAACCCCATGAACCAGTACACTTTGTTTGTCTATTAACATAGGGAAACAAAAAATCGCCTATATGTCCCATTCCACCAAAGAGGTCTGACTTGCAGGGACTTTTGAAACAAAAATAACCGCCATTACTGCGAATAATGACGGCTATCCTGTTGGTAATCCATACATTTACCGGATTCTTTCCCATAGCTTACTATTTTCCCACCAGTTCCCTGTAAACGGCATCAATATCTGATGTTCCAAGTGAATCCATGATACGATACATTTCCCGTACCTGCCCTGTGTCGCTTTCCAACTGATCCGCCGCCTCTTCCGGGCACAAACCTTTATCCCTTTTCCTGCACACAAGGCGGATCAACTGTTTATACTCCCCCTCCTGGCGACCCTCCTGGCGACCTTCCTGGCGACCTTCCTCTCGACCTTTCTGCAATCCTTCCTCTCGGCCTTTCTGCAATCCTTCCTCTCGGCCCTCTTGCAGTCCTTCTTCTCTTGCAATCCTCTTATCTATGTTCAAATCCATCTCATATGCACGCCAGTTCATATACTCGACCTCCCATTCTTTATGCAACCTAGTACACCGAGTAAAAAGTTTCTGGTGTATTGAACGAGGATGCGGTTTCGAGAGTGCAGGTTAAAAAACGAAGGCGTAGCGGGCTACGTCAAGGCTTTTTGACCTGTGCTATCGGAATCGCAGACCGTTCATATGCGCCAGTTAATTTTTACTCGGTGTACTAGCCCTGTCAACAGCCTGTTCCAGTTCTCTGGTAAATGCGTCCTCTGCTTTCCGATCCCTGATATAATCCAGAAAGTTCACTACATCATCCGGAAGACCATCCCTGCTCTTCGATTGTAAATTTGAAAGTTAAAAGCATGAATTTCCGTAATTAAAAATGATACGTTTACGATCTGTTACTAAACATGCTGCCCAAACGGCATACCAGATATGAAAATATGCTTTGTACTGATTTTACCACGAATAGAGGCTTTTGCCAAGGAAAAATTTTTGTCAGTGATTAAAATTTCTTGCGTCCTAAGAACTATCATGCTATAACCAATCCAAAGCAGAAACATCTTAATACTTATCAGGCGCAAGCCGTGCATCGCTTAAGATTATCTTTTATGAATCAGAAAGATGGGTGCATATCTGTTAAGAGCGGAATCATGCTTTTAAATTCCAATATTACAATTGAAGCAGGAGGACGCAGACGAACAGATGTGACTGACCACACGGTTGCCTGTTTTTTGTACTCTCCTGCCGGATAAGGAGAAGCGGATGGGAATGAGGTTCAACTGCAAAGGGCAAGAGACCTGTTAAAACAGGTGATCGTCAAGTCCTGCGACAGCGCATACATCATGCTGATAGGGATAGAAGCACAGGCGGACTGGTCATTTATATGTAGACAGAAAAAGCCAATGATGGCGTGCAATAAAAGAAGATAGCAACGCAGGAGGATTTCGACAGATTTTAGCACTGTTTAGAAATCATAAAATCTTCCCTCTTCTTGATTTGTGACTGAATTTAGGGTAAAATAAAGCCACAAGAAAGGAGGTACTTTTATGCAGATTATTCCTATGCGTGATTTGAAAAACACGGTTGAAGTAGAACGGCTCTGTGCCGAAGAAAATGGACCAGTTTATGTAACGAAGAATGGATATGGCCGTCTGGTTGTCATGGATATTGAGTATTACGAACGGACAATGCAGAAAATGTACGAAGCGAGAACTATCATGGAAGGTTTGGAGGATGTAAAAGCTGGACGGACTGTGGATGGAGAAAAAGCGATCAGCGATATAAGGGGAAAGTATGGAATCTAAATGGGGATATCAGTTGACACAGAAAGCAGATGCCGACTTGGATGACATTGTTGGATATATCGCTGTGGAGCTGACAAACCCAAAGGCAGCATCGGATTTTGTGGGCAAATTGCAGGGTGCTATTGAGGAAGTCCTATCTTTTCCAGAGAGCGGTCCTTTAGTCATCAATGAATTTATACCAAATACAGAAGTTAGAAAAAAACTGATAGGTAATTATATTATGTACTATCTGCCGGATTTTGATGAAAAAATGATTTTTGTCTTGCGGATTATTTATGGCAGACAGAACATAGACGAAATTTTGCGTCTGCTAAAATGACACTGGGAGCATGCACGCGAAACTTCCTGAATTGCGGAGCCCAGGTGAAGAACACCGCAAAGACCCATCGGGATGCCGGAGATCATGGTACAGGTGCGGAGTTCCTGTCAGGTTTTCATAAGGCGAATCAACTGACTCCTATCATCACTATAACAGGTTATCTCGGTGTCATGCCGTGGGAAATGTGTCAAGTTTTCTACTGAACCACGCAGCCTATATGATATGCCGGGAAGCATAGATGACCATTTGAAAAGAAATCGAAGACTTTAGCCGATTCAAGACATCGCTTTGCGTTAGCAAATTTTCATGCGATGGCTCCCCTGCTGGCAATTAATACATTTATAGGAATAGATATACTGATTAATGAGAAAGGGAGTAAATCGGATATGTGTAAAGCATGGGAAGATCAAAGAAGGGAAGACTTAGAGGAAGGCATGGAGAAAGGTATTGAACTGACCAAACAGTTTATTCGTCTGAACGCGCAGGGACACACCCTGGAGGAAATTTCCAGGGAAAACAAGATTCCAAAGGAAAAAGTACAGTTTATTCTGGAATAAAAATATCTCCTGCAAATCAACTGCAAATGAACAATGCCAAACAAAATTCATTGTCCATGCCTATTTCCTCTGGCTGTATTTTTTATGGCAGCAAAATATGGGCAATTCAGAATAAAAACCCTTTTCTATGCCCATTTCCTCTGGCTTTCTTTTTCTACGGCAACGGGAAATGGGCAACATATGACAAAAGTTCTTGTATATGCCCATTTTTGTTGTTAAAGTTACATTCGTATAGAAAAAATGGGCAGTCAGCAACCCAAAATCTTTATATGCCCATTTCCATAAATAAAATTTACACCCAGTACATCGAAAACTTATGACTCAGTGCAGGTGTCTTAAATGTCGTATAGCAGACAGCAACAGGGCTATGGACACCCATAGCCCTGTTATGAAAAGTGATTCATTTAAACAAAGAACTTACGCCCTGTGTAGACTGATTAGCCTGTGCAAGCATAGACTGCCCTGCTTGAGCAAGAATATTGTTCTTGCTGTAGGTAACCATCTCTTTCGCCATATCTGTATCACGAATTCGGGATTCGGATGCAGTAGTATTTTCCGAAATATTATCAAGATTGTTAATTGTGTGCTCCATCTCCATCCGATTTTGAACTGCACCAAAATAACTGCGATATTCGCTCACTTTATCAATTGCATCTTTGATGCGATTGATTGCACTCGTTGCTCCCTTTTCTGTAGAGAGATTTATTTCCGATACTCCCAACGTCTCTGCTCTTGCATCAACCAAATGTAAATAGATTCCATTTTCAACATCACTGGATGTACCTGCCCATATCCTTAATGTATCAGAATACAGATCCTTTTGCATCTTTTCCAACGCATCCAGATCCGGAACCTGAATCGTTTTAAACTTTTTAGGCGGTGTCGTGGGAAGGTTAGCATCGTTCTTGACACTGTCTACCCCATATGTGAAAGAAAATGAATAGGGCAGATGCTGATTGGCAGTAGATACATCCAGCAGATTCTTTCCGGTACTCCAGATGAGGGTCATCGTCCGATCCGTCCCAACAGCATTCTGACCGAGTTTTTCAGAGGGTCCGGTTGTCTTAAAATAATCCCACTGTGCTGACCGGCTTGCCCAGTCTCCTATTGAAATAATGGGTTTATCTCCCGAAAATGAGATCTTTTCCGTAAAGGGAAGCATATCCTGAAAATCCCGGTTAACAATAGAAATACTGTCCGGGTATTGATCTGCTCCTTTCACGTATGAAGACATAGACGGATCAAGCCAATCCTGAAATAATCCATTTTCAGCAGTATCTGTATTAAAAATACTGTAATTCGTGACTTCCGTACCATCCGTATAGTATCCCTCACAACGATCATCATTATTATATGCAGTATCCAGGTTTACCATAAGCTCTGTAAATGCGGGATTTGTCCCTATACTGCTTATCTCATTGGTAACAATATAATTTTTTCTGGCATCATCAATTTGCACTTTCTGCACGATTTTTGCGCCCAGATTTCCATTACCGCTTGTCCAAGAAAATGATCTGGACCATGTTCTGGTTGCTTCATCAAAATTATAACTTCCATTGTCATAATGAAAATCCTTCATTGCCACATCATACTGCTCATAATTTGTCAGTCCCAATAAATAATCATTTGCATCTGTAATTCGCATTCTTGAGTGTGATGTTCTTCCATCGCCAAAAATCAAACTATACGTGTCTGTAGGGAATTCTCCATTTTTATCATCAATCACTGCCTCCAGCTTCAGGGAATCATATTCATCAATCCGGTCAAAAGGACTCCATCCCACGTATGTATCTGCTATCTCCTTACTTATCGTGCTAGAACCTATAAGTTTCATATCATCGAATGAAACATCTTCATAGCTTATTGTTTTCATGGGTATGGAGCTAATCGCATGGTCTCCCTGCAAGCCTCGCAGTGGATAAATGTCATTGTTAAATGTTGTTGTATTTGCAATTCTGTTTAATTCGTTTACAAGTTCCTTTTTCTCATTCTCTATAGCTGCCCGATCTGCAGCACTATTAGTTCCGTTGGCACTCTGTACTGCTAACTCATTCATCCGTTGTAAAATGTCATGTGTTTCGCCTAGTGCTCCATCAGCCACCTGTACCAGACTGATCCCGTCCTGACAGTTATCCGACGCTCTGTTTATCCCCGGATCTGCCTTCTCATTTTTTCTGAAATGGATAACCCGGCTGCATTATCTGCTGCACGATTAATTTTGTAACCAGAGGAAAGTTTTTCTGTCGACTTACTCTTTTTCGCTTCTGATATGTTATATTGTCTTTGCGCATTCATCGCAAAAATGTTGTGGGCTATATACATAACAAATTTCTACCTTTCCTGCCTTTTGCTGTCCATCATGGGGTCTGAAAAATACAAAAGGGATCTTGAAGACCCCTTTTGCATCTAAATAAAGCTTAAATTACTGTAACAGAGAAAGTACACCCTGTGTAGACTGATTAGCCTGTGCCAGCATAGACTGTCCAGCCTGAGCAAGAATGTTGTTCTTGCTGTAAGTAACCATCTCTTTTGCCATATCTGTATCACGGATACGTGACTCAGCAGAAGAAGTATTCTCAGATACGTTATCCAGGTTGTCAATGGTGTGCTCTAAGCGGTTCTGAACAGCACCAAGAGCAGAACGCTGAGAAGAAACCTTTGCTACAGCGTCTGCAATTGCATCAATGGCATAGGTTGCTGCAGTTCCAGTCTTATCTGTTACGTTCAATCCCTTAATTCCTAAATATGCAGAATTCATTGTCTCAATGTCTACATTAATCTTATTGGTCATGTCTGCATCAGCACCTACATGAAGATTAAAAGATAAACTTTTTGCTACAGATACAGAACCTTTTGTAATGGTAAATGTACCATCATCATTATTTGTAACAGTAGCTGGTGTATCAGTTCCAATACTGCTTGCCGTTTCTAATTCGGCCTTCATTGAGTTATAGACATCAGTCACAGAAGTTGCATCCTCAAGTGCTTTATATGCCGTATCCGCTTTTAGTGAATTTGCAGCAGCACCATTCGCTGATGCTTCAAATGCAACAGATCCTGTAGTATTTGTCACAACAAATTTACCACCAAGTCCATCGTCTATCTTACCGTTTAAAGCTGTAACCAGCTTATCACCTATTGCCGTTGCATCGTCATCCTTTTCAACATTGATAGTATAATCTGTACCACCTATCGTGAACGTGGCTTTTCCATCAAGTTTAGATTCCATGCCTGCTAAATTTAAAGTATACTTCGCTTTCGCAGTAGATGCACCAGCAGTTGTTTCTTCAATTTTATTTGTCGTAGGAGCAGTAATTCCATCTACTGTGTATTCTTTCCCGGCAATATTTACTTTTCCACCCTGTGTCAATGCCTTTGCTGTAAATGTCGCTGTATCTCCATTATCTACTAATGTTCCTGCCAAACCTGCATCGTGAGCTGCCAACTTAGTTGTCTTGGTTGCTCCTTCTGAGTCACCCTTTAACAGATAAATCTCATTAAATTTAGTTGTCTCAGCGACACGATCAATTTCTGTTGTTAACTGATCAACTTCATCCTGGATTGCTTTTCTGTCATCCTGTGAATTGGTTCCATTAGAGGCCTGTACTGCCAGCTCATTCATACGCTGTAACATAGAGTGAACTTCCGTTAAAGCACCTTCAGCGGTCTGTACTGCAGATACACCATCCTGTGCATTGGTGGAAGCCTGATCCAGACCACGGATCTGCTTTCTCATCTTTTCAGAAATAGTTAAACCTGCTGCATCATCTGCTGCACGGTTGATTCTGTAACCACTGGATAACTTCTCTGTAGACTTAGACTGTGCTGATGTTGTAATGTTGAGCATTCTGTTGGCATTTGCTGCCTGCATATTGTGTTGTACTACCATAATATAATCCTCCTTGTCCTATTATGGAACACTCTGCCTTCTCATTTTTTTGCAGAGCGTGTGGAAATGCGGACTCCGCATCTCCGTTTCTTGTTGTCCTCTGGGAATCCTTTCCCTGAGGTAGTTACTGATGAAATACATCAAGATGTATTACATTAAGCGAAGCTCCCGGGTGTGCCGCGCTTATTGTCAAAATAATGGATGCCTAGGAGTTATATTTGTCTTTGAGGCTCTCGGCATCTTTCTTCGCCTCCGCTTTCATGCGTTCATTCCACAGAATACGCTGGATTTCTTTCTGTGCCTCCCTGGAAATTCCAGGCTCGGCATAGTACACATCCTTCTTGCGCTCCGGATTTGGTTCCACGGTGCTTCTGGCAATATTGACATCCCGCGGTGCATCAATCATCAGTCTTGCATGATTTCCGGAACCGCCCACATAGACTACACGGATGTTATCTCCGATATTTACATATTGTCCCTGTTTTAATGAAAGCTTCAGCATTTGTTACCTCCCTGTACGAATCTCTGCATATGCTATATGCTTTATTCATGTTCTCCAAGAATCAAAATGCGACATTGTTTTATGGAATGTTGCATTTTTTGTCACTCAATTATTTTTTACATCGAAAGGAGTACTATTATGGGAACAACACAACCGATCCGAGGCAGACAGGAACTACAGAATTTCAGCACCTACTACAAAGATGAGAAGCCAAATCTCAGGAATTATGCCCTTGTTGTACTGGGGCTTAACACGGCTTTGCGCATCAGTGATCTGCTTCACCTCCGATGGAATGACCTCTATGATTTTGAAAAACTATGTTTTCGCGACCATTTGCTGATAAAGGAGCAGAAAACCGGAAAAAGGAACCGCATTGCCATCAATGAAAAAGCCAGAGAGGCCATGGAAATGTATTTTAACGAGAGAAACCCTGAGGCGGATGAATTTATTTTTTCCAAACGGACCAACCCATACAAACCTCTCAGCCGCTCCCAGGCATACCGTATTGTAAAGGATGATGCAAACCATACCACCAGTGAGGAGGCTGTCAGCTGCCATTCCCTGCGGAAGACCTTTGGATATTTTGCCTGGCAGGAGGGGGTACAGCCTGCACTGCTGATGGATGTGTTTAATCACTCTTCCTATGCTATTACCAAGAGATATCTGGGAATCGAGCAGGACGAGAAGGATCTGGTCTATTTGAATATCAACATATAAATTTTTATATTTTTTGCTTTCAGGGGGTTAAGTATGAGAATGAGCAGCCGATATAAGTAGTGTAAACAAAAATGCAACATTCCATAAAAGAATGTTGCATTTTTTATTGAAATCATATCTTATTTTGCGCAAAAATATAATTCTTATTCGATGTGCGAATCCCCCAAATACTTGACTTTTTCTGCTCTTTTCATTATTATACTCGTAAGAAAGTAACTTACGATTCACTTTTTTCAAATTCTAACTTTGAGGTAAGACCGTGAAACAATTCTATTGTCGCGAAAGAGAACTGAAAAAATTAAATAAGCAATATAATGGAGACCAATTTGAATGTATTGTAATTTACGGAAGAAGACGTGTAGGAAAAACAGCTTTGATCAATGAATTCTGCAAAGATAAACCTACTATTTTCTTTTCTGCACTCAACACTACCGGAAAAGAAAATCTGGAAGCACTTTCCAGAGCTATTATGAGCTATGAAAAGCCGGAGGCTGATTCTTTTCCGATATTCCAGAACTATGATGATGCTTTAAAGGAAATCACGGCATTAGGTAATCAGCGCATTATCTTTGTCATTGACGAATATCCGTATCTGGCAAAGGCTAAACCTGCGATATCCGCTATGTTGCAGCATTTAATTGATCATAAATGGTGTGATTCTAAAATATATCTGATTCTGTGCGGTTCCTCCATGAGTTTTATGGAAAATCAGGTACTGGGACAGGAAAGTCCATTATATGGCAGAAGAACAGGCCAGTTCAAAATAGAACCGTTAAATTATAGAGAGACCGCTGTCTTTCATCCGGAACTTCCGGCGGCAGATAACGCACTCATTTATGGCATCACGGGTGGTGTCCCACACTACATCAATAAACTGGATGTAAAAACCAATATAGATACCGCCCTGATGGAAAATCTTTTTGACCGGTCCAGCTATTTATACGAAGAACCCGGGAATCTTCTGAAACAGGAACTGAGAGAACCCACTATTTATAACGCAATCATAAAAGCCATTGCAGATGGTTCGTCCCGCCTGAATGACATCACCACAAAAGTCGGAGAAGATACTTCTGTGATATCGAAGTATTTAAAAACACTAATGGATCTCGGTATTGTAACAAAAGAAATTCCCATTACAGAAAAACCCGGTAAAAAAACAATCTATCTTCTGGAAGATAATTTTTTTCGTTTCTGGTATCGTTTTGTTCCCATCAATAGCAATGCCATTGATTCCGGAAGAATGGAAAAAATCTATCCTAAGGCTGTCAAGCAGAATTTTTCTGATTATATGGGGCTTACATTCGAAAAAATGTGTAAAGACTATCTTTTATACTATGCTGAATCCTTACCAATTGAACTAAGACAAATTGGTAAGTGGTGGGGAACCGATTCCAGAAGGAAAAAACAGATTCAGATTGATATCGTTGGAACACCGGTAAACGGACAGGAATATCTCATTGGTTCCTGCAAATACCGAAATGAGAAAATAGGACTTGATGAACTTACTCTTTTGCAGGAATACGCATCTGTTTTTGGAAAAGGAAGTAAATATCACTACTTTATATTTTCCAAAGGAGGCTTTACCGACAACCTGCTCCAGGCACAGGAACAGGGAAAAGTCACTCTGATTACCTTAGAGGATATGTACCGGAAATAGCGACAGTTATTTGCACTTGAACAAATATAATGAATACTCTATAATAAGTAGAAAGCTTATGCATAGAAGTTAATTCTAGTTCCGTTAAATGGAAAAGAAAAGGAGTTCATTCTTTCATGAAAAATATAATTGAAAACGAGTCTAAAACCATCTTAAAGGATATCTTAGACGATTACAAAAAAGGCCGGGCAGTTGACAAGATGGATATCTACAACCAGCCGGACAAAACGGAGATCATGACAATTCTTGACAATCTGTTTTCCATTGTCTATCCGGGATTTTTCCGGGATAAAACCCACAAAATCTACAATGTGGAACACACCGTATCCACCATGATTGAGGATGTCATGTTCCACCTCAACAAGCAGATCATGGTGGTTCTCAAATATACCAAGGAATTTGAAGAGGGACAGGAAGAGGAACTGAAAGCCTTTGCTGAGAATGCCACTGTCTCCTTTATGAAACGCATTCCAAAGGTTCGTGAATACTTAGAAACCGACCTGCAAGCCGCTTACGATGGAGACCCTGCCGCACGAAGCAAGGATGAGATTGTTTTTTCCTATCCGGGACTGTATGCCATCACCGTTTACCGGCTTGCCCATGAACTGTTCCGGCTGGGCGTTCCACTGATTCCGCGTATGCTGACGGAACAGGCACACAGCAAAACCGGTATTGATATCCATCCGGGAGCCACCATCGGCAAATACTTCTTTATCGACCACGGAACCGGCATCGTTATCGGTGAGACCACCATCATCGGCTGCCACGTAAAGCTCTATCAGGGGGTTACCTTAGGAGCCCTCTCCACCAAAGGTGGCCAGAAGCTGCGCAATGTCAGACGCCACCCCACCATTGGAGACAACGTCACCATCTACTCCGGAGCCTCCATCCTTGGCGGTGACACCATCATCGAGGACGGCGTTGTGATTGGCGGTAACTCCTTTATCACGAAATCTGTGAAAAAGGGTACCAAGGTCAGCGTCAAAAACCAGGAGCTCATCTTCCACAGTGACGATGAAACCCTGCACCACAAAGAGCAGGATGAATCCTGGTTCTACATTATCTAAACAATAATTTGCAATTGCCTCCAGACACAAACTCGGTCTCCGGATTGAGAAAAATAAGGTATGCCGCCACATACCCTCACAACCTCTGCGGCAATTGCACATAAACCATACATACTAAGGGGAACAAACCATGAACACAAAAGCATTTCGTGACGGCATCCGTGACGGTATCCCCATTTGTCTGGGATACCTCGCGGTATCCTTTTCACTTGGAATCTCTGCCAGAGAGGCAGGTCTGACACCGTTTCAGGGCTTTATTACCAGCTTTCTGGAAAATGCCTCCGCCGGAGAATATATTGCCTTTGCCTTAATCGGTGCAGGGGCAACCTATATCGAGGTCTGTCTCATGACCATCATTGCCAATGCCCGTTATCTTTTAATGAGCTGTGCCATGAGCCAGCGTTTTTCTGAAGATACACCATTTTTCCACCGGTTTCTGGTGGCTTTTGACCTGACGGACGAGCTGTTTGGCATTGCCATCGCAAGGCCCGGCTATCTGAATCCCTATTACAGCTACGGGGCCTTCCTGGTGGCCCTTCCGGGCTGGTCCATTGGTACGGCAATCGGAATTATGGCAGGAAATATGCTGCCGGAGGATATCGTAAGCGCATTAAGCGTTGCACTGTTTGGCATGTTTCTTGCCATCATTATTCCGCCTGCCAAAAAAGATAAAATCGTGCTGGTACTGATCATCATCAGCTTTACCGCCAGCTATCTGTTCAGCGTCATTCCGGGAATCCGTTCCATTTCCAGCGGAACACGCACAATCATCCTCACTCTGCTGATTGCAGGCACTGCCGCACTGCTGTTTCCGGTGAAAGAGGAAGAAACGGAGGCTGTCTCATGAGTGGAAATATTTATATTTACATCGCAATTGTTGCGATTACCAGCTACCTCATCCGTGTCCTGCCCCTGACACTGATCCGTAAGCCGATCAAGAACAAATTTTTCCGTTCTTTTTTGTACTACGTTCCCTACGTCACACTGGCAGTCATGACATTTCCGGCCATTATTGAAGCCACAGGAACTCCCCTTGCAGGAGCACTGGCACTGGTTGTGGGTATTGTCATGGCATGGAAAGGATTGGGACTGTTTCCAGTGGCAATTGCCTGCTGTGTGGTTGCATATATTGCAGGATTATTTTTTCATTAAATACTCCTGCGGTGACAAAACTGGCAAAGAAGAATTTACATAATCTTTTTTGTTGTTTGTAATAATATAGTCCATCTTATTATTTTGTGCAATCGTCACCTGAACGCAATCCTCAAAATCCTTCCAACCCTTTTCAAATGCTTCCATGATATCCTGTTCCGTAACAGATATAATTTTTGTTAGTTTAAATACATTCTTTAGGATTTCATAAGTCTTTTCTGTATTATGTGTTTCTTTACGAATAATGTAAAACAAATCTGTTACTACTGAGGCTGTGATATAAATACTACTCCTATCCTGCTCCGCACGTTTAAATAAATTAATGGCGGCTTCACAACCTTTTCTATTAAAAATGATATCTAAAATTACATTGGTATCAATCAGTAATTTCATAACGTTCCATTATCCTTTCATCTCGATACTGTTCTATTGTTTTTCCGGAATCTTGTACTATTCCTACTATATTCCCTAAAACATCACTTACAGATTCGGATTCAGTCATCTTTGATGTTGTTTGCTGCGAATTCAGAAACTTTGCATAACTGTATATGATTTCAATTTGATTTTCAGGAAGCTTATTTAATATATCTATTGTTTTCTCTAAAGTCGACATTGCTATTCTCTCCTTTCCCATCTATCAGCCATTCTACATAATAATATCAATATTATTTTACCATGAGGTATCTGAAATAACAACACAAGCATAAAAAAGGACAGTAACCGCAACACTAACCTACGATCACTGTCCTTATTATTTCTATTTTGTATCTATTCAGAACCTATTTTTTTAAATATTCTTCACCGTCGCAATATCCACCGGTGTCAGCTTTCCGCTGGCCGTCTCCATGGCAAGGGCAAGAGCATTAGCCGTATCCATTGCTGTAATACAGTAAACGCCTGTCTCAATGGCATTTCTTCGAATCAGGAAGCCATCTCTGGTCTTATCGCCATTTCCCTGTGTCGGAGTATCGATTACCAAATCAATCTTATGTCCTAAGATCAGATCCATCACATTGGGTGACTCCTGGGAAATCTTATTGACACGCAGTGCATTGACGCCGTGCTCCTGTAAGTATTTCGCAGTACTTCTGGTAGCATAAATCTTGTAGCCCAGTGCCTCAAAACGTTTGGCAACACCCACCGCCTCCGGCTTGTCCGCATCCTTCACGGTCATGATCATCTGCTTGTACTTCGGCAGCTCTACACCGGCACCCAGGAATGCCTTATATAAGGCCTCATTGAAAGTCTTGGCAATTCCCAGACACTCACCGGTAGACTTCATCTCCGGTCCCAGACTGATTTCCGCACCCCGCAGCTTCTCAAAGGAGAATACCGGCATCTTGATGGCAATATAGTCTGCAGCCGGTGCAAGTCCCGGCTCATAGCCCATGCCACGGATGGTCTCGCCCATGATAATTCTGGCAGCCAGGTCTACAATCGGAATTCCGGTTACCTTACTGATATACGGTACCGTTCTGGAGGAACGTGGATTTACCTCGATGACGTAAATCTCATCATTCATATCGATAAACTGAATGTTAATCATTCCCACCACATGCAGTGCCTGTGCCAGACGCTTGGTATATTCCACAAGGGTATCCTTCGCCTTCTGGGAAATCGTGTATGCCGGATATACGGAAATACTGTCTCCGGAGTGCACACCGGTACGCTCGATATGCTCCATGATACCCGGAATTAAGATATCCTTTCCATCACAGATGGCATCCACCTCAATCTCCGTTCCCTGAAGATACTTATCCACAAGAATCGGATGATCCTGCGCAATGGTATTGATAATTCCAATGAATTCCTCAATTTCCTCATCATTAAAGGCAATCTTCATGCCCTGCCCGCCAAGTACGTAGGAGGGACGAACCAGTACCGGATAGCCGATACGGTTGGCAACCTCTTTTGCCTCTTCCGCGGTAAATACGGTTCCACCTGCTGCTCTCGGAATACCGGTTTTCTCAAGAATCTCATCAAACAGCTCTCTGTCCTCGGCAGCGTCCACGTCCTCTGCCTTTGTTCCAAGGATTTTAACTCCCATTTTCATCAGGGCTTCTGTCAGCTTGATGGCGGTCTGTCCACCGAACTGAACCACTGCCCCGTCCGGTTTTTCCAGGTTGACAATGGACTCCACATCCTCTGCGGTAAGGGGTTCAAAATAAAGCTTGTCTGCAATATCAAAGTCGGTGGATACGGTTTCCGGATTGTTATTGACGATAACCGTCTCCCAGCCCTCCTTTGCAAAAGCCCAGGTACAGTGAACAGAACAGAAGTCAAACTCGATACCCTGTCCGATACGGATTGGACCGGAGCCAAGTACCAGCACCTTTTTCTTCGGCTTTGTCTCTGCTGCCTCATTCTCGCTTCCATATACGCTGTAGTAATACGGGGTCTCTGCTGCAAACTCTGCCGCACAGGTATCTACCATTTTGTATGCAGCTACGATACCATTGTCGTAACGCATGGTTTTAATCTCTTCCTCCGTCTTACCTGTCAGCTGCGCAATGACATTATCCGGGAATTCAATTCTCTTTGCCTCTTTTAACAAATCTACCGTCAGTTCTTCGGACTTCAGCCGGTTCTCCATCTCCACCAGAATTGCAATCTTGTCAATAAACCAGCAGTCAATCTTGGTGATCTCATGAATTCTGTCATAGGAAACACCCCGGCGCAATGCCTCTGCAATAACCCAGATTCTTCTGTCATCCACCACATGAAGCTGTGCATCCAGTTCCTCATCAGACAGCTCCGTAAAGTCATAGGACATAAGACTGTCCACATGCTGCTCCAGTGAACGGATAGCCTTCATCAAAGCACCTTCAAAGTTATCACAGATACTCATTACCTCTCCGGTAGCCTTCATCTGTGTACTAAGGGTTCTCTTGGCTGTCAGGAATTTGTCAAAGGGCAGTCTCGGAATCTTGACAACACAGTAATCCAGCATAGGTTCAAAGCTTGCGTAAGTCTTTTGAGTAATGGCATTTTTGATTTCATCCAGCGTATAGCCAAGGGCAATCTTTGCGGTTACCTTTGCAATGGGATATCCCGTTGCCTTGGATGCCAGGGCAGAAGAACGGGAAACTCGCGGATTTACCTCAATTACGCAGTATTCAAAGGAATCCGGATTTAATGCGTACTGTACGTTACATCCTCCGGTAATCTTTAACTCGTTAATAATATTTAACGCGGAGCTTCGAAGCATCTGATACTCTTTATCGCCAAGGGTCTGGGAAGGTGCCACAACAATGGAATCTCCGGTATGGACACCCACCGGATCAATGTTTTCCATGTTACATACGGTAATGCAGTTTCCCTTTGCATCACGCATTACCTCGTACTCGATTTCCTTCCAGCCAGCAATACAGCGTTCTACCAGAACCTCCCCCACGCGGCTTAAACGGAGTCCGTTGGAGAGAATATCGATCAGCTCCTGTTCATTATGTGCGATGCCACCACCGCTTCCGCCAAGGGTAAATGCCGGACGCAGAACCACAGGATAACCAATAGTATTGGTAAATTTGATACCATCTTCTACGGAAGTTACCACCTGGGAAGCTGCACAGGGCTCACCAATCTTTTCCATGGTGTCTTTAAAAGCCTGACGGTCCTCTGCCTTAAAAATCGTCTCCGCAGTGGTACCGATCAGCTTTACCCCATGCTCTTCTAAGAAGCCGGACTCAGCCAGCTCCATACCAAGATTTAACCCGGCCTGTCCTCCCAGCGTTGGAAGAATACTGTCCGGTTTTTCTTTTAAAATAATCTCCTCCAGAACCGGCAGGGTCAGTGGCTCAATATATACCTCATCCGCAATCTGCTTATCTGTCATAATGGTGGCCGGATTAGAGTTTACCAGGCAAACCTCCACACCCTCTTCCTTTAAGGAGCGGCATGCCTGTGTTCCGGCGTAATCAAACTCTGCTGCCTGTCCGATTACAATCGGTCCGGAACCAATTACTAATACTTTTTTGATGTCTTTATTTCTTGGCATTACTTCGTCACCTCCATCATATTTATAAAACGGTCAAACAGATATGCAGAATCCTGTGGTCCCGGACATGCCTCCGGATGAAACTGCACGGTAAAAATATTTTTTCCCACATAGGAAAGTCCCTCATTGGTTCCGTCATTCACATTGACAAAGGCAGGCTCTGCCACTGCCGGATCCAGTGTATCGGTATCCACAACATATCCATGGTTCTGGGAGGAAATATAAACCCGTCCTGTTGCCAGATCCTTCACCGGATGATTTCCGCCGCGGTGTCCGTATTTCATCTTATGGGTGTCGGCTCCTGTTGCCAGTGCCATCAGCTGATGTCCCAGGCAGATGGCAAAAATCGGAATATCGCTTGCATATAATTTCTTTAATTCTTCAATAATATCAGTGCACTCCTTCGGGTCTCCCGGTCCATTACTTAACATGATGCCGTCCGGATTTGCAGCAAGGATTTCCTCTGCAGAAGTATGGGCAGGATAAATAGTCACCTCGCAGCCACGCTCATTTAATGATTTTGCAATATTATTCTTTGCACCAAGATCAAGCAGCGCAACCTTTTTTCCACTTCCCTTTAAAACTTTTTTCTCGCTGCAGGTTACTTTATCCACAACGTTTCCTGTGGTGTATTCCTTAAGCTTCGGAAGAATTTCCTCCAGATTATAATTTTCATTGGTGGTAATCATGCCGTTCATGGTTCCCTTTTCACGGAGAATCTTGGTCAGTGCACGGGTATCAATTCCTGCGATACCGGGAATGTCATGCTTTACAAGGAAATCCTGAATCGTTCCCTGACAGCGGAAGTTGCTTGGCATACGTGAAAGCTCTCTGACGATATATCCATCCGGCCACGGTCTTAATGATTCCATATCCGGTGTAATACCGTAATTTCCAATCAGAGGATAAGTCATTACAACCGCCTGTCCCGCATAAGACGGATCTGTAAGCACCTCTAAATATCCGGTCATGGATGTATTAAACACAATCTCACTGATAATTTCACGTGTGGAACCGATGCTTAATCCTGTAAACACCGTCCCGTCCTCAAGTATCAAAAAAGCTTTCATTCTTTGCCCTGCCTTTCTCGATTTCATACTTTTCCTGCATCTTGGCAAAAAAAAAGAGAGAATCTCTTTTTTCCTATCCTGGTTTTAATGGAACTTTCATCCATCATGTGTATAACGTCACTTTTTGGTGTCTATTTTATCAAATTATGCCGTCTTTTTCAACCTTTTTCGCCAAGAAAAAAACGGCAATTTTCAGCCCATTCCGTGGAACCATGCAATCATATAAATAACCGCTGCTGCAATACAAACTGCAAGCCCTCCCAAAGATATGCCAAGTACTGCAGCGGTGGGAAGCTGCTTTGACTCATAATTCAGCCGGTCAATGGATGGTGCCTCCATCGGCACAAAGGAGCATGGCTGAGATGTGGGAATTGGCATAAAATGCTGCTTTGTAAAATAATCTGCCGTCCATGCCGGCATTGCTGATAAGGTCACCCTGGAAAGATTGTATTCGGAATATGCATAGGTTCTCATTTCTTCCAGCAATTTTTTTCCCCATCCTCTTTTCTGGTAAACCGGGAGCACATAGAGCATTGTAATATGTCCCTCATTCTGCATCCCGGACATGGCAACCATATTTCCCTGTTCATAAGCTCCCCAAAGAATAAGTTTTCCCTCTTCCATCATTTTTTTAACATGCTCCGGCTCAGAATACTGCAAAAAAATATGAACCATTTCCAAATCCGTAATCTGCTGGCGCAGACAGTAATCAAATACTCCCCGGGCAATGCTTAATGCTTCAGGCAGCTGCTCCTCTGTTAATCTTTTGATTCTCATATTTAAAAATTCCTCCTAACTGTCCTTTCGGGCTTTTTCACAACCAGCGGTATTTTCTCCTGTTCCGGGAAATCATCATTTTGGGGTATCCATGCAGTCCCTTTGAACTAGACAATATGTAATGACCTCCATATTGTCTAGGTAAGGTAAGTCCAATAGTTATCATTTCTGTAGCATTGGACTTTCACTCTCTTCCAGTAAACGGTTCTTCAGTCCGCTGTATCGTCTCTGCTGGGAATTATTCTCAATCATCTGTTCAAAGGTGGAATCATCCCCGACAATCGTCACACACTTTTTCGCCCTGGTTACTGCAGTATAGAGCAAATTCCGGTTCATAAGCATCCGCGGCCCCGACAAAAGCGGAATTACAACGGCCGGATATTCAGAGCCCTGGGATTTGTGTATGGTGACCGCATAGGCAAGCTCCAGTTCATCCAGAAGCTTGTAGGAATATTCCACCATACGGCCCTCATCAAAACAGACGGTAATGGTTTCCGCATAGTCATTGATCTGGTCAATGATTCCGGTATCCCCGTTGAACACCCCTGTTCCATGGTCAATGATAAGCCCGTATTTACTGCGGATTTCCCATTCCAGCTGATAATTATTTTTAATCTGCATAACCTTATCGCCTTCACGGAATACAATGGAACCATGTTCCTTTTCCCGCTTTTTCTCCGAAGGTGGATTCAGATACATCTGCAGGATATTATTTAAACGCTCCACCCCCAGCAGGCCTTTCCGCATGGGTGTCAACACCTGTATATCATACTCCTTCGCCCCCACAAATTTTGGAAGCTTCTGCATAATCAGCTGCAGAGTCACATTGATAATTTTATCTGCATCATAGCGTTTCAGGAAAAAGAAATCCATACTTTTATTATCCAGGCTGACTGGCTCTCCACGATTGATTTTATGGGCGTTCACTATAATATCGCTGGTACTGGCCTGACGGAAAATTTTGGTCAGCTTCACGGTATGAAACAATCCGGAATCGATAATATCCTTTAATACGCTTCCCGCACCTACACTGGGGAGCTGATTGACATCTCCCACCAGAATCAGTCTGGTTCCCTGCTGAATTGCCTTAAGAAGAGAATTCATAAGGGAAATGTCCACCATAGACATCTCATCGATAATAATGAGGTCTGCTTCCAGCGGATTCTGCTCATTTCGCTCAAAGCCGGCATTTCCCTCTGCCCCGCCGTTTAACTCCAGCATCCGGTGGATGGTACGTGCTTCAAAGCCGGTGGTCTCACTCATTCTTTTGGCGGCACGTCCGGTGGGTGCCGCCAGAAGAATATCCTCTCCTGAAAGCTCAAAATAACGGATTATGGTATTAATCGTCGTGGTCTTTCCCGTTCCCGGTCCTCCGGTAATCACCAGTACGCCGTTTCTCACAGCCTCCTTCACCGCTTCCACCTGATGCTCATCCAGATCCATCTTCGTCTGTTTTTCAATCTCACGGATACGGGCCTCAATCTCAATGTCCGGAATATCAAAGCCCGCATTCAACTGCAGAAGACGTGATGC
The DNA here is from genome assembly GCA_022772675.1 of Agathobacter sp. Classification (GTDB taxonomy): domain Bacteria; phylum Bacillota; class Clostridia; order Lachnospirales; family Lachnospiraceae; genus Roseburia. The sequence goes on along the minus strand of JALEZW010000072.1, from coordinate 10,924 downwards.
CGTGTTCATCTCCATATAAAAATACGGGGTCGCATAAATCTGTGTGACATCCTCCACCTGCCGCATAATAATCTTCCGGTCCATGGCAAGATTCATATAATGCTTTTCGATGTGTTCTGCCTCCACCCCCAGCAGGTCGCAGGCACGCTTTGTCAGCTCCGGCATCGGAAGATACGTATGTCCCTCTCCTGCCGCCTGCAACAGTGCATACTGGATTCCACTCCTGATACGGAAATCCGAATCTGTCCGAATTCCAACTCTTGAAGCAATTTCATCTGCAGTCCGAAATCCCACGCCTTCCACATCATCTGCCATGCGATAGGGATTTTCCTTTAAAATCCCGTACACTTCCTGCCCGTATGTATTATATATTTTAACCGCAAGCGTCGTACTGATTCCATATTGCTGTAAAAAAATCATTGCCTGCCTTAAATCCCGTTTTTCATTGACCTGGTCCGCAATTTCCATTGCTTTTCTGGCACTGATTCCTTTGACCTCTGCGAGACGTTCCGGTTCCTCCTCGATAATCCGAAAGGTATCTTTTTTGAATCTTCGCACAATCCGAGCCGCCAGTGCCAATCCGACACCTTTGATTGCCCCGGAACCCAGATAACGCTCAATGGCCACCTCATCCTGCGGTGCTTTCTCCTCAAAATGCTTTACCTGAAACTGCCTTCCATATGTGGGGTGATCCGTAAAGCTGCCATAGGCCTCAATATTTTCCCCCTCTGCAATATCGGGAAAGGTTCCAACACAGGTCAATTCCTCTTCCCCGCAAATGAGCACCAGCACCGTATATCCATTGTCATTATTCCGGAATATAATATGATCCACAAATCCGGTAACCGTATCCTGATTCTGTTCCAAAACAAATACCTCATTCGTATCTATCTAATCACTGGAGTTTAGAGTAGTTACTCTCATTCTTAAAAAGAGACTGCAGAAGTTACCACAACGATAACTGAACGAGCAGTCTCTTATCCAATCCTATTTGTTATTATCTCAGTTACTCTTATTTCCTTTAATTCATAATTGGTTATATGGCACCCGCGCCCTCTGGCAATAGGATGACCATATGCATCTATCCCTCTAAATTCCTCTTCATCTGCTCGTAAAGTGCCTGCGTGCAGTTTTCACCAATCTGGTCTACGACCTCATCTGCCACAATTTCAATTGCCTGATCCATGTATAAATCCTTATACTGTGACATTGTGGAATCCTTATCATCCTCGTTGGTAAAAGTATCCTTCATCTGCTTGATGACCTGCTCCGCAAAATAGGACTCAAAATCTTTTATTGCAGTTTTTAATTCATCTTCCGAAGAATCTGCTGATATATTCTTTAAGGAATTCTGTAAAGAATCACCTGCTGATGTCTTTCTATCTATATTCGCTGTATGATAAGCGGTACTGATTCCGGAAATATCCATGAAGAAAGCCTCCTGTTCATCTAACCTGTAATGATTCCGATAAACCTGTTCCTGATTCCAAATCCTGTTCTACTGTACTCAGCGCTTTAAGTTATTTGCAGTCTCAAGCATGGAATCCGATGTGGTGATTGCCTTTGAATTTAATTCATAGGCACGCTGTGCAATAATCATGTTAACCATCTCATCTGCAACCTGTACATTGGAGGCCTCAACATAACCCTGATAAACACCGGTTCTCGTCAGTCCCGGTGTAGTTCCCTCTAACATGGGATTTCCAGACGCTGCCGTTGCCGCCAGTTTGCTGGAAGACATCTTATCCAGACCTGCAGGATTATTGAACTGATAAATTCCAAAGGACTGGTTTAAAGGGATTACATTTCCGCTGGCTGTATCCTTATAGCCGATAGAACCATTTTCTGAAAACACCATGCTCTCAGAAGAGACTCCCCTGGGAACCATAATCTCATTTCCTCTGGAATCTAATACCGGACAGCCTTCCGAATCCGCAAGAATAGTATTTCCATTTGCATCCATACTCCATGTAAAATTACCGTTTCTGGTATAGTAGGTCTGACCATCAACACCGCGCACTGCAAAGAATCCCTTTCCATCCAGTGCAAAATCTGTCTTGATTCCAGTCTCCTGACGTGCTCCCTGCGTGTACATGGACATGGTAGCTGCAACTCTCGTACCAAGCCCCACCTGTGCTCCTACCGGTTTCTGAGCTCCGTTTGCAGTGGTTGTTCTGGTCTGCAGTGTCTGATAAAGCAGCGATTTAAATTCGGTTCTCTCTGCTTTATAGCCGGTTGTATTCACATTTGATAAATTATTGGAAATTGTATCCAGATTCTGCTGCTCCGCAATCATTCCGGTGGCAGCAGTATAAAGTGCTCTCATCATTGGCCTAACCCTCCGCAAAAACAAAATGTCAATCTTTTGTTTTTATATCGGCACATACATCCGATTTATTCAGTCCTATTTCACTTTTCCTACATTATTCACAGCACGATCCAGAGTGCCATCAATTGAAGTAATCACCTTCTGTCCTGCCTCATAAGCTCTCTGAATGGTAATCATGCTGACCATCTCATTAATGACATTCACATTTGAAGTTTCAAGTACACCCTGCTCAATCTTTGCATTGGAAGCGATGGTATTTCCTCCATCCAGAAGATTGTATAAGTTTTCTCCATACTTTTCCAGATAGTCATAATTATCCACATCCACCAGTCCCAGTGTCCCGACAATCTGATTATTCTGAATCACAAATCCAAGCTTATTTACGGTAATTGGTGAATTGGGGTCAACCTTAATATAGTTGGCTTCACCGGGATCCTGATTCATGGCTCCGGCAGTGTTTAACACATAGTCACCATCCTTTGTAACCAGATACCCTTCTGTATTAACGGTAAATGCTCCGTCTCTGGTATATTTCACCGAGGTATTCCCTGCCTTATCTGTAAAGGCAACTGCAAAAAATCCGCTTCCGTCAATGGCAAAATCAGTGGAGTTATCTGTCACCTTAAAGCTTCCGGATGAGTAATCCGTATATACCTGTCCCAAGTGCACACCGTAGGTAATATCCCCCAGTTTTTTCGGCATACCATAGTTGGAACTGTCCTTAAGACGGACTGCCATTTCATCGGCAAATGTCCGGGACGTAGTCCCCTCTTTCTTGTATGCAGTTGTATCTGCGTTTGCCAGGTTATTTGCCATAATATCCAAACGCTTCATCTCATTGACCATGCCCGTATGGGCAGTGTACAGACCTTTTACCATAGGACTCCCCCCTAGTCGTCGTCTCTCTTTCCTGAAAGAAACTCTACATATTTTCCGGTTCCGATGGCAACACAGGTCATGGGATGATCTGCTGTCATCGTATTTATACCGGTACGCTCCTCAATCAGTTCCTCCAATCCTCGAAGAAGGGAACCACCGCCTGTTAATACGATTCCCCGGTCTGCCACGTCGGCAGCCAGTTCCGGCGGAGTCTTTTCCAGAACGGAATGAACTGCTTCCACAATCTGCAGTGTAGCCTCCCGCAGTGCTTCCTCTGTTTCCTCAGAACTTACCGTAATGGTTCTCGGAAGACCTGTTACCAGGTTTCTTCCCCGGACTTCCATCGTGTCGTTCTGTGCCAGCGGGTAGCATGTTCCGATTTTAATCTTTATATCCTCTGCAGTACGCTCACCAATCAAAAGATTATGCTTCTTTCTCATATAGCGGACAAGAGCCTCATCAAAATCATCACCGGCAATCTTAACCGAAGTACTGACAACAGAGCCGCCAAGAGAAATAACAGCGATATCTGAAGTACCTCCACCGATATCTACAATCATATTTCCACAAGGCCTTGCAATATCAATGCCGGCACCAATCGCAGCTGCAATGGGCTCCTCGATAATCTCCACCTCTCTTGCACCTGCCTGATAAGTAGCATCCTCAACGGCTTTCTTCTCTACCTCTGTGACACCGCTTGGCACACAGACACTGATGCGGGGCTTACGAAAGCTCTTTTTCCCAAGGGCTTTCTGGATAAAATACTTAATCATTTTCTCAGTAACCGTATAATCCGAAATAACTCCCTGACGGAGCGGACGAACAGCCACAATATTGCCTGGAGTTCTTCCAAGCATCAGTCTTGCTTCCTCTCCGATAGCCTTAATTTTGTTGGTGTCCCTGTCAAAGGCTACCACCGACGGCTCCTTTAAAACAACACCTTTTCCCTTAATATATACTAAAATACTCGCAGTACCTAAATCAATTCCGATATCAGACCCTAACATTTACGAATGCCCCTTCCTATTGTATATGTGTTTTCTAATTCATCTATCAAATATCACCTGTGCACAAGCGCAAGTCAGCATTTAATCATATTTTTATGCATACAGTAACATTATATACAATTCATTCCATTTTTCAAACACTTTTTTGAAGGTTCTTCGATTTTCATAAAAAATTAAGGAAATTTTTTCCTTCTTCTTAGAAATACTGGGGAAAAAGCACTATTTTTCTACACTATCTCTCAAGGTACGGCTTCAAAAACTGTCCGGTATAAGATTCCGGAACCTGGCAGATTTCTTCCGGTGTGCCGGAAGCTACAACCATACCACCGCCATCGCCACCTTCCGGTCCCATATCAATAATGTAGTCAGCGGTTTTTATCACATCCAGATTGTGTTCAATCACAACCACGGTATTTCCACTGTCTGAAAGCTTGCGTAAAATTTCCACCAGTTTATCCACATCCGCAAAATGAAGTCCTGTTGTGGGTTCATCCAGTACATAGATGGTCTTCCCGGTTCCCCGCTTACTAAGCTCTGTTGCCAGCTTGATTCGCTGGGCCTCGCCTCCGGACAGCTCGGTAGATGGCTGCCCCAGCTTCACATAGGAAAGTCCCACATCATAAAGTGTCTGCATTTTTCGTTCTATGGACGGTACATTCTTAAAAAATGCCAGTGCTTCCTCCACTGTCATATCAAGGACATCATAGATACTTTTGCCCTTATATTTTACCTCAAGCGTTTCACGGTTATATCGTTTACCGCCGCATACCTCGCAGGGAACATAAACATCCGGAAGAAAATGCATCTCGATTTTTATAATTCCGTCTCCACCGCAGGCCTCACAGCGGCCGCCTTTCACGTTAAAGCTGAAACGACCTTTTTTATACCCTCTGGCCTTTGCATCCGGTGTCGCAGCAAACAGATCCCGGATCAGATCAAACACTCCGGTATAAGTTGCAGGATTGGACCGGGGTGTCCTGCCGATTGGAGACTGGTCAATATCAATAATTTTATCCAGCTGCTCTAATCCCAGAATATCATCATGATCTCCCGGAATACAGCGGGCTCTGTTCAGGCTCCGGGCCAGATGCTTATACAAAATCTCATTGGTAAGGGAACTTTTTCCCGAACCGGAAACCCCGGTAATACAGGTCATAACTCCCAGCGGAATATCCACATCAATATTTTTCAGGTTGTTTTCCCTGGCCCCCTTTATGGTGATAAATCCCGTTGGCTTTCTGCGTTCCTTCGGAACCGGTATCTTTTTACGGCCGCTTAAATACGCACCGGTAATGGACTTCTTACACTTCATAATATCTGATGCGGTACCGGTTGCCACCACTTCTCCACCGTGTACCCCGGCGGCCGGCCCGATATCCACAATATAGTCTGCCGCCCGCATGGTATCCTCATCATGCTCCACAACAATCAGTGTATTTCCCAGATTTTTCAGATTCATCAGGGCATGCAAAAGCTTGTCATTATCTCTCTGATGCAAACCGATACTGGGCTCATCCAAAATATAGGCAACCCCTACAAGTCCCGATCCAATCTGGGTTGCCAGACGGATTCTCTGGGCTTCTCCTCCGGATAAAGTAGCCGTTGCCCGGGTCAGAGTCAGATAATCCAGTCCCACTTCCTGCAAAAATCCCACACGGGCACGAATTTCCTTTAAAATCTGGTCTCCAATAAAATGCTGATGCTCCGTCAGCTCAAGCTTCGACAAAAATACAACCAGCTCCTTTACCGGCATATCTGTCATCTCAAAGATATTTTTATCTGCAACTGTCACTGCAAGGGAACTCTCCTTCAGTCGTTGTCCATGACAGCAGGCACAGGGTGTAATCCGCATAAACTGCTCATATTCCTGTTTCATGGTCTCGGAACCGGTTTCCCGGTAACGACGCTCCACATTGTTGATCAGTCCTTCCCACTGTAAATCGTATACGCCTTCCCCCCTCTGTCCTCTGTAATGTACCTTAAGGATTCGCCCATCCCCGCCGTGAATCAGCATGTGGCGAATTTCCTTCGGCAGATCTTTATAAGGTGTATCCAAAGAAAAACCATACCCTTCTGCCAGTGCCCGGAGCGTGGCATAGGTGTAGCTGGAGGGATCCGTACAGGACTGCCACCCCATAACCTGGATTGCGCCTTCGGAAATGGAAAGATTCTTATCGGGAATCATCAGATTCTCATCGAATTCCATCTTATATCCCAGGCCGTAGCAGACCGGACAGGCCCCAAAAGGATTATTAAAGGAAAAACTCCGGGGTTCCACCTCATCAATACTGATTCCGCAGTCCGGGCAGGCAAATTTCTGGGAAAAATTCATTGGCTGCCCATCAATCACGTCAATGATGGCATTTCCCTCTGTCAGTGCAAAAACATTCTCCAGAGAGTCTGTCAGACGCTTCTCAATCCCCGGTTTTACCACCAGCCGGTCTACCACTATATCAATATTATGCTTGATATTTTTATCCATGGGAATCTCTTCCGACAGTTCGTACATATTTCCATCAACAATCACCCGGACATAACCGCTCTTTTTTGCCTTATCAAAAAGCTTCTGGTGCTCCCCTTTTCTGCCCCGGACCACCGGTGCCAGCACCTGAATCTTCGTCCGTTCCGGCAGTTCCATCACCGTATCTACCATCTGGTCAATGGTCTGTTTTTCAATTGCCCGACCGCATTTTGGACAGTGGGGAATACCGATTCTCGCGTAGAGGAGACGGAAATAGTCATAGATTTCTGTTACCGTGCCAACGGTGGAACGGGGGTTTCTGTTGGTGGATTTCTGGTCAATGGAAATCGCCGGTGGAAGACCCTCAATGGATTCTACATCCGGTTTTTCCATCTGTCCCAGAAACTGTCTTGCATAGGAAGACAAGGATTCCATATATCTGCGCTGTCCCTCTGCATAGATAGTATCAAATGCCAGAGAGGATTTGCCGGAACCGGATAAACCGGTCAGCACCACAAATTCATCTCTTGGAATATCCACGTCAATGGATTTTAAATTATGCTCATTTGCGCCACGAATCTTAATGTATTTTCTCTGTTTTTTTGCCATTTCAACCTCTTATCTAATCAACTCTTCACTGCTGTCCTTAAAAACCGATACTCTTCACCCTGCAGTTTCCATTTCCCGCAGCATATTTTTCAAAGATACCATCTTGTCCCTGTACTCTGCCGCAGCCTCGAAATTCAATTCTGCTGCTGCTTTCTTCATCTTCTTCTGGATATCCCCGATCAGTTTTTCCAGTTCATCCCGGCTCATGGATTCCGGATCTTTAGAGAATTCCATTTCTTCAGCTGCAACCTTCTTCGATATTGCAATCAGATCCCGGACTGATTTCTGAATGGTCTTTGGTGTAATGCCATGTTCCTCATTGTATGCCTGCTGCAGTTTCCTGCGCCGCTTCGTCTCATCAATTGCCACCCGCATGGAATCGGTAATCTTATCCGCATACATGATAACATGTCCCTCACTGTTTCTCGCAGCACGTCCTATGGTCTGAATCAGGGATGTCTCAGAGCGTAGAAATCCCTCTTTATCGGCATCCAGAATGGCCACAAGGGTAATCTCCGGAATATCCAGTCCCTCACGCAGCAGATTGATTCCCACCAGTACATCAAACACATCAAGCCTGAGATCCCGGATAATTTCGGAACGTTCCAGCGTATCAATATCCGAGTGCAGGTACTTGACACGAATGCCGATTTCGCTCATATACTGTGTCAGGTCCTCTGCCATCCGTTTTGTTAGTGTAGTAATCAATACCTTATGATGTTTCGCTGTCTCTTTATTCACCTCGGAAATCAGATCATCAATCTGCCCTTCAACCGGACGAACAGATATCTCAGGATCCAGAAGTCCGGTGGGACGGATAATCTGCTCCACACGTAAAAGTTCATGTTCCTCTTCATACACATTCGGCGTCGCGGAAACAAACAGCATCTGACTGATTTTTGACTCAAACTCTTCAAAATTAAGGGGTCTGTTATCCAGTGCCGATGGAAGCCGAAAACCGTAATCCACCAATGTCTGCTTTCTGGAACGGTCCCCCGCATACATTCCCCGCACCTGTGGAATTGTAATATGAGACTCATCCACAATGATCAGGAAATCCTCAGGAAAGAAATCCATAAGTGTCAGGGGCGGTGCCCCCTCCGGCATAAAGTTTAAATGCCTGGAGTAATTCTCAATTCCGGAGCAAAATCCTGTTTCCCGCATCATCTCAATATCAAAATTTGTTCTCTCCGCAATCCTCTGGGCTTCTATCAGCTTGTCCTCTCCTTTAAAGTAGCGGACACGCTCTTCCAGTTCTTTTTCAATGTTATCACAGGCCTTATTGATTTTTTCCTGGGACACAACATAGTGGGACGCAGGGAAAATAATGGTATGCTCCAGTGAACATTTAATCTCACCGGTTAAAACATCCACCTCCGTAATCCGGTCAATCTCATCTCCGAAAAATTCCACACGGATGGCGGTATCTGAATTGTTTGCCGGAAAAATTTCCAGCACATCTCCATGCACCCGGAAGGTACCCCGCTTAAAATCCATCTCATTCCTGCTGTACTGCATATCAATGAGAGCACGGATCACCTCATCCCTGTCTTTTTCCATTCCGGGTCTTAAAGAAAGGCTCATGCCCTTCCACTCATCCGGGCTGCCCAGTCCATAGATGCAGGACACAGATGCCACAATAATCACATCCCTGCGTTCTGTCAGTGCTGCAGTTGCCGAAAGTCTCAGCTTATCAATTTCATCATTCACGGCTGAATCCTTGGCAATATAGGTATCCGACTGGGGAACATAGGCTTCCGGCTGATAATAATCGTAGTAGGACACAAAGTACTCTACTGCATTCTCAGGGAAAAATTCCTTCATCTCCCCGTAAAGCTGTCCTGCCAGGGTTTTGTTATGACTTATGATAAGAGTAGGCTTATTCAGTGCTGCAATCACATTAGCCATAGTGAACGTCTTGCCCGAACCTGTAACTCCTAGTAACGTCTGGAATTGATTGCCTTCCTTAAAGCCATTCACTAGTGCTTCTATTGCCCCCGGCTGGTCTCCGGTTGGTTGATACTCGCTGTGAAGTTTAAATATACTTTGTTCAGTTTGCACAAAACCACCTCCATCATTTGATAATAAAAAAAAGTTCGTCTATTCGCCCAAAATTCGTCCATATGCATTTTCACTTTTCATCAAGAACACCCTCTGGACGAATGAGCGTAACCTTTCCCAGTTTTCCTTACTCCACAACCCCATGTATCACAGCATGGACTAAATGGAACGAAATGTAACTGTTCAGCACCTTCACAGTTACGATGAAAAAATCCATAAAAATCGTCTTCGACGATGGGATTTTTTCACCCCTGAATCACTTTTTTACGGTCTACGCGGTTCCTCTCCGACCTGTTTTAACAGTTACAACGAAATTACTGTTTAGTATAGCACAAATATACATAGCTGTCCATTATTTTCGAACATTTGTTCCTTTATTGTATGCATCATGTTACTGTACACACCTACTGTGCTACAGTAAAAGAAACTTATGAATACTTTTCAAATGAGCAAGATCAAAATTGCCTGTAATTCTATCTGCTAAAACAGCAGCCTTGACAATCGAGATTTCCCTCTCCACCTTGCTTAGCTGCTGTCCGTTATGGATGTCAAATTTGTTCACTAATACCTGTGTGCCGGGATAACAATATTTTACATCCCCATCATCCTTGTATTCATAATAATATTGATCCATTTTCTATTCCTTCTCTACCATATACTTGTGTTTTATTTCCTTTATGACATCCTCCAAGCTGCGTTTTCCTGTCAGTACATCCATGATATTCTTTTCATCGTTTTCTGTGGCATACATCCCTTCCATTGCAAATGAAGCCTTTGTCGTATCTAAAACAGCCTTAGCCGGTATCATAATAATCCCTTCTTTCTTCTTAATTTCCTCATTTATATTATAGCAGAAACACCCAAAAATTACACCATCGTTTTCTGCGATGCATTCGGTTGTTCTTACATGCTGGACGAATGAGCGTAACCTGTTGTACCCTTTCTATACGGTGTTACTTAGTCCATTTATACCATGCAATCCACAAAATATGGACTAAATAGCACTATAAAACACTATATGTAGATAAAATTTTTAAGTTCCATAGTAGGATACAAAGTATTCTACTGCATTTTCAGGGAAAAACTCCTTGAACTCCCCGTAAAACTGTGCGGCAAGGGTTTTATTATGGGAAATAATCAGAGTCGGCTTATTTAATGCTGCAATTACATTTGCCATCGTAAAGGTCTTGCCGGAGCCCGTGACACCAAGCAGTGTCTCAAACTGATTTTCCTCTTGAAAACCCTTCACCAGCTTTTCGATTGCCTGGGGCTGATCGCCGGTGGGGGCGTATTCGGAATGTAGTCCCCATTCGGCTGCCGCCTGATTATCTTCCAGTTTTTCACTAAGGATTACTCTGTCACCTGAATCCGTGAACCTCGGCTCATAATGAAAAAGCACGTTCCATCTGCCTTCCTTCGTCTTTATTTTACATTGAATTTTTAAAATACCATCTATTTTGTGTACAAAAACCAGACTGCACCATTTGTGTGCAGCTGCCATTGCCTTATTCAGTTACCTGTTGTCAGGTGCCGAGTGCAAAACTGTCATAAAGTCTCTTGAAAGTATATCTCCAGAGA
>JALEZW010000065.1 GCA_022772675.1 Agathobacter sp. | reverse complement strand
TAATCAACAGGCCGCGAAGCGGCCGCACTTTTTGAGGTATATGTCAAGTGATTTTGATGAAATATTTCATTTTTTTATATAAAAAGAGAGCCCGGAAGCCATGATAAATCAAGGCTTCCGGGCTTAAGTTGACCACAGTGGGGTCTGACCCCAATGTGGCCACAGATGATTGTTTTTATGAAAATGGGACAACCAGAGTAAAGTTTGAACGTAAGCGATGAATAACACACCCTTTTCCTAGGCACAGTGGTGCCGGGGGTTATAACATGGCTGACGATGGCGGCGCTGATGGTGATGGTCAGAATGCCGTAGACGGTTGGCAGGAGTGGTTTGCCAAGAGCTAGCATAAGAATCACGAGCACATCGCAGATATTCATGACGGTGGCTACCGGGAGTTTATATTTTTGATTCAGAATTACGGCAAGAATATCGAATCCACCGGATGATGCGCTGCCGCGAAGAATCAGACCTGCGCCTGTGCCGAGCATGGTTCGGGCGAATCCGCATAATACACAATTGTAATTTTAACGAAAAACCGCTATACTAAGGAGAGAAACCTGGTATGGCGGTTTTTTACGGTAATGGAGGTTATGATGGCAAGAAATGTAGCAATCGGAATACAGCAGTATAATGAAATTATAGAAAAAAACTGTTTTTACGTGGATAAGACTTATTTTATCAGGGAATGGTGGGAGAACAATGACAGTGTGACGCTGATTAATCGTCCGCGCCGTTTTGGGAAGACCTTAAATATGAGCATGGTGGAACAGTTTTTCTCGGTGGATTATGCAAATCGGGGCGATTTGTTCGAGGGACTTTCCATATGGGAGGATGAGAAATACAGACAGCTTCAGGGAACCTATCCGGTCATTAGTTTGTCCTTTGCCAATGTGAAGGAAAAGGATTATCGGTCTTCAAGGAAAAAAATCTGTCAGATGATTGCAGAATTATACACAAGAAATTCTTTTCTGCTGGACTGCCCGGCTATCGAAGCGGGAGACAGAGAATTTATGCAACGGATTTCTGCGGATATGGATGATGTGGATGCCACCATGGCAATCCATTATCTGTCGAAGTTTTTATATCTTTATTATGGCAAAAAAGTCATCATCCTGCTGGATGAATACGATACCCCTATGCAAGAAGCTTTTGTGGATGGATACTGGGATGATCTGGTGACCTTTACCCGAAGTTTGTTCAATTCCACCTTCAAGACCAATCCCTGGCTGGAGCGGGGCATCATGACAGGCATCACAAGAGTGAGTAAAGAGTCTATTTTTTCAGATTTGAATAATCTGGAAGTAGTGACAACCACCTCCGATAAATATGCCACATCCTTCGGGTTTACTGAGGAGGAAGTATTTGCCGCGCTGGATGAGTGTGGACTGGGAGAACAGAAGGAAGAAGTTAAGAGATGGTATGATGGATTTATTTTTGGAAAACACAAAGATATCTACAATCCATGGTCTATCCTGAATTTCTTGGATAAAGGATACTTTACCACCTACTGGGCGAACACCAGTGCCAACAGTCTTGTGGGAAAACTGATTCGCGAAGGAAAACGTGGAATCAAGGAAAAGTTTGAAAATCTGCTCCGTGGTGAAGTAATAAGAACAGCGATTGACGAGCAGATAGTATACAACCAACTGAACGGAAGTGAAAAAGCAATATGGAGTCTGTTATTGGCCAGTGGGTATTTAAAGGTGCTTTCCTATGACAATTTGGAACACTTGAGAAAAGGGCAGAAGCAGATGTATGAACTGGCACTTACCAACTATGAGGTGGAGTGTATGTTCGAAGGAATGGTACATGACTGGTTTATGGAAGCGGAAGAGGATTACAATGATTTTATAAAAGCAATGCTTCAGAATGACATTAAGGCGATGAACGCATACATGAGCCGTGTTTCACTCAGTACTTTCAGCTATTTCGATACCGGAAAACGCCCGTCGGGAGAAGAACCGGAGCGGTTTTATCATGGTTTTGTGCTCGGACTGATTGTGGACTTACAGGGAAGATATATCATCACCTCCAACCGTGAAAGCGGTTTTGGAAGATATGATGTTATGTTAGAGCCAAGAGAACCTGAAAAAGATGACGCAATCATTCTTGAATTTAAGGTACATGACCCGGAGGATGAGGAGACGCTTAAGGACACCGTGCAGGCAGCCCTGACACAGATTGAGGAAAAACAGTATAAGGAACAGCTTATCGCCCGGGGAATTCCAGCGGAGCATATCCGAAGCTATGGATTTGCTTTTGAGGGGAAAACCGTGATGATTGGATAAGGGATGAGGGTACTTGTAGGCCTTCTGGTACTGTTTAGTGGGTGTCAAGAAACACAGTCAAAAGAAAAAGTATAATTGGAACGAATATTACAAGAACACAAGTCTTTATTCAAAAGACAGACAACCCGCGGGTCAGACCCTATGAATGCAATATCGTCTATAATTTTTGCACAAACTCTGTCATATCATGACTATTTCAAATGTTCCGCTGCCAAAATCCATTAAATGACGAAGATTTGTATTCCCTGTATTGAACTGTTTTTTAGACATGAAATAATTCTTCTATCTTGCAAGTATGCTTCTTTATATCTGCGCCGTCAGCATCATAATTTACCCCTACCAGTAAAATCCTGTCACCGTATCCGGATAATGCACCCTGATATCTTCGGCTCTTAATCTGCTGAATAGCTGAGTCTGCCGTCTGATTATATTTTAGTTCCACTACCAATGCAGGTCGTGTTCCTGCATTTGCTCTTGGGATAAACACAAGGTCTGCAAATCCTTTTCCTGAAGGGAACTCTCTCACAATATTGTAGTAAGCAGGTGCCGTAAAGTATGCCATTGTAAGCACACAGCTTAATGAGTTCTCATCGTTATACT
>JALEZW010000052.1 GCA_022772675.1 Agathobacter sp. | reverse complement strand
GCGCAGAGCAGACATCCACCGGATGTCTTGCGCCCCGCAAATCTACACATAAAATATTGACACATACCTATATAAAGGTATGGCTTATGATTGTAAATGAAGGTGTAAACATGGAATATGCAAAGTTATATCCTTTTTGGGAACATTTGACAGAATCGGAAAAAGAATATATTGAACACTCATGCTATAAAAAAATATACGAAAAAGGAATGCTGATGCATCGTCAGGAAGAAAACTGTTTGGGATTGGTTTCTGTTTTAAATGGACAACTCAGGACCTATATATTGTCGGATGAGGGGCGTGAAGTCACCTTGTTCAGAGTACATACTGAAGAAGTATGTGTATTATCGACATCATGCCTTATGGATTCTATTGCATTCGATGTTTTGATTGAAGCAACTGAGCAGACAGAAATCTTGGTCCTCCCATCAATTTGTCTGAATGAAATAATGAAGAATAATCCTTATGTAGAATTGTATTTGTATAAAACAGCGACAGAAAAGTTTTCAGAAGTTATGTGGACTATGCAACAGATTTTGTTCCAAAGAATTGATCAGAGAGTTGCAGGTTTTTTATGGGATGAATTTACATATACAGGGAACATGACACTTAGTATTACTCATGATATGATTGCCAAAAATATTGGAAGTGCCAGAGAAGTGGTTACGAAAACCTTGAAGTATTTAGCTGAGCATAAAGCAATAGAGCTAAAGCGCAGCAAAATTATTATTCTTGATAAAGAAAAACTAAAAAAGTTTTTGTAATGTGACTTTGTTACATACCGGAGCCTTCGTTTTTGGTAGGATGATGCTATCAGGAACGAGGGTTCTTTTAGTTTTGAACAGGAGGATTAAAAATGAGTGAAATTACATTGAACAGCAATAATTTTGAAAAGGAAGTGTTAAATAATGAAGGGTTAATACTTGTGGATTTTTGGGCGAGCTGGTGTGGACCGTGTAAAATGATTGCTCCGGTAGTACATGAAATAGCAGAGGAAAATGCAGATATAAAAGTGGGAAAGGTAAATGTAGATGAGGCTATGGAATTGGCCCAGAAGTATCAGGTTGTAAGTATTCCGACACTGATTCTTTTCAAGGATGGAAAACCAATAAAACAACATATCGGGTTCGCAAATAAAAGTCAGATTGAGGAAATGTGGAAGTAATTCGAAAAATCAGCGTAGGATGATGGGATGAAATCTAAAAAATATGCGCAAGCGGATAAGGCAGAATGTGTAGCCTGTGGTGCCTGTATAAAGGAATGTCCACGTCGTTTATTTTGCATTAGGATTTTTTAATACCTGAATCCGTGAAACTCAGTTGTTTTTTTACAGGAACTGCATAGAATAGATGTAATTCATTGTCTTACACCGAATTCAAGTACACAATTCCTGTTTGTTGCGTATTTTATATCTATTTTCAGCCTATAAAGTGTAAAAATGACGCACCTTAACAAGCCTTTTCTGTTTTATGTTTTTAGGCCGAAGCAAAACGATTATAAACATCCATAAATGTATGACGCCACACATTGCTACAACCAATTGCCAGGACGATACGTCGCCCATGGGTTGTTATATGTCCAGCGATTTGAATCAGATTCCCTATCACGGTTCTGATTCGTCTTCTTTTGACAGGATGTTTTGTTTTAGGAGCCCTCTTACTTTTTAGTGACTCCTGACCTATTAGTCGCAAAATATTATATGCAAGCACAGTTAATTCAAGGACCAGCTCATTTGTATCAAATTTACCGGATGGAAGTCTTTCAACATCCATATCTGTCTTGATTTCACTGTGAAACTGTTCGCATTCGCCGTGAGCATGATAGCCATTTATGATATCATCATCGCTCCAGCCGAGATTGGTCCATATAGTATTGCACTCGACATCCGGAACCAGAAGGAACTGCCCGTTTTTATCGGTTGTTCGTTCAATCACCTCATATACAATGCGCATGGTAATGGTTTTTGATTCTCCTTCGGAATCTGTATACGCTACATCTTTCCATGAAGAACCAATGTAAACAGTTTTTCCATCACGAGGATTGCGGATGTCCTTACAGCATTCCTTTACTTTGGCAATCCAATCTTCTTTGGATTCGCCTCTTCGAAGATTTCTTTTTACAATAAACCAGGAACCATCTTCGATTAGAATGCCTAAGTTTTCAGCAGCATCATTCCCTGCGTCCATACGAACCAGCAGTTGCTTGTCTGTCAGTTGATGTCCGAGCCTAAGTGTTTGCTTTAAAAATGCAGGTGTATTGCACTGACAATGCTGACTTCCTTCCCGTAGCTCCGTATTTGCAAGAAAGCCTTCTGTGCCAATGTATGCCATCATTGGTGCATAACCATCAAAACCTTTGTATGTATGTGCAACTCCTTCCTTATGAGTTTTTGAATTATCCATAGGAGTGACATCAAGATCCAAAGGGACTAACCCGGACTCCAATGCGGAAGGCTGAACATGGAAGGTATTAAACATGGCAACATTTGCATTTAGGATTTCTTCTCTTAATGAAGATCCTATTTCATCCATACGCTGACGTAATGTCTCAGCAGATGGAATCGCTCTGGTGATACCAAGAGCAAGCTTGTAATACTCAGGATCGTCAGACATCTCATTGATAGCATCATAAGAAGTCTTTCCCTGACAAAGAAGTCCGATGTAAGAAAGAAGAATATCTCCATTTTTGATTTGGCTCTGGGAACGTTTGCCGTCAACCTTCATGTTATTGCACTTTTTAATGAAGTTGCTTTTGCCAAGCATCTGTCCCACAAGAGATAATCCGCTGGGAGTAATTAGTCTTTCATTGGAGAATTCGATTACAAGCTTTTTCATAAGTATCCACCTCATATATTGATACTTGTATTATACTATACGAGGTGCTAAAAACATAGGAAATATAAGAAAGTCATATGTTTTTATCTTCACCCACTGGGTGAAAACAGAAACTGGAAATAACACCGTGTTACCACTTGTATGTATAAGGCATACGCCCGAAATTGGGGTAATGAGTTTCACGGATTAAGGTAAGAATATAAAAATATCACAAATAATAAAAGAAAAGGAGACTACGATTATGAGATTATTTGGATTTGGTAAGAAAATGGAAGAAGAAACAAAGGGAGGATGCTGCTGCAAAGGCGCATCGGTTAATGAGACTGCCAATGAATGCTGCTGTGAAACAGCCTCTGTAGAGAAACCGGCATGTGGATGTAACGGACCAGTTAGTGAAGAAAAAACTTATGTTGCAGAAGAAGGTTGCTGTGCCTGTGGAGGAAATGGGTGTCATATTAAGGTCCTAGGTGCCGGATGTAAGTCCTGCCATGAGCAACATGAAAATGTAAAAAAAGCAGTTGCAAACATGAGTCTTGATGCAGAGGTGGAGTACATCACAGATATGGAAAAAGTAATGAGTTATGGTGTTATGAGTATGCCTGCTATTGTTGTGAATGAGCAGGTAGTATCTATGGGTAAAGTATTAAAAGCAGCTCAAGTGGAGGAACTCTTAAAAAAGCTTGGTTGCTGGAAGGAAGGTATTTATGAGTAAAGTCAGTGCTCCTCCAACTTAAACACATCTTCTACCAGCAGATTGAAATATGCTGCAATCCGGAGCATAAATTCAGCGGATGGTGCTCGTTCACCACGTTCCACCCTGCCGATGGTTTTTGTGCAGAACCCTGTGGCAGAGGCTAAGTCCTCTTGTAGAAGCCCCCGTTCTTCACGAATTGTTTTCAGGTTATTAACGACCGCCATTGCAAACACCTACTTTCTGATACTCTTTATGGTAACAAGGATACTTTATAAGCTGTCCGTAAAGAAGGACTTGTTTATTGTAAGTATTCTTTAATCTCATCCGGATGATTCTTTCCAACCACTTTTCCAAGAATATCAAAGCGGTCATTCTCACCTACGGGAATAGGAGAATATTTCTCGTTGAGGGATATAAGAAATACACCGTTTTTATCGTCCTGCAGTTTCTTAATATAAGCCTCTCCATTAAGATAGAAGATACCAATTTCTCCGTTTTCAAGAATATCCTGTTTCAGAACCCATGCAATCTGTCCGTCTTCAAATTCCGGTTCCATACTGTCACCACTGATTTTTACACCGAAGCTTGCGGATTCAGGTATGATATCCTTCGTAAGCTGAATCGTTTCTTTCGGACCATCAACAAGGAAGTTTCCGGTTCCGGCAGATACTGCATTATCATACACATCAATATATCTGCAAAATGGAATAATCCTTGCAGTCTGTTTCTCATATTTGCCACTGTCATGCAACAATCCAATGTAATCCAAAGCCTTTTCCTTACCCTCATCATTAAGGGAAGAGAGTGGATCTGCCGGATTTTCTCCAAAATATTCTTCATATATATTTGTGATATTTAATACTTTGCATACTGCAAGGAAGGTTGCCACGCTGGGCTCAGTAGCATTTGTCTCCCATTTGGAGATTGCTTTTACAGTAAGATTAATTCCTTCCTGCTGTAGTAATTCAGCTAACATTGGCTGAGATAACTTCAGTTTCTTTCTGTTAGAAGAAATGATATCACCTATGTTTCTCATATTTTCGCCTCATTCCTATGATTTTATTATGTATAGTTTTCTCTTACAGTATATATCATATAATAGAATATTTCAAGCATAAAATCTCTGGATGAGAGACGAAAGGACACATGTGTCCGTTGACAATCTCCTTATGAGAGAACTATACTTGTACCTGCAAGAAGCGATACAACACAAACAGACTGGAGGTGAATGTTGTGGGAGACAGAGTTATTTTACATAGTGATATTAACTCCTGTTATGCGAGTATTGAGCTGTTGCATCATCCGGAGCTTCGTGGAAAGCCTTTAGCAGTAGGTGGCGATCCGGAAGCAAGACACGGAATAGTATTAACTGCTGATTATGTAGCGAAGAAACATGGAGTAAAGACAGGAATGGCTCTGTGGCAGGCAAGACAGGTTTGTCCTGATATTACATTTGTTCCTCCGAGAATGGACTTGTATCTTCGTTTTTCAAAAATGGCTCACGAAATATACGGTGAGTACACGGATTTACAGGAACCCTATGGAATTGATGAAAGCTGGCTTGATGTTACAGCAAGTGCTTCTATTAAAGGTGATGGTTACAAGATTGCACATGAAATAAGCAATCGAATGAAATCAGAGCTTGGCATAACAGTAAGTGTTGGTGTGTCATTTAATAAGATATTTGCAAAGCTCGGTTCTGATTATAAAAAACCCGATGCCATCACAACCATGTATAAGGATGAGTTTCAGACAAAAGCATGGAATCTTCCGGCTTCTGATTTATTATATGTGGGAAGAAGTACAGACAGTAAATTGAAGAAAATGGGCATTCATACCATAGGTGATATAGCAAGGGCTGATGAAAAGTGGTTGAACAGTTATCTTGGTAAAATGGGAAGTATCCTGTGGGCATTTGCCAATGGCTATGATACTTCACCGGTAAGAAAAGAGAATACATCAGCTCCGGTCAAGTCGATTGGAAACAGTACAACCACTCCAAGAGACTTAGAGAATGACGAAGATGTAAAAATTGTATTGTATGTTCTTGCAGAGAGTGTTGCAGCGAGATTAAGAGAAAACGGTTTTCGTTGCAGGACAGTAGAAATAAGTATTCGTGATAATGAGCTGTATTCATACACAAAACAGACGAAGGTTTCAAATGCTACGAATATTACAAAAGAGATTGCTGATGCCGGATTCAGGCTTTTTAAGCAAAGTTATAACTGGCAGAAGCCTATCAGAAGTGTTGGTATTCGTGGAGCAGACCTTGTGAATGACAACTATTGGGAGCAGCTGGATTTATTCCATAATGCAGAACTGAGAGACAAAATGATGAAGATGGATGCAGCGGTTGATGATATACGAAGACGATTTGGTTTCTACAGCATACAACGAGGACTGATGCTGGGTGATACGATTCTTTCGGCAGTAAACGCAAAAGAAGAGCATACGGTTCACCCACACGGATATTTTTCAAGTTAGCAACGAGAAGTGCAGCGAAACGGAATTGAGCTGCACTATGAGTGGCAATAGAATTTGCAAAGAGGAGGCGGAACATGAGTGAAGCAGCAAGGATTGACCTTATAGACAGGGCACCATTAACGGAAAAACAGCAGAAAGTGTATGAAAGTATTATGCGGTATCAGAGTGTTAATGGATTTGCACCTACTATCAGAGAAATATGTAAGATGGTAGGAGTGGCATCGACTTCAAGTGTTTATGCACATCTGAAAATATTAGAGAAAAAAGGTTATATTGCGAGGAAAACAGATTCTTCCAGAGCGATAGCAATCTTGTAAGGAAGGTGATTACATTGAGTAATAAGGTATATGTTGACGTCTTGGCAGAATTTTCTAAGGACGGTCTGCTTATTCCCAAGGAAATTACATGGGAAGATGGCAGAAAGTATGAGATTACACGAGTAAAAGATAAACGCAGAGCTGCCAGCACCAAGGCTGGAGGTGTGGGAGAACGATATACCTGTGTGGTGGATGGAAAGGAAATATTCCTTTTCTATGAGGATAACAATATGTGGTTTATGGAAAGAGCCGGAGCCTGATGTGATTATGTGCTTACAGCACACATCATATCAGTTGGCTTTAGATCAGCATAGCCGGGGAATGTACATACATTCATCGGAACTCCCGGCGAAAGGCTTGTATTTCGAGTACCTGCCCCCACCTGTTTGTTTTCTGGAAGGGACATAATCTTAGTGAGCGCTTTTTAAGAACGAGAAGAAGGATGATGTCCGAAAAATTTCCATAATTTAATCCCAAATGGTGAACTTAATGACGAGGGAAGACGATAATTAAGATGATGAAGTTTATACGGAGGTAGCCCCCATGCCAAGAGGAACCAATCAGAAGTTCAAATTTACATATCTCATGAAAATCATGCAGGAAAAGACAGATGACGAGCATAGTCTTACTATGCCGCAGATTATGGAAGAATTAGAAAAATATGATGTGACAGCGGAAAGAAAAAGTATCTACACAGACTTTCAGGATATGACGGAGAAGTTTGGCGTGGAGATTATCAAGGAACAGATTGGCAGAGAAACCTATTACCATGTGGGCACCAGAGAATTTGAGCTTGCAGAAGTGAAACTTCTCATCGATGCAATTCAGTCGTCGAAGTTTATCACGCAGACAAAATCCCGTGAGCTGATTACAAAAATCAAGAGTTTTGTCAGTGAACATCAGGCGAAGCAATTGCAGCGTCAGGTGTATATCAATGATCGGGTAAAGACAATGAATGAGTCTGTGTATTACAATGTCGATGATATTCATACCGCAATCAATCAGAACAAGAAAATCCGGTTCAAATATTATAAATGGGACATTAACAAAAAGCTTGTTCCAAGACATAACGGAGACTGGTTCGTTGTCAGCCCGTGGGCTCTTACCTGGGATGACGAGAACTATTACATGGTGGCTTTCGATAATTTGGATCATAAGATTAAGCACTATCGTGTAGATAAGATGATGCATATTTTCATCGAAGAGGAGATGCGCGACGGAAAAGAAGCCTTTAAGAACTTTGATATGGCAGAGTATTCCAAAGCGACCTTCGGAATGTATCAAGGTCAAAAGACAAAGGTGAAAATACGACTTGCCAATAATATGTGCGGAATCTTTATTGACAGATTCGGCAAGGAAATTTCCTTTCGACCAATTGATGATGAACACAGCGAACTTCATGTGGATGTGAATGTCAGCCCACAGTTCTTTGGCTGGATATTCAGTCTTGGTAAAGATGTGAAGGTAGTCGGACCGGAGGAAGTTGTGGAGGAGCTGCGCGCAAAAGCGGAAGAGTTTTTAGAAAATCTGAACAACGAATCATTTTCTGCCTAAAGAAAAAGAAAAGGTAGATACAAAGCTGATAGGTTGTGGAGTTTATTTATCGTCAGTTAGAATGTTGTTTTTTCGGTGGAGATGGAAGACGGTGATTTCACAATTGATATGTTCGGGAGTGTGGGTAGGTGCTAAAGTACTTTTCATTTGACGATGAGGTAAAGTTATGCATGGTAAAAGTAACAGTAAGCGATTTCTAGCATATGGTATGTATATTCTATCCCTATTGATTTTTGGTACAAATGGTATTTTCGTTTCACATATATCGTTAGCCAGTAACCAGATTGTTCTAATGCGTACATTGATAGGTGGGATATTGCTAACTTGCTTAGTTTTGTTTTTGGGGGGATTTGACATAGATCACTTGCGGAGAGAACGAATACCTCTTTTACTGGGGGGTGCTGCCCTTGGCCTGAATTGGGTTGCACTTTTTGAGGCATACAGGCTACTGAATGTTAACCTTGCAACATTGATTTACTATGTGGGGCCAATTATTGTGCTACTCTTTTCGCCTATTCTTTTTCGTGAGAAACTTACGGGAAGAAAGCTGGTTTCTGTAATTATTGTAGGAATTGGCCTTATATGTATAAGTGGAAGTGTCGTTGTAATAGGAATGAATTCATTGGGATTGTTATGTGCGGCGTTTTCGGCACTTTTTTATGCTGCATTGATTGTTTTTAATAAACAGATTTCATATACAAGTGGGATGCAGACTGCAGCCATCGAATTGGATGTAGCTTTTTTTGTAGTGTTAGTGTACACGTTGTGTACTTCAGGTCTTCCTCATTTGACAGGAAATGATTTGCCATATATCGTTGTAATAGGTTTTATTAACACTGGACTTGCATATTTATTATATTTTTCTGGCTTGCAAAAGTTATCTGGGCAATCAGTTGCTTTGATTAGCTATATTGATCCGGTTTCAGCACTTTTATTCTCAGCAATCTTATTGCACGAAGTAATGGCACCTGTACAAGTTGCAGGTGCAGCACTGATTATCGGAGGAGCTATGTTCGGTGAAATTAAGAAACAGAGAAATTGAAAAATTTCCAGTTTATCGAAATATCCGGCTGACTTCCCCGTTTTATCTTGTTTCAGGGTGTTTGTCCTAAAATAAGGGTGCCTAAGAGGAGGAAGCAGCTAACATCAATTACAAGCGCATTGGGTTTCATGGTTTTCAAAGCACTTCGGCTGAGAATGTGATCCGTACGTTTAGGATCCCAGAGGACAGCGATTACCACGACATCATAGTTTCCAAGATCGTTTCTGAACTTGTCCTCCTGTTTTCTGCCATAGACCGTCACACAGGCTCCGTTACATGACAACGCACGAATTGCGCCCTGGGCTGTATTGCCACGTCCAATTACGGCTGCTTTTTTTCCGTACAGTAACATTCCGGCACATTGGGCGGCATGCAAAACGGAGGCCTCGCCGGCAAGCACGTTATTGCGGTAAAACACCTGCATGCCTTGTTCCATCATCTTCAAAATAAAGGTTCGACGTTAGACCCAGACTATTTGACAGGTCCTGGGGCAGCAGCGCAATACGTTTCTCATTTTCTTTATGGCTGTTAATAAAGCCTATTGTTTTCATGTGTAACAGTCTCCTTCCATCGCAAGGAGTAATCCCTGCATATGCAAAATTTCTTATACTAATAGGTTCAGATGATAATCAAATCCATGCTGATTCGATTTACTCGGCCTATTTGCGATACGGATTATAGCATAGAGGGCATTAAGATAGTGTTAATTTTTAGAAGGGCAAAGTTAAAGATTTGCAAATGTGGATAACACCTACAGATTTTACCACGGAGTCCTTTGAGAAATACTGCAGGGGACAAAAGAATGTATCTGTATTATCAGCTGGTCAGAAGCACAATGCAGGATAGAAATAGGTAGTTCGGTCAGTTTATAAAGCGTCAAGCGAATAAACCATTTCGTGCCACTCTTCTCCACCCCAGGTGGAATTAGCAATTCCCCGGTCGGTAAGGCCAAACTTCAGATACATCTTTACTTTTTCCTCCAGACAGGTGAGAATCAACCGCTGTCTGCCGTTCTTCTTTTCTCTTACTGCATACTGATATACCAGCTCTCTGGCAAGCCCCTGCCCCCGGTACTCCGGCAGCACATCCAGACCCAGCAGCATCACATTCTCCCCAGCCGGGTCATTTAGGCTGATATCGGTAAAAAACGCATCCCGGAAAGTTCCTTCCTTCGTAGAGAGGCCATTCAGAAATCCAGCAATCCTTCCAGTCTCCTTATCAATTGCTACCAGAAACAACTCCGGTACCGCTTCAATCCGCTCCGATATATGCTCCCTGGAGCAAGCCTCGTTGGGCGGAAAACATATCTGCTCAATCTCTACCGCCTGGTCCACTTCGTCCTTGCGGATGTTTCTGAATTCAAATTTTTCTTTATTCAACATCTTGTTTCTTCATCTCCTAAATAAATATAATGATATAAGGGTCAAAAGTCAGAAATCGTTTCTGCTTGCAGGAAAAGAGTTCTGACTTATTGACCCGCGCACACATGAGGACTGTCGTCAATCTTTGATTGATGACCCTGTGATTTTCCTTGGAAAATCAACGGATTGCGAATGTGTGTAGAATTGCGGGGCGCAAGACATCCGGTGGATGTCTGCTCTGCGCCGACCGGAGCGAAGCGTAGACTTGCGTAGAAACGGAGCAATTCGTGTATCAAATGAGGGGCAAAATACCTTTTGACCCTCATATCATATTATATCTATATAAGCAGCCAGAATACTCACCAGCATTGAATATTTTCATTAAATCACAACCCATATGATTATCTGTGTATTGATATCGGGTAAGGTTTCCATTCGCAAATGTTTCAAAGCTGTCATAGTCCGGGGCTGTGCAAACACCTACACCGCTCAGTGAATACCATGCTCTGGGGATCAATTCACCATTCAGCATTTCACATGCATTACCTGTCAAAAGCTCCTTAGGCAGGTCATATTTTTTCCACAAAAAACTTTCAATATTCCTGATTGTTACTGACAAATGTAATCTGTACTCGGTGATACCTGTTTACGAAGGAGACCCTGAATATGAGAAAGCCTGGAAAGCCGAAGCGAATGGTGATGGTGAGAAGTATGAAATGATAGCCTATGTTGATTCCAAAATTCCACATCACTACAAATTGAATACCGGAAAAATATTTGTTCCATCTGATGAAAATGGAACTCTCCGGTGGGATAATCTTACGAGATTTGTTACATCTGACGAAGAATGTTACACGTATGGATATCTGATGAAAGCAAACCCAAAAGCAACCCTGAAAATGCTTGGGAGTGTCTAAACAAAAAATGCTCATATTGGGAATGATTCCCAATATGAGCATTTTTACGAATTGTGGTTTCAGCCCAGCAAATCTGTAAAATTGATCTTAGCGTTATGTAAAAAACGCTTGCATAAAATCCCTATCCATGCTACACTCATTTCAAAGCATTAGAATCTACTACATTTTATTCATGAGTCAGTATTTTATAAGACTTATGTGTCTTTTGAGGCTGTTTATGACCGCCTGTAATATATGTTTGGTAGCGATTTGCCTGTCGTGTGTCATAGAATCGTGCTTTTAATTTCCAATTATAAAATTTATAAGCAGGATTTTTTGACGGGATGTGTCAGTTTTTCTATGAAAAGCTGACATGTAGCATCGGTCCTTCGCCGAAGGCGAATTTTGCATGGATCGATGTTCAAAACAGGGAATCTGTGTATTGTTATCGTCTGTCTAATGTTCAAACGGAGGAGGATCTGATATGGGAGATGACAGATATGTAACATTTTCGCTTGGGGGAATGATTTTTGAGTATGATGAAAGTAAAAATCAGAAAAATATTGAAAAGCATGGTATTTCTTTTTATGCAACTAATTTTGAAAGGGGGTTATATTATGGTAAATACGAATAGGATCCCAACAGGGGTTATGGAGGAATTGGCTTTTACAAAAGAAGAGATTGAGGAATTGAAAGCTGCTAGAGAAAAGCCGATTGTGTTTGATGAAGATTGTCCCGAGACAACTCCGGAAAGAGCGATGAAATTTCGCAGGGTGAATCCTCCGAGAGCGGTAGGAGAAAGAAGGGCGTAAGTCTGAATGGAGTTTTATGAAAATTTCGTTATAATATCCCTATAAAGTATGGATTGGGTGATAGAGATGAATAATCATAAACAGGGAATCCTGTTCATCATCATGGCAGGATTCTTTTTTGCGCTGATGACCTTTTTTGTCCGGCTGTCCGGAAATCTTCCGACGATGGAAAAAGCGTTTTTCCGCAATGCGGTGGCAGCGGGGATTGCCTTTGTGACGCTGCTTCGGAGCGGAGAGACCTATAAGCCTGCGAGGGAAACGGTGCCGGATCTGTTCTGGCGGAGCTTATGTGGCACCATCGGTCTGATTTGCAATTTTTACGCGATTGATAAATTGAATATTGCGGATGCGAACATCTTAAACAAGCTTTCTCCATTTTTTGCCATACTGATGTCGGCCACCCTTCTGAAGGAAAAGGCCAATAAGACGGAGTGGCTCTGCGTACTTCTGGCATTTACCGGGGCCCTTTTTGTGATCAAGCCGTCTTTTCAGATGCAATCGGTGTATGCGTTCATTGGAATGCTGGGAGGACTTGGAGCGGGAGCGGCCTACACCTTTGTGAGGAGGCTTGGAAAAAAGGGGGTGCCCAGCTCGGTAATTGTCTTATGTTTTTCCGTGTTTTCCTGTCTGGTCTGTCTGCCTTTTTTGATTTTCCACTTTGTACCCATGAGTGGAAAGCAGCTTCTGTTTCTGCTGTTGGCCGGGATTTCTGCAGCAGGTGGACAGTTCAGTATCACAAAGGCCTACACCAAGGCTCCGGCGAAGGAAATTTCGGTGTTCGATTACACGCAGGTTCTTTTTGCGGCAATGCTGGGATTTTTGTTTCTGGGACAGGTTCCGGATGGGCTCAGCCTGATCGGGTATGTGATTATTATTGGAAGTGCGGTGTATAAGTGGGCGTATACCATGCGAAAGGATGGGTAAGGAAAAGATGATAAACAACGATTTATTATTAGTGATCGATATGCAGAATGTATATACGAAGGGACAAAAGTGGGCGTGTCTGGACACAGAAGGCGCTGCAAAGCGCACGCTTTCTGTCATTGATGCTATGGAACAGGCAGGAAACCACAAGATCATGTTCACCCGGTTTCTTGCAGACGAGCATCCGGAGGGGGTCTGGAAGCAATATAATCAGGAAAACGCCGAGGTAAATGCCAGTGTCTGGGACAATGAAATGCTGCCGCAGTTTGCAGATGCACTGCGAAAATACCCGCTGTATACCAAGAGCGTGTATTCCTCCCTTGCAATCCCGGAGGTTTTGGAGGCGGCGAAAAAGGCTGACCGGGTGGTCATTACCGGCGTTGTGGCGGAATGCTGCGTTCTTTCCACGGTTTTTGCATTGATTGATGCGGGAATTTATGTGGTATATCTGACGGATGGAGTGTCCGGTCTGGACCGGGAGAAGGAAGCAGCCACAGAGCTGGTGCTTTCCGGTCTTGCCCCGCTGCATCTTAGTATGATGACAGTGGAGGAGTATTTTGGTGAGTACACAGAATCTCATTAGTCATCATAGTGACCCTTACACTGATAGATGATTATGGAATCATTATTCACGCTGTAAACAAGCCGGTCTTTTTCGTTGATCCGGCGGCTCCACAAACCGTTTTTGTCATTTTTCAGTGGTTCTGGTTTACCTGCACCATGAAAAGGAGTACGCCGGATTTCTTTAAGAAGAGAATTGATTTTTTTTTAATGTTTTCTTGTCCTGTGTCTGCCAATACAAATATTCTGCCCATGCATCTTCCGCAAAAGAGATATTACTCACTCGCCATAGCCTCCAGTTCATTTAGGGATTTTGTAATTATTTTTCCATCTTTTACCTGCTTTTCTGCTTTTTCAATCTGTGCTCTATTTGTATTGGAATAAAATGGATCGATTGGAGCCGTGATCTCAAATGGAATGCTTCTTTCACGCAATGCTTTTTTTGCATAAATCATAAAAAATGTAGTAATATTCATGCCCATTTCATCACACATCTCATCCAGCTCTTTCTTCATGTTATCGTCAAAACGAAGACTTACCGTTGTCATATTATTCACTCCTTCCTTTAAACATATTATTTGTTATTGATATTATATGCTGAATGAAAGAATTTATCAATATTTTGAAGCAAATATCATTAAAATTCTTTCTACATTGAAAATGGCTCATATCAGATTTTCATATAAAACTTGACATGTAGCATCGGTTCATTTGCCGAAGGCAAATTTTGCATGGACCGATGTTCAACGAGAAAGGGAGGTAAGACTATGGCTATTGTTAGAGAGATTGTGCGAATTGAATATGATAGGATTACCTCGGTTAGTGCGTATTAGTTTTACATTTATTTCATATGTTTATTTAGCCGTGGCTTGTTTAGCTACGGCTTTTTCTATGATCTTAGTCGTATCTGTTTATTATTTTCTCAGATACAAGTTATTCTACATCTAATCAGGGTATCTTCATATTCACGAAATAAAATCAAATTTTTATGGACTAAAGTGGGCGGTGGGATCGGTACAAAGCATGTAGTGCCCAGAAGAATCAATAAACATCAAAAAATGTGGGCGGCAGAGTGGAGAAACAAGGTCCGCTGCCTAAAACAGGTCAGAATAATGGGCAATTTTAGCAACTTCTGGCGGACAAAGTCATATAGAGCATGTATCGCCCAGAAAAAACATGTGCAATAGAAATTATGGGAGAAAAAGATGAATAACATATTGATCAGAAAAGAGAATAAGGACGATTATAAAAGGACAGAGTATATGACACTTCGGGCTTTCTGGAATATCCATGGACCCGGGTGCAATGAGCATTTACTGGTGCACAAGCTCAGAGAGGCTGAATGCTACGTCCCAAAGATCAGCCGCGTGGCAGAATTAGATGGAGAGATCGTAGGAACCATCATGTATTCTAAGGCTAAGGTCGTTGACGGAAATCAGGTGCATAAGGTGTTGACCTTCGGCCCCTTATGTGTGGAGCCCACTCTTCACAATTCCGGGGTGGGAGGGATGCTTTTGGAAGAGACGATTTCCCTGGCAAAAGCCGAAGGTTATGCAGGAATCGTGATTTTGGGCGAGCCGGAGTATTATCCGAAGCATGGATTTTTGACCTGCGACCATTTTGGAATTACGACAGCCGATGGCAGTAATTTTGACGCTTTTATGGCATATCCTCTGGATGAGGAGAAATTTTCCCAAATCCATGGGAAGTTCTTTGAGGATGAGGTATTTGAAAAATGTTCGGATGAAGAAGAACTGGAAGCTTTTACAAAAGAATTTCCATATCATAAACCCCTCAAGCTTTCCTGTCAGTGGCTGCATGAGGAAAAGCTGGGCAGAATCTGCGAGATTCAGAAGAACAGCTACCGGATCAAATTCTGGGAGAAGGAGCTTACCGGCAGGCTTAAGGGCAATTTTTATCAGGAAACTCGCGAACTTCCTGTGGTTGGAGATTATGTGACATTTATGTACAATCCATCGGGGGATTCAATAATTACCTCCGTGTGTGAGAGGAGCAGCGTGCTGAAGCGGCCGGACCAGTCCGGGCATGCAATGGGCTATGTCAAAACCATGCAGGAGCAGGTCATGGTTGCAAATTTTGATGACGTGTTTATTGTGGCATCGCTGAATGAGAATTATAATTTCAACCGTATCGCACGGTATGTTTCGGTTACACTTCAGGGAAACGGCATCCCGGTTGTCATTCTCACGAAGGTGGATCTGTGCAGTAATCCCGGACGATACGTAAGAGAGATTGAGGAATTGTCGGATAAGGTGAGAGTTCACACAATCAGTGCTTTGTACGGGATTGGAATCGAGGAGCTGGAGGAATATTTCAAACCGGGAAAAACCATCGCAATTCTTGGATCCTCGGGTGTGGGGAAATCAACGCTGGTTAATGCCATTGCAGGGAAGGAAATCATGAAGACCTCCGGAATCCGCGAGGATGATGGGAAGGGGCGCCATACCACCACTTACCGGCAGATGATTGAGCTTTACAATGGAGCAACGATAATCGACACTCCGGGTATGCGGGAACTTGGCATGTGTGGCGTGGAGGAAGGAATCGACGAAACCTTTTCTGACATTGCAGAGCTTGCGACGCGTTGTAAATTCAGGGACTGCAGGCATGATACGGAGCCCGGATGTGCCATCAAAGCTGCCATAGAGGCGGGAACATTATCCCGGGAGCGATATGAGCTTTTCCGGAATTTACACGCAGAAAGCAATAAAGCCACCAAGATGAAGGCAATAGCAAAGCAGCGGAAGAAGATGAAGAAGGGAAAAAAAATCATGATATATATTGAGCGTTGATTTAAGAAACAGAAAGATAAAGGTGGCTCTGTTCGAGCCACCCTACTTGTAAAAACACGTGCAGTTGTGATGAACATGATTTTTAATGGGGTTTCAAGATCACTTCCAGCGCATCCAGAGCGTTATTTACATTCTCCATTTGCGCAATTGAAAATAACCAGAATCTTTCTGCTCATCCTTCAGGTCAGTAATTTCCTGTGTATTAGGTTTTATTCCAAGCATATTCGCGTGTTAATTTGTAGAACTGTTACGTAGAAACAGAGATTTCTTCGATTGTGCGCTTAACAATCTTCTCAGCGGAAAATCCCTCAACATCAAGCATATCAGCTTTGATCAGCTCGGTTTCCTTGATTCCAAAATATTGTACAGCAAGATCGCGTATGTAGTTGTAACTGTAATCGGGAACATAAGGTCCTCCGGCGGTTGTGACATAATAAAGCTTTTCTGCCCGGCACATGCCGACAGGCTGACCGTTTTTCCCGTATTGGGAAACGATTCCCGTTGCATAAATATTCTCGACGTAAATCTTTAGTGCAGCCGGAAATGATAAATCCCAAAAAGGTGCAGCAATCACGATGGTGTCAGCTGAGGCGAACTGCTTTGCATATTGGAAAATGGATGAGGAATAATCACCTTTTCCAATCAATTCCGTGCGATAATCCAAGGTTTCTCTCGATAAAGGTTTTAATTGTTCATTTTCAAGATTGATCTCTTCGTATTTTCCGCCAAGCTTCTGTAGCAAGGCCTGGGCGATTCGATTTGTTCTGGATTCCGGTCGGACGCAGCTATTAATGTATAAAATCATGGGGGGTCTCCTTATCATTTTTTAATGCTTTTATTTTCACTAGGGACACTTTATCATAAACAATCAAATATTGATGTTACACATATTCAGTCAGAACTCTTTTCCTGCAAGCAGGAACGATTTCTGACCTTCGACTCGTATATCATCATTTTTTTTCTCAAGGAATTTCGCAGTTTTTCATGTTCAGTACGGACGAAAAAGGAAAAATAGGAAAAACACCCGTATGATTCTACCTACCCTAACGGGCGAAATACGAGAAATATAAAAGCACCCGTATTTTTGCCTGCCAGTACACCGAAAAAATTTTCAGTGTACTGAAAATAAGAGCTCTGCTAGGTTCAGATAGAAGCGAATCTTTTATGTTTGAGATGGTTTCAGCATTCGTTGACAACATACATGAGGTTATACCGCAGCTGTTCCAGTAATTGATCGGACAGTTCATTATACTCTTTATCTAAGCCCTTCTCGTGTGCATAATATGGCGGAGAGTCATTCCATGAGCCCATAGCACCAAACACATCTGCCTTCATAACGGCCAGATAGATGCCACGAAACGCTTCGGGCAAATTTGCTGGTAAGAAAGTGTTTTCCTCGTCGTAATTGCCACACAATGATTCGTAGGCTTTATGAAAAACCATGGCAAAACTGTCGAAATCAATCCTTTTAGCCAGATCTTCAATATCCAGTAATACCTGCTTAAACTCTTCCGTGTGATTTTCAAAAGAGGGTTTTCCAGAGGGAGCGTCTTTCCACTCATGCTCTTCATAGGTAACGTCCCATCCTTCCTGATCCCTGTCGAATTTCCATCTGGACGAAAAATACGTGACGGAACCATCCTTCCAAAAGCAGATCATGGAATTCTGGGAGGTGTTTGAAAAGCCCAGTATGGACCGGTCTGATATGGAGGTAGGAACAAGATATTTTATGTCCTCCAGTCCCTGTTTCCTACAAATTTCGAACCAGTCTGTGACCGAATCGACGGTCTTTGTTTTTTTAAGGAAAATTCCCCTCGGAATAAAGACAAACTTTATGGATGATACATATTTGTCTAATGGGCAATCCATTTTTCCCTTATCGCGAAGGGCAAATCTCGCACTAATTACAATATTGCTCATCTGGGCCATTTCACCATTCATTGACGGGCTCCTTACATAATGGTAAAAGCAGTGACACCTCCGGGAAACCGTTTCCCCGTTCCCATTTGGAAATGGTCTTGTCACTGATTCCTAATTTTTCTGCAAGCTGCTTTTGGGTGTAGCCCTTTCTTTTCCTTTCTTCTGCGATGAATTTTCCAATTGCTATTTGATCCATTTGCTGCCTCCTTTCTGCGTTGATTATCCCTCGTTTTGTTGCAATTTCACACCCACGGAACGTAGAAAATGGTGAATTTATGCGGATTCTACACTTCGTAGATGACAAAAAGTATTATTTCCACTTACATCATATCATTTTACCATATATGGATAACATATGCCATCTATTATTGCGGATCCAAAGAAATAGAAATATTCTATCTTGAAAGTTTGAATATTGGATGTTATAATTTGAAATATAGAGATTATAATTATATAAAAACCAAATATAATTCGAAGAGGAAATATGTCATTCACTGAAAAGAAAAGGGAAGAAATCAAAAAATATATTTTAAGAAAGATTGCCCGGAGAGATGGAGCCGTATTGGAGAAAACCATGGACAGTTTTGGAATCTCCATTACGACCGTAAAGCGCTACCTTAAAGAGGCATTGGACAGCGGCATGATTGAATGCGTTGCAGGGGAAGAGTGTCCCTATCGTCTGATTCAGAGAGAGTATCGGGCTACGGTTTCCCTGGAGGAAGGCGAGTTGGAGGAGGATGTCCTGTTTCAGCAGTATATTGCCCCATATCTTACAGGCTGTAATGAGAAAGCACGTGTGATATGGCAGTATTGCGGTGCGGAGATTCTGAATAATGCCATTGAGCATTCCCGGGGGACCAGGATCGGAATAGTTGTGCAGTGTAACGCGTTAAATACGACAGTGGTAATCTCAGACGACGGAGCCGGGGTATTTTCTACCTTGATGGAATACATGGCGGGAAATGGCTGGGAGAATCCGCGGGTCGAAGATGCGCTGGTGGAGCTCTACAAGGGTAAAATTACCTGTGACAGCCGGAATCATTCCGGAGAGGGAATCTTCTTTTCGTCAAAGATGATGGATTCCTTTGTGCTGTGGTCAGATTCGCTGATTTTGAAGTGGGGATGTCAGGAAGAGCCGGAGGTGCTGCGGTCCCATTTGGCGGCCTACGCAGCGAGAATATGGAAGGAGAGAACCATGGTTATGATGACATTGGAAAATGAAACTGGGCGCGAAGCAGGAAAAGTGTTTGACACCTATGCGGATGTGGATGAGGGATTTATGAGAACCCAGATACCGGTAAAAGAAGCCTGCATCACCGGTGAGCCCGTAGCTCGCTCCCAGGCAAGACGGATCTGCCATCGCCTGGAAGAATTCCGTGAGGTGATATTGGATTTCTCTGACGTATCTATGATGGGGCAGGGATTTGCCGATGAAATATTCCGGGTATATGCCACAGAACATCCCCAGGTTCTGCTTCGACCGGTCAATATGCTGCCGCAGGTGGAGCGGATGATTCGGCATGTGGGGCGCGGGAAAACTGCGGAGAATATTGTGGTAGGATAAATCAACATTTTAAACAGCGTAAGGGCAGTTATAGGCCATAAAGGTTTATAGCTGTTTTTTTCGTGGAAAGGAGAACAATCATTAAATTGGGTTTATTTGGGGATATTTTGGATAACTGTACGTCTAATCTATGTAAATAAAAATTGCCGGCCGGCTGAAGAATTGTCTGCCATTGGACTTGGCGAAATCTACTGCTTTGGACTTGGTGTAAAACAAAACATTTGCGCGGGTATGGAATATCTGAACAAATTCCCAAGTAACCAAAGGGTGCAGGAAATCAAATCACACTTTAAACGTGGCCTGTTTGGGTAAAAACAAATCAAATAAGCGATTCAGTTGGAGTGAAGCGTTCTGTTTTCACTATTATAGTGATATGAATTATTTGAAAATTTAGAGGGGACTCTGGAGAATTGGTTAGGTATATTAAGGGATTATGAAGAGGAAAAGATAGAGTATATAAAGTAATAAAAATTATTAATATGGTTGACTTGTGTAATACAATGTGTTATTTTAAAAAATAAGGTTTACATGA
This sequence comes from Agathobacter sp., assembly GCA_022772675.1. Taxonomy (GTDB): domain Bacteria; phylum Bacillota; class Clostridia; order Lachnospirales; family Lachnospiraceae; genus Roseburia. The sequence goes on along the minus strand of JALEZW010000052.1, from coordinate 12,420 downwards.
GTCGACCTTTTTGCGCGCGCAAAGATATTTTGAGAATGGAGGACAACATGGGAAAAGAAAACATTATTTTACAACAAAGTGAATGGATTATTATGGAAAAATTATGGGAGGAACATCCAAGAACAATTATGCAGCTATACCATGCACTAAAGGAGAATCCCGGCTGGACCAAAAGTACTGTCAATACTTTGCTGGGAAGAATGGTGGACAAAGGGATTATTTATTATGAGCAGGGGACAAAGGCAAAACAATATTATCCCAATGTCAACAGGGATGATGCGGCATTGGCAGAAACGGAAAGTTTGATTGAACGGGTTTACCAGGGGTCTGTGAGCATGATGATGAATACATTGGTGAAGAAAAAGGCTTTTAGTAAGGAAGAGATTAGGTCGTTGTATGATATTTTAAAGGGATTGGAGGATAAAAATGATTGAGCATTTGATTACTTCTACGGTGTTAATGCTATGCATTCTGTTGATAAGAATGTTATTTGGAAATCGAATGAGTCAGCGGTTAAAATATGGATTGTGGCTTTTGGTGGCAATAAAATTATTGGTTCCTATTCCTATGTATGAAGCAGATATTAGTATTATGAATGTGGTACAGTTTGTGGAAAATCAGATCGAAAACAAACCGTCTGCGAAATTATCGACAGAAGATGTTACTACTGGGAATCATGAGGAAAAAATTATTCCAGAGGAACAGAATTCGAGACCTGAAAAAGAATGTGTGCGAAAATCTGATACACGAAATGTAAGCCATGCAGATACGAAGAATACTGTAGAAAAACAGATGGAAATAGGAAAAGATACAGCTTCAGTAAATATGGAGCATTTTTCCAAAGAAACAAATAAAAAGTGGGCAATGAGCTTGAGAACAGTATGTGTGTTTATCTGGTTATCAGGAGTTCTGTTATGTGGCAGTTGTTTCCTTTTTAGTAATATAAAATTTTATTTCCAGTTAAGGAAAGACAGAAAGGAAACCAACATTTATCCAGCTAAATTAAAAATATATGAAACAAATTGTGTGGAAAGTCCTTGTTTATTCGGCATGATAAAGCCCGCAATCTACCTGCCAGCAGGTTTTTTGCCAGGGGAAGAGAAAATGCATCATATTATGACGCATGAATTGACCCATTACAGGCATAAAGACCATATCTGGACCTATATCCGGTGTCTATGTGTGGTGATTTATTGGTATCATCCTCTTGTTTGGCTGTCAGCATTTTTATCAATTAAGGATAGTGAACTTGCCTGTGATGAAGGTGCTGTGAAATGTTTAGGGGAAGAGAGCAGAAAGGCATACGGTGTTACTTTGATAGAAATGGCATCTGGGTATTCTGCTGTTTCTAATCGTCTGGTATGTTCTACAAGTATTATGGGAGGGAAAAAAGAGATGAAAAAAAGAATTGAAATGTTGGTAAAAAAGCCTAAAATGCTAGTAAGTACCTTTGCAGTTTTTCTTGTGTTAGTAATTGGGGTGACAGGATGTACATTTAGTAGTGGAAAAAACGAAACCAGAACAGCAGGAAATGTATCAAAAACAAAGGAAAATAAAGAAACGAAGTTGCAGGAAGATATTGAGAAAACAAAAAAGACAGAAGAATCTTTGCAACCAACTTCTACGGTTGATCCGGTGGAAGCATTGGAAGCTAAGCTTACAAAAAATGTACCAGAAGGAAAATATTACCTATGTATTTTTCCAGATGAATTGATGTTTAATAAGGGGCTCTCCGGCGAATTATACTATGTACCGGATGAAGAAATGCAGAAAAAAATCAAAGAACTGATGAGCCGTTCAGAGGAAAAGAAGAAATTACCTCTTGATGAGTGGGAAAAATATGGAACATTGAAAGATGCAGGATATCAGTTGCGCTATAAAAAGGGAGAAGATGACATTTGTTTTCGGATAAGGGGAGAAGAAATTTTAACGAATTCAGACAAAGATACTGATCTGTTCAATAGAGAATTGTGTAGTGCATTAGAAAAAATGTTAAAGGAAGAATTGCAATATGAACCCTTAGATTTATCAGATATCAAACATATAGTGTCTGCAAAATTAGATTATAGAAATCGAGATGATAATAAGATATACAACCAGACAATACAGGATGAAACCATATTAAATCAATTTGAGGAGTGGTTTTCTAATGCAACGCTTATCAATGGAGGTTCGGCCTGTCCTTTTGATGAGGCGATGTTAACTTTAACCATGAAAAGCGGCAAGGTGGTCAAATTGTCTATGGCCTCTGATGGTTGTACAGCATTTAGAGCAAATGGAGTTTATTATGATTATAGACCCCAAAATAAGACAAACGGATTTCTTTCAGATGTTTTTTATAATTGTTTTGATAAAATTCCAAATGCTAACGATTCATATTAAAATTAGTGTTTTGAAAAAAAGTAAAAGCTCGATAATGGAGTTCACATTATCGGGCTTTTTTGGTAGCTCGTATATTAAAAATAGTCGTACTTATTCAGGTAGATACACGCAATTACAGCGATATCAATTAAGTTTTTATCGAGAGAAGAGGCTGTCCGTAGCGGGCAGCCTCTTTTGCACTTTCAAAGAATTTCAACCATTTTTTCCAATGTAGATATAAATTTCGGTTTCCCGACATGATGTGATCGCACAATAAAACTACATCCGACAGATTTAAATACAGCGTATAAACAGCCATCCGATTGAATCTCTAATTGACAATCGCTTGTTCATTTCTGTCCCAGTACAGTTGAATAATAGAGATATCGTCCATGTGTTTCCTCCTTTCGAGGTACCTCATCTATTAAGACGAAATAAACTTGATTTCATTGCACCTTTTATCAAAAAATGCCCCAATTCGACTGAACTGGGGCGATTTTTTTTAATACTTTGTCTAAGGGGTAAATAGATATTACAAATCTACATAGATTACTTCATGGTGAACCGCCGGTAAAAATTTCTCCAGCAAATCTTTTGTAGTAAGTTTAATACTTGAGGTATTGATACAGGGATGACACCCCAGATATTCTTCCTGCAAAAGGTCCCGGTCCATCAGAAGCTGTACACGGTTTTCCCTGTCGTTCATCAGTCCCATGACGCTGACTGAACCCGGGGTGATATCGAGAAACTCTTCCATGTATTCCTCCGGTGCGAAGGAAAGTCTTGCGACACCAAGCTGCTTGGACACAACCTTTGTCTGGAATTTCTTTTCCCCCGGCATCATCAGCAAATAAAAAGTGGTTTTCTGCGTATTGCACAGGAAGAGGTTTTTGCAGATATGGAGGTCCAGCCGGGTGTCTACGTCATGGCAGGCCTCAATGGTGGGAAGTGCCTCATGATCAATACGAAGGTAGGGGATGGAAAGAGAATCCAGAAGGTCGTAGGTGCGGATTTCTTTTTCCAGGCGCCCGGCGCAATCCTCGGGACGTCCTTCATAAATTGGTGTGTGTAAAATGTCCATAGTGTGTTCTCCTGTTCTAAAGTGTGTATAGTATGACGAAGCAGCTTTGCGTGAACCGAAACAACTACTCGCGAAGTAAGTTATTTAATAGAGCGTTTCGATTGTTAATAAACATCTCGGTGATCTGATAACTGTCGGTCTCCTCGTAGCTGCAGGTGTGAATTTGACCATGATCGAAGCAGAAAATTTCACAATCCGGAATTCCAAGCAGAATCGGTGAATGGGTAACAATGAAAAATTGTGCACCTTCTTTCGCGCACCGGTATATTTCCATCAATAGCGTCAACTGTCTTTGCGGCGATAATGCGGCTTCAGGCTCGTCAAACAGATATAATCCGTCCGGTTGAAGATTGTTTTGTGCCAATGCCAGAAAGCTTTCTCCGTGGGATTTCTCATGATATCTGGCAGATGGATGAGCAGAGTCAGCATACTCCTCTTCCTGAGTTGCAACATTATAAAAGCTTTCTGCTCTTAAAAAATAACCCCAGCTTTCCTTCCGGTATCCTCTTATAATCCGTATAGCGTCACATAAATCCGAGTGGGTATCATGGGTTGAAAACAAATAGTTTTTGGTTCCGCCTTCCGGATTGAAACCATGGGCAATCGCGATGGCTTCCAGCAGAGTTGATTTTCCACTTCCATTTTCCCCTACGAAGAAGGTAATCGGATTAGAAAAAAACAACTGATCAATTTCATGAAAGGCCTCAATTTTTCGGATATAACTGTTTTCATCTATTTTGTTCCAATCGAAGGACACACCTTGTATAAATTGGTTGTTCAAACTTGTTTCCTCCCCCTTGTGTGATTATATGATACAAGGGTCTTTCACTTATTGATGGGCTGGCTGCATTCGAGCAGCCTTACAATATAGACACAGTATATCATTTTATTTGTGATTCTTCTACCCTTTAATCTACAGCAAAATCTTCTGTTACTTCAGGCAACGCATGTTAACATTACAGCATACGATATGTCACCTTCCGACCAATGCACAACAAACTTAATCAGAAGAATAAGTAGAATATTTGGAGTTTCTTTGCTATAATATTTGTGCACCTGAAAATATGTTAATTGAGAATTTTATACGATGAAAATTGCAAATGGGGAATTCCCCGTACGGAGCGGGGCCAGCGTACGGGTGAAAAACACAAAACGGGAAATCCACCTGTACAAAGAGGTCAGAGCAAACAGGTGAAAGAAGCAAAACTAGAAAATCACCCGTACAAAGAGGTCAGAGCAAACAGGTGAAAGAAGCAAAACTAGAAAATCACCTGTACAAAGAGGTCATGATATACAGGTGAAAGAAGCAAAACTAGAAAATCACCCGTACAAAGAGGCCATGGTATACAGGTGAAAAACGCAAAACTAGAAAATCACCCGTACAAAGAGGTCATGGTATACAGGTGAAAAACGCAAAACTAGAAAATCACCTGTACAAAGAGATTATGGTATACAGGTGAAAATACAAAGCGGAAAATTCACCCGTATATTGAGATCATAGTTTACAGGCGGAATTTGCGAAACGAGGATTTCCCCCGGATAAAAAGATTGTACTGTATAGTAAATAATAAAAATGATCGTTTTTACGGTCTGCTATAATAATAAAAGTCATTTTTAGGTATATAAAGCCGAAAGGGATATAACATTTTAAGGAAAGGTGGAATCAATTATGCTATTTGTCAATTATCCAAAGTGTGGTACCTGTCAGAAGGCGCGCAAATTTTTAGAGGAAAAGGGGATTGTTTTCGAGGACCGCAATATCAAGGAACAGAATCCCACAGCAGAGGAACTGAAGGTGTGGATCGAAAAAAGCGGTCTTCCAATTAAGAAGTTTTTCAATACTAGCGGGATGCTCTACCGGCAGATGGAACTTAAGGACAAGCTTCCGAATATGAGTGAGCAGGAGATGATTGAGCTTCTTGCCACAGACGGCATGCTGGTGAAGCGTCCGATTCTTGTGGCAGATGATCGGGTGCTGGTGGGATTTAAGCAGGCTGAGTGGGAGAAAATTTGTTGACAAATGATTTGCAGAGCGCTTATAATGATAACAATTAAGTAAAAGGCTTTGAAGGGAATAAGTACTCATTTGTGGAACGAACAGAAAGTAACCGGTGGATGAGAGGTGCGCGGGAAGCAGATGCTGCAGACATGTGCGCAGGTCACAAGGGATTCTCCCGCAACGGGAACGTCAGCCCAGGAGAATTCCCCTTTGGGGAAGGGCTGACGCTACATGTTATGCAAAGCATAACACATATAGCGGGTCCCTCCTAAGGAGCACTTTGCATGAGAGTCCGCTAACGCGGAGCAAAGTGCGCAGGTCACAAGGGATCTCCCCGCAAGCGGGTCCCTCCTTATGACAGGAATTACATCCCGGAGCTGCACATTGAACGCCATTAGGTTAGTAGGTTGTGACGGAGTGGTGCACGTTAGAAGCACTGGAGTGTATTATGCACTCACTGAGGCAGACTAGTACACCGAATAATCAGAGTTCGGTGTGTCAGCGCGAGCGGTCTGCGAATTAAGGTGGTATCACGAGAGTTCTCCCCTCGTCCTTATATAGGACGGGGGGATTTTTCGCGAATAACCATTTGGCGAGCAACGCGGAAACGAGGAAACCAAAGGTTTCCGAGTCTGCTTACTCGCGAATAAGCAGAGAAAAAGATAAGCAGAGCAAATTGAAGGAGGATTACAATGACAGTTTATGATGAATTAGTTGCCCGCGGCCTGATTGCCCAGGTAACCGACGAGGAAGAAATCAAGGAATTAATCAACAACGGAAAGGCTGTATTCTACATCGGATTTGATCCCACCGCAGACAGCCTTCACGTAGGACATTTCATGGCACTGTGTCTCATGAAACGTCTGCAGATGGCAGGAAATAAGCCGATTGCACTGATTGGCGGAGGAACCGCTATGATCGGGGATCCCTCCGGACGTACCGATATGCGCCAGATGCTGACACCGGAAACCATCCAGCACAATGTGGACTGCTTCAAGAAGCAGATGAGCCGTTTTATCGATTTCAGCGATGGGAAAGCATTGCTCGTCAACAATGCAGACTGGCTGACAGATTTAAATTACATCGATGTACTTCGTGAAGTTGGTCCGCATTTCTCTGTAAATCGTATGCTGACCGCTGAGTGCTACAAGCAGCGTATGGAGAGAGGCTTAAGCTTCCTGGAGTTTAACTATATGATCATGCAGAGCTACGATTTCTACACTCTTTTCCAGAAGTACGGATGCAACATGGAGTTCGGCGGGGATGACCAGTGGAGCAATATGCTGGGCGGAACGGAGCTGATCCGCCGTAAGCTGGGGAAGGATGCTTACGCCATGACCATCAATCTGCTTCTCAATTCTGAGGGCAAGAAGATGGGGAAGACCCAGTCCGGCGCCGTATGGCTGGATCCCAACAAGACCTCACCTTTCGAGTTCTTCCAGTACTGGAGAAATGTAGGTGACTCTGATGTCATCAAATGCTTACGTATGCTGACCTTCCTCCCACTGGAAGAAATTGATGAGATGGCAAAATGGGAGGGGGCACAGCTGAACCAGGCTAAGGAAATCCTGGCATACGAACTGACTAAACTGGTTCACGGCGAGGAGGAAGCTGAGAAGGCAAAGGAAGCATCCCATGCGCTGTTCTCCGGGGCAGGTGTCTCTGCCAATATGCCGACCGTTACCCTCACGGAAGAGGATCTGGTAGATGGAAAGATGGACATTATGGCAGTTCTGGTGAAGGCCGGACTCTGCGAGAGCCGTTCTGACGCCCGGCGTGCCGTGCAGCAGGGAGGTGTCTCTGTAGATGGTGACAAGGTGACAGACATCAGCACAAGCTATACTCTTTCCGACTTTTCCGGTGAGGGGAAGGTTGTAAAGCGCGGCAAGAAGAAATTTGCCAAGGTTGTCAGCCAGTAAAAATGGTTTCAGACCAATTGTGAAAGGTAATTTGTGAGCTATTCAGAATAGATAATTTGACCCTCATATCATAATTCCATAAAAAGTCCTTGACATTCCACCTTGTGGAAGCTGTATAACAAGGGCAGATAGGACACAGAGTCCCGGTTTTATCAGAAAAATTAGTAACCGCCTTAGGACGGATACGAAGTATTGGAAAAGCCGGGCCGAAATACAAAGGGAGTTTAACAGTGAAGATTAAGTTTGTGGAGGAACTGGTGGGGATTACCAGAAAGAACATCCGGTTCTATGAGGAACAGGGACTCATTAATCCCCGGCGGGCGGAGAATGGTTACCGCGAATACGAGGAAGCGGATGTCCACCGTCTGATGCAGGTCAAACTGCTGCGGAAGCTGGGAGTGCCAATTGAGGAAATCCGGCGTGTTTTTGACGGAAAAACCAGTCTATGCGACTGCCTGGAGCATCATCAGGATGAGCTGGAGCGGCAGAAGGAAGGACTTACCAAAATGCAGACGGTCAGCGACCAGATCATTGCAAGCCGTGTCTCATTGGAGAATCTCGCCACCGAGTCCTATCTGGATCAGATTGAGCAGATGGAAAAGGAGGGAATGGATTTTATGGATGTTGGAAAGAAAGACATTCGGAAAGAAAAGCGCCTGGGCGCAATCATTGCGGGAATCCTCATGATTCTCCTGATGCTTGTTCCGGCTGCTGCAATCATCTGGGCAACAAAAGTGGAACAGGTTCCAATCTTTGTCATTCTTGTATTTACGGTTGTGCCGATTGTACTTGCAATCTGTATTTTGGTGGCGCTGGTTGGAAGAATCAAAGAGATTGAAGGAGGAGAAGAGGATGAAGCTTCTAAGTATTGAGTATGTACCAGGACAGGAAATCGAGGCACTGGGTCTGGTAAAAGGAACCATCGTGCAGACAAAGAATGTGGGCCGTGATATTATGGCGGGGATGAAGACCCTGGTGGGCGGTGAAATCGCAGGCTACACGCAGATGCTCAACGAGGCCAGACAGATTGCCACCAAGCGCATGGTGGATGAAGCCAGGGAACTGGGGGCGGATGCCATTATCGGGATCACTTACGGAAGTTCCCAGGTGATGTCCGGGGCGGCAGAGGTTGTGGCATATGGAACCGCAGTAAAGTATAAAAACTGACTTTGGGGGAGGGGATGAATAGGTACCCGACACCAAAGTACATGTGAAAAGAGATGCCGCATTGCGGCATCTCTTTTGTTACTATTTCACTTTTATGGTGATTGTTTTTGAAGCTGCGATATTTTGCTCTGCCATGTATTCAGAAAAAATACCTGTGTTTATTTCGGATGAGCCATATTTCCGTTGATTTCAAAATGCTCTTTACAAATCTTAACGAATATGATAAATTGGTAACTACACTGATTGCCGTGACATTCTCACCATACAAAGAATGGGGGAATTTAATGTCACACAAGAAGATCTTAAGGACAGCAATAGCTGTCATCTGCATGGTATCCATGCTTTTTATTTCCGATTGTAATACAAACGTATATGCTGCAGGTTACGAATACGTAGTACTGACGCATTATTCGAAAAGCATGAAAATCGGAGATGAGTTTTATTTAACGGCAGTTACTTCTACCGGAAAGAAGCCGAAGTTTTCTTCCAGTGATTCCAAGGTAGCATCTGTAAACACCTATGGAAAGGTAACTGCAAAAAAGGCCGGTACGGCAACCATTACCGCAAAGATTGCAAATGGGGAAGCAAGCTGTAAGGTGACGGTTGAGAAGACGGTCATTACGTTAAGTCAGAAAAACATATCATTGGAGAACGGATATACTACCAGACTTAGTGCTACTGCATCCACAGGACATGAGGTTACCTATAAGTCAGGCAAAACCAGTATTGCATCTGTCGATGAGGACGGTGTGATCACTGCGAAAAAGCCGGGGGAAACGGTCATAACAGTAACCGCTGACAAGTCCAGCGCAAAGTGCAGGGTGACAGTCAGGGAGCCGGCTGTTAAGTTAAACCGTACGGAGGTTTCCCTTTATCGAAAGGGGAATGTAAAGTTATCCGTTCAATCCACATCCAAAAGTATTCCCAAGTGGAAAACCAATAAAAAAAGTGTCGCAACTGTTGATAGTAAAGGAAACGTTACTGCGGTAAAAAATGGTTATGCATTGATTACCGTTACGGTAGATGGAGTGAGCAAAACCTGTGCTGTCACAGTGAAAAAGCCCACCATCCGGTTTGAAACGGATGAAGTGACACTTGCCGCAGGAGAGAGTTATCAGACGAAAGCAACCGTGTCTTCCGGCAATAAGCCGGAATATTCCTGTTCCAATACCAATGTGGCCACGGTTGACGAGAATGGAAATATATCCGCAAAGTGTACCGGAAAAGCATATATCTATGCGAAAGAGGATGGCACGAAGGAGCGGGTGACGGTAATTGTAAAATAAGACGCGACCGCCTGTAAGAAGACATATTTAAGCAAAAAAGAGTAAAAACAGGTGAGAATCCGGCAATCAGTAACCCATAGGCGGCTAAAGGTCAGGTCATATGATAAATAAGTTCGTATTGACTAACAGATAGGACATCTGCTATATTACAAACCATATAGTGGCTTTACAAAGTGACACAACACAGAAAAACAGATTGTTCTATTCGTAGTGAGGGAGTAGTTCGCACACAGTGTGGTTTGTCAACAGTCCCGGTCTTATGACCTGGCAAACCTTAAAGAATGAGACTCATGTACATTTGGAAGATCAGCTTCTGATATTCCCGGTGTACATGGGTCTTTTATATTGGGGGAGGACTATAGAAATGAAACATGGGGATGATAATTGGAGGGGCTTCTTTTATCACGGTTGAATGGAATAAGTTTTGTTTTTCGGGAGATACAAAAGAACAGGAGGACGAAGATGGCACTATTTTTTGAATTGTTTCTGATAGGGGTCGGGCTTGCGATGGACGCTTTTGCCGTATCTGTCTGCAAAGGACTGGCTATGAACAAAGTGAATAAAAAGCAGGCAGTTGTGATAGGCTTGTATTTCGGAGGGTTTCAGGCACTGATGCCTTTCATCGGTTGGTTCCTCGGCGTGAGCTTCCAAAAATACATTACATCCATTGACCACTGGATAGCTTTTATTCTGCTGGTATTTATCGGTGGAAAAATGATTTTGGAGGCAGTAAAAGACCCGGATATTGAGGAAATCAGGGAAAAGGACCCGCCCCTTGATCATAAGGAAATGCTGATGCTTGCCGTGGCAACCAGCATTGATGCTCTGGCTGTGGGGATTACGTTTGCCTTTCTGGATACACCGATTGTGGAGGCTGTTGTCATTATTGGGGTTACAACCTTTGCATTATCTGTATTTGGTGTATTTGTTGGAAATTTCTTTGGAACAAAGTATAAGAAAAAGGCAGAGATTGCGGGCGGCATTATCTTAATCTTAATTGGGGTTAAAATACTGCTGGAACATCTCGGAATTTTAAATTTTTAATAAACGATTCAGAACCCCTTATTTTATGATATGAGGGTCAAAAGGTATTTGGATCCTCATTTGATACACGAATAAATATAATGATGTGAGTGTCAAAAGTACTTTTTCCACTCACTGATATACGAATTGCTCCGTTGCTTCGCAAGTCTACGCTTCGCTCCGGTCGGCGCAGAGCAGACATCCACCGGATGTCTTGCGCCCCGCAATTCTACACACATTCGCAATCCGTTGATTTTCCAAGGAAAATCACTACTTGCTCATGTGTGCGCGGGTCAATAAGTCAGAACTCTTTTCCTGCAAGCAGGAACGATTTCTGACTTTTGACCCTTATATCATATAATTTTAAGGTAAAAAAGGAGAAAATTATGGCTGATTTTGTTTTGAATTGTAACATGCTGCTGGCAATCGTATTCCTGTTGGTGGGTTTTGTATTTCTGGTGAAAGGTGCTGATATTTTCGTGGAGGGCAGTTCCAGTATTGCGAAAAAATTTCATGTACCCTCTATTATCATAGGACTGACCATCGTAGCTATGGGAACCTCACTTCCGGAGGCTGCGGTTTCTGTGACCGCATCCCTTGCGAACCGGAATACGCTGGCTGTCAGCAACGTAGTGGGGTCTAATATTTTTAACCTGATGGTTGTGATTGGTATGTGTGCAGTTCTGACACCGGTTGCAGTACAGAAAAGCACATTAAAGAAGGATTTCCCCTTTTCTGTATTTTGTGCGGTGCTGCTGCTGGTTTTAGGATTGATTGGACCCATGCAGCTGGGACATGTAGACGGAGCGATTTTCCTTGTACTGTTTGCACTTTTTATTTTCTCTATGATCCGCTCTGCACTGCAGGCCAACCGGGAAGGAAAAAAGGCGGAAAGTGAAGAGATTGAGTCAGTGGAAGAGATGAAAATCATGTCTTTGCCGAAAAGTCTTATTTTTATCGTACTGGGAGCTGCCGGAATTATTGTCGGCGGGGATGTGGTTGTAAACAGCGCAAGTAATATTGCCACAAGACTTGGAATGAGTCAGACCCTGGTGGGGCTTACCATTGTTTCAATCGGAACCTCCCTTCCGGAACTTGTTACTTCCGTTGTGGCGGCCCGGAAAAATGAGGTGGATATGGCACTGGGAAATGCAATTGGATCCAATATTTTTAATATTCTGATGGTACTTGGTATCGCAGGGGCAATCAGTCCGATGGCATTTCTGACCGAGAATATTATTGATATTGTGGTACTTCTCGTGTTCAGTGTGATCGTATGGATTTTTGCGTGGACAAAAGAAAAATTAAATCGCAGAGAGGGAATTGGAATGCTTCTGTTATATGCCATTTATGTGGTATATATCTGTATGCGGTAACATCATATGATATGAGGGTCAAAAGGTATTTTGCCCCTCATTTGATACACGAATTGCTCCGTTGCTACGCAAGTCTACGCTTCGCTCCGGTCGGCGCAGAGCAGACATCCACTGGATGTCTTGCGCCCCGCAATTCTACATCATCATATATTGCAGAACTGCACGAAAAGTCATGCTCTCTATGCAATAGAAGATACTACGAATCTGA
>JALEZW010000020.1 GCA_022772675.1 Agathobacter sp. | reverse complement strand
TGCAGCAGGAGCAGATGAAAACGGAGCGAAAAACCGAAAGCCGAAGGCGGCGGGAGGAGGAAAAACAACTCCGTTTTGAGCAGAAGCAGCAGAAAAGGAAAGAGAAGCACAGGGGCAGGTAATTCCTGCCCTTGTATTCTAAGGAGGAATTTGCGATGGAAGTGACCTATGAACCGTGGAAACTTGCAATAGATCCTGATGGGACAAAGGAGTATTACACTGGGCACAATCTTGCCGAAAACAAAGCTGACAACGATGCGTTGATACAGCTGCTCACAGAGAAACAGAAGGCATTCTTTGAACTGCTCGGAGTTGATCTGTCGAAAGCCTGGGTGGAACAGACGGATTATGTGGGACAAAAGGGAAGAACACTTTATGAGGTTCGTTTTCTGTTCAGGGGAATCTTGAAAACGATTCCCTCTTTCCAGGCAAAGGTCTATGAGGATCCGGAGATCTTTGGGGAAGAGATCCGAAAACAGGTGGAAGTGGTGGAGACAGATCCTGCAAAGACCCTGGACTGGAAGAACAAGAATCAGGGCAATAACATTGATGGAATGGTGGTTTCCTTTAAGCAGCCTTCTATTTTCTTTGATGAGGAAGCATTTCAGGAATGGGACTGCGGTTATGTCTGTGGCATAGCTCTGCTAAAAAAGAAACAAAAGGGAAAAAAGGAAACTCCTGATTTGAAAATCCGGCGGGAAGATATGCCATCTCTTCCATTCGGTCTTCATGATGTTCATATCAAAAAGATTAAGATCCAAAAGATTGATTCATTTTCCGCGAATGTCACCTTTATGCTGCTGGACGGAGTATACACGTGTGATGAGGATATAGAGCCCATTCCCTGCAATATTCTGTTCGAAGGGGTGGATCTGGATTTTTCCAATGTATATGTCATGCAAATCTGCGGTGTGAACCATGGAAAAATCAAGGGACATAAATATTCCCTCAAGAAGTTTATCAAGAAATATAAAAAAGCAGACATTGAAATTGTGGACGAAACATATGGCTACAACCAGAGTAAATTTTCCGGGTATCTGTATGCAGAAGAAGGCGATCTGGAGATCATGATCGAACTTTATCACGTAGGCGGGATGTATTATCTGGTGGACGGAGCGGTGGAGGAATAAGAACTATGAGTCAAATGGATGGGTACATAAGTATTTGTTAGATACCTCTGGTCTTAAAATATTGGATTTTCAGGAGAAAAGTATTTTAGCATGGTTGGCGGAATTGATGAAACACCGTCCGGCGGCAGATTCAAAGAGATATCGGTTGTTATCAGAAAAGTTTATTGAAAAGTATGGAATTTCCACCGAGGGATATGATGTAATAAAAGGATGGAGAGCCAACGCTTCCTATTTTTATATTGCAAAGGCTTTTGTGAGAGATGAGATTGACGTAGATATTTTAGAGGAATTGCTTGCCCTAGGGGGATTAGGAATCCAGTATTGTGTCAAATCAGTGAGGGCATATGAGCATTTAGTGGAAGTTCCAGACGGGTTGTTTTCTGTGGAGTTTGCTATGTATAATGAGAAATATAATATACGTGATATTATGGCTCGTGAAACTATGAGAAATCTGATCGAATCGGACAAAAATAAGGTCACAAATGTATTTAGTACATTGTTATAGTAGTAGGGAGGAATAATGATGCCGGCTTATGCAGAGGCTTATTTGAATGAAGTAGTGGAAAATCAAGGAAAGCTGTTTGATTATTTTGCTTTGACATATCCGGAAATGGATACTGAGAATTTCATTTGCACATATATGAAAAGTAAAACGAGACAGTACATTGATAAAGGTCAGGCTTATGTATGCACAATGGATGCCAGTGAATTATGGAACTATTTTCAGAAAACGGATTGTTACCGGTTGCAAAAAGGAAAGGCTCTAAAAGGTTTTCTGCCAGACTGGATAGGCGAATTTTATGCTTATTATCAGTGGAAATATGATGTACCAAGCTGCGAGTTGGTAGATAAAGTCCCGTTAAGTTATTTGGAAAAGGCATATCCGGGACTACATGATCTGGACTTGGCGCTTGCGGTTGAAAAGGTGGGAAAAATATGAGTCGTGAAATTATTTCCTGAATCCGTGAACCTCAGCTCATAATGAAAAGGCACGTTCCATCTGCCTTTCTTCATCTTTATTCTGCACTGAATTTTTAAAATACCATCTATTTTGTGCACAAAAACCAGACTGCACCGTTTGTGTGCAGCTGCCAT
>JALEZW010000009.1 GCA_022772675.1 Agathobacter sp. | reverse complement strand
GTGGATGGAATGCTATACTCAGTTCCATATGAATACATCAAAAAGAAAGTTGATGTAAAGGTAACAGATACCACCATTGAAATTTTTTACAACCATAACCGCATCGCTTCCCACCGTCGTCTGAAAGGACGCCCTGGGCAGTACAGCACCATTACAGAGCATATGCCAGAAGACCACCAGAAGTATCTGGAGTGGAATGGCGATCGCTTCCGCAAATGGGCTGTGAATAATCTGTGCTCCAATGAGCCGCCTGTCCGGTAAGCTTGAGCCACCATTCCGGATATGTGTGAGCCACTATTCCGGTCATAATGATTACCTCCGATAGTAGTCGGCACCTCTTGTGATGCCGTGTGCTTTGTGTGTGGTCTTTGTATCAGTTGTTTCTGATACAAGCTTTTCAGAACTGGTTACAAGAATGTTTTTAACACTCTTATAACTTGGTGATGCCGTATAGGATAAAGCTTTTTTGCAGGCTGCTTCCAGCAATGCATCTGAGTATTTCTCGGCAAGCTTCAGAAGTCCCATACAACTTCGATAAGTTTGTTGTTCCACACCTTTGGAGGTTAATATCGCATTAACCACAGTGTACGTATTTATGCCAATCCGCTCAGCCCACTTACGGAAGCGGTCGCCGTTCCATTCCAGATATTTCTGATGGTCTTCCGGCATATGCTCGGTAATGGTGCTGTACTGCCCGATACGTCCTTTCAGACGGCGGTGGGAAGCAATGCGGTTATGGTGGTAGAAAATTTCAATAGTGGTATCTGTTACCCTTACATCAACTTTCTTTTTGATGTATTCATACGGAACTGAGTATAGGAGTTTTTTGCTGACTCCATTACGGAGCAACTCCTTGCGGATGTAAGCATAGTCAGGCATACGCTTTTGAGGACGGTTGTTTAGTTTGGGATATTGTAATTATAATAAAGATAAATTTGGTAAAGAATTAACGGTTATAAAGCCTCTTTTCTGGAAGGAAGATAGTGAAGAGTATAAATTATGGTTTGAAACAATGCAAACTATTGAAAATATGTATAATAAAATGATTGAGATGGGGGCAAAACCTCAGGAAGCGAGGAGTATACTGCCGAATAGTTTAAAGACTGAAATTGTTGTAACCATGAATTTAAGAGAGTGGCGTCATTTCTTTAAACTAAGGACATCTTTAAAGGCCCACCCTCAAATGCGCGAAATAGCATGTCCGTTATTAGATGATTTTAAGAGCAGGATACCGGTTATTTTTGATGATATTATGTACGAATAATGGTTGCAAGATTGCGGTCAGTTTGTTTTAGATTGGGCATAGTAGAGCATGCATACACTAATTCCACTGTTTCCGATACTCGCTAGGACTTATTCCTTCAATGTTCTTAAACACTCTACTGAAGTAATAAAGTTCGCCAATACCACATTCAGTTGCGATTTCCTCGATACTTTTATCACTAAACCGTAATTCGTGCTTTGCTTGTGTAATACGAATTTCCTGAAGGTAAGCATTAATACTGGTGCCGTATTGTGCTTTGAATATTCTTGTCAGATAGAATTTGTTTATGTAATAACGCTCGGCTAATTCGTCGAGCGTTATTTTTTTTGTGTAATTCTCATCCAGATATGCCTTGATCTCAGCGAGTGCCGTTTTTTTTGTATGATTGCGGGAATACTCCGGGTGCCAGCTGTCTTTCATCAGAAGGGAAAGTAGTACAGATAGTTCTGCATTGATTTCCATATCTCTGACATAGCTGTTGGATGAAGCAATCTTGTGTAAATTCTGATACACATCTAAATATTTTTCCGTAGAATCAGGATGAAATACAGGCTGTCCGCCTCGTTCCACATATTTCTGATAAATGTTAGGGATCGTCGGTCCGTTAAAATGTATCCATGACAATTTCCAGAGATTTTTGTTGGTGGAGTGGTAATAGGGCTGCTTACAGTCAATAAATACGCAGTCTCCAGCGTTAAGAGAGTATTCATGGGTATGATAGGACAGTATACCGGACCCGGATTGTACAATAAAAAACAAATAGGAGTTTAAATGGTCACGCCTACTGATATGTGGTTTGGTAGCCTGAAGGGTACCAATTTCCTGAATATAAGAAAGTGATAATTTGGCAAAGTTTGAAGGTGTATATAGAATTCTTGATGTATCAACCAGGCTTCCGTGAAAGAGTGCTTTCGTGTCCATAATAATTAATTCCTTTCCTTTGCTTTTTTTCTATTATAGATCAAAAGTCAATATTGTGCAAATGTTTTGCAAGAAAGTGAATTTCTTTTTTGCAAGAATTATTGTACTATCGTAAAAGTAGTAAGATGAAAATATATATTTGGAGGAATACAAATGAGCAAGATTGCATTAATAACGGGAATTACCGGACAGGATGGTTCTTATTTGGCAGAGTTTTTATTAGATAAGGGATATGAGGTACACGGTATTACACGCCGTGCTTCTATTTCCAATACAGCGAGAATTGATCATATCATGGATAAAATTACACTTCACGATGGTGATCTTTCGGATTCATCAAGCTTAATTCGTATTATCAGTCTCGTTCAGCCGGACGAAATTTACAATCTGGCTGCACAGTCACACGTTCAGGTCTCCTTCGATGTACCGGAGTATTCAGGCGACGTTGATGCAATCGGTGTTCTCCGTATATTAGAAGCTGTTCGTATCCTTGGATTAACGAAGAAGACGAAAATTTATCAGGCCTCTACATCTGAGCTTTATGGAAAGGTGGAGGAGGTTCCACAGAGTGAAACAACTCCGTTTCATCCATACAGCCCATATGCAGTGGCAAAGCAGTATGGCTTCTGGATTACAAAGGAATACCGGGAAGCCTATGGAATGTTCGCCGTAAACGGAATTTTATTCAACCATGAGTCTGAGAGACGTGGGGAGAATTTTGTTACAAGAAAGATTACCCTTGCAGCCGGACGTATTGCAGAAGGACTGCAGGACCATCTAGAGCTTGGCAATATGGATTCCCTGCGTGACTGGGGATATGCGAAAGATTATGTGGAGTGTATGTGGCTGATCATGCAGCAGGAGAAACCGGAAGATTTTGTCATTGCGACTGGCGTGCAGCATACGGTACGTGATTTTACAGAGAAGGCTTTTGCTGCCAACGGCATTACAATTCGCTGGGCGGGAAGCGGGCTGGATGAGAAAGGATATGACGCAGCAACCGGAAAGATGCTGGTATGCGTGAATCCGGAGTGGTTCCGTCCCACAGATGTGGACAATCTTTGGGGTGATCCTACCAAGGCAAAGACCGTTCTGGGCTGGAATCCGCAGAAGACAAGTTATGAGGAGCTGGTTCAGATCATGGCAAAGCATGACCGCGAGCTTGCAAAACGTGAGAAAGCTATGAAGACAGCTTAATACATGGGTCTGAAAAAATTATAGAGAAAGAAGATTGAAATCATGATGGAGAAAAATGCAAAAATCTATGTGGCAGGACACAGAGGAATGGTTGGCTCTGCCATCGTGCGGGAACTGGAGCGCCAGGGATATACCAACATTATCACAAAAACCCACAAGGAACTGGATCTCTGCCGTCAGGAGGACGTGGAGAAGTTTTTTGCCGAAGAAAAGCCGGAATATGTATTCCTTGCGGCTGCCAAGGTTGGCGGAATTATTGCAAACCAGGAGGCTCTGGCAGACTTTATGTGGTTTAACATGACACTGGAGATGAATGTGATTCATTCTGCATGGCAGAATGGGTGCAAGAAGCTGGAGTTTTTGGGCAGCTCCTGTATTTATCCCCGCATGGCTCCGCAGCCGATGCCGGAAAGCTGTCTTCTGACTTCTGAGCTGGAGAAGACCAATGAGGCCTATGCACTGGCAAAGATTTCCGGTCTGAAATACTGCGAGTTCTTAAACCGCCAGTACGGAACGGATTATATTTCCGTGATGCCTACGAATCTGTACGGACCAAATGATAACTACCATCCGACCCACTCCCATGTGGTTCCGGCCCTCATCCGCCGTTTTCACGAGGCGAAGGTGGAAGGGAAGGAAAGCGTGACCTGCTGGGGAGATGGCTCACCACTTCGTGAATTTTTATATGTGGATGACCTGGCTAATCTCTGTGTCTTTTTAATGAATAATTATTCCGGAAATGAGACGGTGAATGCCGGTACGGGAAAGGAACTGACCATTAAGGAACTGACAGAGCTGGTGGCAAAGGTTGTTGGTTACGAGGGTGAGATTCAGTGGGATACCAGTAAGCCGAATGGTACACCGCGTAAGCTGCTGGATGTTTCTAAGGCGTCGGCTCTTGGCTGGACCTATAAGACCGAACTGGAAGAAGGACTGAAGCTGTCCTATGAGGATTTCCTGCATAATCCCATGCGGGCAGAGAGATAGATTTTTAACAGAGGAGAACCCATGAACATTGTATTACTTTCCGGAGGATCGGGGAAGCGGCTGTGGCCTCTTTCCAATGATATCCGTTCCAAACAGTTTATCAAGATTTTTAAGAATGAAGACGGGACCTACGAATCGATGGTTCAGCGTGTCTACAAGCAGATTAAGAAAGTAGATGCGGATGCAACCGTGACCATTGCAACCTCCAAGACACAGGTCTCCGCAATCCATAACCAGCTGGGGGATGAGGTGGGAATTTCCGTAGAACCCTGCCGGAGAGACACTTTCCCGGCCATTGCACTGGCCACGGCATACCTGGTGGATGTAATGGGCGTGAATCCGGAAGAGCCTGTTGTGGTCTGTCCGGTGGATCCCTATGTGGAGGATGATTACTTTGAAGCCTTAAAGGGATTGTCTGACCAGGCGGAAAAAGGAGAGGCAAATCTTGTATTGATGGGTATTGAGCCTACATACCCCAGTGAAAAGTACGGCTACATCATTCCGGCTTCCACAGACCCGGTTTCTGCGGTCAGAACCTTCAAAGAGAAACCCACAGAGGAAGTGGCAAAGGAATATATCAAGGAAGGGGCGCTCTGGAACGGCGGTGTGTTTGCCTATAAGCTGAAATATGTCATGGAAAGGGCACACCAGCTCATTGATTTCACCGACTATCAGGATCTGTTTGACAAGTATGACACCCTGACGAAGATCAGCTTCGACTATGCGGTGGTGGAGCATGAGGAAAATATCCAGGTGATGCGTTTCAGGGGCCAGTGGAAGGATCTTGGCACCTGGAATACCCTGACCGAGGCCATGGAAGAGAATGTCATCGGCAAAGGCGTGGTGAATGAAACCTGCTCCGATGTCCATATTCTGAATGAAATGGATGTGCCGGTTCTGGCGATGGGGCTTCACGATGTGGTGATTTCTGCCTCACCGGAGGGAATTCTGGTTTCCGACAAGGAACAGAGCTCCTATATCAAACCATTTGTCGATCAGTTCGAGCAGCAGATTATGTTTGCGGAAAAGAGCTGGGGTTCCTACAAGGTGCTGGATGTGGAAGAGGAAAGCCTGACCATCAAGGTGACTCTGAATGCCGGCCATTCCATGAATTACCACTCCCACCTGCACAGGGATGAAGTGTGGGTTGTACTGTCCGGAACCGGAAAGACAATCGTGGACGGCTATGAGCAGGCGGTGAAAGCCGGGGATGTCATTACCATGGCGGCAGGCTGCAGACATACCGTCATAGCGGACAGCGAGCTGCAGCTGGTGGAGATTCAGCTGGGGAAAGACATTACGGTTACGGACAAGCAGAAATTTGAACTGGAATATTAGGCCACAGGAGGAAAGTCAGTTGAACAAACCATTTTTACTGAAGCCCTCCGCCAAGGATTATCTGTGGGGCGGCAGCCGTCTCAATGATGAATTTGCCAAGGGGATAGATCTTTCCCCTCTTGCGGAAACCTGGGAATGTTCCACCCATCCGGACGGGCCAAGCACTGTCGCAGGCGGTGCCTTTGACGGTATGGGTCTGGATATGGTTCTTAAAAAGCACCCGGAATATCTGGGAAGCAGACATAAGGGGCAGGAGGAGCTTCCCATCCTGATCAAATTCATTGATGCCAAAAAGGATCTTTCGGTGCAGGTCCATCCCACGGACGAATACGCCAGGGAGCATGAAAACGGGCAGCTGGGCAAAACCGAGATGTGGTATGTGCTTGACGCGGGGAAGGATGCAAGCCTCGTCTATGGTCTCAGACACACCACAGATAAGAAAAAGTTGAGAAAAGCGATTGCAGATGGTACACTGGAAAAGTACCTGCAGAAAGTGAAGGTCCGAAAGGACGATGTGTTTTTCATTGAATCCGGTACCATCCATGCAATCGGTGCCGGGGCGCTGATTGCTGAGATACAGGAAAACTCCAACCTTACCTACCGTCTGTATGACTATGACCGGGTGGATAAGGATGGCAGGAAAAGACCGCTGCATGTGGACAAGGCGCTGGAAGTTGCCAATCTGAACAGTATGGCGGAACCAAGACAGCCTATCCGGGTGTTAAAATACCGGGAGGGAGCTGCCTGTGAGCTGCTCTGCCGGTGTAAGTACTTTGAGGTCTACCGCATGATCGTCAATACGGAAAGAAGACAGGTGGTCCATTACCGGGCAGATGAGGTGGGATTTCGGGTTCTGCTCTGCGTGAACGGCTGCGGTGTGATGAAGTTTGCAGATGAAGCACTGGCGGTATATAAGGGAGACTGTATTTTTGTTCCCGCTGATTCGGAAGTGATCAGTATTCATGGAAAGATGCAGTTTCTGGATGTGAGGGGCTGAAACGGATGACGTATATTGCGCACCCATATCCCGGATGCGGCTGCGATTGCAGCAGGTAATGGGGATGAGCAGGCAGATGGAAAACGGCAGGAAGAGGATATAAATGATGGATATTAGGAAAGAATATGAGCGCTGGCTGGAATTTGCCAGTGAGGACATAAAAGAAGAACTGAAGGGCTACAGTGAGAAAGAAATCGAGGATTCCTTTTACCGCAACCTTTCTTTTGGAACCGGAGGATTAAGGGGAACTATCGGTGCCGGCACCAACCGCATGAATGTACACACGGTTGGCAAGGCAAGCCAGGGACTGGCAGATTATCTGAACAAATCACAAGATAATCCAAGCGTTGTGATTGGGTATGATTCCAGAATCAAGTCGGATGTCTTTGCAAAGGTGGCAGCGGATGTGTTTGCGGCAAACAGCATTCACGTGTATCTGTGGCCGGAGCTGACGCCGGTTCCCACGGTCTCCTTTGCCACAAGATACCTGCATGCCTCAGCCGGTGTGATGATCACAGCGTCCCATAACCCGGCAAAGTACAATGGATACAAGGTATACGGAAGCGACGGATGCCAGATCACCACGGAGGCTGCCGCAGAGATTCTTGCGGAAATCGAAAAGCTGGATATTTTCAGGGATGTCAAGAGCAGCGGCGGAAGTGGAACGTTTGGAGTAAGCGGAGAAACAGATTGTTCCGGAGATACCGGGAAGCATGGCGGAAACGGATTCGTGGAAGAAATCAAAGAGGAGGTCCTGACCGCCTTTATTGAGGAGGTAAAGAAACAGTCGGTTCTTTTCGGGGAAGAAATTGACAGGAATGCAGCGATAGTATACTCACCCCTCAATGGCACAGGATTAAAGCCTGTCACCAGAGTGTTGAAGGAAATGGGCTTTCATAATGTGACGGTTGTGAAGGAACAGGAACAGCCGGATGGCAGGTTCCCCACCTGTCCATACCCGAATCCGGAAATCAGGGAAGCCATGAGCCTTGGCATGGAGTATGCGAAAAAGCAGAATGCAGACCTTCTTCTTGCCACGGATCCGGACTGCGACCGCGTCGGGATTGCGGTTAAGAACAAAGACGGAGAGTACGAGCTGCTTTCCGGCAACGAGGTGGGGCTGCTCCTTCTGGATTACATCTGTTCCCAGAGGGTGAAACACGGCAGGATGCCTGCAGATCCGGTGATGGCTAAGACCATCGTAACCATGGATCTGGGAGAAAGAATCGCCGCGCATTACGGCGTTCAGACCATTAATGTACTGACCGGTTTCAAGTTCATCGGGGAACAGATCGGTTTGCTGGAAAAGCAGGGAAGGGCAGACAGCTATATCTTTGGCTTTGAAGAAAGCTATGGATACCTGAGCGGAAGTTATGTCCGCGATAAGGACGGAGTAAATGGTGCATACCTGATCTGCGAAATGTTTTCTTACTATAAAACGCAGGGTACCAGTCTTCTGGAGAAGCTGGATGAGATTTACAGGGAGTATGGTTACTGTCTGAATACACTCCACAGCTTTGAATTCGACGGAGCTGCCGGATTCACAAAGATGCAGGGCATCATGGAAGAATTCCACAAAGGACTGGATTCCATTGGCGGCAAGAAAGTCCTTGAAACACTGGATTACAGCAAGGGTCTTGATGGTCTGCCAAAGTCGGATGTACTGAAGTTTATGCTGGAGGATAACTGTTCGGTGGTGGTCAGACCCAGCGGGACAGAACCCAAGCTGAAAACGTACATCAGTGTGAGTGCTGCTGATAAGGAGGAAGCCGGGAAGCTGGAGGAAAAAATGCAGGAGAGCCTGAAAGGCTTTTTCAGTGCATAATCGCTCCAGGGGACGGTTTTAATCATATGAATATTTGCTTTTTTATTTCCGATCACGGATTTGGCCACATTATGAGAAATCTGCCGGTTATTGTAGAACTCCTGGAAAGAGGAAACAGAGTTGTTGTTGTATGCGGCAGGAAACATCTTGAAATAGCCGGAGAATATGTAATGGCCGAATGCCGTAACAGGCATGCAGAATTTATAACGGTTGTAAACCATACAGATGCCGGGCTGGTGGTAAAGCCCGGAACCCTGGTTCTTGACAGGAAACTGACCGGCAGGGAAGTTGCGTCCTTTGTTGCAGAATTCCCAGAGAGAATAGAGTTTGCCTGTGCATTATTTGAGCAATATGACATCGACTGTGCAGTGGTGGATATTGTCCCGTGGGCGCTGACGGCGGCAAAGAGGATGGATATTCCATCTTTTCTGATGGCAAGCTTTACCTGGATAGAGCAGTACGAAGGATATGTAAAGAAGCAGGATCTGGATGTTCTCAAAGAGGCTTTTCATTCCGCAGACCATATTTTGTACTACAATCTGGTGAATGAACCCACCCTTAAGCTGCTGGGGAAAGGTCTGGAGGCTGGCTATGTCTGCAGGCCTTTTCACGAGGATCGTGTTGCAGAGATAAAGAAGGAGTACAATAGACCGATCGTGTTTCTATCGCTGGGAGCAAGTAATTCGGGATTGGATTTTACTGTGGATACATCCGGCCTGCCCTATGATTTTATCACAACCGGCACCATCAAGCTCCTTGGGGATCATGTTACCTGTCTGGAGCCGGCAACACCGAATACGCAGGATTATGTGATGGCTGCGGACTTCTGCATTGCCAAGGCAGGATGGAGTACGGTTTCCGAAATGATGATTGCAGGTGTTAAGTTCGCCGTGCTGAACCGGCCGGATGTGCCGGAGGATACAATGATCATCCGGCAGCTGGAAAACATGAATGCGGCATTTGGTATTGATGTTGAGATGTTAAAAGACATATCTGCTGTAATGAGAATGCTTGAAGAGGCGCACTTGCATCATAGGAAATGTGACAATAATTACAAGGGCGTTGCGGATTTTATTGTGGGATTCCGGAATGTTTGAGGGGGAATTTTGAACCCATATATAGTTTGTATCGAAAATACGGTGATAAATAACATGGGAGGAAAAAGGAAGAAACGTAAGATGTTTGCAGTAGAAAGAAGAAAAAGGATCCTGCTCATCCGCTGGATGATATATATTTTGTTATCTTTGGCATGGATGGCAGTGATTTTTAATTTTTCATCAAAGACATCCGATGAATCTTCCGCACAGAGCAACGCAGTCGGAATGTTCGTGGGAGAGATGGTGGTTCCCGGATTTGAGGAATGGCCGGAAGCGAAACAGCAGGAATTTGCGGATAAATGGGATTACCCGATCAGGAAAGCCGCACATATGACTGAGTACATGATTCTGGGGTTATTGTTGGCTGGAACTTTTGCGTATACAAGAACTACAAAATATAAAAAAATCGCAGTTCTTGCTTTTCTGACGGCCGTGCTGTATGCAATATCGGACGAGATTCATCAGTATTTTGTTCCCGGAAGGGCATGCCGGCTGTATGACGTGGGATTTGATTCGGCAGGAGCTTTGATGGGCGTTTTGATCGGTACCGCATTCATTTTCTGGTGGAATAGGAAGCTGATGAGCGGAACAAAGGATATATGAGAAAATCATGGAGTGAAGGAAAAAAGGCATTATGTGTAAGTATTGTGAAGATATGGATGAGGTTATAGGAGAAAATATTTACCCGGTTTCCGGTGCATATGGCGACAATATGGATGAGGAAGCGGAGGTAGGGTGGTTCGCAAGAGTGAATGCCGATGCTAAAACAGTAGATTTTAACTTCGGATTTAATGGGTTTACTTTTATCAATGATCAATTTGAAATCAATTACTGCCCAATGTGTGGCAGAAAATTGTAGTTACATATATAGTTTGTAACGGAAATGGATGATAGAAGATATGGATACCAATATTCAATATAAACCGGGCTCGACTGGTGCTGGAAGAAAGAAATCCAAACCGGATTATGATAGGAATGTGATTCTCCGACAACAGATGGACCAGGTAGTGGAATTGTATGGCATGGAGGAGCATCCGTCTTTACAGTTCATTGCGGAAGAAACTTCTTTGAATCCAATTAAGGTGAGAAAACTTTTGATTACCGCCGGAGTATATAAGTCAGAGATTGCAGATCATGTGCAGAAGGTTTTTCAGTCTTATGTGGATTTGGGACTCTCCCATAAGGATGCAATCGCTGCCGTTATGAAGGAACTGAAGATTTCCAGGGCATCTGTCA
>JALEZW010000008.1 GCA_022772675.1 Agathobacter sp. | reverse complement strand
TCGTAAGTGTTTTCTGCCACCTTAATTTTCACAACCCGAAACTGCATGAAATAAAGGTGTTTTTTATCGAGAAGCTGCTGGAAATGGGGAATATTTTTGTTAGGGTTCATGTAGCGGTAGACGTCAGACTGATCCTTCATAATGTTGGTATATTTGTCTGTAAAAAAGCGTTTGATCGTAACGTCGAATTCCTCCTGCTCATCGGGCAGTTCGTCGATATAGGAGGAGAGCAGGCTCCTTGAGGAAGAAGGAGCCTTCACTCTGAAAACATAGTTCAGATGCTTTTGTTCACAGTGAAAAAGAAGGTCATAAGATTCATAGCCTCTGTCCGCAGTAACAATGTATTTTTGCGGATCATCCGGCTGGAAATGATCAAGCATTGTATGAAATGCTTCGCGTTCATCGGGCTGTTGTCCGGGCTGGATAACAACGTCCAGAAAGGCCTTACTGATCACGTCAACGAAACCGTTCAGATGCATGTGGTTATACCCTTTGTAGTCAATAAGGCGAGGTTTATTATAGTCCTCAATAATTTCCGAATTGGTAGTGTAAACAACATGACAACCATCACATGCAAGGATGCAGTGATGTGTGGCCGCAATGAGATGATTGTTTCCCAAAGAGAAAAACAATTGCTAAACATATAGTGGATGTAATGTATTCTTATGTAAGAAACCCCTTGCAAAACATCTATCGGTAAAGTAAAATAAGATCGTGCATGGATAAATCCCTGCACGGTAGCTGCTCGGTACTTTGCACACCTCTCCGTGGTGGGCAGCAGGCAACGTCTATATAGGCGGCTGAGATGTGAAGGAAAAGGTAGGAATTCTACTATGAAGTTATATCATAAGATTTTTAAGAGCCGTGCTGATATGTCAGTGTATCTTGAAAATATGGATCCACTTATCTCATATGACGAAGATCTTTTAAATCGGCTAACCAATGCTCGCAATCTGGATGAGCTTCATGACGCAAAGTGCTCTGTTTTGAGAGACTTCCATGACATTTATGCTTTTGACGCAAGTGATACAGAATTCCCAGAACCTATAGGACATTTTGATAACGAGAAAGAAAAAATCAAGTTTATCCGGAAGAAAATACTGCTGCAGGACACAGCGTTGTATCTTGGCAGCGTGTACAAAAAGTACCATTCTTTAATATATCAAAAGCATAATGAGCTGCCGGAAATCGAATTGAAAAGACTGGCGATAGATTACAACGAGATATACAGAAAAGCAATGGAGGATTACATTGCTGCACTCGTTACTGGAGGACAGCACGCCGTGACAGCCAGTTTCGTATTGCCATCACTGATCGAACAAGGATTAGGAATGGCACTACAAAATAGAATGCTGTTCAAGTGCATAATGCAGTTGAATGATTTGGCGGAAGAAGAAAAGAAAGTAATTGAGCCATTCTTGCACAATGATAAGGTGCTTTTCTATGGAACGGAGAAATATACCATGGAGAAGTTATATCGACTCTTTGTGGCAAAAGGTGTCTTAAAGAATGCGTCAGACAATGAAATGATACTGACGGGTGTGGGACAAAAAGGAAAGAGAAAATTGCCTCGGACACTGGGCAGATTGCTGAATAGTAATTTGGCGAAAGAAGAAATTCTCCCGGAATATTTGGAACTTCTGAAAAATTTCTTTATTGAGCTCAATATTAGAAATTGCATTATGCACGGCTTAGGTGAAACGTTTGATTACTTGGACATTGGATTAGTATCGATTATGTTTCAACTGCTGTGGGATATAGCTGATTGCGAGATATTTAAGGATTAATGAAAAAATCTTGAAGCAGGGAGGAGTAAATATGCCATTAATATATGACAAAGACGGTTGGCTGTTTGAAAATCCTCAAGAAAATATTGTACATGACATTACGATAGATGAAATTAACCAGCTTTTGAATTATGCGGAACAAGATGAGATGTGGGCTGCAGCTGTTAAGAATGAGGTGGCCAACAGAGATAAGGCGATTCGCGATGGGACATACACAAAGAAAACGGATTGGCTTATTGAAGAATTTCAAATAATGCAGACAAGTGGAACTGTGGTTCAGATGCCGTTTGGACCGCGTATTATTACGTTTCCTAGTAAACGTCAGTTGTTCCGTGGAGAAATTCAAAACTATCATCGGTCAATACCATCTTTGAACCGTATGCTTAAAGATGGCATGGATGAAAAAGAGAAGGAAACGATTCGAACAATAGCACATTTGAGAAAATGGCAATTTGCAAATTTGCTTTCGAATATAAATATTGTACCATATTGGGAAGCAAAACTCAGCGATGTGAATTTCGATGCACTTGCACAGCATTATGGATTGGCAACACACTTAATGGATTTGACGAACGACTTTAAAGCGGCACTGTTCTTTGCAACGTGCAAGTATGTCCAGGAAACAGACTCATACAGACCGCTTACGCAAGAAGACATCGACAAAAGCGAAGATACAAAATATGGATATATTTTTCACGCACCAGATTGGACCATTGACTTTATGAATGGTGGAGGCTTCATGAAATGGGAGGAGAGACATCATTGTATTAGTGATCCAAATATGTCAATGAAAAAATTTTACTTGCAGTCTGGAGACATGGATGGAGTAGCACTTCAGATTGGATATCAGCCGTTGCAACGTTGTGCTCAGCAAAGTGGTTATATATACCCAATGCGGAATGAATCATCGCTTCAAGAGGACTGGCACTTCGAGAAGATGAGATTCAAGCAATCAGTGGAAGTGTCGCAGCAAGTTTATGAAATGATGGACGGTGGAAAGAAAGTCTTTCCAAATGAAGGAGTTAACGAACTTCGAGATTATATTGAACAAATCAAGCATAGTGTCGTGTTCACAAAGGATGAACTTGAGGCAGTGTATGATTGTGACGGCATCGACAAGACAATATTCCCTACAATCAGTGATTTAGAGAAAGCACTTGTCGGATACACAACTTCAGATGGTGCGATTGAAATTCAGGATGAACCAATAGTGTATCAGATTCCTACGGAATTGCTTGACACCGTTAATAGTCATTATGATGGAAAAGATTTGCTGGAAGCGATTGGTGGAATGATTCATCAAAAGTATCCTGATCAGGAGTATAGAAAGCAACGTTACATGGATATATATGGGAAGTTGATATAAAATATGTGCGAGTAGATTCTGCGTGGAAATAGATTTTGGCTATGTCATATAAATATAGCACTTCGGAAATAACAATTTTAGGCCGTGTGGGTATATATTCACACGGTAACTGCTCGGTACTTTGCACACCTCACCGTGGTGAGCAGCAGGAAACGCAGTTAGAAGATACTGTGGCTAAGAGGCAGAGAACTCAAAGCCATTGAAGTGGTATGTTACATATTAGGGAAAATATTAGGTGTGAAATACAGAAATGAAAAAAACGATAATTGCGATTGTGCTTTCTTTAGCGATAGTAGGGTTGTTACCATTCATCATTAATTGGATATATTATTTTGACCCACCGTGTTCGTTCTTCAATGTGGAATACGACGTGGCAGATATTCTTTCCTATTATGGAAGCGTGCTGATTTTTATTGGGACTTCTGCATTAAGTATTGCAACATATTTTCAGAACAAAAAAGCACAGGAAAAATCGGAAGAAGTTAATAGATTGCAACTGGAATTGCAACGCAAGAGTATGGCAATGGCAGAAGCACAGTACCAAAAAGAGCAAGAAGGGAAAAAGGGAATACCTAAATTTGAACTTAAGTTATCTGGATATTCTGGAGTTTACGGGCATTTGAATTTGGAGATTAAGAATGTCTCTGCTATGATAATATCGGGATGATGCACGGGTCAGACCCCATGAATACAATATGAACAAAATTGATTTTATTGTCAGACAACTTGAAAACGCAGAACCATGATACTATGGCACATGCTTGAAATCCATACGGTGATGGACACGCATAGAAATTATATTTCGGTATGCACAAAAGTGAAGCCAAAAAGTGATTTCCATATCGCCGGACAGCCGATGGAATCTCATCCGGAATATTCACGTAATTTTTGAGGGAAATTTGGAAGTTTATATTTAGTTTGAAACGAAAATTCGATGATAGATAACAAGGGAAGAAACGCAAGATGATGGCAGTAGAAAGACAAAAAAGGATCCTGCTCATCCGCTGGATGATATATATTTTGTTATCTTTGGCATGGATGGCAGTGATTTTAAATTTTTCATCAAAGACATCCGATGAATCTTCCGCACAGAGCAACGCAGTCGGAATGTTCGTGGGAGAGATTGTGGTTCCCGGATTTGAGGAATGGCCGGAAGCAAAACAGCAGGAATTTGCGGATAAATGGGATTTCCCAATCAGGAAAGCCGCACATATGACGGAGTACATGATTCTGGGGTTATTGTTGGCTGGAGCTTTTGCGTATACAAGAACTACAAAATATAAAAAAATCACAGTTCTTGCTTTTCTGACGGCCGTGCTATATGCAATATCGGACGAGATTCATCAGTATTTTGTTCCCGGAAGGGCATGCCGGCTGTATGACGTGGGATTTGATTCGGCAGGAGCTTTGATGGGCGTTTTGATCGGTACCGCATTCATTTTCTGGTGGAATAAGAAGCTGATGAGCGGAACAAAGGATATATGAGAAAATCATGGAGTGAAGGAAAAAAGGCTATAGATTTTAACTTCGGTTTTAATGGATTTACTTTTATCAATGATCAATTTGAAATCAATTACTGCCCAATGTGTGGCAGAAAATTGTAGTTACATATGAATTACATATATAGTTTGTAACGGAAAATGGATGATAGAAGATATGGATACCAATATTCAATATAAACCGGGCTCGACTGGTGCTGGAAGAAAGAAATCCAAACCGGATTATGATAGGAATGTGATTTTCCGACAACAGATGGATCAGGTAGTGGAATTGTATGGCATGGAGGAGCATCCGTCTTTACAGTTTATTGCGGAAGAAACTTCTTTGAATCCAATTAAGGTCAGAAAATTACTGATTACCGCCGGAGTATATAAGTCAGAGATTGCAGATCATGTGCAGAAGGTTTTTCAGTCTTATGTGGATTTGGGACTCTCCCATAAGGATGCAATCGCTGCCGTTATGAAGGAACTGAAGATTTCCAGGGCATCTGTCA
>JALEZW010000032.1 GCA_022772675.1 Agathobacter sp. | reverse complement strand
GGAATCCGTTGATTTTCCAAGGAAAATCACAGGGTCATCAATCAAAGATTGACGACAGTCCTCATGTGTGTGCGGGTCAACAAGTCAGAGCTCTTATCCTGCAAGCAGGAACGAGTTCTGACCTTTTGACCCTTGTATCATCATATAAAGTTTACGGAATTACAGCCTGAAAATAGTCCCACAAGGAGTTTATCAAATGAATAAGAAAGACAAGTTGAAATGGATGGCATTAGGAATTCTACTGCTTACAACGGCAGTAGTCGCTGTTACCTTTGTGATTGTATCGAGGCTGTCACAAACAGCGGAAAAGGATCATGCCAAAATGGAAGAAGAGCATCTGGCAGTTCCCGATGATGGAATGCTTCCAAACGCATATATTGTTAAAAATGAAGACAATAACCTGATCATTCTCTACCATGGAAAAAAGTATATTGCAAAGGAAACTGCAGAGACGAATTATACCGGTGTGGCAGATATTTTACTTTCCAATGGGAAAATAGTCAAAATTTATGCAAAGAGTGGAAATGTCAAAGGTACTTTAGCAAGCTATTCCGACAAAAGCATTCAGATTGAAGGTTATGAAGTTCTATCCAGGGAAGCTGAGATGCCGGTTTATAAAATTGCCACAGACATAAGAGCAGAAGAGGCTGTTCGTGAGGGCCGGCTGTCGGATCTGGTGATTGGAAACTCCACAGTGGAACTGGTTGTGGCAAATCAAAAGGCCTGTGCCATCATCTGCTATCAGAATGAAATAGCGGATAATATCCGTGTTCTCATAAAAAATAAGGAGCAGACATGCTATCCGGATATTCTGGTAAGTTCCAATAAAAAATTTACTGTTGATGGAGAGGAACAAAAAAAGAACACCCTTGTCAGTGCAGAAATGTTATTAAATAAAGAGAAAAGCGGAAAAGAAATAAGAATTTCCCCACAGGATGGAGGCATGCTGTTTTTATGTGATTCAAAGGGAAAACGGCAGGGAGAGGGATATGAGGGGGATATGATCTACCGAAAAGCAAAGGATGGATATATCCTGATCAATGAGCTTCCTATTGAGGATTATGTGCGCTATGTTCTTCCCTCCGAGATGCCGATCAGTTTTGATTATGAGGCATTAAAGGCACAGGCGGTGTGTGCCCGGACTTTTGCCTATAAACAGATGCGTGGCAATGCTTATGCAGAATATGGGGCTAATCTGGATAATACAACGTCGTTTCAGGTTTATCATGCCGCAGGCTGGTATGACATAACAGACAGGGCTGTATCAGACACCCGGGGAATGGTGCTTACTTATCAGGGAGAACTGGTGGACTGCTATTATTATTCGACTTCACCGGGATATTCTGAGAATCTTGAGGTCTGGCAAAAGGATTCACCAGGATATCTTACAGCAGAAAATCACACAAAAGGGCGCACTGTAAATTTGTCCAGGAAGAGAGCTTTTCATCGGTTTATTAAAAAGAAAACAGATGCATATGATGAAAATTCTCCCTATTTCCGGTGGACAGCAACGATTTCTTCCAAGCTGGGAATGGATGAACAGTATGGAAGACTCAAGAAAATAAAAATAAATAAACGAAGCAAATCCGGTTATATTCTTTCACTTACGATGGTGTTTGAAGACGGGGAAAAGACCCTTGAGCGGGAGAATGACATCCGTTTTGCCCTGGGAAAATATCTGTTGTCATTAAAACTGGCAGACGGAACGAAAAAGACAGGGATTTCTTCTGTGCCAAGTGCCTGCTTTGAAATAAAAAGCCAGAAAAACGGGACCATTACGCTGACTGGCGGAGGGTTTGGGCATGGAATCGGACTCAGCCAGTATGGTGCCAACGGAATGGGTTGTGAGGGGAAAAAATGGCAGGAAATTCTTTCGTACTACTATAAAAATACAGAAATTTCCAATGTTTTTGACCTTGACACAGAAACGGACTCTGTGTTAGAATGACGGATGTATAAAAAGCAATGAATGTGTCAGTAGCTTCTGATATACTGAAAGAGAGAGGAAGTCATCGGCTGTAAGCTTCCTTAAGTCCCGGTCAGAATGTGAATTTCCCACAGGAGCTGCACAGGTGAAAATTTAACTCTTGAGTAACCTGTGACGGGTACTGCACGTTACGCAGAATGAGAGTCCGCATCAGCAGGATGCGGGAAACTGGGTGGTAACGCGGAAGATTTTCGTCCCTTGTATGCTTTGATGCATATAAGGGACTTTTTTAGTGATTATTTTGAATGAAATTATTGAAAAAGGAGAGAACCATGAAAGAAAAATTGCAAAAAATAAGGGAAAATGCAATTGCTGAGATTGAAAAATCGGATAGTCTTGCAAAGCTGAATGAAGTGCGGACAGCAATCCTTGGAAAGAAGGGGGAACTGACTGCAGTACTAAAGGGAATGAAAGATGTTGCTCCGGAGGAGCGGCCGAAGGTAGGCCAGCTGGTAAATGAAACCCGTGGGGCAATTGAGGAAAAGCTAGAGGAGATAAAGAAAAAATTAGAGGCAGAAGCTCTTCGTGCACGTTATGAATCAGAAAAGATTGATGTTACAATGCCTGCTGTAACCAATAAGAAGGGGAATCTTCATCCAATTACGCAGGTAAGGAATCAGCTGATTGATATTTTCGGTTCCATGGGCTTTGAAGTTTATGAAGGAACCGAGATTGAGACAGACCACTATAATTTTACCGCTTTAAATACACCGAAGGATCATCCGGCAAGAGATATGCAGGATACCTTTTATCTGTCACCGGAATTTCTGCTCCGTACCCAGACCTCTGCCGGGCAGATTCATGTAATGGAGGCAAAGAAACCGCCAATTAAGATAATTTCCCCGGGTAAAGTGTTCCGTTCCGATGACGATGCAACCCATTCTCCGATGTTTACACAGATGGAGGGACTGGTTGTGGATAAAGGAATTACTCTCTGTGATTTAAAGGGAATGCTGGATGAACTGGTAAAAAAGATTTTTGGAAAAGAGACTACAACTCGTCTTCGTCCGTCCTATTTCCCCTTTACGGAGCCCTCTGTGGAAGTGGATGTCAGCTGTTTCCAGTGCGGAGGAAAAGGATGCAAACTGTGCAAAGGTACTGGCTGGATCGAAGTTCTTGGTGCCGGGGTTGTGAACAATAAGGTGCTGGCAGGCTGTGGTATTGATACGGACGAATACAGTGGATTTGCCTTTGGTATCGGAATTGAGCGAATTGCCATGCTCAAATATGGAATCAACAACATCAAATTACTGTTTGAGTCGGATCTTCGTGTGTTAGACCAGATTGATGATTAACAGCTTGCGCTTAGAGTAAAAAGGAGGTTTCTTATGTTAGCACCATTAAGTTGGTTAAAGGAATATGTAGATATTGATGTAAGCCCGAAGGAACTGGAGGAAAAACTCTTTTCCTGTGGTTTTGAGGTGGAAGAACTGATAGAGGTAGGAAAAGATATTTCCAATGTTGTTGTGGGATATGTAAAGGAGTGTGAGCCCATTCCGGACACCCACTTAAGTCTCTGCAAGGTTGATGCAGGAGAACACGGGGAGTTCCAGGTCTGCTGCGGTGCGGATAATGTGCATGCCGGGGGAAAATTCCCGCTGGCATTAGTTGGAGCAACGGTTTATGCCACAGCAAAAGATCATGTGACCATTGAAGGTGTCATGACTATTAAAAAAGGCAAGCTTCGCGGGTATGAATCACAGGGAATGCTCTGTTCCGGTACGGAACTTGGCTTAAACGAAGACTTATATCCGGGGGCAGGATATAATGGACTTTTAGTGCTTCCTGAGGATGCTAAAGCTGGTGCTGATGTCAAGCCGATTCTTGGACTGGATGACTGGATTTTTGATATAGCTATTACGGCAAACCGTCCGGACTGTCAGAGTATTTACGGAATTGCAAGGGAAGTTGCAGCTGTTTTGGGAAAAGAGTGTAAGGAGCCGGCTCTGGATTATACCGAGACAGAGGTAAAGAAAGAGGGCTTTACGGTAAATGTGGAGGCGCAGGATATCTGTCCCCGTTATATAGCCCATTATGTTTATGATGTTGAAATCAAGGAATCTCCGGCATGGATGCGCCGCCGCCTGGCACTGGTGGGAATTGGTTCCATTTCAAACGTTGTAGATATTACCAACTATGTTTTAAAAGAGCTTGGCCAGCCAATGCATGCTTTTGATTATTCCTATCTGGAAGGCAATGCCATCAATGTCCGCCGTGCAGCAGAGGGAGAAAAAATCACAACCCTGGATGAGAAAGAATTTACCTTAAATTCTAATAATCTTGTGATCTGCGATGGGAAAAAGCCGGTTGCACTGGCAGGAATTATGGGTGGTTTAAATTCTGAAATCCTTGACACCACAAAGGAAGTGGTATTTGAATCTGCAAAATTTGCCAGGGACAATATCAGAAAAAGTTCCCGTGCCCTGGGACAGGCATCCGATTCCAGTGCCATGTTTGCCAAGGGTGTGTATGAGTACACAACGATTATGGCAATGAAGAGGGCTCTGCATCTGATAGAGGAGCTTGGCTGTGGTAAGGTAAGCTCTACTCATGTAGAAGTTTCTACCGGAAATTCCGTGGAGCCGAAAGAAATGACAGTCAGTGTGAAACGTGTCAATGGAGTTCTGGGAATTAAAGTTCCGGATGAAGAGATTGTAAGAATCCTGAATAACCTGAACTTTGCACCGAAAATTGAAGGGGATGACCTGACTATTAAGATTCCTCCTTACCGTGAGGATATGGAATCTTATCCGGATGTTGCCGAGGAAGTTATCCGGATGTACGGCTACGATCATGTTGTTCCAACTTTTATGCCTACAGCAAAGGTTACTTTAGGCGGCATGAATGAAAAGCAGAAAACAGAGCTTAAGATTAAGAATGCACTCTGCGCTGCAGGAGCTTATGAGGGAATCCATTATTCTTTCTTTTCTCCATCGGATCTGGATTTGTTAAGGCTTCCGGAGGATGCCCCGGAGAGAAAGGCAATTCAGTTGATTAATCCTATCAATATTGATCTTTCTCTCATGCGTACCACACTGGCACCGCAGATGATTCATGCCATGGCAAGAAATCAGAAGAGAGGTATCTTAAGTGGACGGATTTTTGAGCTTGGAAGTATTTTTATTCCGAAGGATCTGCCACTTACGGAGTATCCGGATGAGAGAGAAACCATTTGCGTTGGTGTCTTTGGTCAGGAAGAATCTTTCTATACATTAAAGGGATTCGCCCAGACCGTTGCGAAGGCATTAAACCTTACCTTTACCTATGAGGTGTCAACAAGAACGTTTTTACATCCTTATCAGACTGCGGAAATTTTCTGTGAGGGGACTAAGGTGGGATACCTTGGAAAGGTTTCCTATGAGATTACAGATGAACTGGACATGAGAACTGATTCCTATGTCATGGAAATTGATCTTCGTACATTGTCACAGTGGTACGGCAAGCCCCAGGTATTTGTTCCGATTCCAAAATTTGCGGAGGAAAAGAGAGATTTCGCCTTTGTTATGGATAAGGGTATTACCTGTGCACAGGTGGAAAAGGGTATCCGTGAAGCCTGCAAGTATGTAACGGATGTAAAACTTTTCGATGTCTATGAGGGTATTCAGTTAGGACCGGACAAGAAGAGCATGGCATTTTCCGTTGTGTTTACTCCGGGCGAAGAAGAGTTTACCAGTGAGATGATTGAGGGATTTGTCAAGAAGATTTTAAAGAATCTGGACAAGACTCTTCAGATTTCACTTCGGGCATAGAATTTTAAAATTTGTCAGAGAGAAAAGAATATGGATGTGAAAGATTTTGATTATGATCTTCCAGAGGAACTGATTGCACAGGATCCTCTGGAGGACCGCTCCAGTTCCAGACTTATGGTACTGGATAAAAAGACCGGCGAGGTTCATCATAAGCATTTTACGGATATTTTAGAGTATCTGCACCCGGGGGACTGTCTGGTCATCAATAATACAAAGGTAATTCCGGCAAGGCTGTTTGGCACAAAAGAGGGGACACAGGCAAAAATCGAGGTGCTTCTCCTGAAAAGAAAAGAAAATGACATCTGGGAAACACTGGTGAAACCGGGAAAGAAAGCAAAGCCGGGAACCAGAATTATTTTCGGCGATGGACTTTTAACCGGAGAAGTGATTGATGTGGTAGAGGAAGGCAATCGCCTGATCCAGTTTCATTATGAGGGGATTTTCGAGGAAATTTTAGACCAGCTTGGTCAGATGCCCCTTCCTCCATATATTACACACCAGTTAAAGGACAAGAACCGCTATCAGACGGTCTATGCCAAGTATGACGGTTCCGCCGCCGCGCCTACTGCAGGACTTCATTTTACAGAGGAGTTATTACAGAAGGTGAAAGATATGGGGGTAGAGATTGCAGAGGTGACCCTTCATGTGGGTCTGGGCACTTTTCGCCCGGTAAAGGTGGAAAATGTGCTGGATCACCATATGCACTCTGAATTTTATATGGTTTCACAGGAGGCGGCAGATAAAATCAATGCAGCAAAGGACAGGGGAAACCGTGTGATTGCTGTTGGTACCACCAGTACAAGGACGTTGGAAGCCGCATCAGATGAAAAGGGAAGGCTGCGTGAGACCAGTGGATGGACCGATATCTTTATCTATCCGGGCTATCAGTTTAAGGTTATTGATGCATTGATCACCAATTTCCATCTGCCGCAGTCCACACTGGTGATGCTGGTATCAGCACTGGCAGGAAGAGAGCAGGTACTGAATGCCTATCAGATCGCAGTACAGGAAAAATACCGTTTTTTCAGTTTTGGTGATGCCATGCTGATTAAATAATTTGTTCTTGTCAGGTCAGGCAAAATGTAATAGAATAATTTTATATTATATTTTACAGGTAAGGGAGAAGAGTAATGGAAGAAAAAAGAAAAAACAAGAGACTGGATCTTGATGTAAAAATCCAGCTGGAGCGATTGGATGAGGGTGATGTAACTACATTAAAGCTTGTTCATGTGGATGTTACGGATATTTCTAAGAGTGGAATCGGCTTTGACTGCCCGAAGCAGCTGGAAATCGGAAGCTATTACGATACCCGTATCCAGATTT
Source organism: Agathobacter sp. (assembly GCA_022772675.1). GTDB lineage: Bacteria > Bacillota > Clostridia > Lachnospirales > Lachnospiraceae > Roseburia. The sequence goes on along the minus strand of JALEZW010000032.1, from coordinate 134,619 downwards.
GGACAAAAGAGATTGTAAATGCAGTTGTGGAGATTGTCCGCAGCGAGCAAAAGCCGGATGGCAGTTACCATTATGGCGGAGTATTTATTGGAATGACGGATACGGATGCGTTGAAAATTGACATCTATCAGATTTTCAACGATATCCAGTAATAAGGGATGACAGATACTAATGGATACCTATGAAGTAAAGCCTGCTGTACATAAAGCTATTTCCGTACAGGTTCCGGGCTCTAAAAGTATTACCAACCGGGCACTTCTGATTGCTGCACTGGCTAATGGAAAAAGTGTGCTGCAGGGAGTTCTGTTTTCCGATGACAGCAGACATTTTCTGCAGGCACTTATGGATCTGGGGTTCCCGGTTACAATTGATGAAAAAAAGGCAGAGGTTTCGATTATCGGTTATGGTGGTGCCATCCCCAGGGCGGAGGCATCCATTGATGTTGGCAGTGCGGGAACCGCTGCCCGTTTTTTGACGGCATATTTAGGTTTAAGCAAAGGCCGTTATTACATGGATTCATCCAGCCAGATGAAGAAACGCCCCATGGAAGAACTTCTACTGGCATTGGAAAACCTGGGGGCAGAGGTGGATTTTCATGAAGATCATGGGCACTTTCCGTTTACCATAGGAAACAAAGGGTTTACCTGCAGGGAAGTGGCAATAGATATCGATAAGAGCAGCCAGTTTTTAAGTGCACTTCTGATTTCCTCAGTATTATTCCATGAGGATTTTAAAATCTGTGTAAAGGGGCATCATGGCATGGCTTATGTGGAAATGACTATTTCCATGATGGAACAGTTTGGCGTTACGGTAGAAAGACCGGAGAAAAATGAATTTGTGATTCGAAAGGATGCTTGCTATACATCCAGGGAATATCAGATTGAACCGGATGTATCGGCGGCATCCTATTTCTATGCCATGGGTCCGGTACTTGGGGTACCTGCAAAGGTACTTCATGTACACTGGAATAGTTTACAGGGGGATACGGCATTTTTGCATGTGCTGGAGCAGATGGGCTGTAAAGCGTCGGAAGATGGGGACGGCATTTTATTACTGCCGCCAGAGAAAGGTCAGCTTTCCGGTGGTGTTTTTGATCTGTCAACCTTTTCTGACCAGACGTTAACATTGGCTGCGATTGCAGGCTTTGCGTCCGAACCTGTTACGATTACAGGGATTTCCCATATCCGGTATCAGGAATGCGACAGGATTCAGGCAATCCTCGTTAATTTAAAGAACATTGGCATTACCTGTGAAGAAGCAGAGGAAGGCGGGATCCGTATTTATCCGGGTCACCCCCATGCTGGAAGGATTCAGACCTTTGAGGACCACCGGGTTGCCATGTCATTTGCCATACCCGGGCTTGTGACACCCGGTATCCTTATCGAAAACCCTGCATGCTGCCGGAAAACTTTTGAAAATTATTTTGAGATTCTGGATGAACAAATTTGTTCCTGACATTCAGGTATTTTCATATTTTTTAAATATTTCGGAATTGTGTTTTAAAAATACCATTCGGGAACACAAAATCGAAAAGAGTAGTATTTTTAGTGATTTATGAGGAATTAAAATGTCTTTTCATACCATTGGTTTTATCGGACTTGGACTGATTGGAGGTTCCATTGCAAAGAAAATGAAATCCAATCAGCCGGATATTAAAATATATGCCACGGCACATCATAAAGAGACCATTCAGGAGGCATACAGGGATGGGCTGATTGAAAATAATACCCTGCTGCCCCTTAGTGCCTTTCACAACTGTGATTATATTTTCCTGTGTGCTCCGGTACAAAAAAATCTGGAATACTTACGGGAACTTAAGGAAATCATCCGTGAGGACTGTATGATCACGGATGTGGGAAGCACAAAGACGGAGATCCATGAGGAAGTGATAAGGCTTCACATGGAGGCAAACTTTATTGGCGGTCATCCCATGGCCGGATCTGAGAAAACCGGTATTTTAAGTGCTGTCCCAACTCTTTTGGAAAATGCCTATTATATTATTACTCCCACTGCGGTTACTCCACAGGATAAAATCAATGAATTCCGGGACTTTGTCCTTTCACTGGGGGCACTTCCCCTGATTCTGGATTATAAGACCCATGATTACTCCACTGCGGCTATCAGCCATCTGCCGCATATGATAGCTTATACGCTGGTCAACCTGGTGAAACAAAGTGATGATGATCAGGAGACTATGAAGACAATAGCGGCGGGAGGTTTTAAGGATATCACAAGAATTGCATCCTCCTCCCCTGTCATGTGGCAGAATATCTGTGCTTCCAACCGGGAACCGATTTTAACTCTGATGGATAAGTATATTTCTTTATTGAAAAAACTTCGGGGATATATTGATGCATCCGATGAACAGGCACTTATGGATTTCTTCCAGCAGGCAAAGGATTACAGGGAATCCATGACACTTCCCAGTGTAAAATCTCCAACGGTATGTTATGAGTGTTACGTAGATCTGGCAGATGAGACCGGTGGGATTGCGGCCATAACAGGGCTTCTTGCAAAGGCACAGATCAGCATCAAAAATATCAGCATTGTCAATAACAGAGAATTTGATGAGGGGGTATTACAGCTGGTATTTCCGGACAAACAGGCACTTACCCGTGGGCAGAGACTGTTAAAAAACGAAGGCTATACCCTTCACCACAGATAAAGAAAGGACCTTTGTTTCCATGAATTTATTAACGGTTGACCATATCACAAAAGTATTTACGGAACGGGAGCTGTTCCGTGATGCCTCCTTTTATCTGCAGGAAGGGGAAAAGGTCGGCATCATTGGAATCAATGGAACCGGAAAATCGACACTTCTTAAAATAATGGCAGGACTAACGGAACCGGACTCCGGAAATATTGTGCGTTCCGGCGGGCTGGTTATCCGGTATCTGCCACAGATGCCGGAATTTGATCCGGAGGCATCTGTGCTGACTTCTGTACTTTCTTATGCGCAGATTGGAAGTTCCCACAAAAAGGAGGAACGGGAAGTTCATGAAATGTGGGAGCTGGAAGCTTCTGCAAAATCCATGATGACCAGGCTGGGAATTTATGATTTTGAGGAAAAGACCGGTCATCTGTCCGGCGGACAGAGAAAACGTCTGGCATTAGTTGCTGTCCTTCTCACACCCTGTGATGTACTTCTTTTAGATGAGCCTACGAACCATCTGGATTCGGAAATGGCAGAGTGGCTGGAGACCTATTTAAGGAACTACCGGGGTGCCATGGTTATGGTAACCCATGACCGGTATTTTCTGGACAGTGTCTGCAACCGGATCGTGGAAGTAGATAAAGGGCAGATTTACAGCTATGACTGCAATTATTCCGGTTATCTTGCGGCAAAGCAGGAACGAGAGGACAATGCCAGGGCCGGGGAACGGAAAAGACAGTCCATTCTGCGGAAAGAAATACAGTGGATGATGCGTGGTGCCAGGGCAAGATCCACCAAGCAGAAAGCCCATATTGAACGGTACGAGGCACTCAGAGATCAAAAGGCTCCGGAAACAGATAGAAAAATTGAAATCAGCTCGGTTTCTTCACGGATGGGGAAAACAACAGTGGAACTGTCACATGTTTATAAGGCCTATGGGGAAAAAGTTCTCATTGATGATTTTTCCTATATCTTTTTAAAGCATGACAGAATTGGATTTGTGGGGAAAAACGGATGCGGAAAAACCACGCTGATGAAAATCATTGATGGAAGACTGCAACCGGATTCCGGGGATGTGACCATCGGGCAGACTATAAAAATTGGCTATTACACTCAGGAAATCGAGAAAGAGGAATCAGCGGGAATTGCCTATATGGATCCCAAACTTCGGGTGATTGATTATATCAAAAATACCGCCGAATATGTCAGGACAGTGGACGGGCTGGTTTCCGCATCTGCTATGCTTGAAAAATTTCTTTTCCCGCCGGAGGAACAGTACAGTCCGATTGAAAAATTATCCGGTGGCGAAAAACGGCGTCTGAACCTGCTTCGGGTATTGATGGAGGCACCGAATGTGTTAATCCTGGATGAGCCCACCAATGATCTGGATATCACCACATTGACGATTTTAGAGGATTATCTGGATGACTATGACGGAATCGTGATTACCGTTTCCCACGACCGGTATTTTTTGGACCGTGTGGTACGGAGAATTTTTGCCTTTGAGGAAGATGGAAAAATCCGCCAGTATGAAGGGGGATATACGGATTACCATCAAAGAGCGGAAAGCGAGGGAAAGAGTGGCGGGAATGAAAAGAATTCATCTCTGTCAGTAAAAAACGGTCTGGGAGAATCTAAGGGAACGGTTGGAGGAGATGGTATACCGGACTCCACTGGAAATAGGGATTCCCGTTCCACATGGACTCATGAGAAAAAACTGAAATTTACCTATAAAGAACAGAAGGAATATGAGACCATCGAGGAGGATATTACATCCATTGAAAATCGTCTGGATGCCATTGACCAGGAGATGTCCCAGTGTGCCAGAGATTTTGTGAAACTGAATGAACTGACAAAGGAAAAAGAACTGCTGGAAAAAGAGCTGGACCAGAAAATGGAGCGCTGGGAATACCTGGAGGATCTGGCTGGGAAAATTCAAAGGAATGAATAAATTTGCTGAAAACAGTTGTAAATCTTATCAATAATTAGTACAATATATCTATATAATGATTGGGTATCAAAAAACAGAATACAGGAGGGTTTTACTATGAATGTGTACACAACTGACAGAATTCGTAACGTTGTTCTCTTGGGGCACGGAGGCTGCGGAAAGACATCCCTGGCAGAGGCGATGGCATATCTTGCCGGTCTTACAACTCGTATGGGAAATGTCACAGATAAAAACACAATCAGTGATTTTGACAAGGAAGAGATGAAGAGGCAGTTTTCCATACATACTTCCGTGATTCCGATTCCATGGGGAGATGTCAAGATCAATATCCTTGATACACCGGGGTATTTTGATTTTGTTGGAGAAGTAGAAGAAGCTGTATCAGCTGCCGATGCAGCAATCATTGTAATCTCCGGAAAAGCGGGAATTGAGACCGGAACCAGGCGTGCCTGGGAACTTTGTGAAAAGTTCAATCTGCCGCGCATGATTTTTGTGACGGATATGGATATTGACGATGCCAGCTACAGACAGGTTGTGGAGGATCTGCAGGCACTTTATGGAAAAAAGATTGCTCCGTTTCATCTTCCAATCCGGGAAAACGGTCAGTTTGTAGGATATGTCAATGTGGTTCAGCAGAGGGCAAAACGTTGGAATGACAAGGGTACTGTGGATAAATTTGATGTGCCGGATTATTCCAAAGAGAATCTCGGCATCTGCAGAGAGGCATTGCTTGAGGCGGTAGCGGAGACCAGTGAGGAATTTATGGAGCGCTACTTTAACGGGGACGAATTTTCGGAAGATGAGATTCGGCAGGCACTTCGGGTAAATGTCATTGATGGCTCTATTGTTCCGGTTTTGATGGGGTCCAATATTCTGGCCCGGGGTATGTACACGCTGATGGCAGATATTGTAAAGTATTTTCCGAGTCCGGACAAACGTACCTGCGCCGGAATCAATACCAAGACCAATGAAGTATATCAGGCAGATTATGATTTCGCAAAACCCAAGAGTGCGTATATTTTTAAGACAATTGCAGACCCTTATATTGGAAAGTATTCTCTTATCAAAGTTAATTCCGGAGTTTTAAAAACGGATGACGTGCTTTATAACTACCACAGGGATTGTGACGAGAAGATAGGCAGGCTGTACATTTTGCGGGGAAAACAGACGGAAGAGGTATCGGAGCTGCATGCCGGAGATATCGGGGCACTGGCAAAGCTTTCCCAGTCTCAGACTACGGATTCCCTTTCCACCAGAAACAATCCGGTGGCCTATATCCGTGCCAGTATTTCGAAACCGTATGTATCCATGCGTTATAAGGCAAAGAATAAAGCAGATGTGGATAAGATTTCCCAGTCACTCCAGAAGCTTCTGACAGAGGATCTGACTCTTAGAAATGTAAATGACAGTGAAAATCACCAGACCCTGTTATATGGCATGGGAGAACAGCAGCTTGAGATTGTCCAGAGCATGCTTTTGGAAAAGTATAAGGTAGAGATTGAACTGATGCGTCCGAAGGTAGCCTTTCGTGAGACCATCAGGGGCAAATCCGACGTGGAATATAAATACAAGAAACAGTCCGGCGGACACGGACAGTATGGTCATGTTAAGATGAAGTTTGAGGCTTCCGGCGATTTGGATACTCCGTATGTATTTGAACAGTGCGTAGTAGGAGGTGCAGTTCCGAAAAACTATTTCCCGGCAGTGGAGAAGGGAATTGCAGAGGCTGTAAAGAAGGGACCTTTAGCTGCCTATCCGGTAATCGGAGTAAAAGCGACTCTTTATGATGGTTCCTATCATCCGGTTGATTCCTCCGAGATGGCATTTAAAGTTGCAGCTGCCCAGGCTTTTAAGAAAGGATTTATGGAGGCGAAACCGGTATTGTTAGAGCCGATTGCCTCGCTAAAAATTGTTGCGCCGGAAGAATACACCGGTGATATCATGGGGGACTTGAATAAAAGAAGAGCCCGTGTGATGAATATGAATGCAGAAAACGGATATCAGACTATTGAAGCAGATATTCCATATTTGGAACTTTATGGTTATAACACAAAGCTGCGCTCCATGACCAGCGGAAGTGGTACGTTTTCTTATGAATTTGCCCGTTATGAGCAGGCACCGGAGGATGTGGCAGCACGTGAAATTGAAGAAAGGGCAAGTAAACTTGTGGAGACGGAAGAATAATACGATTTTTGTATTATTAGCAGTTGTTTTTATTTTCATTTGTATCAGGATACCGGTATATGCCGGAGTTAAGACACTCGAAGGGGAGAAGTGTACCCCTTCGAGTTCTTCATTCTCAGAACCGGACATGGTCAGCTCTGAAAATGAAACCGTGTATGTGGGATATTTTCTCTCCGGAGGTATCCAAAATTCCTACAATCATGATACCTATCCGGCCTTCAGTGGAGACTATAAACTTTTTAAGCCCTATCGGTTTGGATACCGTTTTGTGGGATGGTACGCAGATCCGGGATTCCGAAAAAAAGTGGAAAGTATTCCTACCGATCAAAAGGATCACTATATCCTTTATGCAAAGTGGACGGTAAAAATCAATAATATCCGTAATGTAGAAAACTATGATTATAAGACAACCGGAACACAGTTTGAGAAAAATCATGCACTGCTTAAGGACCTTGACTACAGTTTTTTAAAGGAAATTGATATCCCCGGAATGCCGGATACGAAAGAGGACGATTTTTTAAATCAGTATATATTCAGCGAATCCCAGTGCCCCCAGGGGCTCTGTCTCACAGATGAGTTTGTTTTGATCACCTCTTACTCTGCAGAGGATGACTGTATGGGAGAACTAATGGTATTTGACCGGGAGAGTGGGAAATACATGGTGACCCTTGGACTGGATGAGAACAGTCACCTTGGCGGCATTGCCTTTGACGGGGAAAATGTATGGGTATGTAATTCCTATGAAAACTGTGTGGAACGCATATCCTATGATTTTATTGAACTGATGGCATATCAGAATACAGGGGAAGTAGTTGACGCCAGGGATGTGGTGGATACATTTCCGGTCAAAAACACACCATCCTGCATCACCTGGTATGGTGGCAGGCTATGGATTGCAACCCATACTCTTATGGTAAAGTCCAGAATGTATGCTTATTATTTGGATAAGAGTAAAGACAAGCTGGTTTCTTTAAGTGATTATCAGATTCCACCAAAGATTCAGGGGGTCGCCTTTGACGATTCCGGCAGGGTGTATCTGAGCAGCTCCTATGGGAGAAATAATTCTTCGTATCTGTACTGTTATGATTCTGTCACAGCTTTGGCAACCCATCCGAAAAGACCGCAGCTTAAGGTTGAGATGCCGCCAGGATCCGAGGAACTGGATGTTTCTGACGATATTCTGTATCTGATTTTTGAGACAGCAGGAGAGAAGTATCTGGAAGGAACAGACGGGAAAGGCAAAAGCCTTTTCCCGCTGGATAAAATACTGATGATTCCGGTTACGGAGCTTGGTTCGGGCGGCTCATGGAAATGAGTGACATGAGCTGCCTGACTCTTGCCTGCTCTTTGGGCGGGAGATCCTTGGCAAGGAGTTCGCAGATTAATTCTACCTCCGGTTTTGTGAAATCAATATGGTTTTCTTTTGCCTGCCGCATATTGGAAAGCAGAAACGGCATGACATCTTTCATATTGACCGGTTTCTCTTTCTGGGCAAAGGAGAGAAGAAACTGCATTTTCTCAGGACTCAGGTTTGCAAATGCGGGATTATCTAAAAAATTGGGATCCATGAATGCCTCCTGTCAGTTATTAAACAGATCATAATTTTCCATAATGCAGAACAAATTCAAAAGTGTATCAATTGCCTCCTGCTCTTTTGGGGAACAGTATTGTCTTATGGCGTTTAACATGGCATTTCTGCGATCGGTACCTGGGGTTAGGGCGCAGGCTGCCATACTGTTTTCCTGGCTGGAGAAAGCCTTGTTTGCATTTTTCCACTCCATGTACTGGATCAGCATGGCTAATGGTTTTTGTGAGGGGAAATCCAGAAATGGGATGATGGATTTTAGGATTTGTATATTTTTTGTCTGTACCATATCATCATAGGTAACATTTTTTGATTCTTCCATATGACTGGTCTCAATATTTTTTGTAATAGTTTATGCGTTTACTTTTGTCCTTATTCGTGAAAGGAGGGGCAATATCTGATGTGAAACATATGATGATATATAAGGGTCAAAGGTCAAAAACCCGTTCCAAAATGGAATAAGGAGGATGGGAAAGGAAATATGTCCGGAAAACTGATTATTGATGGCAACAGTGTTTACGAAGTTGATGAAGAGTGTCTGAAACGAAAAAGGATTCCAAGAGAATGCAAAATAAAGGAGGCACTGGAACGAAACGCAGCGAGAGAGGCGGAAAGAGAAAAAAACTACAGAAATAAAATGCTGCCGTGAAAAAACATCTGTAAAAAAGAGGATGCAGAATGCATCCTCTTTTTTTACTATACGGTCAGGAAAAATTATTTTTGATTAGCAGATGCCACCCCAGCTGCCACAGTTTCCACACAGTAAGAGCAGGATGATGATCCAGCAGCAATCCATACCGCCGCCGCAGCCTCTGTCACCACCGAACAGACCGCCACCGCCGTTTCCACAGCAGCAGAGAAGAATAATGATCCAGATAATGGAATTGCATCCGCATCCGCCTTCAGACGGACATCCACAGTTTGTAGCAGTTAAATCACTCATAAGTGACCTCCAATAAAATGATTTACACTATAACATATGGCAGAAAAGAAAAAGGGTTCCTTTTTTTTGAAATTAACGTTGACTTTGACGCATTAAGTTGTTACTATATCAATAAGTTGTAATAATTGTATACAATTATTCGCGTATAAAAGGAGGACTGCCCAGATGAGAGATGTAGTAATGAATGAAAAATCAAATCTTTTACAGCTGGAGGAACATTTTTATCAGCTGGTGGATGTAGATGAACCCAATACGTTCCGGAATCTGTTTCCATATGATGAGGTTCCGAAAATCGCATTCAATGACCGTATTGTGCCACATAATATGCCGGATGAGATATGGATCACGGATACTACGTTCCGGGATGGACAACAGTCCCGTGCTCCTTATACAACAGAGCAGATTGTTACTATCTATGATTATCTGCACAGACTGGGAGGCCCTAAGGGAAAAATTCGTCAGAGCGAGTTTTTCCTTTACAGCAAAAAAGACCGGGATGCGGTATATAAATGTCTGGAGCGGGGCTATGAATTTCCAGAGGTTACGTCATGGATTCGTGCCAGCAAAAAGGATTTCCAGCTGGTAAAGGATATTGGACTCAAAGAGACAGGAATTCTTGTAAGCTGTTCCGATTATCACATTTTCTATAAAATGAAAATGACCCGTAAAGAGGCTATGAATATGTATTTAAGTGTCATCAGGGAGTGTCTGGAGACGGGAATCAGCCCGAGATGCCATTTGGAGGATATTACCCGTTCGGATATTTACGGTTTTGTAATTCCGTTCTGCGTGGAACTTATGAAGCTGCAGGAGGAGTATAAGATTCCGATTAAGATCAGAGCATGCGATACGATGGGATATGGTGTCAACTATCCGGGAGCCGTGATTCCAAGAAGTGTACCGGGAATCATCTATGGTCTGACTACCCATGCCGGAGTGCCGTCCTCCCAGATTGAATGGCATGGACACAATGATTTTTACAAGGCAGTCAACAATTCCACAACGGCATGGCTTTATGGAGCCAGTGGGGTTAACTGCTCCCTGTTTGGTATTGGGGAACGTACCGGAAACACACCTCTGGAAGCTATGGTATTTGAATACGCACAGCTTCGCGGTACATTGGATGGTATGGATACAACGGTTATTACCGAGCTGGCAGAATATTATGAAAAAGAACTGGGGTATAAGCAGCCGCCGCAGACACCCTTTGTGGGAAGCAATTTCAATGTTACAAGAGCCGGTATTCATGCAGATGGTCTTCTTAAGAATGAAGAAATTTATAATATATTTGACACGGGTAAATTTTTAAACCGTCCTCCTCTTGTGGCAGTTTCCAACACCTCCGGACTTGCGGGAATTGCACACTGGATTAACAATTATTATAATCTGCCGGAGGACAGAAAGGTGGATAAAAACTCTACCCTTGTACAGCGGGTGAAGGAATGGGTGGATACCCAGTATGATGAGGGACGTGTCACTGTCATGACGAATCAGGAACTGGTTGTAGAAATTACTTCCGTTTGTAATGAACTGGGTATTGTGTTATAGTGCAAAATTCGATATGATATAGGGGATATTATGGCTGAGGATCATTCTTCATTGAGTGCAAAAGTTTTTCATTCCATCCGTGAGGACATCCTGAACGGAAAGTATCAGGCAAATGAGGAATTAAAGGAAAAAAATATCGGGGAAGAGCTTGGTGTGAGCAGGACTCCGGTTCGAGAGGCATTACGCCAGCTGGAGCTGGAGGGACTGGTTCATATCATTCCCAATAAAGGGGCATTTGTGGAAAATGTGACCCTTAAGGATATCAAGGATATTTATGAAATCCGGACGCTCTTAGAAGGGCTTTGTGCCCGGTGGGCGGCGGAAAATATCACAAAAGAACAGCTTGAAGAACTGGAAGAGACCGTTTTTTTGTCGGATTTTCATTATTCGAAGGAAAACTGGGACCAGATTTTGGTGCTGGATAACCGTTTTCATGAGATTGTCTACGAAGCATGTGGCAGCAAGGAACTTACCCGTGTGCTTCGTGATTATCACCACTATTTACAGCGGATTCGCAGAATCACGCTGGAACAAAAGGAGCGGGCACGTGCATCCACCGACGAACACCGTGCAATTGCAGAGGCTCTTAAGGCAAGAGATGCGGCTACGGCGGAAGAATGTGCGAAACTCCATATAAAAAATACAATTTCCAACATGGATAAAATCGGTTGGGAAAATTTAATGAAGTAAAGGAGAAAAGAATATGAGCAAGATTAAGATGACGACACCACTGGTAGAGATGGACGGAGATGAAATGACCCGTATCCTTTGGCAGATGATCAAAGATGAACTGCTGAATCCCTTTATTGACCTGAATACAGAATACTATGATCTTGGTCTGGAGGAACGTAACCGCACAAATGATCAGGTTACAATTGACTCTGCAAATGCCACAAAGAAATATGGCGTTGCAGTAAAATGCGCAACGATAACTCCCAATGCTGCAAGAATGACCGAGTACAATCTTAAAGAGATGTGGAAGAGCCCCAACGGCACCATCCGTGCCATGCTGGACGGTACTGTTTTCCGTACCCCAATCGTTGTAAAAGGAATTGAACCAAACGTGAAATCCTGGGAGAAGCCCATTACCATAGCAAGACATGCATATGGCGATGTCTATAAGGCTTCCGAGATGAAGATTCCGGGACCGGGAAAGGCAGAGCTGGTCTATACAGCTGAGGACGGAACGGAGACAAGAGAACTGATTCATGAGTTTAAAGGCGCAGGAATTATTCAGGGACAGCACAATTTAGAGGATTCCATTGAAAGCTTTGCCCACAGCTGTTTTAAGTATGCGTTAGATACCAAACAGGATCTGTGGTTTGCCACAAAGGATACCATTTCCAAAAAATATGATCATACCTTCAAAGATATTTTCCAGGAAATCTTTGATAAGGATTATAAGGAACAATTTGATGAGGCAGGTATCGAATATTTCTATACATTAATAGATGATGCGGTTGCCCGTGTGATGAAATCTAGGGGAGGTTTTATCTGGGCATGTAAAAACTATGACGGGGATGTCATGAGTGACATGATAAGCTCTGCCTTTGGCTCTCTTGCCATGATGACCTCTGTACTGGTTTCTCCCCAGGGATACTATGAGTATGAGGCAGCACACGGTACGGTTCAGAGACATTATTATAAGCATTTGAAGGGAGAGGAAACCTCTACAAACTCAGTTGCTACGATTTTTGCATGGACAGGAGCTTTAAGAAAGAGGGGAGAACTTGACCACAATGCAGAACTCTCCGCATTTGCAGATAAGCTGGAAGCTGCCTGCATTAAGACCATTGAGTCCGGCAGGATGACTAAGGATCTTGCACTGATTACCACGATTCCAAATCCAACAGTATTAAATAGTGCCGACTTTATTAAGGCAATCCGTGCCGAACTGGAGGCATCTCTTTAAACAAGGGATTTTTGTATAGACTGGAGGATTAGATTTTGGAAAAGGAGATATCGCAGGCTGTTATCCGGCGAATGCCAAGGTATTACCGCTATTTGGGGGAACTTTTGGAGGAAGGCGTCGAGCGCATTTCCTCCAATGATTTAAGCCACCGTATGATGGTGACTGCTTCCCAGATTCGTCAGGATTTAAATAATTTTGGCGGGTTCGGGCAGCAGGGATACGGATATAATGTGAAATATCTGTATGATGAAATTGGGAAGATTTTAGGGCTTGACAAGACACATAATATTATTGTCATTGGTGCCGGAAATCTTGGACAGGCGATTACCAACTATGTGAAGTTTGAAAAATTCGGCTTTATTATTACAGCACTCTTTGACGTAAAGCCGGATCTGAAAGGAAAGACCGTTCGGGGACTGCCTATTTATATGATGGATGAGCTGGATTCTTATTGCCGGAAAAATCAGGTGGATATCGCCACACTGACACTGCCGAAAGAAAAGGCAGAAGAGACCGCACAGCATTTAGTTGAGCTGGGAATTCATGCAATTTGGAATTTTGCCCATGTAGATCTGGATTTAAGCGATAAACAGGTGGTTGTTGAAAATGTTCATTTGTCAGACAGCTTGATGCAGCTGTCCTATAACATTGTGAAAAATTCGAGGTAACTGCGATGCAGGATGAAGAACAGTTTAAAAGGGCATTGGCTGGTAAAAAAGTGCCGATTCTGGTTCTGGATCAGAAATGGCACAGACTTTTTGCCGTTCATGGGAAACCGGATGAAATCAAACAGACAGAGGCTGATTTAAATGCTCTTCTTGCCAGACAGGGAAAGCTTAACGAAGACCTGAAGCAGTATAAAAAGTTAAAAACAAAGCTGATGGGGAGTATCGTTGCCAATATGGACGGCACAACGATAGAGGAGCAGAACGGAGAACGGGAAAAAAAGCTGGACGCCGATAAACAGCTGATTGATGAGACCAATCAGAAACTCGAGGAAGTCGAGGACGAACTTTTGGAAATCCCGAACCGGATTAAAGAAACGAATCTGAACCTGATGCTCCAGAGTATGGATTATTTCTATGATAAGCTCAGGATTAATAAGGCAGAATCCGATGAGATTGCAGAGTGGATTAATCAGGTACGTGTTGATCTAAAAAAAAATATCATAAAAAAACAGAACCGGGACATCAATAACCGGGAAATTTATGCTTACCTGCATGACATTTTTGGACCTTCCATGCTGGATCTGTTTGATATCCGGTATGAGGAAAAAAACGAAGAAACAGAAAATGACGAACAGGAAAAGAAAGAGCAGGAAAAGAAAGAGGAGAGTTAACAGATTTGCGTTATCTTGTATCGGGAAAAGAGATGAAGCTTCTTGACCAGAATACATCACAGAACTTTCATGTACCGGAACTGGTACTGATGGAACAGGCTGCGATGGCTTTTGTTCAGAAGCTTTTGCTCATTTATTCCAATCTGAAAAGTGTATGTATTGTATGTGGAAGTGGAAACAACGGTGCGGATGGTCTTGCCATTGCAAGACTTCTGCGGGAAAAGGGAATTTCTGTTTTCGTATATCCGGCAGGGGAAAAAGCAGGACATAAAACCAGCAGTTCCTATGAGGTTCAGAAGAAAATCTGCAATTCCTACAGAATTCCGATGGTTGAAACTGTTAAGGATCATAAAGACAGATATGATCTGGTGATTGATGCCATATTCGGTACAGGGCTCTCCCGCAGTATTACCGGAGAGCTTGCCAATGTCATCTCCGATATGAATGGACTGACAGGAAAAAAAGTTTCTGTTGACATTGCATCCGGTATCAATGCAGATGACGGAGCCGTTTTGGGATGTGCCTTTCGTGCTGACCATACGATTACATTTTCCTTTGGAAAAACCGGACAGTATTTATGGCCGGGAACGGAATATTCAGGAACGGTGCATGTGGTTCCAATCGGCATCACAAATGAGAGCTGGCTGGGCCAAAAACCGCGAATGGCAGTTCTGGAAGAAAAGGATTTACCGGAACTTCTGCCAAAACGGAATGCTCATTCCAACAAAGGAACTTATGGGAAGCTTCTTATCATTGCCGGGAGTGTAAATATGGCAGGTGCCGCCTGTCTTGCGGCAAAGGCTGCATACCGCAGCGGCTGTGGACTGGTCAGGGTTTTAACTGCAGAGGAAAACAGATACATACTACAGACCACAGTGCCGGAGGCAATTCTTACAACCTATGGATCAAAACTTGAGGAACAGCAGGTAATTGACACATTCAAGTGGGCAGATGCCATTGTAGCAGGTCCGGGAATCGGGACGGAAAAAAATGCAGAAAAACTTGTAAAACTCCTGTTGAAATACAGCAGTGTTCCTTTTGTTCTGGATGCAGATGCATTAAATATCATTGCAAAAGAACCGGAGCTTTTGCTCCGTCCCCACACAGAGCTGATTGTGACACCACACCTGGGAGAGATGGCCCGATTGACAAAAGATACGGTTTCCCTGATTCAGGCAAGACTTGTGGAATCGGCTGTTACCTTTGCCCAGACCTACGATGTCATTTGTGTCCTTAAGGATTTTCATACTGTAACAGCCCTTCCCTTTGGACGAAGTTACCTGAATCTTTCCGGAAATAACGGTATGGCAACGGCAGGAAGCGGAGATGTCCTTTCCGGAATCATCGGTTCTTTTCTGGCTCAGGGACTTGTGGCAGATACTGCGGCACCCCTTGGGGTTTATGTGCACGGTCTTGCAGGAGATATGGCAGCAGAACAATGTGGAATGAGAAGCCTTACAGCTTCGGATATCATAACGGGATTAAAGGATGTGTTGACAAATGAATGAGATAAAAACAGAACGAGTTTACGCAGGAATTGATTTAGATGCATTGCGGTATAATATGGAATCCATGCATCATAATATTAAGCTGGATACCATGATGACTGCAGTTATAAAGGCGGATGCCTATGGACATGGGGCACTAAAGGTTGCCCAGGCAATAGAAGATCTGCCATATTTATGGGGATTTGCTGTCGCAACAGCCGATGAGGCGAAAGATTTGATAGATCAGGGGATAAAGAAGCCTGTTTTAATCTTAGGACTCAGTTTTCCGGAACATTATGAGACTATTGTGGATTATGATCTTCGTCCTGCTGTCTGTACGTTAGAGGAGGCAGAAAAACTATCTGAGATTGCAGAAAAAAAGGGAAAGATCTGCCATATCCATTTAAAAATTGATACCGGCATGAGCAGAATCGGGCTTCAGGTAACGGAGAAAAATGCAGACCTGGGAGCAGAGATTGCCGCACTTCCCAATATTGAAATTGAGGGAATTTTTACCCATTTTGCAAAAGCGGATGAGTATGATAAAGAGCCTGCAAAGAAACAAATCCGGCTTTTTCAGAAAATGATCTTAATGCTGGAAGACAGAAATGTAAAAATAAAAATTCATCATTGCTCCAACAGTGCCGGTATTGTGGAAATTCCGGAAGCTAATATGGATATGGTCCGTGCCGGAATCACTTTGTATGGACTATGGCCTTCCGATGAGGTTGCCCATAATATTTCTTTGCATCCTGTGATGTCACTAAAGAGTCATATTGCCTATATTAAGACTTTGGAAAAAGGACGGCAGATCAGCTATGGCGGCACTTATGAGACACCATCAGAGCGAAGGATTGCAACCATTCCGGTGGGGTATGCGGATGGATATTCCAGAGGACTTTCCAATAAAGGTTATGTGCTGATTCATGGGAAAAAAGCTCCAATCTGTGGAAGAGTCTGTATGGATCAGTTCATGGTGGATATTACAGAGAT
This sequence comes from Agathobacter sp., assembly GCA_022772675.1. Classification (GTDB taxonomy): domain Bacteria; phylum Bacillota; class Clostridia; order Lachnospirales; family Lachnospiraceae; genus Roseburia. The sequence goes on along the minus strand of JALEZW010000032.1, from coordinate 118,024 downwards.
TCCGGAAGCAAAGGTGGAAGATCCTGTTACGCTTCTCGGTAAAGACGGAGATTCCTGCATTACGATGGAAGAATTAGGAGCACTGTCCGGACGGTTCAACTATGAATTTGCATGTCTCATTACACCAAGAGTTCCTAGAATATATGAGCAAAATTAGTTACGCAGCAACGATAAAGCACGACTTATCGTGGGGTGCAAATGTATGGGGAGGGGTTCTGAGAGAGATAGTTACCCAAAATCAGGATTTCCTGCAATAAGGATTTCATGTCCCATGGCACGGGTCCTCGCTAATTAACATATTCTATCTTAGAAGAAAAATCTTGATTATTTTGTATATGCTCGATAAATTTGGCAATACTAAAGGTATCACAAATTATGGAGTGGATAGAATATGTTAGTTCAAAGAGGAGATGTGTATTACGCAGATTTAAGACCGGTTGTGGGATCCGAGCAGGGAGGTGTAAGACCGGTACTCATTATTCAGAATGATGTTGGAAACCGTCACAGTCCAACTGTCATCTGTGCTGCAATTACCTCACAGATGCATAAGGCAAAGCTTCCGACCCATGTGGAATTAAACAGTGACAAATATGACCTTGCCAAAGATTCGGTAGTTCTTTTGGAACAGCTCCGCACAATCGATAAAAAAAGACTCAAAGATAAGGTCTGTCATCTTGACAATCAGATTCTTGTTAAAATTGACAAGGCCCTGGAAATCAGCCTGGAACTGTATACATAACTTGACGGAATACGGTTCCCATGGTATGATTTGGTTTATTATAGTTCTAAAATTATAAAGGAGAAATACAATGGATGACAGTGCCAGTCCCGGCAGAAAAAATATTTTTAAGAAAATCATTGGGTTCTTAAACCAGTCCTCCCATGAGGATGATGTAACAGAAGAAGAGATCATCTCAATGGTGAATGAAGGGCATGAGCAGGGGGTTCTTCGGGCTTCGGAGGCCGAGATGATCAATAATATTTTTGAATTCGGCGATAAAGAAGCAAAAGATATCATGACTCACCGGAAAAGCCTGATTGCCCTTGACGGAAACCTGTCTTATATCGATGCGGTTTCTGAGATTGTTGACAACAATAAATCACGATATCCGGTTTATCTGGATGACATCGATAATATTATCGGTGTCTTACATATCAAAGATGCGATGGCTTTCGCACAGAAAAATGAGGTGTTCCGTACCTCCATCAAAGATATCCCGGGATTAATCCGAGATGTGGATTTTGTTCCGGAGACTCTGAATATTCACACACTTTTTAAAAGAATGCAGTCCCAGAAGAGCCACCTTGTGATTGTTGTGGATGAATATGGGCAGACTTCCGGGATTGTTGCCATGGAAGATATTCTGGAAGAAATCGTAGGAAATATTGAAGACGAACATGATGAAGAGGAGCAGCTTATCCGGAAAAATCCGGACGGTAGCTTTACCATGAGCGGATATGCAGATCTTTCCGATGTTGCGGAAACTTTAAACATTTCGGTTACAGATGATGATTTTGATACATTAAACGGATTTCTTGTATTCTTACTTGAAAAAATACCGAATGATGGAGAGACTGCAAAACTTTCCGCATACGGATATGATTTCTTTATCAAAAGGGTGGAAGATAAGATGATAAGAGAAGTTACGGTACAAAAGTCAAAATTACCGGTAACAGAGGAAGAAAAGCAATGAGTCCAATTACGGAACTCTACTTGCATGAATCACAAAATGATGCTAAAATAAATATAGAGATTCACTCCTTACCGAAAATTATATCCTGCAGAGTGGGTCGGTAATGTTACAAATCGAAAGAAAAGAGGATTTATAGTATGTCAGGACATTCCAAATTTGCGAATATCAAGCATAAGAAGGAGAAAAATGACGCTGCAAAGGGTAAGATTTTTACCATGATCGGTCGTGAAATCGCCGTTGCAGTAAAAGAGGGCGGTCCCGATCCTGCAAATAACTTTAAGCTTGCGCAGGTAATCGCAAAAGCCAAGGCGAACAATATGCCGAATGATACCATTGACCGTGGTATTAAGAAAGCAGCCGGAGATGGAAACAATGTAAATTATGAGACAGCAACCTATGAGGGGTATGGTCCAAGCGGTACTGCTATCATTGTTAAATGTCTGACCGATAATAAGAACCGTACCGCTGCCAATGTAAGAAATGCATTTTCCAAAGGACAGGGAAGCATAGGTACACAGGGATGTGTTTCCTATATGTTTGATGAAAAGGGACAGATTATCATTGACAAGGAAGAATGTGACATGGATGCAGATGATCTGATGATGCTTGCATTGGATGCAGGGGCGGAAGATTTTTCCGATGAGGAGGACAGCTTTGAGATTACAACGGCACCTGCTGATTTTGATGCCGTACATAAGGCTTTAGAAGAACAGAAGATTCCTATGGCATCTGCAGAAGTTACCATGATTCCACAGACCTATGTAACACTTACGGATGAGGCAGATATCACGAATATCGGAAGAATCCTTGACTTTCTGGAGGATGATGATGACGTACAGGAAGTATATCATAACTGGGAAGAGTAACGTTACTGTTCCCTGTCGGGTTCCGATTCTGTAGATTGATAAATTGTTTTGGGAAAATACAATTGGGTTATTTTTTAGGAGGCAGGTATGAAAAGAATTTTATTTGCAGCATCTGAGTGTGTACCTTTTATAAAAACAGGCGGACTTGCCGATGTTTGTGGTGCATTGCCAAAGTCATTTGATCCGAAATACTGGGATATCAGGGTAGTAATCCCGAATTACAGCTGTATTCCGGAGCATTTCCGTAATCAATTTGAATATGTCACCCATTTTTATATGTCCTGTGGGTCCTATATCAGGAATAAGTATGTGGGTGTCCTTCAGTATAAGCTGGATGGAATTACCTATTACTTTATTGATAATCAGGAATACTTTAACTGTTTTGTTCCTTATGGGGACGTGCGCTATGATATTGAAAAATTTACATTCTTTGACAAAGCAGTTCTTTCCATGCTTCCTTTGATTGGTTTCCGTCCGGATATCATTCACTGTCATGACTGGCAGACAGGTCTGATTCCTGTCTATTTGAGAAATGAATTCCAGGCAGATTCTTTCTTCTGGGGAATTAGGTCTATTATGACGATTCATAACCTGAAATTCCAGGGAATCTGGGATGTTAAGACTATGCAGGGACTGACCGGATTTTCACGAAGCCTGTTTACTCCCGATAAGCTTGAATTTAATAAAGATGCCAGTATGTTAAAGGGCGGTCTTGTATATGCCGATTACATTACAACCGTCAGCGATACCTATGCACAGGAGATTCAGACCCCATATTACGGAGAAGGGCTAAATGGGCTCTTGTCAGCACGCCACTTTGATATGCAGGGAATTGTGAACGGCATTGATTATGGTACTTACAATCCGCAGACAGACCCCAAAATTTATATGAACTATGATGCAGAGAGCTTCCGCAAGAAGAAGTTTGTCAATAAGGAGCGTCTGCAGGCAGATCTGGGACTGGAGGTTGACAGAAAAAAATATATGATTGGAATCATTTCCCGTCTGACCGATCAGAAGGGACTGGATCTTATCAATGCTGTAATGGATCGTCTTGTGGATGATTATACACAGATTGTAGTAATCGGAACCGGTGAGCCACGCTATGAGAATATGTTCAGACACTATGCATGGAAATATCCGAATCGTGTTTCCGCAAATATCTGTTACTCAGATGATCTGGCCCACAAACTGTATGCAGCAGCAGACGCATTTTTAATGCCGTCGCGTTTTGAGCCATGTGGACTGACCCAGCTTATCTCTTTCCGTTACGGCACCGTGCCGATTGTACGTGAGACCGGAGGACTTAAGGATACCGTCCAGGCCTACAATGAATATGATAACAGTGGAGATGGTTTCTCCTTTACCAATTACAATGCAGAAGAAATGCTTCATGTTATTAACTACTCCAAGCATATTTTCTATGACAGAAAACGTCAGTGGAATCAGATGATTGAAAGAGGAATGGGAAATGATTTCTCCTGGAACGCATCGAAATTTCGCTACGAAGGATTATATAATTATCTTTTGGGTGAATACAAATAAAAATATCTCATATACTAAGAGCGGATACGAAAGTATCCGTTCTTTTTTACGTACAGGAAAGTTCTTTATTTTGAAGCGGAACTGAAATTCCGGTTAGAAAACAGGAGGAAATCATGGAAAAAGAGCAATCTTTCAAAGATACGGAAGCGAAAGATAAAGATAAAGAGGAAGCATCTCTTCGGGAAGAAATTTCGGAAATGGGACAGGCTCTTTTACACGCTGATAAAAGAAATACTACCATCTATCTGCTCTCCATCATTGGGGAGATTGAAGGCCATGAATGCCTGCCCTCTACATCAAAGACAACGAAGTATGAGCATGTGCTGCCAAGGCTTGCCACCATTGAAGATGATGAGAAGGTGGATGGGGTTCTTCTTTTATTAAATACAATGGGGGGAGATGTGGAAAGTGGCCTTGCGATTGCGGAAATGGTTGCCTCCTTATCCAAACCAACGGTTTCCCTGGTACTTGGAGGCAGTCACTCCATTGGTGTTCCCCTGGCAGTCTCTACGGACTACTCCTTTATTGTTCCCACCGGAACCATGGTGATACATCCGGTACGTATGAGCGGAACCGTGATCGGAGCTCAGCAGACCTATGATTATTTTAAGCAGATGCAGGACAGGATAGCCGGTTTTATTTCCCTTCATTGTCATGTTACGAAAGAGCGGATTGCGGAGATGATGATGAATACCCAGATGTTAACAAAGGATCTTGGAACTATTCTGGTGGGGGAACAGGCTGTTAAGGAGGGACTTATTGACTCTGTAGGCGGTATTTCCGATGCTTTTTCCAAGCTTTATGAACTGATTGACAAAAAAAGAGTCTAAAAAACGTAAACTAATATGGGATGACATTCCTCTTCAAATATGGTATGATAGAAATAATTTGTGAATGAAGGAGTGTTTCCCATGGCCACGGGCAGCCGTAAAACATCAAGTGGAAAAAAGAGACAGACAAAAAAAGAACGGATGGAAGAGATGAAAAAGGTACAGGCTTTTCGCACGGAGGTGGTTCTCTGGATTATTGTCGCCATTTCTCTCCTGCTTTTTATCAGTAATCTCGGATTCGGAGGAATGGTTGGAAAAGGGGTAAGCGATGTGCTTTTCGGACTATTCGGATTATTAGCATATGTGCTTCCAGTGTTTCTTCTGATTGGAAGCTTTTTTGCTGTATCAAACCACGGAAACCCTTTTGCAATGGTAAAACTGGTAGCTGCAATCCTGTTTATCCTGTTTTTCTGTACTTTTCTGGCTCTTGCACTTACCGGTGGTGCTAGGCAAATGAGGCCTCTTGAGGCTTATACATACTGTGCAGACAGACATACCGGCGGTGGACTTTTTGGGGGATTCCTTGCCTACTATCTGACAAAAGCTTTTGGCCTATTGGGGTCCTATATCATAGATATCATTGTTCTGATCGTTTGTCTGGTACTGATTACGGAACGCTCTGCACTGCGGGGCATGCAAAAAAGCGGGCATAAAATGTATGAGTCCGCAAAGGAAAGCAATGCAAAGTATCGCGAGTACCGGGAATACCGGGAAAATGAAAAAAAGGATCGAAGAATGGATCACAAGGTAACAGGAGTCGGAGATACCAGAATTGAGACAAAGGAAAATCAGAAAAAGAAATCTGATGAGATGGGTGAACTTTCTTCGCCGGAGCTTAAGATACCGGATACTCCACCAAAAATTTCCGGCGTCTTTACCCCGGATTCATTTCCACCGGATCCCAAAGATGCTTCCCCTGTTACGGAAAGGAAATCTGCTGCTTCAAAGTCAGTGGATGCTGTAAAGACTGCAAAGAATATGACCGTATCGGGCAGCATAACCCCTGTGGAAAATGAACCGGAAACCACAGAGGAATCTGTCGCTGCAGGAAAATCTGAGAAAAGGAAAACGAAACAGCCGGAACAGGAACGTAAGAAAGAGGTGGAGGAGGTTGCAGCACAAATTGCAAAACCTGCTGCACCGGCAAAGAGTGAATATGTGTTTCCTACAACGGATCTGCTGAAAAAGAGCGACGGAAAAAAAGCCGGAAATACAGAACATCAGCTGATGGAAACTGCAAATAAACTGGAACAGACATTGAAAAATTTCGGAGTAAATGTTAAAGTAACCAATATAAGCTGTGGACCCTCTGTTACCCGTTATGAAATTCAGCCGGAAATGGGAGTAAAGGTAAGTAAAATTGTTGGTCTGACCGATGATATTAAATTAAATCTTGCGGCAGCTGATATTCGTATCGAAGCTCCGATTCCGGGAAAGGCAGCGGTAGGAATTGAGGTTCCCAATAAAGAAACTGTGATGGTTTCTTTCCGGGAACTGATTGAATCCAGAGAGTTTCAGACTGCCAAATCCAAGATCAGTTTTGCAGTTGGAAAAGATATATCCGGCAAAACCATGGTAACAGACATTGCAAAAATGCCGCATCTTCTGATCGCGGGAGCTACAGGCTCCGGTAAATCTGTATGTATCAACACAATTATCATGAGCATCCTGTATAAGGCAGCACCGGATGAGGTTAAGCTTATTATGATTGACCCGAAGGTGGTTGAGTTAAGTGTCTATAACGGAATTCCACATCTTCTGATTCCGGTGGTCACGGATCCGAAAAAAGCTTCAGGTGCTTTAAACTGGGCTGTGGCAGAGATGACAGACCGTTACGAAAAATTTGCAGAGGCAAATGTCCGTGAAATCAATGGATATAATGCCAAGGTTGACTCTATAGAGGTTCCGGACGGTCAGGAGAGACCGGAAAAAATGCCGCAGATAGTAATTATTGTGGACGAGCTGGCAGACCTTATGATGGTGGCTTCGTCAGATGTGGAGGAGGCCATCTGCCGTCTGGCACAGCTGGCGCGTGCTGCCGGGATTCATCTTGTAATTGCCACCCAGAGGCCCTCAGTCAACGTCATTACCGGTCTGATTAAAGCAAACATGCCAAGCCGTATTGCCTTTGCTGTAACGTCAGGTACGGATTCGAGAACCATTCTGGATATGAATGGTGCGGAAAAGCTGCTGGGAAAAGGAGATATGCTCTTTCATCCACAGTCATCACCGAAACCGGTCCGGGTGCAGGGAGCCTTTGTATCGGACAAAGAGGTTGGGGATGTGGTTGCCTATATTAAAGAACAAAACGGTACGGGTTCTTACAATGAGGAGATTGTCCAAAAGGTTGATAATCTGCAGACAAGTGGAAATACCGTTACGATTACGGAGGATACCGGAGAAGATGACGGTCGGGATGCCTATTTTGATGAGGCAGCCAAAATCATTATTGATAAAGAAAAAGCTTCCATCGGCATGCTGCAGCGATATTTAAAAATAGGCTTTAACAGGGCAGCCCGGATTATGGATCAGCTTGAAGAGGCAGGAATCGTAGGACCTGAGGAAGGTACCAAGCCCCGCCGGGTACTTATGACTTCTGAGGAGTATCAAAATTCCGGCGAGACAGATGAGTCCACATCCACAGAAATGTAAAAACATTCACATAAGCATAAAAGGAGGAGTTCACAACATGAAAAGTGATATTCAGATTGCACAGGAGGCAACCATGCTTCCAATCAAAGACGTAGCTGCTTCCATAGGTATTCAGGAAGACGACCTGGAATTATATGGAAAATATAAGGCAAAGATTTCCGATGAACTGATTGAACGTTCTAAAAATAACCCGGATGGAAAGCTGATTCTTGTAACAGCCATTAATCCGACTCCGGCAGGAGAAGGGAAAACTACCACCAGTGTGGGATTGGGCGAGGCATTTGGAAAGCTTGGAAAAAAAGCTCTCATTGCCTTACGTGAGCCATCCCTGGGACCCTGCTTTGGAATTAAGGGTGGAGCCGCAGGCGGCGGCTATGCCCAGGTTGTTCCCATGGAGGACTTAAATCTTCACTTTACCGGGGATTTTCACGCTATTACGTCTGCAAATAATTTGCTTGCAGCCTTACTGGATAACCATATTCAGCAGGGAAATGAACTGGGAATCGATCCAAGGCAGATTGTATGGAAACGCTGCATGGATATGAATGACCGTGTGCTCCGTAACGTGGTAGTAGGTCTGGGAAATAAGATGGATGGAATGGTGAGGGAGGATCATTTTGTCATCACCGTTGCCTCTGAGATTATGGCAATCCTGTGTCTGGCGGAAGACATGAATGATTTAAAAAGACGTCTTGGACGCATTATCGTTGCATATACTTTTGATGGTAAACCGGTCACTGCCGAAGATCTGCATGCGGTAGGCTCCATGGCAGCACTTCTTAAGGATGCTATTAAGCCGAACCTGATTCAGACATTAGAGCATACACCTGCGCTGGTTCACGGCGGCCCCTTTGCCAATATCGCCCATGGCTGTAATAGTGTCCGGGCAACACGTACCGCCTTAAAGCTTGCTGATTATGTTATTACCGAGGCAGGATTTGGTGCAGATCTGGGAGCCGAGAAATTCTTTGATATAAAATGCCGTAAGGCAGGGCTTCATCCGGATGCAGTTGTTCTGGTTGCAACGATCCGTGCTCTTAAATACAACGGTGGAGTGGCAAAGGATGAACTTTCAAAAGAAAATCTGGATGCATTAAAGGCCGGAATTGTCAACCTGGAAAAGCATATCGAAAATCTGCAGAAGTATGGGGTACCGGTTGTGGTAACCTTAAACTCCTTTGTTACAGATACCGAGGCTGAAACCTCCTTCGTGGAGCAGTTCTGTAAAGAACATGACTGCGAATTTGCCCTTTCTGAGGTATGGGAGAAGGGTGGAGAGGGCGGAATTGCCCTTGCAAACAAAGTATTGGAAACCCTTGAGAAAAAGGAAAGTCATTTCCACCCGCTTTATGAGAACAGTCTGAGTTTAAAAGAAAAGATAGAGACTGTTGCAAAAGAGATTTACGGTGCGGATGGTGTTACTTACTCTGCAGCAGCAGAAAGAGAGTTAAAGAGAATTACCGATCTCGGTATGGGAGATTTCCCGGTCTGCATGGCAAAAACCCAGTATTCTCTTTCTGATGATCCCAAGAAGCTGGGAAGACCAACCGGATTCACCATCAATGTCCGTGAGGTGTATGTTTCTGCGGGTGCCGGATTTGTGGTTGCCGTAAACGGTTCCATTATGACCATGCCGGGACTTCCGAAAAAACCGGCGGCTTATGGAATTGATGTCAACGATGACGGTGTGATTACCGGATTATTTTAAGGAGGAATTATGGCACAGTTAATAGACGGAAAGAAAATATCGAAAGAAATCAAGGATGAATTAAAGGCAGAGGTGGCAGAACTTTTGAAGCAGGGAAAAACCTGTGCCCTTGCAGTCATCCAGGTAGGAGATGATCCGGCTTCCAGCGTCTATGTGGGAAATAAGAAAAAGGCATGTGCCTATATCGGCATCGAGTCTCTTTCCTATGAGCTTCCGGAGTCTACAACGGAGGAGGAGCTGCTGTCTCTTATTGACAAGTTAAATAAAGATCCAAAGGTACACGGAATTTTATGCCAGCTGCCGCTTCCTTCCCATATCTGTGAGGATCACATTATCCATGCCATTTCCCCCAAAAAGGATGTAGATGGATTCCACCCACAGAATGTGGGAAATCTGGTAATCGGAGAGAAGGGATTTGTTTCCTGTACTCCGGCAGGAATTATTGAACTGTTAAAAAGATATCAGATTCCGATGGATGGAAAACATTGTGTGGTTGTTGGAAGAAGTAATATTGTGGGAAAACCAATGTCCCTTTTAATGCTCAGGGAAAATGCAACGGTAACCATCTGCCATTCCCACACGCAGAATTTAAAGGAAATCTGCAGAGAGGCGGATATTTTAATCGTAGCAATTGGTAAACCACGTTATATCGGGGCAGATTATGTAAAGGACAATGCTGTTGTCATTGATGTTGGCATTCACAGAAATGCGGAAAATAAACTCTGTGGTGATGTAATCTTTGAAGAGGTGGAACCGAAGGCAAGCTATATTACCCCTGTTCCCGGCGGTGTTGGTCCTATGACAATAGCGATGTTAATGCATAACTGTGTGGAAGCAATGAAACTTTACTCATAACAATAGAACGTCCAAAAGGGGATTAAACATGAAGTGTATTTATTGCGGTGAGGAATTACGGGAGGGAATTCTGTACTGCCCGAAATGTGGGAACAAAGTGCAGATTGTACCGGATTACAGCATCTATGAGGATGATTATTTAAAACAGGTACTGACGGAAGAAAACCCTCAGTCAGCCCCGGTTCAGCCTGATACAGGGGCTGAGATAAAATCGGAAGCAAAACAGCCGGACACAAAAAAGAATAAAAAAATGCAGAGAAAAATTATCCTGGCGGTTGCAGGCGTTATATTTGTTTTGGTTTTTTCTCTGGTCATTTTAGGTGCAGCAATTCGGTCGAATCATTCCAATTCGGTGGATTATCAGATCAGTCAGGCCGAAAAAGCAGCAAAAGCCGGCAATTATGAAAAAGCTGTTTCTTATTATGAAAATGCGCTGACTCTGGATAAAAATAACATGAGTGTAAGGCTGGCACTGGCAGAATTATATGAAAAAACCGGGGATGAGGACGCTGCACTTGTTCTTTACCAGGAGGTAATGCGGGCAGACAAAAAAAACCGCAGGGCCTGTGAACACCTGATTGCCATCTATGACAAAACGGATAATATCTCTGCCATACTTTCGCTTTCACAAGCGGTGGATGCGGGTCTTAAAGATTTGTTTTCTGATTATCAGGTGACTGCACCACAGTTTAGTCTAAAGGAAGGAACTTTTACAGAGGCACAGATTTTACAAATTTTATCTATAGACAGGGATGAAATCTATTATACCATGGATGGGACAGATCCTGAGGTCAATGGGATACTTTATTCCCAGCCCATTAAACTGGAGGAAAATAACAGACAATATGAAATAAAAGCGGTATGTAAAAATAATAAGGGAGTCTATAGTGATACGATAACCGGTAAGTATAAAATTTCATTTTCTGCGCCGGATATCCCGATTGTCACTCCGGATGGAGGTGACTTTGGTGTGGAGACCACTGTAACTATCACTGTTCCCGAGGGATGTTATGCTTATTACACCTGGGACGGAAGCACTCCAAATCGTGGAAGCAGCCGATATACATCACCAATTACTGTTCCTGAGGGGAACAATATTTTGTCTGTAGTTTTAATTGACAGCAAAACAAATCTGTCTTCTGATGTATATAAGGGAAATTTTGTTTATTATTCGGAAGATCTTGATAGCAATGAGGAACCGGAGGAAGAGGAAACCATAGAAGAATAGAAAAGAACTGAAAATAAAAATGGGAGTGACAGGCACTCCCATTTTACTTTTCCCTTAGTCAATAAAGGTAATCTTATCCTTTTCCATATGCCCGATTCGCGCCAGAGCATAGACATCAAATCCCTGGGATGTCAGTTTCTCATGTCCCGGCTGGAAAGATTTTTCAATCAGAACTCCGATTCCTGCAACTGTTGCATGAGCCTTACGGATCAGGCGAATAGCTCCGGTTGCTGCCTCTCCGTTTGCAAGAAAATCATCAATGATCAGCACATGATCCTTTTCTGAAATGAATTTGGAAGAGAGGGTAAGCTCATAGCTGGTTTCTTTGGTAAAGGAAGTAACCTCTGTCTGATACAGGTGGTCGTTAAGTACTGCTGATGGCTGCTTCTTTAAGATGATGAGTGGAAGTTCCATTGCCTGGGCAGTCATAAGTGCCGGTGGGATGCCGGAGCTCTCAATCGTGGCAATTTTCGTAATACCGCGATCTTTAAAATGCTCTGCAAATTCAGCTCCCACATGCTGCATCAGCGTAGGATCCACCTGATGGTTCACAAAGCTGTCAACCTTTAAAATGTCTTCACTAATGACGATACCGTCCTTTTTTATTCTGTCCTGTAATTCCTTCAATTTCAATACCTCGCTTATGTAGTATTGTTACTGTATGGTAACGTAAGCTTATTATAACATTTATTGGTTCAAATTTACAGAGAAATATAGTAAAATAAAAAAATGAAAATTACAATTATCTGCGTAGGAAAAATAAAAGAAAAATTTTATACGGAGGCCGTAAAGGAATACTCCAAACGCCTCAGCCGCTACTGTAGTTTAAATATTATAGAAGTGGCTGATGAAAAGACGAAAGAGCAGGCAAGTGAAACAGAGATTACTCTCGTAAAAAAGAAAGAGGGAGAACGCATCCTAAAGGCACTTCATGAGGACGGATACGTCATTGCCCTTGCAATTAATGGCACACAGTCGGATTCCATTGGGCTGGCTGAAAAAATAGAAAAGCTGGGACTGTCCGGCATCAGCCATGTATATTTTATCATTGGCGGTTCTCTTGGACTTTCTGATGAAGTGTTAAGCAGGGCAGATGAACAGTTAAGTTTTTCTAAGATGACGTTTCCCCACCAGTTGATGCGGGTTATACTGTTAGAACAGATTTATAGAAGCTGCCGGATTATCCACCACGAACCATACCACAAATAAAGGATGGAATATAATGAAGAAGATGATAGAACTGGTTAAAGAATTTTTGGATAAATGTAAAAAAGATAAGATTAATGCCTATTCTGCCCAGTCCGCTTTTTTTGTAATTTTATCCCTGATACCATTTTTAATGGTATTTTCCTCTCTCCTGCAGTATACCAATATCACGGAAGACATGGTCATTACAGTGATCAAAAAAATTATGCCACAATACGTGTCACCATTTTTAATTTCTCTGGTAAAAGAAATTTACAGCCGTTCTGTGGGACTGATTTCCATTACTGCTATTGTTGCAGTGTGGTCAGCCGCCAAGGGAATCCAGTATATGGCTGACGGACTCAACTCTGTCCATGAATTAGAAGAGACAAGAAACTGGTTTGTACTGCGGTTCTGGGCGGTCATTTATACGGTTGTCTTTCTGGTGGCTATTGTTTTTACACTGGTAGTTCTGGTATTTGGAAACCGCCTGCATAAGCTTGCGGTGGAAAAACTGGTTCTGATACGGGATTTTATTTTATTTTTGGAAAAATTCAGGGGGCTTATTTTTCTTCTGCTTCTGATTTTGTTTTTTGATATTATTTTTGCGGCGCTTCCCAACCAGAAGCTTACCTTAAAAAGTCAGCTTCCGGGAGCTGCGGTCTGTGCAGCTGCATGGTATATTTTTTCCTTTGGTTTGTCGGTTTATGTGGATTATTTTAATGGTTTTTCCATGTATGGAAGTCTGACTACTGTTGCACTTATTATGCTGTGGCTGTATTTCTGCATGTATCTTATGATGCTTTCGGCGGAACTCAATGTTTTCCTTCAGAGGTACCGGAAACCAAAATGAATAAACTTATTGTTTTTTTCATATAGTGAAGTATGAAAAGCCGTTGGAATCAGAGTAAACAGAATAAAAAGCCGGAACACCTTGTGGAACATATGGAACTGCCGAAGGATTTGTTTCTTGGTATGCCTCTTTTATCCCTGGAGGGAAACCGGACTCTCTGCGTGGTAAATCACAGGGGAATTTTAAAATACTGCGACAGTGCCATTGTGATAGCCGCAAAATCATACCGGATTCAGGTCATTGGAAGAAATTTATGCATTCAGAAATTTTCCGGTGACCTGATTGAAATTTCCGGATATATTGAGGAAATCTCCTTTCCGGTATGATAGAGTGGTTCCTCAGATACATCCACGGCTTTCTTGCGGTTACGGTTACCGGGAAAAATACGGCCCGCTTTTTAAATCTCTGTGTAAGACATAATATTTTTGTCTGGAATCTTTCCATGGAGTCAGAAACAAAAGCCTGCTTTTTTATGAAGCTATGTGATATCTATGCATTGCATCCGTTTCTACGTAAAACCAGAACCAGACTGTTTATAACAAAGAGAAGGGGACTTCCATTTCTTTTGCATAAGTATCGAAAGCGGAAACCGTTTTTCCTGTTTGTGGCAGTCATTTTCCTTCTGGTATGCTTCCTGTCCACCAGAATCTGGAGAATTGAAATTAAAGGCAATGCCTCTCTGGGGGAGGATACGATTATGGAATATCTAAAGCACCAGGGGATTACCTATGGAATTTCTGCATCTGCTATTGATCACGATGAACTGGAGCTTTCCCTTAGAAAGGATTTTGCACCGGTTATTTGGGCAAGTGTATATGAGGAGGGCACCAAGCTGGTGGTCTGTATTCAGGAAAAAATTGAAGTGAAACAGACCACCACCGAAACCAGAACCTGCATGGATCTCGTTGCCGCAAAGGATGCCACCATTGCCTCAATCATTACCAGAAGTGGGACTCCCAAGGTGAAAAAGGGTGATAAAGTAAAGAAAGGCGGGCTTTTAGTATGCGGCAGACAGGAAATCCTGGATGATAACGGAGAAGTAGGAACATACTATTATAAAAGTGCGGATGCGGATATCTATGGCATTACTTTCTATGATTACAGCGATGACATCCCCATGAAAATGATCTGTAAAAAGGCAACCGGTGAGGTGACGAAACGTTATTTTATAAGAATTCTGGATTACCGTTTTATTACCCCTTCCTTAAAAAAAGAGTATGCCGCCGCTGAGACGGTGGAAAACAGCAGTCAGTTCTGTATTCTGGACAGTTTCTATCTGCCGGTATACTGGGGAGAAATTACGACCAGAGAGATGGAAAATGAAACTGTTTCTGTATCAAAATCAGAGGCAAAAAAGCTGGCTCTTACTCATTTTCAACAATTTCTTGCAGATTTAGAAGAAAATGGGGTGCGAATTATGGATAAAAATGTTATGATGGAACAGAGAGAAAATTCTTATCACATATATGGCCGGGTAAAAGCCTGTGAAAATATAGCAGAAACTGCACCCACCGAAGTGAAACAAATGAAACGAAAGGAACCTGTGAATGAGTCTGAATGAAATATCAATTCGGATACCCACCGAACATATGGCAAATGTCTTCGGACAGTTTGATGCCAATATTAAAAAGATAGAACGGGCATTAGGAGTTACTGTAGTGGTAAGGGATGATCAGGTAAAGATCATCGGTAATCCCTCCGCTGCCGGCGGAGCCCGGGAGGTGTTTGAGCAGCTGTATGAGCTCTCCATGCATGGAAATGTGATTACCGAACAGAATGTCAATTATGCGCTTGCCCTGCTGCAGGAGCATAAAGGGGCAGAAATGGTAGAAATCGATAAGGATGTAATCTGCCATACCATTCAGGGAAAACCGGTAAAGCCAAAGACACTGGGACAGAAAGAGTATGTGGACAATATCCGCAGTAAAATGATTGTTTTTGGAATGGGACCTGCCGGTACCGGAAAAACCTATCTTGCCATGGCCATGGCAATTACGGCATTTAAAAATGAAGAAGTAGGACGTATCATTTTGACCCGTCCGGCAATTGAAGCGGGGGAGAAGTTAGGATTCCTGCCGGGAGATTTACAGAGCAAAGTAGATCCGTATCTCCGCCCGTTATATGATGCCCTTTATCAGATTATGGGAGCAGAAACTTTCCAGAAAAATATGGAGAAGGGACTGATTGAAGTGGCACCTCTTGCCTATATGAGAGGACGGACTTTAGACAACGCATTTATTATCTTAGATGAGGCGCAGAATACCACACCTGCACAGATGAAAATGTTTTTAACACGTATCGGGTTTGGATCAAAAGCCGTCATTACCGGAGATGCTACACAAAAGGACCTTGCGCCGGGCAGTAAATCCGGTTTAGACGTTGCACTTACTGTTCTTAAAAAAATAGATGAGATTGGAATCTGCCGTTTAACCAGCAAGGATGTAGTCAGACACCCTCTGGTACAGAAAATTGTGCAGGCCTATGAGGATTACGAAAACAAAGCGAACAGCCGCTCCAAAAAGAAATCCCCAGGACAGGAGCGAAGATGAAACCAAAAGAAACGATTAATCTGTACCGGGTGCTTTCCCTTCTTACCATTGTTCTGACTACCTTTGCCCTTGCGGCAATGTTAAGTGTCAGAAGCCATCTGTATCCGGATGAATGGCTGTGTATGCTGTTTCTGACGCTGCTTTATCTGATGATCAGCATCTTCGAGCTGGAGTATGAGAGAAGGAAAAAGGGAATTTCCGCAAATACAAAGACAACCTTTATCCGTTTAGCGGCTGTCTATACCGCCTGCTGCCTGTTAACATTTGGGGTAAGCCTCCTTCCGGAATTTTACCGCCCTGTTATGATTCCGGTTATCATGCTTTCTGCAGTATCTAATTCTATGGTAGCTATGACGATGGGGCTGTTTTTTGATCTGCTTCTTGCCCTGACGGTTGGCGGCAGTTTTTATGCACTGGCAGGGTATATGACTCTAACGGTTTTAGGAGCTGTCCTTTCTCATGCCCTGCGGGAAAAGACTTTCCGGATTTATCTGACTCTGCTTACTTTTTGTACAGGGATGCTGCTTCCGGAACTGTTTGATTATCTGTCTTCGAAAGAGATAAATCCACAGACCTTCCTGTATGGGATTTCCTGTGGAGTTGTCAGTGCATTCTTTACACAGTTGGTATTCTCATGGCTGGCAAAGTCAGCAGATAATGAAATTGACAATCATTTGCTGGACATGGTTGCAGAAGACTATTCCGAGGTAAAAGCTTTAAAGGATTTCTCCATGGCAGAATACGAACATGCCCACAAGGTATCCGATATTGCCTGCCGCTGTGCTTCCCATGTGGGCTATAGGGCATCACTTTGTCTGGCCGGTGGATTTTATTACCGTATGGGCCGGTGGATTGGGGAACCCTATATCAAAAATGCGGTTGACAAAGCAGAATCACTTTGTTTTCCGGAAGATCTGACTCTTATTCTGTCGGAATACTATGGAGAGGAACATTTACCGTCTTCCCCGGAATCCGCTCTCGTACATATGGTGGATGCCATTGTCATCCGACTGGAGGCCATGGAAAAAGATGTGGGAAAAAGTGCCTGGAACCGGGATATGGTCATTTATCAGGCACTCAATGAGTTTTCCGCAAGTGGAATTTATGACGAATCCGGAGTCAGCATGAATCAGTTCTTAAAAATCCGGGAATTTCTGGCAGAGGAGGAATTACTGCAATGAGTTTTTATTTAGAAGAGACCTGTAACATACCTTTTGATTTTGCATATGACAAGCTGGCAGAATCCGTTGTGGAATTCTGCCTTGTGCATGAAAATTTTCCCTATCAGGCAGAGGTGAATATGACCCTCACCGATAATGAGAATATTCATGAGATCAACCGGGAATACCGGGGCATTGACCGCCCTACGGATGTCTTGTCATTCCCCCTTTTATCCTATGAGAAACCGGGAAATTTTGATTTCTTAAGGGAAGAGCGGGAGGAGGATTTTAATCCGGATACCGGAGAAGTTATGTTGGGAGATATTATCATCTCTGTGGACAAGGTATTGGAACAGGCACAAAATTATGGCCACAGTCCGAAAAGGGAATTTGCTTTTCTTATTGTCCACAGTATGCTTCATCTGTTTGGCTATGACCATATTGAGCCGGAGGACGCTGCGGTGATGGAACCGAAGCAGAAGCAGATTCTGGAAGAGTTGAATATTCCAAGAGAAGAGTAGCATTTTGTATATCAGTGTGTATCAAATGAGGGGCAAAATACCTTTTGACCCTCATATCAATAGAAACTGACATTTAGA
This sequence comes from Agathobacter sp., assembly GCA_022772675.1. Classification (GTDB taxonomy): domain Bacteria; phylum Bacillota; class Clostridia; order Lachnospirales; family Lachnospiraceae; genus Roseburia. The sequence continues at coordinate 100,300 of JALEZW010000032.1, read as the reverse complement.
ATTAAAAAAGAGAGGAAATCACATGAAAAAGAAATGGCTGGGGATATGTCTGACTGCTGCACTGATAGCCAGTCTTACAACCGGGTGTAAGAAAAAAGAACAACCGCTGCCAGTACCGGAAGAAACGGAAAGTGAGGCTGCTGCAGTAGAAACCGAGACGGCAGAACCGGAGCCGGTGGATGACCATACCGGGGAGGTCAGGAGCTTTTACACTGGAAAATGGATAAAGGAAAAGAACGCTTATAACCGTCCGGTAGCGGTAATGACAGAAAATACCCATGTCACCCTGCCGCAGTATGGTGTGGGAAGTGCCGATATCATCTACGAGTGCCCGGTAGAAGGCGGGATCACCCGTTTAATGGCAATCTATCAGAATTATAAGAAACTGGAGAAGGTGGGAAATGTCAGAAGCTGCCGTCTGTACTACGTCTATTTTGCAAAGGAGTTCGGTGCGGCATATTTCCATGCAGGAGAAAGCAAGTATGCTCTTGATATTTTAAACAGTTCCTTTATTGACAATGTAGATGGGATTACCGGAAAAGGGGGAGCATTTTATTACCGTGACCACAGCAGAAAAGCCCCTCATAACCTTTATACCACCGGGGAAAATATTGCATCTGCAATGAAAACCTATGGATTTGATACCAGTCTTCCTGAGGATTACACACCCCATTATCAGTTTACGACGGAAGAAGCTGAAAATATGCTTTCCGATGGAACGGATGCAAAAAAAATATCCATGTATTATGTTGACGCAAAGCCCTGGTTTGAATACAATGAAAAGGATGGTCTGTATTATCGCTACGAATTCGGGGAAAAGCAGGTGGACGGTTTAACGGGAAAACAGCTTAAGGTGAAGAATATCATTATTCAGAACTGCAGAAGTTCCCTGAAAGATTCAAAGAACGGTACGTTAGACATTGATTATCTTTCCGGAGGAGACGGAAAATTCATCACCAATGGTAAGGCAGTAGACATCACATGGACCAGAAAATCCGATTCAGATATCACCCATTATTTCGATGAAAAGGGACAGGAAATTGTATTAAATCCTGGAAAAACATGGGTGGAAATCTGTGAAAACAGCAGATCCTCAGGAAATGTGATCAGTGCAAAATGATGAGGTAAGTTATGAGTAAATCAAAAAATGACGGAACGAACTTTCTTGTACAGGGGTCAATTCTTGCAGTGGCATCCATTATCAGCCGTATCATCGGACTGATTTACCGGATTCCACTGAATAACATCATTGGAGATGTGGGAATTGGATATTATGCCTGCGCATTCGATATTTATAATGTTATCCTGATTATTTCATCCTACAGTCTTCCTCAGGCAGTATCCAAAACGGTATCTGCAAGGGCTGCAAAGGGACAGTATAAATCGGTATATCAGATTTTAAAGGGCGCACTTTTATTTGCCATTACCACCGGCACGATTGCTGCGGTAGTCGTTTATTTTGGTGCAGAATTTTTTACAGGAACATTATTGAAAACCCCATACAGTGTGTTTGCCCTTAAGATATTAGGACCGGCATTAATTGTAGTGGCTGTACTGGGGGTGCTTCGAGGTTTTTTTCAGGGACTTGGAACCATGATGCCGAGTGCCATTTCCCAGATCATTGAGCAGATTGTCAATGCAATTGTCAGTGTCTGGGCAGCCTATGTTCTTTACCGTTACGGCAGCAGAATCGGGGCAGTTTTAGGGGATCCGGACCATTATGGTCCTGCTTATGGTGCGGCAGGAGGTACACTTGGTACAAATCTGGGTTCAGTTGCGGCATTGCTGTTTGTCCTGTTTGTCTTTTTTGCCTATATGCAGATTTTTAAACGCAGGATGAGACGGGAGCGCGGGGTAAAGGTTGAACCCTTTGCCTATACCATGAAGATTCTCATCGTAACAATTATTCCGGTTCTTTTAAGTACAACTGTATACAATATCAGTGGGATCATTGATCAGAGTGTATTTAAAAATGTGGCATTGCTGCAAGGGTACAAAGAGAATCAGATAGATGTCTGGTGGGGAGTATTTTCCGGGAAATATAAGCTCCTTATCAATGTACCTATTTCCATTGCATCTGCCATGGCAGCATCTTCAGTACCGACACTTACCATGTCTTTTGCCAAAAAGGATATGAAGATGGTGCATAATCAGATTGATTCTGCCATGCGTTTTGTAATGATCATTTCGTTCCCGTGTACAGTAGGACTGGCTGTTCTGGGAGAACCCATCTGCCGGTTGTTATTCCCGGGAACCGCAAAAACAGCACCTATGGCTGGAACGATGCTGTTAGTTGGTGCGGCCGCCGTTGTTTTTTATGCCATGTCTACCCTGTCCAATGGACTGCTGCAGGGAATTGACAGACTGAAGGTACCTGTGATCAATGCCTGCATCTCATTGGCAGCCCATGTGATTTTACTGATTCTTTTGATGCTGTTTTTCCGCCTGAATATCTACGCGGTAGTGATTGCAAATATGTTCTTTGCTCTTTTTATGTGTATTTTAAATGCACTTTCAATCCGTAAATACAGTGGCTACAGGCAGGAAATCAAGAGAACCTTTCTGATACCGGCATTTGCCTCCCTTGCTATGGGAATTGCAACATTTCTGGTATATAAGGGGTGCTATGTGCTGATTCATGTGAATGCGGTGGCAGTCATCTTATCCGTGATGGTCTCTGTTATTGTTTATGCAGTGGTGCTTCTTTTATTCCACGGGCTTACGGAGGAAGAGATTTTGAAATTCCCGAAGGGACGTACTTTGGCACAGATTGCTAAAAAATTACATCTTTTAAAGTAAAAATGAATAAATAAGAAAAAAATGCAGATGCTATGTTAAGAGGGTGATATCATGAATCAGAAAACAGGCATCTGCATTATTTTATTGTTGGCAGCAATCCTGATATTTGGAATCTGCTGCCAGAAAATATATCCTGCGCCGGAGGAAACACAGATTGTAGAATCGGAAATCGAAAGCGAACAGAGTATTCCTGCCGGATCAGCGAAAAGCCAGCCGGCTTACAGATATCTGGTGAAGGAAGAGGATGGGAGTCTGGTTGTCTTTCAGGCCGATGGGAAAACCGTGTATATGGAGACTGGTATCCGGACAGAAAATTTATCAGAGGAGATTCGTAAACAGGCAAAGCCAGGGATTCCTTTTACTTCAGAAAAAAGACTTTTTGATTTTCTGGAAAGCTATTCGAGTTGAATATTTATACTGATTATGTTAAAATATTCAATTGGTTTAGAAGATAGGAGACAGGTGGCTTATGAGTAAAAGAAAAACTTGGGATGTGGCTGTAATCGGAGCCGGAGCGTCCGGTATGATGGCAGCCATCACGGCAGCAAGACGTGGTAAATCCGTTCTTCTCCTGGAACATAAAAACAAACCGGGAAAGAAAATTCTTTCCACAGGAAACGGGAAATGCAACTTTACTAATCAGACTATGAATTCCAGCTGTTATTACGGAAATAAGGAACTTCTGGAATCCGTGTTAAAACACTTTTCCCAAGAGGATACCCTTTCTTTCTTCCGGGAAATCGGAATCTGGCCCAGAGAGAAAAACGGATACTATTATCCCAATTCCGGACAGGCGTCTTCCCTTTGCGAAGCACTCACTGCAGAACTTTCCCGCTGTCAGGTAACGCTGGTGACAGAGTGTGAGGCTGAGCATGTGATACCGGAAAAATATGGATTTACCCTGAAAACCTCATTGGGAACCTATTATGCAAAGAATGTGATTCTTGCATCCGGACTTAAGGCTGCACCAAAGCTTGGAAGTGACGGTACTGTTTTTCCCCTTCTGAAAGAACTGGGCCACCATTTTACACCGGTGCTTCCCGCTCTCTGTGGGTTTGAGGCATCCGGAATGGATTTTAAAAAAGTATCCGGTGTACGTACAGAGGCTGACATTACTCTTATGGTGGACAATACAGCCCTTACCTCAGAACGGGGGGAACTGCAGCTGACGGATTACGGAATTTCCGGAATCCCCGTATTTCAGATCAGCAGTCCCGGAGCCCGGGCTTTATACGAAAAAAAGAGGGTCGAGGCTGTCATAGATTTTCTTCCGGATATTCTTCCGAAGAAATTGGAAGAGGAAGTGACCCGCAGATTTTGTAGAGATGCCGGGGTCCAGCCTGTTTCTGATTCCCTGCGGGGGCTATTCAATCAGAAACTCATTCCAGTACTGCTGCAGAAGGCAGAAATTTCTATACATAACAGTACGGAAACTATAAATGACAGAAAGCGGAAAGACCTTGTCCAAATAATTAAAGGTTATCCTGTTCAACTGTTAAAGATTCGGGATTTCCCATATGCACAGGTGTGCACCGGGGGGATTCGAACAGAAGAAATTAAAATTGACACATTAGAGTCACGGCTTGTTCCGGGGCTGTACTTTGCAGGAGAACTACTTGATGTGGACGGAATCTGTGGAGGTTACAATTTACAGTGGGCATGGTCAAGCGGATACACTGCAGGAAATGCGGTAGGTACATATGCTTAAAATCAATCAGGTCAAACTTCCGGCTGGACACAGTAAAAAAGAGCTGGAAACAAAAATAAGAAAAATATTACGTCTTTCTGCAAAGGATGAGCTCACATATCAGATTACCCGGCGATCCATTGATGCAAGGAAAAAGCCGGAAATCTATTATGTCTATACCATAGAGGCAAGGGTTCAAAAGGAAAGTGCCGTGATAAAAAAAGGAAATCCTTCTCAGATTACCCTGGCGAAAGAAATCCCTTATGCATTTCCGGAAATGGGAGAGGTGAAATTAAAAGAACGGCCGGTCATTGTAGGAGCTGGTCCCTGCGGACTGTTTGCAGCCTGGCAGTTAACCCTTTCGGGATACGCTCCCATCATCCTGGAACGGGGAAAATGTGTACAGGACCGGACAAAAGATGTTCTGGATTTTTGGAAAACAGGGTGTTTAAACCCGGATTCTAATGTCCAGTTCGGGGAGGGCGGAGCAGGAACCTTTTCCGATGGAAAATTAAATACGGTAGTCAAAGATCCCTCCGGAAGAAACCGTTATGTGCTGGAAACCTTTGTAAAATTCGGTGCGCCGGAAGAAATTTTATATGACGCAAAACCACATATCGGAACCGATATTCTGGCCACCGTAATTCGGAACATGAGACAGTTTCTCACAGAACATGGGGCAGAATTTCATTTTCATACCTGTGTGAAGGATTTTCTGATAGAAAAAGGACAGATTCGGGCTGTGTTAACAGAATCTGAAACCATTACGGCTTCCGTTGTGATTCTTGCACCCGGACACAGCGCAAGAGATACTTTTTCCATGCTATTAAAAAAAGGGATTTCCATGGAATCCAAGGATTTCGCAGTAGGCTTCCGTCTGGAGCATCCACAGGAAATGATTGACAGGGCCATGTACGGAACACAGAAAGGAATCCGTCTGCCTGCGGCTCCCTACAAAGTGACATCCAATTTTCCCAATGGAAGAGGTGTGTATTCCTTTTGCATGTGTCCGGGGGGATATGTAGTGAATGCATCATCTGTACCGGGACAGACCTGTGTGAATGGAATGAGCTATTCCGGACGGAATGGCAAAAATGCAAATTCTGCCATTATTGTTTCTGTAGGAAGGAAGGATTTTGGAGCAGAGGATGCGCTTTCCGGCATGCGTTATCAGGAGCAGCTGGAAAAAGCGAATTATGAACTGGGAAAAGGGAAAATCCCACAACAGCTGTTCGGAGATTACTGTCAGAACGTAATCAGCAGCGGTTATGGAGATTTTGATTCCCAGACCAAGGGCAGCACCTGTTTTGCAAATTTGCGGGGACTTATGTCTCATGACATGGAACAGTCCTTTATGATGGGAATGGAACATTTTTCTAAGATTGTGAAGGATTTTGACCGAAAAGATGCGATTATGTCCGGAATGGAAAGTCGTACCTCATCTCCGGTACGATTACTTAGAGATGAACATGGGGAGAGCAATATAAAAGGGATTTATCCGGGCGGTGAGGGAGCAGGATATGCCGGCGGCATTATGTCGGCTGCAATTGACGGGCTGCGGCTCGCTTCTTCAATTATGGAACGGTTTAAACCGGCTTATTAAGATAAATACTCACATCATTAATACAATTTACGGATCAAAGAAAGGAAAAAACCGTGCAGGAAGTTTCACCAATGATGCAGCATTATCTGCAGACAAAAGAACAATATAAGGATTGTATCCTGTTTTACCGTCTCGGTGATTTTTATGAGATGTTTTTTGAGGATGCCAAAACAGTATCCAGAGAGCTGGAACTTACACTGACCGGAAAAAACTGCGGACTCCCGGAACGGGCTCCCATGTGTGGGGTTCCATTTCATTCCGCGGACAGTTATATTAACCGGCTGGTTAAAAAGGGCTACAAGGTTGCCATTTGTGAACAGATGGAGGATCCAAAGCTTGCCAAAGGCATTGTGAAACGGGAAGTCATCCGAGTTGTGACCCCGGGGACTAATACCGATATGCAGTCTCTGGATGAAGGAAAAAATAACTACTTAATGTGTATTGTTTACATAGGAGACAAATATGGAATCGCCACCTGTGACGTCACAACCGGTGATTTCTTTGTGACAGAGGTGGACAGTGAACGAAAGCTTCTGGATGAATTAAACCGTTTTGCTCCTACAGAAATTATCTGCAATGAACCCTTTTACATGAGCGGTATGGATATCGATGATATGAAAGACCGTCTGGGAATTGTGGTTTCTGCACTGGATGCCTGGTATTTCGGGGATGATCTTGCCAACGAGACATTACTTTCCCATTTTCATGTACAGAGTCTGGAAGGACTTGGACTTGCGGACTACGACTGCGGGGTCATTGCAAGTTCAGCACTTCTTAAGTACCTGTACGAGACCCAGAAAAATACGCTGTCCAATATCATTGCCATTCATCCATATTCCATTGGAAAATACATGATCATTGACAGCTCCACCAGACGAAATCTTGAGCTGGTGGAGACACTGCGGGAAAAGCAGAAACGTGGTTCCCTTCTCTGGGTTTTAGATAAGACAAAAACTGCCATGGGGGCAAGACTGCTGCGTTCTTATGTGGAACAGCCACTGATTGATAAAAAAGAAATCATAAAAAGACAGGATCTGATTGAAAAATTAAATGAGCAGGAGATTACACGAGAAGAATTCAGAGAATATTTAAATCCCATCTACGATTTGGAACGTCTGATCACAAGGATTACCTATCAGACTGCCAATCCCAAAGATATGGTGGCCTTTAGTAATTCCCTTGAGATGCTGCCTCCCATTAAGATGCTGCTTGGGGATATTGATTGCGAACTGGCAAAGGAGATTATGGATTCCTTTGACTGTCTGGAGGATTTATATTCTCTGTTAAAGGAGTCCATCAATGAGGATCCGCCTCTTTCGGTTCGGGACGGAAATATTATAAAGGCCGGATACAATGAGGAAGTGGACAGACTTCGTTCAGCTTCCACAGATGGGAAAAAATGGCTGGCTGATTTAGAGGCATCCGAACGGGAAAAAACAGGCATTAAAAATCTTCGGATCAAATATAACAAAGTGTTTGGCTACTGTCTGGAAGTAACCAACTCCTTTAAGGAACAGGTGCCGGATTATTACATCAGAAAACAGACCCTGACCAATGCCGAGCGTTATATTACACCGGAACTTAAGGAATTAGAGGACACCATTTTAGGTTCCGAGGATCGTCTGGTCAGTCTGGAATATGATCTGTTCCGTGAAATCAGGGATACGGTTGCTGCCAACGTGGAACGAATCCAGAAGACAGCAAAAGCCGTTGCACAGATTGATGTATTTGTGTCCCTTGCCCTTGTGGCCAGTCAGAATAATTACTGCAGGCCAAAAATCAACGAATCCGGTGTTATTGACATCAAAGGCGGACGCCATCCGGTGGTGGAAAAAATGATTGTAAATGATATGTTTATTTCCAATGACACCTACCTGGATAATCAAAAAAACCGGATTTCCATTATTACCGGTCCTAATATGGCAGGAAAATCCACCTATATGAGACAGACCGCATTAATTGTGCTGATGGCGCAGATTGGAAGCTATGTTCCGGCGGAAACTGCAGATATCGGAGTGGTTGACCGGATTTTCACCCGTGTAGGAGCATCAGATGATCTTGCCAGCGGACAGAGTACTTTTATGGTGGAGATGAATGAGGTTGCAAATATTTTGAGAAACGCAACGGCCAAATCACTTCTGATTCTGGATGAAATCGGGCGGGGAACCAGTACCTTTGACGGACTCAGTATTGCCTGGGCTGTGGTAGAATACATCAGTAACCCGAAGCTTTTAGGCGCGAAAACCTTATTTGCCACACACTATCATGAACTGACTGAGCTGGAAGGCAAATTAGACAGTGTCAATAACTACTGTATTGCGGTGAAAGAAAAAGGGGATGACATTGTATTTTTGCGTAAAATTGTAAAGGGCGGTGCTGACAAAAGCTATGGTATTCAGGTGGCAAAGCTGGCAGGAATTCCGGATCCTGTCATTGACCGTGCCAAAGAAATTGTGAACCAGCTGGCGGAAAACGATATTACGGAAACCGTGAAAAATATTTCCGTGGATACTGCTGCCAGAAAGAAAAAAAAGCATCTGGATGAGGTGGATCTGACACAGATGTCGCTCTTCGATACGGTGAAGGATGATGATATCATACAGGAACTTCGGGATATTGATATCAGTAACCTGACACCCCTTGATGCACTAAATAAACTTTACGAACTGCAGAATAAGATAAAGAACCGATGGTAATTACTGCATCAAAGATCATTCTGCATGGAAGTTTATTCCTTAAAAAGGAGAAAAATGAGTAAGATTGAGTTATTGAGTCAGGAGACAATTGATAAAATTGCAGCCGGTGAGGTAGTGGAAAGACCCTGTTCTGTGGTAAAGGAACTGGTGGAAAATGCCATTGACGCTGGAGCCTCTGCCATAACAGTGGAGATTAAGGATGGCGGTACCACACTGATTCGGATCACGGACAACGGATGCGGAATTGAAGGGGAGGAAGTTCCTCTGGCTTTTTTACGTCATTCCACCAGCAAAATCCGAAGTGCGGAAGACCTTATGTGTGTACATTCACTCGGGTTCAGGGGAGAAGCACTTTCCAGCATAGCAGCAGTAGCAAGAGTAGAATTAATTACTAAAACTGCTGATGCCCTGACGGGAACACGGTATCTGATTGAAGGCTCCAAAGAAGTTTCCAACGAGGAAATCGGTGCTCCGGATGGAACTACATTTCTGGTAAAAGATTTGTTTTTTAATACTCCGGCAAGGCGCAAGTTTTTAAAAACTCCCCATACTGAGGGTACTTATATCAGTGATATGCTTGAGAAACTGGCCCTGTCCCATCCGGATATCTCCTTTAAATATATTAACAACAACCAGACAAGGCTGCATACTTCCGGAAATGGAAATCATAAGGATTTAATTTATCATATTTACGGAAGGGATATCGCCTCTTCCCTGCTGGAAGTCAATTATGAGGGAGAATATTTTTCCCTGACCGGATATATCGGAAAACCGGAAATCAACCGTGGCAACAGGAATTATGAAAATTATTTCATTAACGGGCGCTATATTAAGAGCAACATTCTTTCAAAGGCGATTGAGGAGGCTTACCGGAATTTTTTAATGCAGCATCAGTATCCCTTTACCGTGCTCTATTTTACTTTTCCGGATAACACATTAGATGTCAATGTACATCCCACCAAAATGGAGCTTCGGTTTGGAAATAATCAGGAGATATATAAAGAACTCTGTGATGTTATTTTTAAAATCTTATCTCATAAGGAACTGATTCCGGAGGTTCCGGTGGATGAGCCTGAGAAAAAAATGCCTCCTGTTTATAAAGAACCGATTCCGGAGCCTTTTGAGAAACGGCGGATCAATGAATTAAGACAGAACCATATATCCTATTCTTCTGATCCTGTAAAACCGGGCATTATAAAAGAACCGGTACAGACCAGCCGGAAATCCTCAGAAGTTCCCGCCGGTTCATGGAAAGAAAAAACGGTTAAGGACACCGCATCCCAAATGACATTAGAGTCCCTGTCCCCGGATTTTCTCACAGAAGATGCGAGAAAGAAACACCGGATCATTGGCCAGCTCTTTAAGACCTACTGGCTGATTGAATACGAAGATAAACTCTATATCATGGACCAGCACGCAGCACACGAAAAAGTCCTGTACGAACGGATGATGGCAAAACTTAAGGAAAAAGAATTTACTTCCCAGTCAATTAGTCCTCCCATCGTACTGAGTCTGGATGCAAAAGAGCAGGAAATGCTGGAAAAATATATGCCCCAGATTCAGAGATTTGGATATGAGGTGGAAAATTTCGGCGGCAGGGAGTATATGATATCCGCAGTTCCCGATAATCTGTATCACATTGATATGAAGGATTTATTTATCGAGATGCTGGATGACTTTTCCAACCTGACCGGAAGGCAGACTCCGGAACTGATTTTGGAAAAAGTGGCAACTATGTCCTGTAAAGCGGCGGTAAAAGGAAATAACAAGTTAAGCCTGCCGGAAGTGGATGCACTGATTACGGAACTTCTGACACTGGATAATCCATTCTGCTGTCCCCATGGAAGACCAACCATTATTTCCATGTCAAAATATGAGATTGAGAAAAAGTTTAAGAGGGTTGTATCATGAAACCACTGATTGTTCTGGCCGGACCCACTGCTGTGGGGAAAACCGCACTTTCCATCCGGCTGGCAAAAGAGATAAACGGTGCCATTATTTCCGCAGATTCCATGCAGGTCTATAAGTACATGGATATCGGCTCTGCAAAGGTGACACCAGAGGAGATGGATGGGGTTCCCCATTACCTCATTGATGTGCTGGATCCTTCAGAGGAATTTAATATTGTCCGGTTTCAGGAGATGGCAAAATCTGCCATGAAGACCATTTTAGAAAATGGACAGATTCCCATTGTTGCGGGGGGAACCGGATTTTATATTCAGGCACTTTTATATGACATTGATTTTTCCCGGGAAGAGGGGGATATGTCCTACCGGAAAGAACTTTCGGATTATGCCAGACAGTATGGAGACCATGCTCTCCACGAAAAATTAAAGGACATTGATCCTGTTTCCTACCAAACGATTCATGAAAATAACAGAAAACGTGTCATCCGGGCACTGGAATTTTACCACCAGAACCATATACCGATTTCTGCCCATAATGAAAAGGAGCGGGCAAAAACATCCCCTTACAATTTTGCCTACTTTGTTTTAACCGATGAGCGGGCAAACCTGTATCAAAATATTGACCGGCGCGTGGATCTTATGATGGAACAGGGGTTGTTAGAGGAAGTAAAAAAACTCCATCGCATGGGATTTACCAGAGATATGGTATCCATGCAGGGGCTGGGATACAAAGAAATCATAGATTATCTGGATGGAAAATGCTCATTAGATGAGGCTGTCTATGTGATCAAACGGGAAACCAGACATTTTGCCAAACGCCAGCTTACCTGGTTTAAGAGAGAACGGGATGTGATCTGGCTGGATAAACAGAAATATTCTTATGATGAAAATGCCATATTACAGGAAATAAAAAAAGAACTGCAAAAGAAAGGAATTAGTGATGGAACAGAAACTGAAAGAAAAATATAAAGAACTTGGAATCTCAGAAGAAGTATACCAGTTTGGATGCAAAGTGGAAGCCTCTTTAAAAGAACGCTTTGAAAAGATTGATGCCAATGCGGAATATAATCAGATGAAAGTGATTTCCGCCATGCAGAAAAATCGTGTCAGCGCAGAATGTTTTAATATTTCCAGCGGATACGGATATAATGATATGGGAAGAGATACCTTAGAGCGGGTTTATGCAGACTGCTTTGGAGGCGAGGATGCCCTGGTCCGCCCCCAGATCACATGCGGTACCCATGCCCTGGCACTAGCACTGATGTCGAATGTAAGACCGGGGGATGAACTGTTATCTCCTGTAGGAAAACCGTATGACACCTTAGAGGAAGTAATCGGAATCCGTCCCTCTAAGGGATCTCTTGCGGAATACGGAGTTACTTATTCACAGGTGGATTTACTGCCGGATGGCTCCTTTGACTATGAGGGAATCAAAAATGCAATCAATGAAAAAACCCGTCTGGTGACTATTCAGCGTTCTAAGGGATATGCCACACGACCAACCCTTTCCGTTGCCAGAATCGGAGAACTGATTGCCTTCATCAAAAACATCAAACCGGATGTAATCTGTATGGTCGACAACTGCTACGGGGAATTTGTGGAAGAGAAAGAGCCGCTCTCCGTAGGGGCGGACATGATTGTGGGTTCCCTGATCAAAAATCCGGGCGGCGGACTGGCACCCATCGGCGGCTATATTGTTGGAAAGAAAGAATGTGTGGAAAATGCTGCTTACAGGCTGACATCTCCGGGACTTGGAAAAGAGGTTGGTGCTTCCCTTGGTGTGATCCAGTCTTTCTATCAGGGACTTTTTCTGGCACCTACCGTTGTCAGTGGTGCGTTAAAAGGGGCTATTTTTGCTGCAAATATTTACGAAAAACTTGGATTTAAGGTGGTTCCAAACGGAACAGAGAGCCGGCATGATATTATCCAGGCTGTGGAATTTGGAAATAAAGAGGCCATGACAGCTTTCTGTGAGGGAATTCAGGAGGCCGCACCGGTAGACAGTTATGTGACACCGGAGCCATGGGCTATGCCAGGCTATGACAGCGATGTCATTATGGCAGCCGGAGCCTTTGTTCAGGGCTCATCCATCGAGCTTTCTGCGGATGGTCCGGTAAAACCACCCTATGCCGTCTATTTTCAGGGTGGACTGACCTGGTACCATGCAAAACTTGGGATTCTTAAGTCTTTACAGAAACTTTATGAACGAAATCTTGTTAATAGAGAGAAACTGTGTTAAAATAATATGAGTTTTTATATGGCTTCGGAAAAGTAGAAAGGAAAATATTTGAGCCATATTACAATGAAAAACTTACCGGAATCGGAACGTCCCTATGAGCGTTTCCGTGATCTTGGAGCAGAAGCACTGTCTGATGCAGAACTTCTCGCCATTATTTTAAAAACAGGAACAAAGGATTTATCCGTACTGGATCTTGCAAGAAGCCTTTTGTCAGAATGCCAGGGAAATCTGTTAAACCTGTATGAGCTGTCCTATGAACAGCTTTTAGAAATGAAAGGAATCGGACCGGTCAAGGCTGCTCAGTTGAAAGCAGTTGCGGAGCTTTCCACAAGAATTGCCAAAACCGGACGAGGATACCGCCTCTTATTAGACAGTCCTTCTTCCATCGCTGATTATTACATGGAAGAAATGAGACACCGCCGTGAAGAGGTATTTATGGGAGCTTTTTTTGATTCCAAATGCAAATTTTTAGGAGACAGCCTGATTGCAACCGGGAGTGTCAGTTATGCATATATATCACCGGCAGAGTTATTTCGGAAAGCACTGATCCGGAATGCTGTGATGATTGTGGTACTGCATAACCATCCCAGTGGGGATCCAGCCCCCAGTGATGAGGATATCCGAATGACAGAAGATCTGAACAGGGGTGCAAAACTGTTAGGTCTTAAGCTGGCAGACCATATCGTAATCGGGGATCATCAATATTTTAGTTTCCATGAAAATCAATTGTTATAAACATAGGAAAAGGGAGAAAACAATGAGCAGCAATATTTATGGTATTGACTTTGGTACATGCAATTTCAAAGTGTTCAGTAAAGCCGGACAGAAAATCTATACCGAAAAGAACACAATCGCAATCATCAATAAAAATCAGATTTATGCTTATGGGGACGATGCCTATGCCATGTATGAAAAGGCACCGGAAAATATTAACGTTACATTTCCGGTTTCCACAGGCGTGATTGCAGATTATAATTTTCTGCAGACCATGATTTTTGACTATATTGAGAAAAAAATGAAGGGAAAGGTCAAGAATGCGGAATTTCTTGTGGCTGTACCAACCGATATTACGGATGTTGAGAAGAGAGCATTTTTTGAATTGTTCTATAAAAGTAAATTCCGCCCGAAGAGTGTCATGCTCTGTGAGAAACCGTTAGCAGATGCTGTGGGACTGGGAATTGATGTCAATCAGCCAAACGGTGTCATGGTGGTGGATATGGGGGCAGATACTATAGAGATTTCCGTCATTTCTTTAGGCGGGCTGGTGCTCAGTGATCTCATGCATTTTGGCTCTAACCGTCTGGATGAGTCTATCATCAGTTATATCCGCCGGGAATTTAATCTGGTGATTGGAAAGAAAACAGCGAAATCATTAAAAGAAGAGTTAGGAAGCGGGCTTCCGGGCAGACAGGAGACCATGGTAGTCGTTGGTCTTGATGTGGTAAGCGGACTTCCGGTGGAGCGCGAAATCAGTGCTGAAGTTGTCTATGAAGCAATCAAGGTTAATTTGGAGTCCATCTGTGCCTCTATTAAACTGATTCTGGAGAAGACTCCGCCGGAACTGGCAAAAGATATCATTCACGCAGGCATCTATATTACCGGAGGCGGTTCTAAGATCAAGGATCTGGACCAGTTATTTACACAGATTACCAATATTAAAGTTAACACCTGTGAGGATCCGGAAGAAAGTGCAGTCCGTGGTCTTTCCAAGATTGCCACGGATTCTAAATATAAACGGATTCCGTTCTCAATGAAAACCAGTACTTTAAAAGAAAAGTAATGATAAAAGCTAGATAGGATTCGAGGATTTCATGAAAAAATTTCGTCATTTTCGCAATAAGAAAAATCGTCTTGCAAGTAAATATGTACTGATGATCCTTACTGCGGTCTGTGTTGTGGCACTCTTTACCAGCCTGGTATTTAATCTTTCAGGCGGACCGCTTAATACGGTTGCCGGCTACGTTTTTATTCCAATGCAAAAAGGAATAAACAGTGCAGGTGCATGGATTTCCGGAAAGGCCAATGATTTCAAAACGCTAAGTGAGGTATTAAAAGAAAACGAAAAACTTAAGGCTCAGGTGAGTGACCTGACTTTAAAGCTCAATAACACCAAGTTAGAGCAGTATGAGCTGGACAATTACAGAGAACTATTACAGCTGGATGACAAATATGCCTCTTATGATAAGGTGGCAGCCAATGTTATTGCCATGGACGGGACCAACTGGTTTTCTACCTTTACCCTGGATAAAGGAACAAAAGAGGGAATTCAAAAGGGAATGAACGTCATTGCAGGAAGCGGCCTGGTTGGTGTTGTGACGGATGTAGGGCCAAATTATTCCAAAGTCCGAAGTATTATTGATGATTCCAGCAATGTAAGTTCCATGGTTCTGACCACCAAAGACAATTTTAATGTCAGTGGAAGCCTTAAATCTATGAATAAAGATAAAGAACTTCCTTTTACGCAGCTTCGGGATGAGGATGATAAGGTAAAACCGGGGGATCCGGTTGTTACCTCCGCCGTATCCGATATCTATCAGGAGGGAATTTTGATCGGTTACATTGCCAGTGTGGAGAATGATCCAAATAATTTAACAAAGTCCGGTACCATTACACCTGTTGTGGATTTTGAACATCTGAGGGAGGTTCTGGTTATCACCACTGTCAAAGATACCGGAGAAAAAGAACTTTCTTCCCAGGACAGCACCGAAACAGAAACGGAAACTCAAAAATAACAGGAGCAGGAGAGAATTATGCGTAGGAAAATAGTGCTTTTTTTAATCATTGCAGTTTGCTTTCTGTTACAGACAACAGTTTTTCGTGTTCTAAACTTTGCCGGTATTGGTCCAAATCTGTTAATCATCATTATCTCTGCCTTTGGGTTCATGCGTGGTAAAAAGGAAGGATTATGGATTGGATTCTTTTGCGGACTACTTATCGACATATTTTGTGGTTTTTATCTTGGTGGATATGCTTTACTCTATATGTACATCGGATACATCAACGGAATGTTCCAGAAACGTTTTTACCCGGATGATATTAAACTTCCTATGATTTTGATCGGTTCCAGTGATATTGTCTGCAATCTGGTCATTTATTTTGTAATGTTTCTGCTGCGGGGCAGATTTTCATTCTGGTACTACTTTACCTCGGTTATTATACCGGAATTTGTGTATACCATGGTAATTACTATTTTTCTTTATTTTTTACTTCTCAAGATCAATCAAAGCCTTGAGGAACATGAGAAAAGGAGAGCAATAAAATTTGAATTATGATATTAAGGATTTCCTGAAACGCTTTTTCAGTTCCCGTCTGTTCGTGCTGGCAGCGATTTTTCTGGTGTTGTTCGGAATCATCCTGGCGAGAACCTTTACTCTTCAGATTGTAAATGGAAAATCCTATCAGGAAAATTTTGCTTTAAAAATCCAAAAAACCCAGCCCATCGATGCTGCCAGAGGCAATATCTATGATAAAAACGGAAAACTGCTTGCATACAATGAGCTTGCGTATTCCATTTCCATTACAGATAGCTCCAGGTATGCCAGCACTAAGGAAAAAAACAGAGAAATCAATGCTGAGTTAGCTGATGTTTTATCAGCTATGGACAAAAACGGGGACAAGCTGATTAACGATTTTAAGATTGACCAGGATAAGGACGGTACATACAGTTTTAATGTATCCGGAACAGCTTTAGACAGATTTCGTGCCGATGTATTCGGGAAAGCATCCCCGGAGGATTTGGAAAACAACAAGAAATATCAAATCAATGAAGCAAAGGCTACAGCCGAGCAGATCATGACCTACCTTATGTCAGAAGATCAGTTTGATGTGAGTGATTCTTATTCTGATAAGCTGGCATATCAGATTGTTGTGGTTCGATATGCCATGAAGGGGAATTTCTTTGTACGGTATAAGGAGGTTAAAATTGCCAATAACGTATCGGACAAAACGGTTGCCTACGTCAATGAACATATGGACACGCTGACCGGTATCTCTGTTGATGAGGATATGATCCGTAAATATAATTACAGTGAATTTTTCTCTAACATTATCGGATACACTGGACAGATATCCGAGTCCGAGTATCAGGAGCTTCACACCAAGGACAAAAGCTATACGGCAAATGATACTGTTGGTAAAGCCGGGTTAGAGCAGTATTACGAATCCTATCTCCGTGGAAAAAACGGAGAACGCAAATTTTACATTGACAAGCTGGGCAGAATTTCAAAAATCATAAGCAGTACGGATTCTGTAGCTGGAAATGACTTGTATCTGAGTATTGATGCTGATTTGCAGAAAGCAGCTTACTATTCCCTGCAGAATGAGATTGCCGGAATTGTATATTCCAATATCAAGGCCGGAAATATTCCGATAGAGGATGTCTATACGGCACTGATTGGAAACAGCGTGATCAATACCGAACATTTTTCAGAAAAGAAGGCTTCCGATACGGAAAAGGCCATTTTAAAGAGCTTTAAGGCACGACAGAAAGTATCACTGGGGAAAATCAAGCAGGAGCTTACGAACTCTCCGGTGAGTTTAAATTCCATGTCGGAGGAAGTGCTGGATGAGTTTACCTATATCATCTCCAGACTCAAGGAAGATCAGATTCTTCTCTCCGATGAAATTGATGAGAATGATGCAACCTATCAGGAGTGGAAAGCGCAAAAGCTCAGTCCGAAAGAGTACTTAAACTACTGCATCACCAGGCACTGGATTGATATCAGCCAGCTGGAGGTGGATGAAAAATATGCGGATTCTTCTGAAGTATATGATGCACTCTGCGATTATATACTTGAAAAAATAAAAACGGAGACTGAATTTTCCAAGATCATATATCAGTATATGATAAAAAGCGGTGAAATATCACCGAGACAGCTTTGCATCCTTCTCTTTGATCAGGGTGTTTTGGATTATGACGATGCCACGTTAAATAAATTAAAAAATGGGACCATTTCTCCTTATGATTTCATCATGGAGAAGATCAATAACATCGAAATCACACCTGACCAGCTTGCTTTAGAGCCATGTACCGGCTCCTGTGTCATCACGGATGAAAAGACAGGCGAAATCCGGGCACTGGTCAGCTATCCCGGCTATGACAATAATCGTCTGGCAAATGGTGTGGATGCGGATTATTTTGAGTCACTGCTCAATGATAAATCAAGACCGCAGTGGAATTATGCAACCCAGGAACAGACCGCACCGGGTTCTACCTTTAAAATGGTATCTGCCACAGCCGGACTGGCTGAGAACGTAATTACAACATCCTCTGAGATTCAATGTACCGGTATCTATAATGATATCAGTAATAAACCAAAATGCTGGATTTATCCGGGAAGTCACGGCATGGATAATGTATCTTCTGCCATCCGCGATTCCTGTAACGTTTTCTTTTATACTGTCGGTAATCGTCTGGCGCAGAAAAAGACCGGTTCCTATAATGATGAAAACGGTATCAGTCTGATACAAAAATATGCGTCTATCTATGGACTTGACCAGAAGACGGGCCTTGAAATTGAGGAAAACACCTCAAAAATTGCCACGGAATATCCTGTTATGGCAGCAATCGGACAGAGTAACAACAACATCACGACGGTTGCTCTTTCCCGTTATGTAACGGCAGTGGTATCTGGAAAACGTTATAATTATCAGCTGATGAATAAAATCGTGGATGCCGACGGAAAAATCGTAAAGGAATACAAGCCTGACTATGAAGATATTTCCAAAACATTAACGAAAGAGCAGTGGGATGCCATTCATTCCGGAATGCGCATGGTAGTTGAAAACCTGGACAGCTTTAATGGTTTTGATATTCCCATGGCTGGAAAAACCGGTACCGCACAGCAGGCAGATCATGCAAACCATGCTCTGTTTGTGGGTTATGCACCTTATGATAACCCGGAAATTACGATAGCTGTCCGTATTGCAAACGGTTACAGCTCCCATAATGCTGCTACCGCAGCACGCCATATTATATCCTATTACTATAAGGAGACCTCAATGGATGACCTTAAGGATATGAAAGCAAACGGTGTTAACGGTAACTCCAATAACTCAGTTACCGATTAGTCACATACATTTTATACTAACAGGAGGTTTGTTTCATGGGTGAAGCGATTGTTTTCACTTCAGGAAAAGGCGGTGTGGGCAAGACTACAACAATTGCCAACATCGGTGCAGGACTTTCACGGTTAGATAAAAAAGTCATCATGATCGATACCGACATGGGACTTCGAAATTTAGATGTTGTAATGGGAATGGAGGATCAGATTCAGTATAATCTGATTGATCTTCTGGAAAACAAGTGCCGGCTGAAGCAGGCGCTGATCCGGGACAAGCGTTATCCGAATCTCTTTATGATTCCGGCTGCCCTCCGCTGCAAAAAAGTAAGCGACTATGAGAGTAAGCTTTATACGTTAATCTCCCAGATCAAACAGGAATTTGATTACTGTCTGATTGACTGTCCGGCAGGAATTGATGATGGATTTCATTTTGCAGTATCGGCTGCGGATAGAGCTGTGGTGGTTACATCTCCACATATTTCTGCTGTTCGTGATGCCGGAAGAGTACTGTATCTTCTGGACGGAATGCATTTCCCTCAGGTGGATCTTTTGATCAATTCCTACAATGCACATATGGTCCGAAAGCATGATATGCTTTCCAGAAAAGATATCGAAGATATTTTAGGATTACCGGCAATCGGAGTGATTCCTATGGATGAAAAGGTTATCATCAGTCAGAACAAAGGAATCCCGGTACTGGGCATGCATGCAAAATCAGCCAGAGCATTTATGAATGCAGCCCGGGCAATTACAAATCCCCGGGTAGTTCCTGTGGATTTGAATTCAGAGGACAACCGCACAAAAGATGGCAAAATCTTTATCAATGGAAAGGAATGCCGTTATGAAAGCTAATGTATTTACCCGGAAAGCAGATGACTCTGGTTCTATTGCCCGTGAGCGGTTAAAACTTATGGCTGAGGCAGTTCCGCTTGATCATTCTCCTGCAGCAGCCGGACGGATGAAAAAAGAAATCTCGGAGATCATATCCCGTTACTTTGAGATTGCTCCTGATAACTATGAGATAAGAGTGGTATTAAAACCAAACAGGAAAAGAGCATAAGATGTTAAAACAATACAAACTTAAGAATTACCATTTTCAATTAATTTTAAGTGTTCTTACATTAAATATCATTGGAATCATGCTGATTGGCAGTGCCAGGCATTCCGTACAGAAAATGCAGATCATGGGCTGTATCCTTGGATTTATTGCCATGATCGTTATTTCACTGATGGATTATTCCTTTATCCTCAAGTTCTGCTGGGTGTATTATATCGGAATTATCGGACTTTTAGGACTTGTTCTTGTAAAAGGACATAATTCCCACGGCTCCCAGCGATGGATTGACTTTGGCAGTTTCCGATTTCAGCCCTCAGAGCTTGCAAAAATCGTGCTGATTTTATTTTTCGCATGGTTTTTTGCAAAATATGCAGAAAAAATAAACACAATACAGATTATTGGAATATCCATGATTTTAGTGGGGATACCGCTTCTGTTGATTTTCAAGCAGCCGGATACTTCAACCTCAATAGCAATTGCATTAATTTTTATTAGCCTCTTGTTTATTGCGGGATTAAGTTATAAAATAGTAATGACTGTTTTAGGAATTACCATCCCGGTAGGACTAATAGGGTTTAGTATGATTCTTCATATGGCCCAGACCTCGGATGATTACCGGTTCGGTCGAATTATGGCATGGTTGTATCCAAAAGATAAGAGATGGGCAGAAATCGCTGACCAGCAGCAGAATTCCATTATGGCAATCGGATCCGGACAGTTATGGGGAAAAGGACTGAACAATTCCGTTGCCACATCCATGAAAAATGCGAATTACATTGTAGAGCCACAGACCGATTTTATCTTTGCAGTAGCAGGAGAAGAACTTGGTTTTATCGGCACGACAGTAATCATATGCTTACTTTTGTTTATTGCAATAGAATGTATCCTGATTGCGCGAAAAGCCAAGGATTTATCCGGAAAACTGATCTGTTGTGGAATGGCAGCACTGGTAGGTTTTCAGAGCGTTTTTAATCTCTTTGTAGCAACCGGCCTGATGCCAAATACCGGTATTCCGCTTCCATTTGTCAGTTACGGTCTGACCTCACTTTTATCAATGTATATGGGAATGGGGTTTGTATTAAACGTTGGATTACAACCGAAAAAATATTAGGGGGAACACTTTATGAATATTGGACTTGTAGCACATGACTCAAAAAAGAAACTGATGCAGAATTTCTGCATTGCATATCGTGGTATTCTTGCAAAAAACCAGCTTTTTGCTACCGGAACCACCGGACGGCTGATTGAAGAAGTTACAAACCTTCAGATTCACAAATATCTGGCGGGACACCTTGGTGGTTCTCAGCAGCTGGGAGCGCAGATTGAACATAATGAGATTGATCTGGTGATTTTTTTACGTGATCCTCTAAAACCAAAATCTCATGAACCGGATGTTAACAGTATTGTCCGTCTCTGTGATGAGCATAACATTCCACTTGCGACGAATCTTGCTACTGCAGAGTTGTTGATTAAATCATTAGATAGAGGAGATTTGGATTGGCGTGAAATGTATAAATAAAAAATGCAGAAAACTGCTGTGTATTCTTTGCATGGCAGCTATTTTTATAACCGGATGCGGATCTAAGGAGAGTGGTTTGCTGGAAAATCCCTACTCTCTGACAGAGGACAATACCGCTGTCAGCAGTCAGTTTTTCGCACAGAATCTCTGTGTTACGGATAATGTTGATTTTGGCATCGATCAGGTTTCTTCTGATTATGCGGAGGGTGCCGGTGCCTTCAATCTGACCACCCAAGAGGTGCTATACAGTCATAACCTGTTTGAAAAGCTCTATCCGGCCAGTACTACAAAAATTATGACTGCTTATATCATTATAAAAAACTGTGATCTGGACGAAAAGGTAACGGTCAGCACCGAGGCAGTTGCCAATATGGCAGATTCCTCCAAATGCGGGGTTGCAGCAGGAGATACCCTTACCGTACGGGATTTGCTGTATGGTTTGATGTTAGTCAGTGGAAATGATGCCGCCAACGTCCTTGCTGAGTATTATTCCGGCTCCATACAAAAATTTGCAGAGGAAATGAACAAAGAGGCTTTATCCCTTGGTGCCACGCATACACATTTTGTGAATGCCAACGGACTGCCGGATGACGACCATTATACAACTGTTTATGATATGTACCTGATTTTTCAGGCCGCTATTCAGCTGCAGGAATTTGAAGATATCATAAAAACCCAAAGCTATGATGCCTCTTATACAGATACAAATGGAAATACTGTAACCAAAACCTGGGCAAATACCAATCAGTATCTCTCCGGTGCTGTTCAGGCTCCGGATGATATTACCGTAATTGGTGGAAAGACCGGAACAACAAATGCTGCAGGATACTGTCTGGTTTTATATTCCAAAAATAAAAATGGCGATGATATCGTCAGTATCGTTTTTAAGGCAGAAGGACGTTCCAATCTCTATGCGCTGATGAATCAAATTTTGTCAACCTTTGCGAATTAGTGATTGTATTTCTATGGTAAATAGACTATAATAGTTTTAAGAGAGTTGTTCTTTGCAACACATGCTTTGATTACAGGAGGAAGTGCCATGATAGAGATTATATGCGGGGAAAAAGGGAAAGGAAAGACCAAAGAGCTTTTGGCAAAGGTAAATCATGAGGTAGTTTCAGCATCCGGTAGTGTTGTATATCTGGATAAGAGCCAGAAACATATGTATGAATTAAACAACAAAATCCGTCTGATTAACGTGATGGATTATCCGGTTACAAACTGCGACGAGTTTTTAGGATTTATCTGCGGAATAGTTTCTCAGGATCATGATTTAGAGGAAATGTATCTGGACAGTTTTCTTACCATCGCCTCGATTGAGGATGATTCCGAGATTGTGAAAGCCATTGAGAAGCTTGATGTTATCAGTGAGAAATACAAAGTCCGTTTTGTATTAAGTGTTTCCAGGAATAAAGATTCTTTACCGGAATGTGCTAAGGCAAAGGTCACTATTTCTTTATAATTAATTATGAAAATCCGGGAGTGTATCGTACACTCCCTTTTTTATTAGTCCTCTAAGCTGGAACGGATTCGGCCGTAGAAGCTGATCAGATACAGTCCGCTTAAGCCTACCAACGCATAAATGATTCGTGACAGCCAGCTTCCATCTCCAAAAATATAAGAGACCAGGTTAAACTGGAAAAATCCAATCAGTCCCCATACAATACATCCAATTACTGCAAGTGTCAGAAGACAATTATCAAGCCATTTCATAATTTATTACCTCCGTTTTTTAGTAGTTTGTCACATATAAAGAAAAATATACCTGTTTTCTTATGATTGTATTTATTCTGTAAAAATGGTAAGATAGACATAGTAAATACATGAGGTGAAATTACTTGTCTGAGAAACGAAATGTAGTAAAAATGAATCGCGGACTCCACTTAAATGTAGGGGTAGTGGTTTTTGTTATCATAATCATTTATATTGGATTTAATCTTTTTTCCTATTTCACATCCGATACTGTTTCAGAATACGAAGTAGGACAGGGAACCATTGCAACCAACCACATATATCATGGACTTATCCTGCGGGATGAAACTGTCGTATATGCAGGTCAGAGCGGATATATCAATTACTATGTCAAAAATGCCTCCAAGGCCTCTGTTAACGACATCATTTATTCCATTGATACAAATGGAAGTCTCTCAAAGCAGATTACCAGTGCAGTTTCAGATGGAAAAAATCTGGACAGAGAAGTATTGGATGAGATTTCGTCAAAAATAGATTTGTTCCGAAATCCCTATGATCCCAATACTTTTTCAACTGTGAGTTCCTTTAAAAATGAAATCAACGCACAGCTTTCCCAGTCTCTCAGCATCAATGCCCTGAGTTCTCTGAAGGATGATGTGAAGTCTGCCATGGAGAATAACACATTTTATAAGAAAAAGTCAGAATCTCCGGGAATCATTGTGTATTACACGGATGGCTATGAAAACATAACCACTGACAACTTTACCGCAGATTCCTTTAAGATGACGAATTATAATAAAAACACACTTGAAAATCAGTCTCAGGTCTCAGCCGGCGACCCGGCTTATAAAAGAGTAAACAGTGAAATCTGGAATCTTCTCCTTCCTGTTTCCTCAGATCTGGTGAAACAGTTAAAAGACAGTGAATATGTGAAAGTACGTTTTTGCAAGGATGATTTCACAGTGACCGTTCCATTTTCGGTTTTGAAAAAAAAAGGGAATTACTATTTGAATCTCACGATAAGAACGGCCATGATTCGGTATGTCAACGATCGTTTTGTGGATGTAGAGTTGGTTGTCTCTGAGAAAACAGGACTGAAAATTCCAAATTCCGCTATTGTGAAAAAGGAATTTTATGCTGTTCCGAAAAACGTGTTTACGAAGGGCGCGGACTCTTCAGATCCAGGACTTATGATAGAAACCAGTCCCGGAAACACCGATTCCGTACGACTTGTTCAGCCAACCATCTACTATGAAAATAAAGACAGCTATTATATAGATGATGAATCCGTTACTACAGGTGATGTTGCCGTAAAGCCGGATTCTTCTTCCACCTATACCATTGGCAGCGATGTAGACAAGCTGACAGGGGTGTACAATATCAATAAGGGCTATGCCGTGTTTAAACGTATTGATATTCTGACACAAAATAGTAAATACACCATAATTGATACAGGAACCGATTACGGAGTCGCCTTGTATGATCATATTGCATTGGATGGCAGCAAGCTAAAAGAGGATCAGCTGGTGGTAAAATAAATGTATCAATCCTTACCCGGTTGAATCCTTACACTTAGTGCACATAATAAACGTAACCCATTATTGTTATCATGTAGAGTTTAAAACAGGAGTGAAAACCATGGATTTAAAGACAAATTTTGAACAGGTAGAAGAGAATATCAGGAAAGCTTGTGAAAAAGCCGGACGCGACCGAAGTGAAGTTACCCTGATTTCTGTCAGCAAAACCAAACCGGTAGAAATGTTAAAAACCGTATACGACCTGGGGCCCCGGGATTTTGGTGAAAATAAAGTGCAGGAGATGTGTGAAAAAATCGAGGTGCTTCCAAAGGATATCCGCTGGCATATGATTGGTCATCTACAGACAAACAAAGTCAAGTATATTGTTGGAAAAACAGAACTGATTCATTCTGTAGACAGTATTCATCTTGCAAAAGAAATTGAAAAACAGGCAGCTAAGCAGAATGTTACAGTTAATGTTTTGATTGAAGTAAATATCGCAGAAGAGGAGAGTAAGTTCGGAATCCATAAGGAGGAAACACTGTCCCTGATTCGGGAAGCTGCTGCCTTACCGCATATTCGAATCAAAGGACTGATGACGATTGCCCCCTTTGTTGAGAACCCGGAAGATAATCGCACCTACTTTAAGCAGATTCGTCAATTATCAGTTGACATCAAAGCACAAAACATAGATAATGTATCTATGGATATTCTGTCCATGGGAATGACCGGAGATTATATGGTTGCCATTGAGGAAGGAGCTACGATGGTTCGTGTTGGCACAGGTATCTTCGGCGAGAGAAATTATAATAAACAATAAGGTGGGATATATAAAATGGGTATTATGGATAAATTTCTGGATATTATGCGTCTGAATGATGATGACGATGATGATGATTACGAATACGAAAACGAAGAGTATGAATATGAAGAGGAAAAAGTAAAAAAACCTTCCCGCAGAGAGCGAAAAAAAGAAGAGCAGGAGCATGCAGCAAATAATTTTGAAGTTTCAAAACCGAAGCAGCAGGGGAAGATTACCCCTATCAGCAAAAACAGAAAGCAGGGACAACTGGGTATGGAAGTATGTGTTATCAAACCAAGTACGATTGAAGATGAAATTGAAATTACAGATACTTTACTAAATGGACGCACTGTTGTAATCAATATGGAGGGGCTCAGCGTTGATATCGCCCAGCGTATTATTGATTTTACTTCCGGTGCTACATATGCCATGCATGGAAATCTCCAGAAAATTTCCAATTATATTTTCCTTGCAACTCCAAATGGAGTAGATATCTCCGGAGACATCCAGAATTTGATGGATTCCTTTGATATTCCGGGACTGAAATAATGGATGAACAGGAACTTTGTAAGAAAAGACTTTTGGATTTATCCAGACAGGCTGACCGTAAGGGAATTGTATTATTCAGCGATTTTCTGAATTTAAATGAGCAGAATATCTACCATAGCATTCAATCTGAATTGTATACCCCAACCCAATGTTGTGGCGGCTATGAACATGCAGAGCGTCAGATGATAGCTTTTATCCCTGATGCTCTTTGTTATGAATGGGATTATCCCATTGTCTGTGTCCATGCAGTGCCGCAATATCCAAAATTTGCGGAAGAACTCACACACCGGGATGTATTGGGGGCCCTCATGCATCTTGGGCTGGATCGCGGGAAAATCGGAGATATTGTAATGCAGGATCAGATGGCATATATTTTCTGTGAAGACACCATTGCAGCATTTATAACAGAGCAGTTATCCCAGATTCGTCATACTGCAGTAGCGCTTTCCATTGAAGATACTTCTGACCTGCAGGTGCAGCCACACTTTTTTGAAAAGGAGGATATGATTGCCTCAAACCGAATCGATGCAATTATAGCCAAAGCCTACCACTTTTCCCGCTCGGAAGCAGCGCAGTATTTGTATGAAGAAAAGGTATTTATAAATGGCCGATGCATTACAAATTGTAACCAGTCGTGTGAAAGTGGCGCAATTGTGTCTGTCCGCGGTAAGGGGCGGTTTATTTTTGAAACCAGTCAGACATTTAGTAAAAAGGGAAAATTACGTGTGAAATTTTCTTTTTATATATAGATATTTTATCTATTCATTTTTTCCATATAAAAGGCTGGCTTGCTGTATCATAATAAATCTAACTTTTATAAAAAGAGGGATTATAGAAAACATGTACAAAATAAAGACAAAGAAAACAATGATATACAGCGCAGTTCTGGTTTTTATTCTGGTTGCATTGGACCAGATTACCAAACTTCTTGCTTCTCTGTTTCTGAAAGGCCGGGGACCGCTTAAAGTGATAAAGGGAGTATTTGAACTGCAATATCTGGAGAATGACAGTGCTGCATTCAGTCTGGATCCGGTTTCTATTCTGCATAGAGTCTTTCATTTTACTTATTTCGATGCACATCCTAATGCATTTTTGATGTGTAAGATGGTATTTTTTATTGTGCTGACTATTGCAGTTCTTACAATTCTCATGGTATTATACCGGCGCATTCCGGAGGAAAGGCATTTTCTTCCAATGAATCTGATTGCAATCGGTATTTTTGCCGGTGCTATAGGCAATTTAATTGATCGGATCTGTCATCAGTATGTGATTGATTTTTTCTATTTCAGTCTGATTGATTTTCCGGTTTTTAATGTTGCAGACATCTATGTAACAGTATCTGCAATTGCTCTGGTAATTTTTGTTCTGTTTTTCTATAAAGAGAAGGATTTTGAGTGTCTGTTTCCACCCAGAAAAGAAAGGAAGAACGAAACGTGCAGGAAGAATCATTTGAAGTAGGATATGAGCAGGAGGGGGAGAGACTGGATAAATATTTAAGTATGATTTATCCGGATTTTTCCCGCTCTTTTTTTCAAAAACTGATAAAGAACGGACAGGTCAAAGTGAACGATATTCCGGAAAAATCAAGCTATTCTGTCCGAGAGGAGGATATCATCTGCGTAACCATTCCGGATGCTGTACAAACATCCATTGAACCGGAAAATATACCATTAGATATTTTGTACGAAGATGATGACGTTTTAATTGTCAATAAGCCGAAAGGAATGGTTGTTCATCCCTCTGCCGGTCACTACAGCGGCACATTAGTCAATGGGATTATGTATCACTGCCAAGACTCTCTAAGTGGCATAAACGGTGAGATTCGCCCCGGTATCGTCCATCGAATAGATATGGATACTACAGGCTCGCTCATCGTCTGTAAGAATGATGAGAGCCATATTCATATTGCTCAGCAGATCAAGGCGCACACGGTCAACCGCATTTATGTGGGAATTGTATGCGGAAATGTGAAAGAAGATGAGGGAACAATAGAGGGAACCATCGGAAGACATCCTACAGAACGAAAAAAAATGGCCATCAATGTGAAAAACGGAAAACCGGCAATCACTCATTACAAGGTTTTGGAGCGTTTCGGTAATTATACCTATATGCAGTTTAAACTTGAAACCGGCCGGACGCACCAAATCCGTGTTCATATGGCTGGCATTGGCCATCCACTGTTGGGGGATACCCTGTATTCCAGCGGACGATCCCCCTTTAAACACTTACAGGGACAAACCCTCCACGCACAGACGATTGGATTTATCCATCCCAGAACAGGAGAGTACATGGAGTTTTCGGCTCCTCTGCCAGAATATTTTGAAAAATTACTATATTTATTGAAAAACAGTCACTAATTGTTGTATAATATTGATAAGAAATTGAACAGATACTTCTAAAAGATATGAATAGGAGGGTAAACGGGTATGGGAAATTATATTTATACGATTGGGCGAGAATATGGAAGCGGAGGCTTTACTGTTGCGAAACTGCTTTCTGAAAGGCTGGGAATTAAATTATACGACAAAGAGCTTTTAATCCAGGCATCCAAAGATTCCGGCTTATGTGAGGAAATTTTTGAAAACCACGATGAAAGACCTACCAATAGTTTTTTATATTCCCTTGTCATGGATACATATTCCGGAGGAGGTTATTCCGCTGCATCATTTCTTGATATGCCGTTGAATCAAAAGGTATTTCTTGCACAGTATGAAACAATTAAAAAAATTGCAGAACAGGATTCCTGTGTCATTGTGGGACGTTGTGCTGACTATGCACTGGAATCCAATCCGGACTGCCTGAACATCTTTATCCATGCAGATATGGATGACCGTATTAAACGGATCAGTAAACGGGAAAATGTAACGGAAAGCAAAGCTAAAGATATGATTCAGAAAAAAGATAAACGCCGTTCCAGCTATTACAATTATTTCACCAGTAAAAAATGGGGAGATTCCCGCAGCTATGATTTAACCATCAATACAAGCCTGGTTCCACCTGAGGAATGCGTGGATTTAATTTTAGCTTTTCGTGAGAAAATGAATCATCAAAAATGAATCGTAAAGATTTCATCCAATATGGCAACACATCTCGCTCATTTAGCCTGCATGGGTACGGCTCGTAGCTGTTTTGGGGCAAAAACAGCTACGAGCCGTACCGCGGTGGAGAGTGGATGGATAGATAGAGAACTATTCGCAAAAGCTTAGTTTAACGAATAGTTATTCTATATACAAGAACGCATGTTCTTGTATATAGCTGTCAGGTATCATATTTGATATGACATAAAACAAGCTTCCTTATTTGTGAGAAAATGAAACAAGTCAGAACTTTTTTCCTGTAATGAGGAACGAGTTCTGACTTGTTGATCCTCTATTTGATATGCATATTGCTGTGTTTTATGGCAATTCACGCAATTTATTATGCTGTATATTTTTCAATCAAAGCATTCAGCTTTTCGTGATTGTCCTTAATCCAGACTTCGTATACTGTATTTTCCGCGGCAACCATTTTTCCAAGCTCCACAAGGAATTTGGGAATATCATCCGTTAATATTGACTTTCCGGTTTCCGCTATTTTTTCCTGTCCCATTTTATCGCATCCATCAATAAATATTGCAAAGGCCGGCTTGGGTCCCTCCGGAGTTTGCTTTACAGCACCACGAAAACCAATGGTTCCTGTCTGATGGGCGGAACAAGAAGATGGACATCCACTAAAATGCACCTTCGGCAGAACTCCATCTGCAAACTGTTCCTTTCGAACTGCATCAATACAGATTCTAAGCATTTCCTGGGAATCTCTGACACCGACCTGACAAATCGCATTTCCGACGCAGGCTACGGATGTCTCAAATAATGTGTTGGCACCATCATCCGTAACAGCAAGAATTTTTTGAGCCTCTTTTGCATTGCAGTTGATAATATACATTCCTTCCTCGGGTGTCAAACGGATTTCAACATCTTCCATGTCACTGATTGCATCCTGAAGTTCGAAAAATTTTTCCGGATTTATCATACCGCCGATTGGCTGATAAAATACGGCGTATAAACCTTTCTGTTTTTGTGGAATAACCCTGGGATATTTTAAGTCAGCTGGTTCTCCTGGCTTTTGTATCCCACAGGGGGTAATCTTAATATCTAACTGCTCTTCTGCCATTACTTCGTCCAGCTGCTCCCTGTAAGCGCGAACAAATCCATCTTTGCCTAAAGTTTCCTGCATAAAACGTGTTCTTGCCCGCCCGCGGTTCTCATAATTTCCGTAGGTAACAAATGTTTTTACCATTGCCTTGGCATAATAACAGATTTTTTCCGGCGCAATATGATCCGCAACCTTAAGCCCAAGAGCCGGACGGTTTCCAAGTCCTCCGGCGGCGTAAACATCAAAAGTTCCATCTTCATTTGCCATAAAACCTAAATCTCGGAATGTGGCATGGGGCTCATTTTTAGAAGAATTGGAAAAACCAACTTTAAGTTTTCTTGGAAATTTAACAGCACGGATAAACTGCATCAAATATTCCGCCATGACCTGCGCATAAGGAAGCACATCAAAATTTTCACCAATTTCAACACCGGAAAGCGGGGACGCCATCACATTACGGGGAAAATCACCGCCGCCACCGCGGGAAATCATGCCGGCTTTCCAGGCCTCTTCTATCAGGATACATAAGTCCTCTGCTTCAAGATTATGAAACTGAATGGATTGACAGGTGGTAAGCTTGACGGTATCAATGTGGTACTTTTTAATGGAATCACATACAAATGAAAGCCTTTCCTTTGTTAACTGTCCACCTGCCATACGCAGACGAAGCATATGCTTCCTGCCTCCACGCTGTGCATAGCTTCCGAAACCTCCGGAAAATCCTTTGTATTCCGGAATAGTGATTTCTCCCCTGTGAAACTTCATTGTCTTCTCTCGGAATTCCTCAAGATCCGGTAAAAATTCATCTAAAAAATTTGCTGCCATTATTGTTATCCTCCTATTTATCCGGTAGCTTTCTTTCATCCAAAACGAAACTGAATCCCAAAATCATTTTACGTTAGTTCCTCCGAATCCAGTACTATTGTAAAGGGCCCGTCATTGACAAGGGAAATTTTCATATCTGCGCCAAAGATTCCGGTCTCTACCGTTGGAATTTCTTTTTTGCACTGCTCAATAATATACTCATACAGATGACTGGCAAGAGTGGGATTTCCTGCTTTAATAAAGGAAGGCCGGTTTCCTTTTCTGCAGTCCGCATACAAGGTAAACTGGGATATTAATAAAAGAGCACCTCTCACATCATGAAGCGACAGATTTGTTTTTCCGTTCTCATCACTGAAAATCCGCATTCCCAGCAGTTTTTTAATCATTTTATCAGCAATAGCTTCATCATCGGATTCAGCTATCCCAATCAATACACAAAACCCCAGCCCAATCTGACCGGTAACTTCCTGATTTACTTCGCATTTAGCTTCCGTAACACGCTGAATTACAAATTTCATATAAAATTTCTCCTTGGTTTTGGCAAAATTTTCGGTACTATTGTACCACCATTTATTGATTATACTATAAAATTATGAAAGAATCTACTGGTATATTTTTTCCTATCATGTATAATAGATATTGGGTGCCGCTGTTTACCATTGGAAATCAATACTGCATGGGAACAGTGATTATTGGTCTATTTTTTATAGATTAGTTTTGTTGATGGGAGGGGACATGAAGCTTCAAAAGCTATACAGCTATGTTCGACAGGCCGTAGATACTTATCAGATGATTGAAGGTGGAGACCGGATTGCTATCGGTGTTTCCGGTGGTAAAGATTCTCTGACCCTTCTCTATGCACTTGCCGGTATAAGAAAATTTTATCCAAAGCAGTTTACTCTTATGGCAATTACGGTTGATCTCGGATTTGAGGATTTTCAAACAGAGAAGATTCATGCTCTTTGTGAAGACCTTCAGATAGAATATCATGTTGTAAAAACTGAAATCAGTAAAATTGTTTTTCATAATCCTAATGAATCATCTCCCTGTGCACTTTGTGCCAAAATGAGAAAAGGAGCTTTAAACAATTTTGCCAGGGAATCCGGTTGTAATAAAGTTGCCTATGCCCACCACATGGACGATATCATAGAAACAATGTTTCTTTCCCTGTTTTATGAAGGACGTTTTTATTCCTTTGCTCCCGTTACGCATCTGGATAAAAGCAATATTACCGTAATCAGACCTCTCATGTATGTCCCTGAGGCAAATGTTATTGGGTTTATGCATAAAATGCAGCTTCCCGTTTTAAAAAATCCCTGTCCAGCCGATGGAAAGACCAAACGGGAATATATCAAACAATTTGTAAGAAAACTTAACTTGGAAAATCCGGGAATCAAAAAACGTATTTTCCATGCTATTGAAACCGGAAATATAGAAGGATGGAATGCATATGAAAAAAGATAAAGCCTACTATGAAGAAGTTGATGTAAATAATGAATTAAAGCTGCGGGAAATGTTAAAAGAACTCCCTCCTTTCTGTAAACAATTTTTTATTGGAATCGAACCAAGAACCCAGTCCCGTACCAGAGTGGCTTATGCCTACGATTTGATCTGTTTTTTTAATTATCTTCATGAAAACAATCCCATTTGTCAAAAGATGAAAATAACAGAAATTCCAATTGATATTCTGGATAAACTGACTCCCATGGATATTGAAGAATACCTTTACAGCCTTAAAGTATATGAAAAAGACGGTGTGGCTCACACAAATGAGTCACAGGGATTGAAAAGAAAGCTCTCATCGCTGCGTACTTTTTATAACTATTACTATAAAAATGAACTGATTGACACAAATCCTGCTTTTAAGGTCAGCATGCCAAGTGTTCATGAAAAAAATATCATAAGACTGGATGTGGATGAAGTTGCTAACCTGCTGGACGAAGTGGAATCAGGGGAAAGCCTGACAAAAAAACAACAGGCATTTCATGAAAAGACTAAGGTTCGGGATCTTGCACTGCTCACTCTCATGCTTGGTACCGGAATCCGTGTATCGGAATGTGTCGGGCTTGATCTGGATGATGTGGATTTAAAAAATAACGGGATCAAAATACACCGTAAAGGTGGAGCTGAGGTAGTTGTTTATTTCAGTGATGAAGTAAGGGATGCCTTAGTAGACTATATGGAAGAGCGAAAAGGGATCACACCGGTTGCCGGAAACGAAAATGCTTTATTTCTTTCTCTGCAGAATAAAAGAATTTCCGTTCGGGCAGTGGAAAATCTTGTCAAGAAATATTCAAAGCTGGTAACAAATTTAAAAAATATAACACCTCACAAATTAAGGAGTACCTATGGCACCTCTCTCTACAAGGAAACCGGTGATATCTACCTTGTCGCTGATGTTTTGGGGCATAAAGATGTAAATACAACAAGGAAACACTATGCTGCCATCGAAGAAGACAGGCGCCGCAGTGCCGCAAAATATGTACATCTAAGAGAAGATGACTAATCCTTGTTTTGGCTGGCTTCCGTAATCTTCTCTTCGATTCGCTCCTTTACAAGCTCGGCGATTTCCTGTGATTTCATGTCCTTATATTCCTCATAGGTAATGGGTTTTAAATAATGAACATAGGTAGTAATCGGTCCGATATGAAAACTGTTAAATACTTTGTAGGAGTCAATAAGGGCAATCGGAACAATTGGTGCATGTGATTTTAAAGCAATTTTAAAACTGCCGGCTTTAAAGTCACAGACATGATTTTTATTATTAAAACGATATCCGCCTTCCGGGAATAAAATATATTTTTTTCCGGCTTTTACCTCTTCTGCAACCTGGTTGATAATCGTGATACCCTGACGGGGATTATCCTTCTCCAGACGTTTTGCCTGTACCAGATCACAAAATTCCCGTACGAGAATAGTATGGGATTTTCTTTTGTCCATGACAAAAGAACAAGGTGATTTATGCGTATACATGATGCCCAGCACATCATACTTTCCCTGATGATTCGGATACATCATGTATCCACCCTCTTTCGGCAGATTCTCAAGACCGGT
The DNA here is from genome assembly GCA_022772675.1 of Agathobacter sp. Classification (GTDB taxonomy): domain Bacteria; phylum Bacillota; class Clostridia; order Lachnospirales; family Lachnospiraceae; genus Roseburia. Next base: position 66,158 of record JALEZW010000032.1, on the reverse strand, counting down.
TGCAATGGTATTAATCTTTCCTGTTTTGTTCATAAGATAAATAGCATGCTGAACCAGCGAGTAACGCTGTTCCTCCGAGAAGCGTTCCGGATGGTCGGCCTCTTTTCTCATACGTGGTATAATATATGGTGCTCTGTGCAGATTCATGAATATAACATAAAATAACTTTAACATATCGATAATCTCCCTCTGTATCACTATATTATAATGCATCGGGCGATTTTTTACAAGCAAGTGACAAATGTATTCCTGTATTTAAAATGCCATGTGGACAATAACATACGATTCAAATATCAAAGGATCAGTCCTCCTGCTATTCTCACTTTATTTCCAGCGCATAATATGGAACAACAACCGAATTTCCGCTATGCAGAATTGTATCTTCCGTAATCTGATTGATCCTGCATACCTCATCAATATAATCGGTTCTTGACACTACATGTTCCCCGTTATATTCATCCGCCAGTGACCAAAGGCTGTCTCCTTTTTCCAGCTGAACACTGGTGTAATACTTATGGTATGCAGCCTGTTTTCCGGAGCTGGCAAATACACGGATACTGTTTCCCAGCAGAACAAGAAGTAATATCAGAATAAAACCTGCAAGTATCATTGTTTTCTTTTCTCTATGATGGATGGCAGCTGCACCTCTTGTATGTCTGCTTTCCATTTTTCCCATGTTTCTGTACGTATATCCTCTCTTCATTCCGATTCCTCCTCTTTGAAAACATAAGCTCATGCAAATTCACTTTAGCAAATAGGAACTTTTGTTCCGGAACATTTGTTTGTATTTACACTATAATACGCAAACAAATGTTTGTCAATAGAAAACGAACAAATTTTCGGAATATATGTTTGCTTTTTATTTTCTGATATGATAGAATTAAATTACATCAAACATATGGAGGTAATGCACATGGCATACGGAAAAATATCAGACAAGCAACGGGAAATTTTGGAATATATTAAATCGGAAATTTTAAAGAAAGGATATCCGCCTACCGTCAGGGATATCTGTGAAGCTGTCCATTTAAAGTCCACATCTTCTGTTCATTCCCATCTGGAGACCCTGGAAAAAAACGGTTATATCCGCCGTGATCCCACGAAACCGCGGGCAATTGAAATCATAGATGATAATTTTAACCTCACAAGGCGCGAATTGGTAAATGTTCCTATCATCGGGCAGGTGGCAGCCGGCCAGCCAATCCTGGCAACGGAGAATATTGAGAATTACTTTCCGATTCCTGCAGAATATATGCCCAATGCAGAAACTTTTATGCTAAAAGTAAAGGGAGAAAGCATGATTAATGCCGGAATCTTTAATGGGGATGCTATCCTTGTAGAACGCTGTATTTCCGCAAGAAACGGAGATATGGTGGTAGCTCTGATTGACGATTCTGCTACTGTAAAGACTTTTTATAAAGAGGACGGACATATCCGTCTGCAGCCGGAGAACGATACCATGGATCCCATTATCGTACCTGACTGTGAGATACTGGGGAAAGTGTTTGGAGTTTTCCGTCTATTCCGCTAAAAAGTACACTGGTAAATTGTAATATTATCTTTCATTGTGCACACAGTATGGAAAAACAGGGGGATAAATGACATATCCTCCCTGTTTTCAGAGGCGAATCACAATAAAATTGCTTAATTTCACATATTATGTCATTGTATACACTCATGGTTCCATCCACAAAATCCTCTCAAAAGTCAATGTTTTTACTGCTTCTTCTGTACAGAATACAATCTGGTGTGTATCATGATAAAAGAAAAAGCCCCATAAATGGCTTGTTTATGCCATTTATGAAACTCTGTTAATTATTCAACCTCAATAATCTTTCCATCTCTCCAGATTCGTTCCAAATCATAAAACAGACGGTCTTCCTTTGAGAACAGATGAACAATGATATCCTGATAATCCATCAGAATCCATGTTGATTTGTTGTTGCCCTCAACCTGCTTTGCGTGCAGTCCTTCCTTGTATAAAGCCTCATCCACAGCATCCTGCATGGCAGTCAGCTGATTCTGGTTATTTCCGTTTGCAATGATAAAATAATCTGCAATGGAGGATACTCCGGTAATGTCAATGACCGTGACATCTTCCGCTTTTTTATCTCGCAGTGCAGCAACTGCCTTTTTTACAATATCCAATGTTTCCATGGTCTCTCCTTTTCATGATTTCATTTTTTAATGATCAATTCTCTTTCTCCGGCTGTCGGTACTGTTCATAAAACCGGTATGTCAACTGGGTAGAGGGGTCAATGCTGCCCTTTCGTCCGCTGAGATAATGCAGCGTATCATGTAAGATTTCTGCTACACAGCTGTTTAAATCCTTAAATGCCATCTGACGGATTTCTGCCAGCCGTGGAGCTTCGCTCCTCATGGGCTCAATATAATCAGCCACATAGATTATTTTATCCAGCATATTCATATCCGGTTCTCCGGTGGTGTGAACCTTGATTGCATGGAGAATCAGAGGGTCTGAAATACCATACACTTCCTCTGCCAGTACCATTCCTGCCTTTGCATGTAAAAGCCCCGGATTTTCTCTCTCCACACCGGAAATCAAAATATCATGTTTTTCACAAACCTTGATTTTCTGTTCCGTGGGAAGACACTTGGCACAGTCATGAAGAAGACCTGCAAGCATTGCCTGTTCCATGTCACAGCCATATGCCATAGCAAGGCTTCCAGCTGTGTACATAACGCCCAGAGTATGTTCATAGCGGTTTTTATCCAGTTCTTTTTTTAACTTTTTTACAATTTCTTCCTTTTCCATGGATTTTGTCTCCTAATGCTGATACAGCTTATATTCCCTGATATATTCCAGAACTCCCGGTGGAAAATCATCTGCTTTGGGATGATTCCAGAACAGAGACTTACGGATTTCTGTAGAAGAAAGGGGATATCTGCTGCAGGGAATCAATGAAATTTCGCAGGGAAACAGCTTTTTGAGCTGCTCCACTTTTTTATTTAGATTTGAGAGGGTAAATGCATCTCTCGGTATGACAAGAATCTTACAAAGCTCCGCAATCCGCTCCGGCTTCTTCCAGTCCTCAAAATAATCTAAGGAATCTCCACCCATAATGAAATAAAGCTGATGCTCCGGAAACTGTTGTGCAAGCTTTTCCAGCGTCCGATAGGTATAACTCCGCTCACAGGAGTCTATTTCCAGACTGTTTACCAAAAGCCAGTCATAGGGTTTTGCTGTGATCTCGCACATACGCAGGCGATGGACTGCATCTGTCATCCCGGCTTCTTCCTTGTTCGGAGAATGACCGGCAGGAATCAGCCATACCTCATCCAATTCTGCTGCTTCGTGAGCCTGTATTGCCATATAAAGATGTCCCATATGAATCGGATCAAAAGATCCGCCCAGTATTCCAATCTTCATCTTTCTATTCCGGAAGCTTAATCTTTGGATTTTTCCGGGCTTTTCTGTAAAAAATCATCTTTTTACCAATCACCTTTACCACATTGGAGTGGGTACGCTCTGCAATCATGTCTGCAATCTCTTTCGGGTCATCAATGCAGTTTTTTAATACCGATACCTTAATCAGCTCCCGTTTTTCCAGTGCTGCATCCAGTGCCTCTATAATTTCCGGTGTCAGAGATGCCTTTCCAATCTGAAAAATCGGGTCAATTTTGCTTGCAAGGCTGCCAAGATATGCTCTTTGTCTGCTATTTAATGTCATACTCACTTCTCCTACTTATAATAATCAAATTCACAGTCATATATACGAACCGTGTCGCCATCTTCAATTCCCTGCTCCTCCAGGTCCTTCAAAATACCCTGTTCCCGCATGAATTTCTGGAAAAACAAAAATCCTTTTTCCGAGTCCATATTGGTGTAACCCAGCATCTTTTCGATTTTGGGTCCCTCCACAACAAAGGCTCCGTCTTCTGCCCGGGAAATGGTGTAGGGCTCGTCCTTCCAAAAAGCAAGTGCCGGGTCAAATTCAGGCTCATAGACAACAGCCTCCTTCGGACATTTGGAAAGGAGCTCTCTTACATGAAAAAGCAGTTCCCGGACGCCCTGTCCGCTGACCGCAGAAATAGGATAAATCTTAATTCCATCCTTCTCAAATTCCGCCCGGAGCGAGGAGATAATTTCATTTTCATCTCCATAGATGGCATCTATTTTATTGGCGGCAATCACCTGTGGTTTTTTTAAAAGATCCGGATTATAGGCTTCCAGCTCATGGTTGATGGCGTGAATATCTGCAATGGGGTCCCGTCCCTCAGTTCCTGCAGCATCCACAATGTGGACAATGACCTTGGTACGTTCAATATGGCGCAGAAACTCATGTCCCAGACCAATTCCCTCAGATGCCCCTTCAATCAGCCCCGGAATATCCGCAATGACAAAACCGTTTCCGTCCTCCATATCCACAACCCCCAGATTCGGCTGCAGTGTTGTAAAATGGTAATTGGCAATCTTCGGCTGTGCGTTTGTGACGCGGGATAAAAAAGTGGATTTTCCCACATTCGGAAAACCTACAAGTCCCACATCCGCAATCACCTTAAGCTCCAGCAGGACCTCAATCTCGATGGCTTCCTGGCCAGGCTGCGCGTACTTCGGTGCCTGCATGGTAGAAGTGGCAAAATGCTGGTTTCCAAGACCTCCACGTCCTCCGTGAAGGACCACCATCCGGCGGTTTTCTCCGGACATATCCGCAATAATCTTATTGGACTCGGCATCTCTTATGATAGTTCCCTCCGGAACCTTCAGGATTAAATCTGCACCGTTTTTTCCGTGGCAGTTTCGTTTTCCCCCCTCTTCTCCCGGTTCTGCCGCAAATTTTCTGCGGTGTCTGAAATCAGTAAGGGTATTCAATCCTTCATCCACGACAAAAATAACGTCGCCGCCTTTTCCGCCATCTCCACCATCCGGACCACCATCCGGTACATATTTTTCACGGCGGAAGGATACATGTCCATCTCCGCCTCTGCCTGATTTGATTATTATTTTTGCACGATCCGCAAACATAGTCTCTCCTACCTGCTTCGTTATATTTGAAAAACCCCGGCTATAAAGTCGGGGTTTTGAACTACTCGTTATCTACTGGATATACAGAAGCCTGTTTCTTATCTCTTCCTACTCTCTCGAAACGAAGAATACCATCTACCTTTGCAAATAATGTATCGTCTCCGCCGATACCTACATTGACACCCGGATGAATTCTTGTTCCACGCTGTCTGTAGAGAATATTGCCAGCCTTTACGAACTGTCCGTCTGCTCTCTTTGCTCCTAATCTCTTGGACTCGGAATCACGGCCGTTCTTTGTAGAACCAACTCCCTTTTTATGAGCAAAAAACTGAAGGTTCATATTTAACATGTCCTACACCTCCTTGAAATCAAGAATGAGATACTCATTCCCATAATCACTTTGTATTCCTTGTAAGCCCAGAATCATGGACTGAATCAGAAGACCGGTATCATGATTCGCCTTCTGTTCCAGTCTGAAATCAATCAGTCCGGATTCCTCCTCCGTCTCAATCTGAAATGTGGAATCCGTAAATGCGTCGATGGAATTAATCGTATTGATTACCAGTGAGGAAACCCCCGCACAGATAATATCACTTCCAGCCTCCGCATAACCGGAATGACCGATGCAGCGGAACCCCGTTACACCATCATGATTCTGAAAAATCGTTATAGTTATCATATAACAATTCCTATCGATTATCCATTAATCTTTTCAATCTTAACCTGGGTGAACGCCTGTCTGTGTCCGTTCTTCTTGTGATAACCGGTTTTTCTCTTATACTTGTAAACGATTACTTTCTTAGCTCTGCCTTCTTTTACTACAGAAGCCTCAACAGTTGCTCCGGCTACAGTTGGATTACCAACCTTTAAATCATCTCCGGATACTGCTAATACCTGATCAAAAGTAACCTTCTCACCAGCATCAACTCCAAGCTTTTCAATGGTAATGATATCGCCTTCGGATACTTTGTACTGTTTACCACCTGTTGCTATAATTGCGTACATATGGCACCTCCTATTTATCATTACTCGCCAGTTACGGTGCTGCATCGCAGACTTGTACCTCACTGTGCGGCATACTAGAGTATAGTAGCACAAGAGAAGCCTGGCGTCAACACTTTTTTCAGTTTTTTATTTGATTGCTCCAGTTTCGCCGGAAAACGCTCCAGCATAAATGGCTGCAAGTTGGATAAATACTCTTTTATATATGACTTAGGATCTAAACCACAATAATTTATATAAGAAAATAAATGCTTGTTAATTCCGCTATAATGAACTGATTCGTCGAAAACAATACGATCAAGATTTGCAAGTTTACGAATCTCTTTGCACACTTTCACTGTATCCATCAAAACACCACTATTAATTGCTTCAGTCTCTGTGATCATTATGTTTTCGCCTCCTAAGTCTGAATTTTCTTTTTCATAACGTACACTTAACTGTGTATGCCTTGGCAAATTTTAACTTATTTAAATCTGCACCATGCTGAAATCTGTCATACAAATCTATTTTTCTTTCATAGACATCCTTCACAAATTTAATGCGATCCTCTGTCACCTGTGAATCTTTTGAATAAAGCTCCACAACTCTTTCCGGAGATGGCAACAAATCAATATTAACCAGTTTCCGGTTCTGCACCAAGTCTAACAGCTTTAACTCAGAATTTGCAAATCCGATGGCTGGCTGGCTTAAGAGTAATTTATCTGTCACTTCCTTGATATCTTTTTCAAACATCATACTTTTACCCGAATCATAAATTGGTGCCATTGAAACAAATTGCAATGTATCAGCATCACGCAGCACAGATATATTTGTAAGATGCCTGTCTCTGTTTGAAAAAATAAAGTCCATTTGTATCTCAAATTCTAGATACTCTCGAACAATGTCCCTGTCTAAACCATTATTAGAGCATACACTTATAAAATGCTCATAACTTGACACATGGTTCTCCTTCACTTCTGATGTAATAACCGCATAAGCTGACACAAGCTCTAAAGAAAGAGATGTAAACATAGGTGATATGCATCCATAGTCGTATGGCTTCCCTTTAACATGCAGTAAATCATACGTAGCAGCCTGCTTCCCCTGTGCCTTGATTGCTTCTGAAATAAGCACCTCATTGATACTTTCACTGGATAGCTCTGCATGATTTCCTTTTACAAGTTTTCGTATGCCATTGTCTATTATCCATGTTTTTTCAAGATTTCCCTGTAATGAAGAGTTTGGTTGATACTCCAAACTGTCATTAGAATTGTGCTGTAATTTCAAATTGCCTAGGAGTAAGTTCTCCTTAAAATCATTGTTAAAGAGGTTTACCTGTTCCCACAGTATCCTGGCACCAAGCGGTCTTACCCAATAGTAATCTGTTAAAGATAGACCCAGATTTTTAAACAAAAACATTTCCGGTGTCTGAACTCCATTGGTTAACAACATTTGCTTAATGCTTCCCTGCTTGATAGGAATTGCACGGTCCCTCCACCAGCTGACAATTCCTCTGTGTGAAACGCGATCCTGCAATGGAAGTAATTCTGCATTCAGTATTTTACCAACTTTGTTTATATCACCAGACGATGAAAAATCCAGTAGCATAACTGAGTCGTTTTTCCGCATTAATTCATATATCATACCCAACCTCCTCAGCAATACCTAAAAGTATGTCAGAGTATAAATCATCCAATTTCATCCATGCGTAATCCGGTACATACCTTTCCGGAACAATGTTTTCTTTGTCAAGCGTTCTAGTGTACCTTTTCCCACCCACTATCACTTCTACACGATAACATCCATCAGCAGCGAGCCAAAAATCTCCGTCCACATTATACTCGTCGCTGTGTACTTGCATTTTATTCTCTGGCATGCGATTACCTCCCAAATTACTGTTATGCGTTAAAGTATTCTTGTTCTGTCTACTAACCACGTTTATTTAGCACGCCAGCGTGTATTCCTCCATAGGATCCAAGCAAGGTATCGGCAGCACCTTTTTATAGAAATACATTAACAAGAGTTTTATATTGTTTCAAGATATAAATTATATGGATTATTTTCAATGTATCTATTCCATCAAGCAGTACTGGGACCTAACACACGAAACTTGGATAAATTTCAATCCTTGATACCCAGTTGTTTGTTGATAGTATCCGCCGTGATTCTCCATTCTCCCATTTCCTGATATGCAGCATCCATCGCCTGTTTCTCAGAAGCTGCGCGGTTCTCATCCCCCACTGTCTCATAGGCTTTGTACATCACTGCAGCATCGTAGTACTTCGCAACGCCATAGCATTCCTTCATATTCGCGTCTGCCTTAACATTCTGCACCTGGTTTATATGATAGGATTGTGACAAAATATCATAGCTATCATAGCGAATAAAGTTTTCCATTGTTTCTGCATTATACTTTTCACCACTGGCAAACCGGATTTCTCTAATCAGCCTGATTCCACATAGGAAAGTACCAACACAGAGGATCACAATGACCACATTCATCACCATCAGGACAGCACTTTGTTTTCTGGTTCTTGTTTTATTATTCATTGGTTTTTCCATACCCCATCTCCTCACATTTCTGTTCCAGAATCAACATTTTTTCGGACTTGCGCATACCAAGGAAATCCTCTGCCTCCTCTTCGGTAAACCCTAAGTAAGCGCGAAGCATTGCTTTGATATTCGCATCCATCTGTGCAATGGATTTCCGTGATAAATCCCCCAGCTTGGTATCTGCCTGATATTCGTCCATTTTCTCCGCTTTTTCACAAAAGCAGTAATACTCCACCAGATCAGAAATATAGGTATTCATCATGTCCTGACTGGTGGAAGTTGTCAAATTCATGATTGCATTAGAGGTATATTCATAATACGAGGCAGCCTGCATGACCGGTCCGTACTCTGCATAATCATCCTCGTAGTAATGAATATAATGTAAGTTGCAAAAGGCAACAAAATCCTGATACTCCTCATTCTCCAGATACTGAATCATCTGTTCCTTATAGCTTTGGGCCTGTACTTTAGATTCTGCCTGAATCATACTCCTTCTGATACTCCACCAGTTTTCTGACATCAGAAAAAATACCAGACACAGCACCGTAAGGATTGCTATGATTACGGCTCTTGCGGTTATCCCGCTGAATTTTCTGGTCACAGTATATACATCTTCTCTGGTATCCTCAAAATTGTCCTGATACCGTTCCATTTCTGCCACGTACTGTCTGACGTCTTCATTGAGGTGTCCGCAATGAAGACAGAAGGCATCCTCCAGCGACAGATTTCCTCCACAATGCTTACATTTCATGCTTCTTTCCTCCCTTCATCCACTGTTTTATATACTCCTCACAATAATCATAGTCCGGGTATCCGTTCTGCTTCCGGATCTGCCTTTCAAATTCCTTCCTGGTTTCTTCCGGGAAATCCCATCTGTCTTCCAGACATCCCAGCACTTCCTTCACGGAATCATCCAGCCGTTCCTCTTCATCCTTCGTCAAATCCGCTCCGTAGGGAATTCCTTTCAGAATCCAGTAATTATCCAGCAGACAGATTTCATCGTTTTTCGAGAGGGTTTCCCCGCCTTTTTCACGTTCCAGGAGTTCCAAAGTATCCCGGCAGTAAACCATCTTCAAGCAGAAATCATAGTGTTCCCACAAATCGATTGGTTTATTTTCCTTTACTGCCTCAACATAAGCATCCAGCAGTTTATCATAATTTTCTTCTTTATACAGCTGATCCAGAATAGGGAAATTTTTCTTCTGCCATGCATAATCTGCCTTGGAATCCCGTTGATCGGAGTATCTGAACTCCCTCCACTTCATTCCCAGAAAAAGCAGAACGGCTGCCACCGCCAAAAGAAGCACCAGCTTCAGAATCCATTTTCTCTGCTTTTTCAGTTCACTTCTTGTCTCCTGCTCCGGCACACTGCCGAGCTGTTCCATGTCGCTTCTCACCTCTTCCAGTCTGCCGAAATATTCCATCTCTGCACCCTTGTAGTTCATAGTCCCACAGTAGGGACACTCGGGCAGTATATCCTCAAATTCCGCCCCACAGGAATTACAGATGATTTTTTTTACTTTGCTGCCGGCCATATGGCATCCTCCTTCGTTTGACCCTTAAATCACCTTCGCACTTTTATTTGATTATTCGTCATGATTTCTGTATTATCGCTGCGTTGTATTCTTTTTACTCCAGATGTGTAAACTGTTTTTTTTCTGGAATACTAAATTTAACATTGCAATTTCTCCATTCGATTAATAAATATCGTCAGACGAGGATTTCCCGCAGGGATTTATACCCTTTCTTCCGGGTCAGTTCCACCAGCCCTAATTTCGTGATATCCACAAATCTTGCGGGAACGGGGTCATTTGCCAGTTCCTGTTTGATGACACGGACGAGTTCCTTCTGCTGTGCCTCGGTTTTCATGTTGATAAAATCAATGATGATCATTCCCGAGATGTTACGGAGCCGTATCTGTCTTGCAATTTCTTTTGCAGCTTCCACATTGATATGAAAAAGTGTCTCCGGCTTCCTGGACTGGTTCTTTCCGCTGTTGACATCAATGACAGTCAGTGTTTCCAGGGATTCTATAATGATATTGGCACCGGAGGCCAGCCAGACACGTTTTGCCAGCAGCTCCTCCATATTTTTCCGGATACTGTAAAGGGTGGCAAGGCTGATAGAGGAATCCTCATAATATTTCAGCTTTCCATTGACAGAAAGCTGTGGAAGATAAGAGGAAATTTCCTGATACAGATCCTCACAGTCCGTCAGCACCTGATCTACCTCATCAAAAGCCACGGACTTAAGCCGCGACAGATATCCGGGCATGTCACGATATACCAGATCTCCCGGTCTGCCACAAAGTCCGGCAGTCATCAGGGCACGGTACTGTCCGAGAATTTCCTTTACATCCGCTTTCAGGGCATCCTCTGCAGCAGCCCCGGCGTTTGTTCGAAATACCAGCCCATATCCTTCCCTCTCGTGATCCTTACACAAGGTCTCTGCCAGAATGCGAAGAGGTTCTGCCTGTTCCCCGGGAATCTTTTTGGAGACTCCAAGCTTTGTATTCTCCGTGGTCAGAAAACAATAATGCCCGTGCAGCGTCAGTCTGGTGCTTACGACGGGATCCTTCGTCTTTACCGCATCCTTTGTGACCTGCACGAGCAGCTCATCCCCCTCACAGAGTTCCTGCTTTTTTGACAGCTTTCTTGTATAAATGGCAGCTGTCCCATCCTTAAGGGGCAGGTAGCATTTTTTCTTATCCGCAATCCGGATAAAGGCACCTTGGATATTCGGCACGATTTTTTCCACGTACCCCACATAAATATGACCGATTAAGGTTTTCTCCTCCGGCTCAAACACCTGCAGCTCCTTTAATTTCCGCTGCTCATCCAAAAGCATATAGGCGGTATAATGGGTCTGCCGGTGCTCAATTTTTGTAATTACAATTCGATTCATACAGAAAAATATCCCTTTCCTGTTAAAAAGTCTTTAAATCTCCGTTCCCAGCGCATCTAGAGGTACCAGCTGCCCCGCTTCATCCCTTGCGTAGACTTCCAGCCTGTGAATCTGGATGGCATTTTCATCGTAGGAAAGTCCCAGCCTTTCATAAATGCTGGAAAGCACCAGCTCCGGCTTGATGTTGTCCGTGCTTCCGGTGGATACCCGAAGGAAAAATACAGGTTTTTCCCCCTGCTCCTCTACATGAAAATCATAGACCAATGGTTTTAAGTCCACTTCCCTCTCGCTTTTTTTTGTTTTTTTCAGAATCGTAAAAGCAGGCTGACCTGAAAATTCCGTTTCCAGAATCTCTTTCCATTCTGACATGCTTCTCGGGCTCTCACAGCCTTCCTTATAGCTTAAGGTGTAATCTGCAGCCGTCACAAGGGACATGGCTGTTTTCGCCTGATCCGGAAGCTGCACATAGGAAACCACTTCCACGCCCTCCACCATGGTGTTATTTAATGCCTGAACTGCCTCTTTGGAAGACAGGGTTGTATTCACTTCTATGTCAAAGTATTCCCCGTCACTGGTGATTCCCACCCCGAGAGGTGCCGCAAAGGACATGATCTGGTGGGGAGAAAAGCCCTCGGAATATTTGATATCAATATTGGCACGGCGAACTGCCTTTTGGAAATAGCGCATCATATCGAGATGCCCGATAAATTTCATCACGCCCCATTTCCGGAACTTAATTCTGATTTTCAAAGCAGACACCTCCTTTAAACTGTTTTGCACCGCAGCCGGAGCAGCGCATCCTGCAGTTAGGCGTTACCGTCTCACTAAGGGCGGTCTTCCACTCCCGCAGTAAAAAGTCTTTGGATACTCCCACATCGATAAAATCCCATGGGAAAATTTCATCCTCCTTACGTTCTCTTTTGGTATAAAAGTCAATGTCAATTCCACAGGCATCAAAAGCTTTAAGCCAGAGATCATAGTTGAAAAATTCCGACCAGGCATCGAAAAATCCCCCATGCTGGTACACATACAAAATTGCCTTTGCAATTTTCCGGTCTCCTCTTGCGAGGATTCCCTCCAGCACAGTCACATCCGCCTCATGCCAGTTGTAACGGATACTCTTATGGTTTAACTGCTCCTTAACGTGGTCGTTTACAATCTTTGCCCGGGACAGATAGTCGGAGGGATCAAACATAGTCGCCCACTGGAACGGAGTAAAGGGTTTTGGTACAAAAAAGGATGTACTAATGGTAATCTGGCATTTTCCGTTTCTTTTTTCCTTTGGAACCGTATCGTAATAGAGTGCTGCAATCTCGTTGGCCAGCTCTGGGATGGCACGCATATCTTCCTCCGTCTCCGTGGGAAGTCCCAGCATAAAGTACAGCTTTACCTTATTCCAGCCGCCCTCGAAGGCCTGCTTTGCTCCATTCATGATATTGTCAACCGTAAGTCCTTTATTGATAACATTTCGAAGCCGCTGGGAACCGGCTTCCGGTGCAAAGGTCAGACTGCTTTTTTTGATGTCCTGTACCTTGCCCATGATATCAAGAGAGAAGGCATCGATTCTTAAGGACGGCAGAGAGATATTAATATGCTTTTTATTGCATTCTTCAATCAGGAAATTAATCAGTTCCGCAAGTTCCGAATAGTCGGAAGAACTTAAAGAGCTTAAAGAGATTTCCTCATAACCGGTAGCTGCCAGCATTTTTACTGCCAGCTCTTTGAGCCGCTCTACTCCCTTTTCCCGGTTCGGTCGGTAAATCATCCCTGCCTGGCAGAACCGGCATCCCCGGATACAGCCCCGCTGGATTTCCAGCACCACCCGGTCCTGGGTTGCCTTAATAAATGGCACCACAGGCTTTTCCGGATAGACAGAACCGGTAAGGTCCATATCCACCTGTTTCCTGATTTTGACAGGAATATCATCATAAACCGGCGTAAAGGCTTCAATGGTCCCATCCGGTTTATAGCTTACCTCGTAGAGGGATGGAACATAAATTCCCTCAATCTTAGCTGCCTCATGGAGAAATGCCCTACGGGAATAGGTGCCCTTTTCTTTCATGCACTTATACAGATCCAAAAAGACGTTATATTGTGTCTCCCCTTCCCCGATATAAAAGCAGTCAAAGAAATCTGCAACCGGCTCCGGATTATAGGAACATGGACCGCCTCCTAAAACGATTGGATCCGTATCGGTTCTGTCGGCCGAAAGAAGGGGAATCTGTGCCAGATCCAGTATCTGCAAAATATTGGTATAACACATCTCGTACTGCAGGGTCATACCCACAAAATCAAAGGTCTTTATGGGTTCCTGGGATTCCAGTCCAAACAGTGGAATGTTTTGTTCCTTCATGATCTTGTGCAGATCCGGCCATGGGGAATAGACACGCTCACACCAGGTATCCTCCCTCCGGTTAAACATATCGTAGAGAATCTGGATGCCCAAATGGGACATCCCAATCTCGTATACATCAGGAAAACACATCGCAAAGCGAATCTGCGATGTGTCTTTCACAACAGAGTTTAATTCATTTCCAATATAACGGGCAGGCTTCTCCACCTGCATCAAAATCTCATCACTTAAAGCTAATTTTCTCATAGATACCTCATTATCTGTCTGCGTTACCGCTGGGCCAGCTCGTTGGCAATTTCTTCCCAGGTTACGCCCTTTTCCACCATCAGCACCATGCAGTGATACAGGAAATCTGAAATCTCGCCTTTAATGCTTGCTGGCTCCGGATTCTTGGAGGCAATCACGATTTCCGTACACTCCTCCCCCAGCTTCTGTAAAATTCTGTCCAGTCCCTTGTCAAATAGATAATTGGTATAGGAGCCATCCTTAGGATTGTCCCGTCTGTCTTTGATAATATCATAGACATGTTCCAGTACCTTAAGAGGATTTTTCTCTACATACTCTTTCTGGACAATGTTATTGAAAAAGCAGGTGCGGTTTCCGGTATGGCAGGCTGCCCCCACCTGGGAGACCTTTGCCAGAATGGTGTCAAAATCACAGTCCGCCGTCAGAGACTTCACATACTGGATATGTCCGGAGGTCAGTCCCTTTGTCCAGAGCTCCTGTCTGCTTCTGCTCCAATAGGTCATCTTACCGATATTGATGGTGGTGTTAAAGGCCTCCTCGTTCATATAGGCCAGCATCAAAACCTCATCTGTCCGGTAATCCTGTACAATCACAGGCACCATACCATCGGAGTTTAACTTAAGGTCAGACCACTGCAGATCCGGTGCGAAGTTAAACATATGAATGCCTTCCCTGGAAAGGGAGGACTTTAACTTCATAATGTCCGTTGATTTGTCATTAATAAAGGGTCCGGCGATACCGCGGATTTTTTCACGTTTCAGGAGACTTACTATTTTTTCAAAATGATACTCGGGAAGTTCCACCACATAGGGAATATTGGTCAGATTCTCCAATGCGTCGAGAATATCCGGGTTTAGTACCAGCACTTCATGGAAAGTATTCCCAATGATCTTCCGGTTCTTAAAAATGAAATCCACATTGCTGATGGAAAGTAAAATCCGGTCTTTTCCAAACCGCGTGCTGGCCTCCTTTGCAAGACCGATGCTGGAAGGTTTCGAGGCATTTAAAATAACCTGCAGGCAGCCCGCATACAGAAGTTTTTTAATATCCTCAAGCCGGTTAATGTTTCCACCGGCACAGACCTTTATGTCAATATTCCGGTTGATATTGCGGATGGTATTTATATTATTTTCGTGTTCTTCGTCACTGGTAGAGAGATCAAAAATTACAATTTTGTCAATTCCACTGTCATTGTACAACTGGCAGATTTCATACACGTCATCTCCTGTGGGTGTAAAATCCTTTAGGGAACGAACTGCCTGTCCATCCTTCAGATAGAGTGTTGCAACAATATTTTTCTGCTTCATTTACAAACTTCCTTTCGTTGACAAAATCCCCTGAATCCTGGAATCAATGGAAACAGCTTCATCCAAAGCTCTGGCAAAAGCTTTAAACATCGCCTCTATCATATGGTGATTATTGCCGGAATTTAAGACCTTAATGTGGAGATTCATCCCCGCACTGTAAGAAACTGCATAGAAAAATTCCCGTACCATTTCCGTATCCAGTGTGCCAAGTCGCTCGGCGGTAAACTCACCGTCAAACATCAGATAGGGCCGGCCGGAAAGATCAATGGCACACAGCACCAGTGTCTCATCCATGGGAAGAATACAGCTGCCAAAACGCCTGATTCCTTCCTTGTTTCCCAGGGCCTGCCGGATAGCATCTCCCAAAACGATTCCGCAGTCCTCAATCGTGTGGTGGCTGTCTACCTGAAGATCCCCGTTACAGGTTAAATTTAAATCAAAAAACCCGTGTCTGGAAAAGCCCTCCAGCATATGGTCGAAAAAACCGATTCCTGTCCGGATTTCCGCTTTACCACTCCCCTCCAGATTTAAAGTCACTGTAATATCTGTCTCTTTTGTTTTACGCGTTGTTGTAATGATTCTGTCCGCCATACTGTCACTCCTGTATTTCTTATTTTCCATCAAATCTCACACGAATAGAATTTGCATGTGCTGTCAGCTTCTCGCACTCTGCAAACTGCTCAATATCCTTATGTACCTTTTCAAGGGCATCCTTTGAATAAGAAATAATGCTTGATTTCTTAATAAAGTCATCCACTGATAATGCAGAGAAAAACTTGGCAGTTCCATTGGTTGGAAGAACATGGTTTGGTCCTGCAAAATAATCCCCAAGGGGCTCGGAAGAATACTCTCCGATAAAGATGGCACCTGCATTACGGATTTTTGTCATCACATGGAACGGATCCTTTGTGACGATTTCCATGTGCTCGGAAGCAATCTCATTTACCGTATCAATGGCGGAATCCATATCATCTGCCACCAGAATATAGCCATAGTTATCCAGAGATTTCTGAATGATTTCTTTTCTGGAAAGCTCTGCCACGAACTTGTCCACTTCCCCGGAAACCTGCTTTGCAAGGGTCTCACTTGTAGTGATCAGAATGGCAGATGCCATCTCGTCATGCTCTGCCTGGGAAAGAAGATCTGCTGCCACATAGCGTGGGTTTGCTGTCTCATCGGCAAGCACTAAAATCTCGCTGGGACCTGCAATGGAATCAATGCTGACATAGCCGAATACTGCCTTCTTTGCCAGTGCAACATAAATATTTCCCGGACCTACGATCTTATCTACTTTCGGAACACTTTCTGTACCGAAAGCCATGGCAGCGATTGCCTGTGCGCCGCCCACTTTATAGATTTCGTCTACTCCTGCCTCTTTTGCAGCAACCAGGGTGGAAGGATAAACCTTTCCATCTTTTCCCGGAGGGGTGCACATCACGATTTTATCTACCCCGGCGACTTTTGCAGGAAGAACATTCATAAGAACGGATGAGGGATAGACAGCCTTCCCTCCAGGCACATAGACACCTGCCGTTGCAAGAGGGGTTACTTTCTGGCCTAAAATCACACCATCCTCTGTGGTAAACCAGGAATTCTGCTTCTGGTTTTCATGATATTTTTTTATATTAACCAATGACTTCCGGATCACAGCCAGCAGATCGGTGTCAACTTTCTCGTATGCTTCCTTTATTTCCTCTTCCGTTACCAGAATATTTCCGGCGTTAATATCTGCTCCGTCAAACTGTTTGGTATAATGAAAAATTGCCTGATCCCGGTTTGTACGGACTTCCTCGATAATGGCATTGACACGTCCCTCAAATTCGCCATAATTATTGGGGCTTCTCTTTAAAAGATTTTCCAGAATGTCTTTTCTGGTGTCTTCCGTAAGTTTTAAGATTCTCATACTGTCCTCCTATATCACTTTTTTTAATTCCCGGATCAGCTTTGTGATTCGTTCGTTTTCCATCTTCATACTAACCTGATTAACCACCACCCGGGCAGAAAGCGGGCAGACTTCCTCCAGAACTGTCAGTCCGTTTTCCCGTAAAGTGGTTCCTGTCTCTACTATATCACAGATTACCTCCGATAGTCCAACGATTGGAGCAAGTTCGATGGAACCATTTAATTTGATAATCTCAACGGTCTGGTGTTTTTTATTGTAAAAATAATCCTTTGCAATGCGCGGATACTTGGTGGCAACCCTGATCTGCTCATGGTGCTGCAGCAGTTCCGCCGCACTTGCAGGTCCGCAGATACACATCCTGCATTTTCCAAATCCAAGATCCAGCACTTCATAGATATTACGTGCTTCTTCCAGAATGGTGTCCTTTCCTACCACGCCGATATCCGCAGCTCCATATTCCACATAGGTCGGCACATCCGGTCCCTTGGCCAGGAAAAAGCGAAGTCCCAGTTCCTCATTTACAAAAATCAGTTTTCTGGTATCCGGATCCTGCATTTCCTCACAGGTAATTCCGATTTTTTCAAACAGTTCCAGTGTCTTTTTTGCCAGACGCCCTTTTCCAAGCGCGAAAGTCAGGTATCTTTTCTCTTCCATACTGCTCTCCTATGCCTCTTCCTCAATAAATTCTACTTTTGAAATGTGATTTTTCATCGCATAATTCAAATAGTCGTCCTTGCTTTTTCCCTCTTTCATAAGGACAAGGGAAACATGACCGCCCTGCTTTCTGAGACGCTGTGCCTTTTGTACTGCCTTTTCCATCAGATGTTCCGGATAAAGAATCAGGGTATGGTTTTCCCGGACAGGAAGGTTGATTTTCTGCCTGGAAAGAGCGTTTAAAAGCTGGTCCACAACAATGGCAAAGCCGATAGCCGGAGCATCCTTTCCAAAACTGGTTAACAGCTTGTCATAACGTCCTCCTTTTACAATGGGCTCACCGGTACCAAAGGTGTATCCCGCAAAAATGATTCCGGTGTAGTAATGATAATCGTTGATGATTCCAAGTTCAAAGGATACGTATTTTTCAATTCCATACATCCGCAGGAATGTCCCTAATTTTTCCAGATCCGTAATGGCAGATAAAATTTTGGGATAATTTTCTGCCAGGGATTTTGCCTCTGCCAGTTCATCAATATCCGTCTCAAAGCTTCCCAGCAGGGCAAAGAGCTTTTTGAGCGGCTCTTCCATAGTAATCCCTTCCACCAGTTCCTCCACCCCAAAATAATTTTTATTGGAGAGAAGTTCTCTGAGTTCCTGCTCTGCCTCTTCATTTAACCCGGCGGCCTCCACCAGTCCCTGAAAAAACTGCGCATGGCCCACAGAAATCTGAAACTCTTTCAGACCGCTTGCCAGCATGGAATCCACCACCATGGCAAGGATCTCTGCATCCGCATCCACACTGTTATCACCGATTAACTCCGCACCGCACTGGGTTGTCTCTTTTAAACGTCCCTGGTAGGAGGAAGAATTGATAAAAGTATTCCCCATATAGCAGAGCTTAACAGGCATATCCTCTTCTGTATAATATTTAGCTGCACTTCTTGCAATGGACGGGGTAAAATCTGGTCGCAGTACAAGTGTATTTCCATCTTTATCAAAAAACTTATATAAATCCTTAGACGGAGTGGTTCCAATTTCTTTTCCGAATATATTAAAAAATTCAAAGGTCGGAGTCTGAATATCACGGTATCCGTACTGCGCCAGCACTTCATGAAGCCTGTCCTGCAGCAGAAGTTTCTGTCTGCACTCTCCATTGTAAATATCCCGGACTCCATCCGGTGTATGTAACATCTGATCTGTCATAATTCCACCTCACTTCATTATGGTAATGTGATACCGTGATAATTTGGTAACACATAAAACAACGTTATTATATGGGAAAATCCTGCAATTGTCAATCCCTGTCATCCAAATCTTTTTGAAGAATATCCAGATACGGAACCAGCACCCCTGGTATTTTGGGAAGGAAATACTCCGGATTTAATTCCTCGTACCGAAAGCTCTTTCTGCCGCCCTCCTCAGCCCGTTCCCAGAAATATAAAAGATCACAGAGCCTTAAATAATAAAATTCCTCCCGGTGTGTAAAAAAAATCAGAAGAAATGCGATTCCATCCTGCTTTTCAAACTGTTCCATAAAGGAAATCTGATGGGGATGCACATTGGCAAGGGGAAAGGTATCCGTATTACATTCCTTGGCATCAAAACATACCGGAATTCCCTGCACAGCACCGATGTAATCCACCGTACTTTTCTGGTCGAAATAGGCAAGGGTGATATGCCTTGTCTCTTTATCAATCGTGATTGGTGTAATTGGCGTGGGGATTTTCTGTATCAATGCCAGACCATTTTCTGCGTATTTTTCATTTGTGCGGTTCAGGAGGTCTTCTAAAGTGGAGCCTCTGAGGCCTCTGGAGTTCCAGGTGGGCATGTTATGTCCTTTCTTTTTGAGCTATCAATCTATTAAGTTATTAATGCAATTGCTGAAATACCCGGGGTAAAGGTGCTGTAATTACCCGTCCATCCGGAAATTCAAGACGGTAAGCATGAAGCAGCTGATGATTTACATGAAAGTCTTCATAATATTTCTTATTTACAGCAGCATTACCATATTTCATATCTCCGATAACAGGATGACCGATGGATGCAAGGTGGGCGCGAATCTGGTGGGTTTTCCCGGTAATTAAATGGATTTCCAGCATGGTAGAGTTTTTTTCAATTGAAACCGGCCGATACTTCGTCTCAATCTTAACTGCATCAGTCTCCTCATGATCCAGCACCTGAACTTTATTGGTTTTAACATCTTTTTTCAGCCAGCCGGATAAATGGGCGGGCTCTGTTACAGTTCCATAGACCATTGCCCGGTAATATTTTCTGATACTCCGGTCCCTTAATCCTTCTGATAAATCCTGGGAGCCTTTTAAAGATTTTCCCATCAGAAGAAGTCCCGTAGTATTTCTGTCCAGACGGTTGCAGACAGAGGGACGGAAGGTTAAAAAATCTTCGAAGGAGAGAGAATGGCTTCGGATCAGATAGCCCAGCAGATATTCATTGGCGCTGATATCATCCGGCTTTGCCTTCTGGGAAAGCATATTTTCAGGTTTATCTGCCGCTAAAGTATCATCATCTTCATAAATAACATGAAGTCCCTTCATGGGTAATGTTTTCAGCCTTTCATATTCAGCTTTAAGTTCATCCGTATTTTGCATGAACTTAATGAGTGTCTCCTCACTGAAAAATACGGTGACCGTTGAACTGGATTTTAGCAGTTCCTTACCCGTTGCCTTCTTTCCGTCCAGCGTAATATTCTTTTTCCGAAGCATTTTATACAAAAAACCGGTAGATGCGTTTGGCAGCAGTTTTTTTAAATATTTGTCCAGTCGCTGCCCGGCATCGTTGGCTCCAATCTCAAAATTCCGCATTCTATTTCCCTTGATTTGTATTACTTATCAAACTTTGTATCTATTCGAGAGACCTTATGAAAAGTTACTTCTTTTGTAACTATTCAAAACCCCTCCCCATGCATTCGCAAAAACGCACGACAAGTCGTGCTTTCTCGCTGCTTCGCGGCTAATTTTGCTCATACATGGGGAGGTGGCTCTATTCGAGCCACCTTACGAATAAGATAAGTAGCTTCTTACATGCAAGCATGACGAATCTACTTATCTTATTCTAAGGGGTTCTGAATAGTTACCTTTTTTTATGAATATTCCGAATCGTCTTTTTCTTACGATTTCCGGTTCTCTCACCATTTTTCCCCTGACTATTTTTTATGGCTGCTGATTTCTTTCCATCCCAGCGAAAATCGCGAAAATTTCCGGAGCGTCTCGGGCGGATCAGGCACTTCTTATCGTAACCAATCAGGTCCTGTCTTCCGGCTTTCATGAGTGCCTCGTAGACAAGGTCGTAGTTCTTTGGATTCCGGTACTGGATCAGTGCCCGCTGCATGGCTTTCTCATGGGGATTGGTTGCTACATATACAGGCTCCATGGTACGGGGATCCAGTCCGGTATAGTACATGCAGGTGGAAATGGTGGAGGGCGTAGGATAAAAATCCTGCACCTGCTCCGGCATATAACCAAGGTCCCTTAAGTACTCTGCCAGCTCAATGGCCTCCTTTAATGTGGAGCCCGGATGGGAGGACATCAGATAGGGAACCAGATACTGCTCTTTTCCCAGCTTTTTATTCATATCCTTATAGGCCTTCACGAAGCTGTTATATACCTCAACGCTGGGTTTTCCAAGCTTTTCAAGCACTGCATTACTGATGTGCTCCGGAGCCACCTTAAGCTGTCCGCTTACATGATGCTCACAGAGTTCCCTAAGGAAAGTCTTATCCTTATCGTACATCAGATAATCAAAACGGATACCGGAACGGATAAATACTTTTTTCACTCCCGGCAGTTCCCTGAGTTTTCGCAGCAGTGCAATATAATCCCTGTGGTCCACTTTGAGATTTTTGCAGGGCTTGGGAAACAGACACTGTCTGGTAGGGCAGGCCCCCTTCGTTAACTGTTTATCACAGGCAGGTCCACGGAAATTTGCTGTAGGTCCTCCCACATCATGGATATATCCTTTGAAATCCGGATCCTTTGTAATAAGCTTTGCTTCCTCAATGATGGACTCATGGCTTCTGGTCTGCACAATCCTGCCCTGGTGAAAGGTAAGGGCACAGAAGCTGCAGCCTCCAAAGCAGCCCCTGTTACTGATCAGGGAAAATTTGATTTCCCGGATGGCAGGAACGCCCCCGTCCTTTTCATAGGAGGGATGGTAATTTCTCATATAGGGAAGTGCATAGACCGCATCCATCTCCTCCTGGGTCAGGGGCTTTGCCGGAGGATTTTGAACCACATAGGTGGTTCCACCGTAAGGCTCAAAAAGCCTTTTGCCGGAATAGGGGTCCGTGTTACAGTACTGGGTATAGAAACTTTCTGCATAAGTTCTCTTATTTTCTTTAATTTCGTCATAATCCGGCAGTTCTATGGCATCATAAATACTGTCTTTATCCTTTGTCTTATATACAGTACCATCCACAAAGGTAATGTCATGTACATCAATTCCGGCATTTAATGCATCTGCAATCTCAATGATGCTGTGCTCTCCCATTCCATAGGAAATAAGATCTGCCCCGGAGTCAAGAAGAATGGAACGTTTTACTTTGTTTGACCAGTAGTCATAGTGGGCAAGACGTCTTAAGCTTGCCTCGATTCCTCCGATAATAATCGGCACTGTTTTATAGGTATGGCGGATCAGATTACAGTAGACAACAGTGGCATAATCCGGCCGTTTTCCCATTACGCCGCCAGGGGTGTAGGAATCTGCAGCCCTTCTCTTTTTGGAAACCGAATAGTGGTTCACCATGGAATCCATATTTCCGGCAGAAACCAGAAAGGCAAGACGCGGAACCCCCAGAATGGAAATAGAAGAATCATCCTTCCAGTCGGGCTGGGAAATAATTCCCACGGTATACCCATGTGCCTCTAAAAGACGGCTTATGATGGCGTGACCAAAAGACGGATGATCCACATAGGCATCTCCACATACGTAGACAAAATCCAGCTGTTTAATTCCACGTTCCTCCATATCCTGTTTTGAAATTGGCAGATATCCTTCGTACATCATTCTTCTCCTTTATGTTCTGCTGACTCCTGTAAAACAAGCAGTTCTTCCGCAGTCAGTTTCCGGTACTCGCCTTTTTTAAGATCCCCCAGCTTTAAATTTCCCATGGAAAGCCGTTTTAAATAGATGACATTACAGCCCACCGCATGAAACATCCGCTTTACCTGATGAAACCGTCCTTCTGAGATGGTAAGTTCTGCCTCATTTTCCGAAAGGATGCAAAGCTTAGCCGGCAGGGTCAGCTTCTCATCCCCGATATCGACTCCCTGTGAAAACAGTTCTGCCGCTTTTTCCGGCACAGCTGTATCCAGCTTTGCAAAATAAGTTTTTTCCACATGATATGCAGGGGATAAAAGCCTGTGGGTTAATGAACCGTCGTTCGTAAGAAGCAGCAGGCCTTCCGTATCCTTGTCCAGTCTTCCCACCGGTGCCAGCTTCTTTTTTAAGTCCTCCGGGAAAAAATCCATCACGGTCTTATCCTTTTTATCCTGTTTTGCGGTTACACAGCCGGCGGGTTTGTGAAACAGATAATAGATAAATTTCTCATAGGAAATTTCTTTCCCCTCAGCAAAAATCCGGTCTGTCTGAGGCTCTACTTTCTGCTCCGGCTTTCGGGCTGTCTCATTATTTACCACAATTTTACCACCACGAACCAGTTTCTTTATCTCACTTCTTGTTCCCACCCCGGCATCTGCCAGGAATTTATCCAGACGCATCATTCTTCTTTTGCCTGCTCCAAAAAAGCAACAATAAAATCCCAGACTCTTCCGGTGGAAGAAATGGATAAATGCTCTCTCGGTGTATGAATATCAAAATTGTCCGGTCCAAAGGATATGCAGTCCAAATCCTTTATCTTTTCTGAGAGAAGCCCACATTCCAGCCCGGCATGAATGGTGGAAAATACCGGTTTCTTATGAAACAGCTCCTGGTAAACGCGTTCTGCCAGCGGACGGATTTTGGAATCACTACGGTATTCCCAGGCCGGATATTCGCCCTCTAACTCCGTTTCTCCCCCCAGCAGCTCTACCAGCATCGTAATACGCTCTGCCAGATCCTTCTTTCTGCTCTCCACACTGCTGCGAACTGAGGTAAGGGAGGTAAGTTCTGACTCCGTTAATTCCAGGATTCCAAGATTTAAAGAAGTCTCCACCTGTCCGTTTAACTGCTGACTCATGTGCTGCACACCGTTTGGAACATTGCGCAGGTAAAAAATGACTTTGCTCACGGAAGCATAGTCGAGAATAGCAGCCTCCATTTCTCCCTGATTTTCACAGCAAACCGTTACCTCTGCATCCGTTTCAGAAAATTCATGTTTGAAAACAGATGAAATATCCCGGATGTATGTGGCTGCTGCTTTTGCATTTTCCCCAGGAAGCAGAATTTCTACGGTACACTCTCTGGGAATCGCATTATCCTTAAGACCACCTGCCAGTGAAATGATTCCAAAAGGAGTCCGTTCTAAAAGACCATGAAGGACTCGTCCCATCAGTATATTTGCATTTCCATGCTCTTTATGGATTTCACTTCCCGAGTGTCCTCCTGTTAATCCGGTCACCGTGATGATAAGTTTTGTTCCCCCCTGGCTGACACGGCTTACAGGAATGCAGGCAGAAAGGGAAAGTCCGCCGGCACAGCCTGTCAGAAAAACTCCCTCCTCGTCACTGTCTATATTTAACATCCGGTTTCCTTTTAACATTGACAGATCAATGGAAGATGCACCATACATGCCGGTTTCCTCATCTACCGTAAACACTGCTTCAAGTCTTGGATGCGACAGTTCTTTTGATTCCAAAAGGGCAAGGGCATAGGCAACCGCGATTCCATCATCTCCCCCCAGAGTTGTGCCCTCTGCTCTCAGAAAATCTCCATCCACATATAAACGAAGGCCTTCTTTTTCCATGTCAATGTCACAGCCTTTTTCTTTCTCGCAGACCATATCCATATGTCCCTGCAGAATGACAGCAGGTGCCTCTTGGTAACCGGCTGATGCCTCTTTTATGATTATCACATTGTTGGATTCATCCTGATACCATTCCAGCCCGTGCTCCTTTGCAAATTGAACCAGATAATCACTGACTTCTTTTGTATTTCCGGAGCCCCGGGGAATAGCTGCCAGCTGTTCAAAATAATAAAACACACGAGACGGATATAAGTTTTCCAAAGCCATCATAAATTCCTCCCTGTTCACATAAACTATTACATGAAAAAAATATTATCTGCTATCTTATTTGTATGTTTGAGTTTTATAGTACTCTGCTTTTTTATCCTTGCGCCAAAGGAAGCGGTAAATGCCTCCCGGCAGGGACTTATTCTGTGGTTTACCCAGATTCTTCCAACCCTGCTCCCCTTCAGTATCCTCTCCTATGTGGTACTTGCTTCCGGTATCCTGCCGGATAAACTGGGAAGAGGATACATTATTTTCTGTGGATTCCTGTTTGGATTTCCCATTGGATGCAAGCTTTCCTGTGACTTTTACAGGCATCATATGCTCAGTAAAAGAGAGGCAGAGCTTTTAAGCTGCTTTACCAACAATTTGAGCCCTGTCTTTGCCACAGCAGTCATGGCAGACATGTTAAAACTTCCTGTTCGTCTGCCCTTTTACCTGCTGCTGTATGGAATTCCCCTTGTACTTGGACTGATTCTTCTTAAAACGGCAAAGACCACAGATTTCTCTCCACAAAAAGAAACGGCATCAGGATTCCATATGGATATGCAAATCCTTGATGCCGGTATCCTGAACGGATTTGAAACACTGATCAGAATATGTGGTTATATCATGCTCTTCTCCATTCTATGTGGAATACTGTCATACATACCCTGCCTTACCCCAAAAGTCCGAATGTTTCTGACCGGATTTCTGGAAGTAACCAACGGAATCTCTGCTTTAAGCACTATGTCTCTTAACCAGAAATTCAAATATCTCTGTGGGGTGTTCTTTCTTTCCCTGAACGGTCTTAGCGGATTATTTCAGTCTGCCTCTGTTCTGAAAGAAGCAGATCTGTCCGTACTTTCTTATGTAAAACTGAAACTGCTCCTTGTACTCCTTACCACGGGATCTGCAGCATTCCTACTCTTCTTTGGAAGAATCCTCATCTGATGCCGGAATATTGGTAACCTCCGGTTCCTGAGCTGATTTTTCTTCTTTCTTATCCGATTCTTCCGAATCGGATTCCTCTGCAACTGCAGTAGCCGGAATCAGTTCTGCCCGGTTCTTTGTCACAACATCCAGAAATCCCTGAAGAGAAGAAATCAGATTCTCGTAACGGGCGCGGGATGTCTCAATCGCACTGGTAAGAACTTCCTCGATGCCATGAAGCTGTCCGTCTGCATACTGCATGGCACTGACCCTGAGGGCATTTGCTTCATTGGTAGCATTATCCAGTATCTCCTGTGCCTGCTTTGTGGCAATCATAACCACCTCATTAGCCTGGGCATAGGCCTGCTGCATGATCTGGTGTTCACTGACAAGTTCTGTGGTCTGCACCTGGGCCTGGGCAATGATCTGATCCGCCTTGGCCTGGGCATCTGCGAGAATTGCTTCTTTGTTACTGATAATCTTCTGGTAACGCTTGATTTCCTCCGGTGTCTTGGTCTTGAGTTCATCAATCAATTCTTCCAGTTCCTCTTTATTGACCACAATCTTGGTATTGGAAAGAGGATACGCTTTACAACCCTCGATATAATCTTCGATTTCCTCGATAATCTGTTCCATTTTACTGCTCATAATGAAAATCTCCTATCAGTTACCATATTTTTTATAAATCCGATCGATAAACTGCTCCGGTACAAAATTGGAAATGTCTCCTCCATAGGAAGCAAATTCCTTGACGATTGTGGAACTTAAGTAGGAATACTTAAGATCGCTGGTCAGAAAAATTGTCTCAATTTCGGAATCCTGTACATGATTAGCCTGAGCAATCTGCAGTTCATACTCAAAATCCGTAACGGCACGAAGCCCGCGGACAATAATGGTTGCATGAATTTCGTTCATAAAATCCACCAGAAGTCCATCAAAGGATGCAACCGTAATATTCGGACTGTCTTTTGTCATCTCTTCTATCATACTAACACGTTCTTCCAAAGAAAACAACGAATTTTTTGCGCTGTTATTGAGAACGCCCACCACCAGCTCATCTACAATTTTGGATGCCCGGTTAATAATATCCAGATGTCCGAAAGTCAATGGATCAAAACTTCCCGGATAAATTGCTTTTTTCATTCCTGTCCCTGCCTCTTTTGTATAAAAACATGCATATTTGTCTTATATTTCTTAAACCTAAGGATACCAAAACCCAGTTCCTCCAGATAGGAAAAATCCGTATCCAGTGAAGCCTCCACGATTATTTTGGTATCCGGCTTTAACAGGCTGGATCTGGAAAGGAAACGGAGCACATCTTCCTCCAGCCCCTGTCTGTAGGGTGGATCCATAAAAATAATATCAAAGGTATATTTCCCCTCCAGACTGCTCAGTCCACTGATAACGTCTGTAGTCAGAAGTCTGGACTCCTTCGCAAATTTTGTAAATGCTATATTTTCTTCTATGCATTGGGATGCCTTTCTGTTATTTTCTATAAAAACAGCATAGGCTGCACCACGGCTTAAAGCTTCCAGTCCCATCTGTCCGCTTCCTGCAAAGAGATCCAGAAAATAACATCCAGGAATATCCATCTGCAAAATATTAAAAAGCGTTTCCTTAATACGGTCTGTTGTAGGACGTGTATCCATTCCCTCAATCGTCTTAAGAGGAAGGCTTCTCGCTGTTCCTGCTATGATTCTCATTGTGTGCCTCCCTATTATTTCTGGTCTTTTAAGACATCTTTATTTTTTACAATATAATCAATCAGTGATATTACCGTAAGTGCCAGGGAAATATAGATAAATACCGTTCCAAGCACCTGGAAAAAGGAATTCCGGATATTTAATACCAGAAGAATCACTGTAATCATCTGGGATGCCGTTTTAAATTTGCCCCAGTAGCTTGCCGCGATCACTACGCCGTTATCTGCCGCAATCAGACGGAAACCACTGATAATAAATTCGCGGGCAATAATAATGATCACAACCCACGCTGGAATCCGCGATAGAGAAATCAGACAGATAAGTGCTGAACAGACCAAAAGCTTGTCCGCCAGCGGATCCATAAATTTTCCAAAATTGGTTACCAGATTATACTTTCTTGCAATCTTTCCATCCAGAAAATCTGTGATGCTTGCTACAATAAAAATAGCAAGTGCAATATAGTTTCCGAAGCCCTCAAAGTATGGGGCCAGCAGAAAAACTACAAAAAACGGAATTAAGATTACACGGAAAATCGTTAATTTGTTGGGTAAATTCATTTCTTCCTCCAATCAGCCAAACTTTACTTGACAATCGTTCCAATTAAATCATACTCATAGGCACCGGTCACTTTCACTTTTACAATGTCTCCGGTCATAAGTTCCTCATCGGTATTGATAAAAATATATCCATCCACATTCGGGGCATCCCTGTAGGTTCTTCCCACATAGGTATTGTTCTCATCTGCAACCTCGCCCTCAATAAATGCATATAGAATCTGTCCCTTCATGGATTCATTTTTATCAAAAATGACTTCCTCTTCCAGCTCCATGATCTCTGCCTGCCATTCTTTTTTCTGGTCTTCCTCAACCTGATCCGGCATTTCCGCTGCTGGTGTTCCCTCCTCCGCAGAATAAGAAAAAGCTCCCAGCCTGTCAAATTCCATATCGTTGACAAACTGCATCAGCTCCTCATGCTGCTCTCCGGTTTCTCCCGGAAATCCGCAGATCAGTGTCGTACGCAGCGTAATATCCGGAATACGTTTCCGCAGATTTGTAATCCGCTCCACCAGTTCTTTTTTATTGGTTTTTCTCCCCATACGCTTTAAGATTGTATCATTACAGTGCTGAATGGGCATATCCAGATAATGGCAGACCTTCTTATCCTTAATTATGGAGTCAATCAGTTCCTCATAAATTTCTTCCGGATAACAGTACATAATCCGGATCCAGAACAGTCCCGGTATCTCATTTAACCGGTCCAAAAGCTCATGAAGGCATTTTCTGCCATAAAGGTCTACCCCGTAAAGCGTGGTCTCCTGTGCCACAAGGATGAGTTCCTTTACTCCGTTTGCTGCCAATTCTTCGGCTGACTGAACCAGTTCTTCCATAGGAACACTGCGGTATCTGCCCCGTACGGAAGGGATCACACAGTAGGTACAGTTTTTATTACAGCCTTCTGCAATCTTAAGGTACGCAAAGTGACCACCGGTTGTGACTACCCGCCTGGCATTATGCTTCGGCAGCCCGGAAAGGGTATTAAAATTCTCATAAAACTGATTCTTAAGCGTCGATTCCAAAGCCTCCCAGATGGAATCATAGGAATTGGTCCCCAGAATGGCATCCACCTCTGGAATCTCTTTTTTCACTTCCTCCTGATACCTTTGAGCAAGACATCCGGTAACGATCAGCGATTTGCAGCAGCCCGTCTTCTTCTGCTCTGCCATCTCTAAAATGGTATTGATGCTCTCTTCCTTGGCATCTCCGATAAAACAGCAGCTGTTTACAATAATAATATCCGCCTCAGTCTCATCGTCTGTCAATTCAATTCCATGGCTAGTCAGCATTCCAATCATATACTCAGAGTCAACAAGATTTTTGTCGCATCCCAGCGAAATAAAAAGTAATTTCATAATACCTCTCACTTGAAAAAAGGAATGACAGCTGTCACTCCTTTTCCTGTTTCTGTTACGTTAGTTATCTTCCTCACCCGGAACAATCTTCACTTCCCCGCGGTATAATTCCTCAACAGCAATGGAAAGCGGTTTGTCACAGACCGGATCTTTCACTAACGGCTCAGCTCCTGCAATAATCTGTCTTGCACGTTTTGCCGTTGCCAGAACAATGGAATAACGGCTGTTTACAACCGGCTCCTCCCCGATTTCTGCCTCATCATTAACAACTTTCATTAATTCTACATAAGATGGATGTATCATGTTTATTCTCCTTTCGAAAACTGTTTTAAATCTTCTCTTATCTGATTGATAAAATCTATATTAGCAGATACCCAGTACGCCTCATTGTCAGAAGCATTTCCATTTCTTTCATCACTGATCAAAGTATCGATCAGCTCCGATGCATGCTCCACCGTATCGTTTACCACTAAATAATCATAATTTTCAATGCCCCGGGCCTCCTCACAGGCACGGGAAAGCCTTGCAGCAATAACGTCTCCAGTCTCGGTTCCCCGGCCGGTCAGACGCTCCTTTAAGGTATCTGCATCCGGTGCCGTTACAAACATTAAAACAGCATCTTTTATTTTTTCTTTTACATGAAGGGCTCCCTGGATTTCAATTTCCAGAATCACATTTTTCCCTTCTGCAAGATTTTTCTCCACATAAGATCTGGGAGTTCCATAATAATGCCCTACATATCCGGCATACTCCAAAAAATCATCTTCTTTGATCATGGCATGAAATTTCTCATCTGTTACAAAGAAATAATCAATGCCGTCCTGCTCTCCCGGTCTGGGATCTCTGGTGGTAGCAGACACGGAAAGTGCATACCGGTCCGGATGTGCAGCAAGAAGTGCTTTCATCAGTGTGCCCTTACCGGCTCCCGAGAAACCGGAAATTACAACTAATCTGCCTTTTTGTTCCATTTTATTCTCCTTATCCTGCGTTTTGCCTGCAGCTATTCAATATTCTGAATCTGTTCCCGGATCTTTTCAATTCCGGTTTTCAGATTAATTCCCACATCAGATATTTCAATATTGTTTGCCTTCGAGAGAATCGTATTCGCCTCACGGTTCATTTCCTGAGCAATAAAATCAAGCTTTCTTCCCACAGAGCCCCCCTCTGTCAGCGTATCTTTCATGGAAATGATATGACTTTTAAGCCTGACGGTTTCCTCATCCACACAGACCTTGTCAGCATAGATTGTGACCTCGGTGGCAATGCGGCTCTCATCAAGGGGAGTCTCTCCCAGCAGTTCTCTTACCCGCTCTGTCAGACGGCTTCTGTACTCTTCCATAATCTGCGGGGAACGTCTTTCGATAAATTCCACGTCACTAAGCAGCTCATCCAGTTTTTCAATAAGGTCATTCTTTAAATGCTCGCCCTCTTTCGTGCGAGCCTCAACAAACTGTTCACAGGCACCACAGACGGCTTTCTTAAGGACTTCCCAGAGTTCATCCTCATCCACTTCCTGTTCTTCCATTACCAGAACATCCGGATACCGGGAAAGCGTGCTGACCCTGATATCGTTTTCCAGACCAAATTCCAGTGCCATGGCATTTAAATATTTCAGATACTCACCGGCCAGCCCCGGGTTATATTTCAGTGCATAATTATCCTCGCTGTAGTCTTCATAGGTAATGTAAATATCAACCTTGCCACGTTCAATGTATTTTTTTAAGAGATTCCGGATAGAACTCTCAAAAAAATTTAAATTTTTCGGCATCTTAATATTCACATCCAGATACCTGTGATTTACGGATTTTAATTCCACTGTGATTTTTCTTTTTTTATCAGCAGTCTCACAGCGGCCAAATCCGGTCATGCTTTTAATCATCTTGTCTCCTACTATAATGATATGAGGGTCAAAAGGTATTTTGCCCCTCATTTGATACACGAATTGCATAGATAAATATATTATATCCCTTATTTAAGGATTCGTCAAATAAAAATCTTTATGTTCCCACATAATATATAGACAAGAAGCTCAGGCATGATTATAATGAGAATACATGAGTCAAAATGAATCGTAATAACACCCAAAGGACTTCCAAAGATTAACAGACAAAAAAGGAGAACGATCATGGCATTCGATGGAATCGTAATCGCGGGCCTGGTTCATGAACTAAACCAGACTATTTTAAATACAAAAATCAGCAAAATCGCACAGCCGGAAACGGATGAACTGCTTTTAACCTGTAAGGGTGCAAAGGGACAGTTCCGTGTTGCAATCTCCGCAAATGCATCTCTTCCGTTTCTGTATCTGACGGATACAAATAAACCGAGCCCAATTACTGCTCCAACTTTCTGCATGGTTTTAAGAAAGCATATCGCAAACGGACGAATCATAAAAATCAGCCAGCCCCACATGGAGCGTATCATTCACATTGATATTGAACATCTGGACGAAATGGGTGATCTTTGTCACAAAACCCTTGTTGTTGAACTGATGGGAAAACATTCCAATATTATTTTCTGTAACGATGACGGAACCATCATAGACAGTATCAAACATGTCTCTTCTGCAGTCAGTTCCTTAAGGGAAGTGCTTCCGGGAAAGCCTTATTTTATTCCGGCAACCCAGGAGGATAAATTTAATGCCATAAATATGAGCGCAGAGCAGATTTACGAAGCTATCGCCGGAAAACCAAAATCGGTGTGCAAGGCAATCTATACCACCTTTACCGGTGTCAGCCCGTTAATCGCATCAGAGATTGCATTCCGTTCCGGAATTGATTCCGACCAGCCCCTGGCAGCCTGCACGGAGGATGAAATCCATCACATTGCAAACAATATCGCCTGGTTTTTTGATGATATCAAAAACTACAGGTTCCAGCCGGTCATTGTGCGGAAAGAAAAAAAACCGGTGGAATTTTCTGCCGTATCTCTTACAATGTATCAGGATTATGATATCGAAGAGATGGACAGTATCTCCCGGATGCTGGAAGTCTTTTATTCCGAGCGCAATGTCTATAGCAGGATTCACCAGAAATCTGCAGACTTAAGGCGCATTATCACTACTGCCCTGGAGCGGAATGAAAAGAAATACCAGTTGCAGCTCAAGCAGCAGAAAGATGCAGAAAAAAGGGAGAAATATAAGCTCTATGGAGAACTGATAAATGTCTATGGATACCATTTACAGGAAGGTGCCAGAGAACTGGTCTGTGAAAATTTTTATGATGAAAATAAGGAAATTCATATTCCTCTGGATCCCCAGAAAACTGCCCGGGAAAATTCCCAGAAATATTTTGACAAATACGGAAAACTAAAACGTACCGCCGAAGCACTGGAGGTTCAGCTGAAAGAGACCAAAGACCAGATTGATCATCTGGAATCTATCCAAAACGCTTTAAATATCGCGCTTACCGCCGATGACCTGGTTCAGATCAAGGAGGAAATGATTGAATACGGTTTCATCAAAAAAAACCGCAGCGGCAAAAAAATAAAGACGAAAAGTAAACCTTTCCACTACCTTTCCTCCGATGGCTATGACATTTACGTGGGAAAAAATAATTACCAGAATGACGAGCTGACCTTTAAATTTGCAACCGGTAATGACTGGTGGTTTCATGCAAAAAAAATGCCAGGTTCCCATGTTGTTGTAAAAAATAAAGGTGGAGAAATGCCGGACCGGGTATTCGAAGAAGCGGGAAAACTTGCCGGTTACTATTCCAGTGGACGGGAAAGTGACAAAATTGAAATTGATTATCTTCAGAAAAAAAATGTAAAAAAGCCCGCCGGAAGTGCTCCCGGATTTGTGGTTTACTATACAAACTACTCTCTTACGATTCACCCGGATATCAGTGATCTGACGCTCCTTGATGACTGATTGGAAAAGTTTGAAAAAAGCGCACAATGTTTCCAGCATAGCTTTTTAACCTCTACATATACTAGGAATGTACCAAGTGTACAAGCAAAGGAGGAAGAAAAGCATGTCAAACAAAAGTACAAAAAAATCATTAGAACGTTTTAAGTATGAAGTTGCAGATGAGCTTGGAGTTCCACTTAGCAACGGATACAATGGTAATCTGACCGCCCGCCAGAATGGTTCTGTCGGTGGATATATGGTCAAGAAAATGATTGAAGCGCAGGAAAGACAGATGGCCGGTAAGAGCCAGAATATGCAGTAGCATATTATTTTTCCAAAATACCAAGGAGAAAAAACCGGGATGCGGAAGAATCCGCTTCCCGGTTTCTTTTATCTGAATAGGTAAGTCTAATGATTTCTGAATAACTGCAAAGGTTTTCCAATTCCAGCTGCCGTCTGCAAAGATACACCGGTATCTGACAGGTTATCATAAAGTCATCTGGGAAAGCTGCTCTTCTTCCACTTGCTGCATTCTCCTTTTCAAGTTTTTATGGGACTCCTTCTCAAGATCCGGATCTTCTTCCAGCACCTGTTTTACAGCTTCTGAGGCTTCTTTTAGCACTGCCGCATCCTGATAAATGTCCGCAAGGGAAAACGCCAGATCCCCACTTTGCCGGATACCGAAGAAATCTCCCGGTCCGCGCATCTTTAAATCCTCACTGGCAATAAAAAAACCGTCATTGGATTGATTCAATATTTCCAGCCTCTTTTGGGAAGTTTTGGAATCAGAACTGTTTATCATAATACAATAGGACTGGGCATCCCCCCGTCCCACCCGTCCCCGCAGCTGGTGAAGCTGTGCCAGTCCAAACCGGTCTGCATTTTCAATCATCATAACTGTTGCATTGGGAACATTGACTCCCACCTCCACAACAGTTGTGGACACCAGCACCTGAATCTGGTTTTGGGCAAAAAGCTCCATAATCTCATTTTTTTTGTCACTTTTCATCCTG
Source organism: Agathobacter sp. (assembly GCA_022772675.1). GTDB lineage: Bacteria > Bacillota > Clostridia > Lachnospirales > Lachnospiraceae > Roseburia. The sequence continues at coordinate 31,700 of JALEZW010000032.1, read as the reverse complement.
CCGTGCAAAACACCAAGCTTCACCTCATCAGGAAACACTCCCGCAAGTTTTTTAGTATAATCAATGACATTTTCGCCCTGAACCCCTTCACTCGCCTCTACAAGGGGACAGATGATATATGCCTGGTGTCCTTTTTTTACTTCATTTAAAATAAATTCATATGCCTTTTGCCGATACCCGGTACCTACAACGCAGTTTTTCACAGGCAGTCGTTTTGCCGGCACCTCATCAATCACGGAAATATCCATATCCCCGTAAATGATAATTGCGAGGGTACGTGGAATCGGCGTGGCACTCATCACAAGCACATGGGGCCTATCCCCCTTTTCCGCAAAGGTGTCCCGCTGGCGTACTCCAAACCGGTGCTGCTCGTCCGTAATCACAAGGGCCAGGTTTGTATAAAAAACCTTATCCTGAATCAATGCATGAGTCCCCACAATCATAGCCTCCGGAAACAGGGCCAGTTTCTCGTAGGCGCTCCTCTTCTGTCTCGCCGTCATAGAGCCCGTCAGTAGTACCACATGGAAAGGCAGTCCAAACTGTTCACAGAGCTCTATAAAATTTTCATAATGCTGTCTTGCCAGTACTTCCGTAGGTGCCATAATCGCAGACTGAAAGCCATTATGCGCACACCATGCCATGGCAAGAAATGCCAGGATTGTTTTCCCGGAGCCTACATCTCCCTGAATCAATCGCTGCATTGCAAAGGGACCCTGCATATTTTCCGTCACTTCCCGAAGGGTTCTCAGCTGGGCACCGGTAAGTTCATAGGGGAGTTTTTCTACCAGAGAGAAAACAAACTCCGGATTCTGCATCACAAAAGGATTTTCCTGTCTTCCTCTCTTTTCCTTCTGATACTGCATTCCCATAATAAACAGGAAAAACTCGTCAAATACCAGCCGGTGCCTTGCTGCAATAAGGGAATCCATAGTATCCGGAAAATGAATCTGTTTCATGGCATAGTTATACTCACACAGCTGGTACTCCTGTCTGATATCAGCCGGAAGAAAATCCCAAAGCAGCTCATTATCATCCAGTACCTGCCGCATGGTTTTTATCATAAGATTATTACTGATACCGGCTGTCAGACTGTAGACAGGAAGAAAACAGCCCTCTATTTTCTGATATGCCTCCGGTGTATAGACCGCAGGCTGTTCCATAACATATCTGTTATCTTTAATGTGGACAGTCCCGTAAAACACAAAATACTTTCCACGTTCCAGCGTATTTTTTATATAGGGCATGCGGTACCAGATCATCTGCATTTGATGTCCGGTACCGCCAATGGTAAGAAGGGTTACCTGCATGCGGCGGCCGCTCTTTACCACCGGAGTCCGCTCAATTTTTGCAGCAATTGCATGGTTTTCTTCAGTCAGGGAAGTCAGCTCATCAATGGGTTCTGCCTTCGGGTATTGAATATATGTCCGGGGAAAACGAAGGAGTATATCACCAACGGTGTATACTCCCATTTTTGCAAATAATTCTTTTGTTTTTTCACCAATGCCCTTAATCCCGGTAATCGATGAATCCTGATTCATAAAAACATCCTTTCTATTCTACAGAAATGACATAATAGTAAATCGGCTGGCCGCCGTTGTTAATTTCCACCTCAACATCCGGATATTTTTCTTCAATCACACTGCCGATTTCCTTTGCATGCTCCTCAGTTTCCTCTGCACCGTAATAGATGCTCACAATTGCAGAATCCTCATCAATCATTTTATCAATCATGGCCAGGGTCGTCTCTGCCCGGTCTTTTCCCACAGAAAGAATGCCCTCATCCCCGATTCCCATATAATCGTTCTTCTGAATCTGAATACCGTCAATCTCCGTATCACGGACAGCATAGGTAACCTGACCGGTCTTTACACTGTCAAGTTCTGCCAGCATGGTTTCCTTGTTTTCCTCGGCAGAATAATCCGGAATATAATTGACCAGTGCAACGATTCCCTGAGGAACGGTTGTAGTAGGAAGCACAATGATATCCTTATCCTCTGTCAGTTCCGCTGCCTGCTTTGCTGCCATAATGATATTTTTATTATTTGGAAGAATGAAAATATGATCCGCTCTCACCTTGTCAATGGCTGCCAGCATGTCCTCCGTGCTGGGATTCATCGTCTGTCCGCCTTCAATAATATAATCAGCACCAAGTCCGCGGAAAATCTCATTCATTCCCTCACCAATGGAAACGGTAATAAATCCGACTGGTTTATTCGGCTCATTTTCCTTTTGCTTTTCTTCTTCCTCTTTCTGCTGTGCAGCAAGCTTCTCAGCATCCTTAATCAGCTTCTCCTGATGCTCCTCACGCATATTGTCAATCTTAATCCTGCTGAGAGAGCCATGTGTCAATGCTTTCTGCAGCGCAAGACCCGGATCGTTGGTATGTACGTGAGTCTTTACAATCTCATCGTCCGCTACCACAACAATAGAATCTCCAATGGATTCCAGATATGCCTTATATTCTTTTTCCTCTTCTTCTGAAAGCGGTCTGTCCAGCACAATGATAAACTCTGTACAGTAACCGAACTTAATCTCCTGCTCTGTCTCCTTTGAAATTTTCACAACAGAAGAAGCAGTATTTCCCTCAATAGAGTAGTCAATCTCTTTTCCCAACAGGGAATCAAAGGCCCCTTTTAATACCTGAACCAGTCCCTGCCCGCCGGAATCCACTACACCGGCCTGCTTTAATACCGGAAGCATCTCCGGAGTCTGGCTTAATACATACTCAGCCTCTTTAATCACTTCCTCGCAGAAATATACCAGATCCTCTGTCTCTTCCGCCAGATCCAGTGCCTTATCTGCCACACCTTTTGCCACCGTAAGAATCGTTCCCTCTTTCGGCTTCATTACTGCCTTGTATGCAGTCTCCACAGCCTTCTGGAAGGCATCACTTAATACAGAAACATCAATCTCATCATACTCACAGATAACTTTGCAGAACCCACGTAACAACTGGGATAAAATAACGCCGGAATTGCCTCTTGCTCCACGGAGCGAACCTGACGAAATTGCCTTGGCAAGCTCTTTCATGGTTGGATTCTTCAGTGAATCCACCTCCCGTGCAGCCGACATAATTGTCATTGACATATTCGTTCCGGTGTCACCGTCCGGAACCGGGAATACATTCAATTCGTTAATCCATTCCTTCTTTGCGTCCAGATTTTTTGCAGCAGCAAGAAACATTTTGGACAATACCTGCGTGTTGATACTTGTAATTTCCAACTTCTTATCCTCCCTAGTCAATTACGCGAACGCCTTCGACGTAGATATTGATCTTATTGATTTTCATACCGGTAAATGACTCTACCTTATACTTCACGGTCTCAATCAGATTATCGGAAACCGTGCGGATGCTGACACCGTAGGCTACAATTACATGAAAATCAATGGTAATCTGATTTCCATCTTCTATGCTTACACTGATTCCATGCGTCAGATAGTCCCGTTTCAACAGCTTGACCAGACCGTCCTTCATATTAACGGCGGCCATCCCGACAATACCAAAACACTCCACAGCAACAGATCCCGCATAAGTGGCAATTACATCATCTTCCACTAAAATCTGTCCGTACTGGGTATCCATCTGTCCCTTCATACTCATACCTCCAAATAAATATCCTGATAGCATTATAACCATTTTTTATGCAAATGTAAACCGACATGTAATTTATTTCAAATTTTTTATAATTTTTTCTTGCATTTAATAGTTGAATCTGATAAAATGTCAATGTTGTGAGCTTGATTATAAGCTTAGTGAATGACAAGGAGGTGCAAAATCATGGCAAAGTGTGCAATTTGTGAAAAGGGCGTACATTTCGGAAACAATGTCAGCCATTCTCATAGAAGATCAAATAGAGCATGGAAATCAAACATTAAGCGTGTTAGTTGTAAGGTAAACGGAGTACCGCAGAAGTTATATGTTTGTACTTCCTGCCTTAAATCCGGAAAAGTTGAGAGAGCCTAGTATTCATAATTAGGATAATTAGGAAATGAAGGAATCGTCCTGTGACGGTTCCTTTTTTTTCAGCCATACTCATTTTAGCAGGAAAATAACAGATAGGAAAACAGCAGCACTCCTGCAATCAGGAGAATTCCCACCAGTCCCCTGCCCACAAAAAACATAATGAGCATGCCGATTCCCATCCAGAACAGCGTATATCCCCAGACGCGCTTCATATTTTTTCCCCACCAAAAAAGCATATATTATTATAATATATGCTTTTCAGTATAAAAATTTCTTATTTATTCAGTGCTTTGCAGATACGGTTTTATTTCCCACTTTCATCATTCTTTTTGTCCTGATCCGTTTCTTCCTGTACCGGGCTTTCTGCGTCCTCAAAAATCATATCATCCTTGTCCTGATTCTTCCCCGCCGAAAACTTGCTGACGATATCCGGAACCATATCCAGAATCTTTGTCATTCCATCCTGATTCTTCACATTGACAAGTTTTGTAACACCATTCTGAATGACCAGAACCGCACTGGGAGTAATCTTTCCGCCCATACCTCCGGCTCCGTTATTCTTTTTTTCCTGGGAAAATGCCCCGGCAGCCACACCGAATGCTACATCCACAAGGGGCAGAATAATAGTTTCCCCAATATGAATAGCGTCTCCCACAACCGTTTTTGTGGTAATAAAGCTGTCCATTCCCTTAAATAATGACTCCACTGTGTTATTAAAATTATTATCTGCCATGATAAAAACCTCCTTTTTCTACTTCATTCGCTTTAATCTATTATATAATCTCCTGCAGTCCTCATCAAGAACCACCTGAAGGGCAAGAGAAAGAATCTGTATTCCAAAGAGATGTCCCCGGATATCAAAATCCGCCTCTGCGTAATAGCTGTCCGCCGTAAAATCAGGTGAAATGTCCCACCTGTTCTGATATGCCGCCGGAAACATGGAAAGTACGCCGAGCAGTATTCCTGTTGTATCCGGAGATCCGGTAGAATACTGCAGGGTAAGTTTCATTTTTTTTGGTTTCAGATTTCCCAAAAAAGACAACATCTTCTCCCATAATCCATGAAAAGCCCTCTGGCACCGTTCATCCCTTAACAAAGAAAGAACTTTTTTTCCGGTTCTTTTCCAGTTTTTAAACATGAAACGGATTTCCTGAATTGTATCCGGTATTTTCCGAACAGCAGAACGGATACCCATGGGAATCTTCTTTAATTTTTCCCAAACTATCTTTATCCGTGATATTTTATGGTATTCCGGAAGGGAGGAAAAATGTTCCTGCCCATCGGATTTAGTATCGGAACTTCCTTTCTCCCCGGACTCCGGCTTTTCATTTTCCATGATTGTCACTTCCGATGACGGGGTGTTCCCACTGTCATAAGAATCACTTTCCTTCCATACAGCCTGTTCTATAGTATCCTCAGATTTTCCGGATTTATGACCTTTTTCCAAAAATTTCCGAATTCCGCAGACCCGTAAATAACTCTTTGAGCCGGATTCCTCCATATCCATGCCAACCCCCAGCAGATAAAAGAGCCAGAACACCCGTATGTGCACATCTGTTTTCTTCCGGTGGCTGCTTCCATACACCCTGAAGGTGAAGGGACAGAATAAAACAAGGAGAACCAGGCCTGTCAAAAATCCCAGAATCACCAGAAGCGCAATTCCGATTATCTTTAGAATCCAAAGGAATATGCTCATGCTTCTTTCCTCCGCTCCGATAAAAGATAAGTCCTTACATCCACATTCCCGGTATTCTGATAGGTTTCATCCACAATTCGTGTCACCAGCTCTAATGCCTCTTTGTAGCCTTTTGCCAGTCCCACTATAAAAAGATCTTTTCCCGGGTATGCTCTCTGTCGTAATTCCCAGCACGGTATCACGTCCAGAAGATTCTTGGGATTGGATGCAAATGCAATCACATAAATGGATGCAATCCACACATGATGGTTCAGTTTTCTCTTAACTTGTTTGACCCGATCCGCAATGGAATCGCCCACATAAAGATTATGATACCATTTCATGCACTACCCTCATACCTCAATAATATTTATGGTTTCCCCACAAATTGCTCTTTTTCAGATCCAGATATTCATTATATGCTTTTTCCAGAATCTGCTTTTCATTGGAAAATTTCAACAGATGATACGCTTCATGGTACTTGTAATAACCGGAATCCGTAAAATATTCTTCTCTTTGTGGCTTGCTATAATAACTTTCGCCCATCATCAGGTACCAGTGTACCTGTTTTTCCACCGTATCCTCCGGCACGGTAAATGTGTACTGGCTTTTGCCCACATATTGTATAATGGTTGCCGATGCTCCGGTTTCCTCCTTCACTTCCCGCAGGGCAGTATCTTTATACTCCTCACCCTGTTCCACGGTTCCTTTGGGAAGAACCCAGCCTTCGTATTTATTTCTGTAATTCTTGTACAGAAGTAAAATTTTACCACGAAAGATTACCACTCCGCCACAGCTTATTGCTTCAATCATTGCAATCCTCCCTGTGCGTTGGTGTTTCACTCGTATTTCAGTATATCATCTGTTAAAATATACGTCAAATATCTTCTTTGCAATGGGAACTGCGTAGGTGCTCCCGGCACCGCTTTTTTCCACAACAACTGCCACCGCGATATCCTGATACCCATTCTTTTTGGCATATCCCACAAACCATGCATTGGTCGTATCCGAGGTATCGGAAACCTGTGCAGTTCCGGTTTTTCCCGCAGCTTCATAGGACTGCCCGGACAGCTTTGCTGCGGTTCCCTCTGTCACCACAGCTCTCATGTATTTCTGTAAAAGGGCTGTCTCTTTCTCCGTCATCAGTCTTCCATACTCCTGCGGCGTATTGCCTGTCACCTGCACTCCGGAATCGTTTTGTACATGGCTTACCAGATACGGGCGCATCAGTATTCCGTCATTGTCAATCGCACTGGCAATCATCGCCATATGAAGAGGAGAAACGAGGGTTTTCCCCTGCCCGATACCGGTTTCCATCGCCATTGCTTTATTGTCCTTATCGCTTAGTGTAAAGCTGCTTTTTGACGATTCAAAAGCAATCGGAAGATTCTTATTAAACAAAAGTCCATCACAGGTTTGTTTAAACTCTGTCCGGTTCAGGGAAAGGGACAGGTTTGCAAAGGAGGAATTACAGGAATTGGAAAAGGAACTCTGCAGCGTCTCCTGTCCATGCCTTTTATTTCCTGCACAGTGGATGGTCTGTCCGTCCACACTGATCTCACCACTACAATCATAGCTGTAATTCTCATAAGCTTTCGGGTTTTCCCTGAAATATTCCAGGGTAGTAAAAATCTTAAAAACAGAGCCCGGTGCATATTTCCCCTGAGTTGCCCGATTATATAATACAGTACTGCCATCTGCTGTTAAAGATTCCCAGTCCCTTTTTACCCTATTGGGATCGTAATCCGGTTTGGATACCATGGCAAGAATTTTTCCGGTCTCAGGTTCCATCACAATGACTGCCCCGTCGAAACTGCCCAGTCCCTCATATGCCAGCTGCTGGATTCTGGAATCCAGCGTAGTAACTACTGTATCACCCATGTTCTTCTTTCCCGCCAGGTTTTCTCCGATCTGTTTTAAGAAAAACTCATGGGAACGAAGCAAAGAAAAATTCTCCTGATTTTCCAGCCCGGCCTTACCGTTCACATCATACCCCACTACATGGGCAAAGGTGCGTCCCTTTGGATAACTTCTTGTCTCTGTCCCGTCTTTTCCGGTTTTTGTTGTGGCAAGCACCTCACCGTCAGCGGACAGAATGTCTCCCCGGATCACATGCTCTGAAAACAGATCCTGCAGTGAGTTGTAAGGGCTGTTAATAAATTTCTCACTCTTATATACCTGAAAATAGACAAAATAGGCAATGAGAGCCAGAAACAGAAACAAAAACAGATACATGATCACTAAGAATTCTCTGTTTTTACCGGTACGTTTCTCTTGTCTTTTTTGCATGTCCTTTCGCCCCTTTCAGCTTCTGCTCTTTTTTCTGTGCCCGTCCGTCAAACTGCATGATATACAGCCCCTGAATGATTCCAAAGACAATCATTGTGGAAAGCAGGGAGCTTCCTCCATAGCTGACAAGGGGCAGTGTCACACCGGTAGACGGGATAAATTTAATCACACCGCCAATGGTTAAGAATACCTGAAGTGCATACAAAGTCCCCAGTCCCACAGCCGTAAGGCGGTAAAAATTGTCCTTAAGCTTCATTGAAATATTCATAATCATAAAAAAGCAGCTGATACATACCATGATCAGGCACAGTGCAAAGAGACCTCCGAATTCCTCTGAGATTGCGGCAAACACAAAATCCTTGGTGACCACCGGAATTTTATTAGGCAGCCCCTGCCCCAGTCCAAGCCCAAACCAGCCGCCGGTTCCGATGGCAAACAGCGACTGGCAAACCTGATAGCCAGCCCCGTCAATAACCGCTAAAGGATTGGACCAGGCCTGAACTCTTGCCTGTACATGGGAAAACACTTTAAATCCTATACACGCGGCAGCAGTCATTGCCAGTATTCCCGCAGCAAAATAGGTAAAACGTCTGGTTGCCACATAGACCATCACAAGATAGGTAAAAAAGTATAGCAGTGCCCCTCCCAAATCCTTAGATGCCACAAGTGCCAATACAAAAACCGCGGAAATAATGCTGGTGATCATCACCTGATGGAAATCCTGCCTCATATAAAGCATTGAAGCAATAAACATCACAAAAATAATTTTTACAAACTCAGACGGCTGTATTGTGACTGGTCCCAGTGACAGGGAAAGCTTTGCCCCATAGCTGGTCTTTCCCGCTACTGCTACGACCCCAAGTGCTCCAACTCCCAGTATCACATAAAGCCATGTCAGTTTACGGAAAAGTGACAGGCTCTGTAATATAAGGGGAATCAAAAGAGAAATAAAAAAACCTCCACACACAAAGATAAACTGCCGCAGTGCCTGCACTATGGAAATCCTTGTCAGGATAATAAAACCAATCGCCAGCAGCATACACATGTTGTTAAGCACCAACTCTGAGGCATGTTTATAAAACAGATGGTATGTACTGAAAATTGCAAGCAGCACAATCAGCTGCATCAGATAAAATCCAATCAGCTGCACATTTTTTGTTGTCAGATATAACACAAGAAACGCATCAAAATGGATGATAAAAAGCAAGCGTCTCTGGACTTTATAAATATGTCTCTGTTCTTTTTCCTTTCCCTCATAGTGAAATACATGAAAACACTCATAGGTATAAAAAAGAAAGAGAAATATCATCAGGTATTTTGATGCCTGAACGATCAGATGAACCATTATTCCACTCCCCTTTTGTAATGTCCGTTCGTATAACGGTTCTGCCAGTAATCCGGATATTTATCAGTTCTCCCATAAAGGAAGTCTGAAAACAGATCCAGTACTTTTTTCGTTTCTGAAGCCGTTTCCACTGTAAAATCAAGCCGAAACACAGAAATTCCGGACTTTTTTAACTCCTCCAGTGCAGAAAACAATAACACAGGCAGCGAATTGTAGATGACATTATAACAAAAGCTGCAGTTATTTTTAACCGGAAACTCGGTTTGATACCGGTCTTTCAGATAACAGATTCCCGGTTTATTATCACATCCTTTTGTATTTGCATGCACGCACTGGGCACTTACCATAAGTGGATAATATCCATACACCACCATCATGCTGTCACTGTTATTCCTGTGTCTGATTTCTCCACAGTTTAATTCCAGCGGAACCGTATTTAGCGATACACCCTGTTCCTGAAACGACGCACTTGCCCAGTCATTATAACAATACAGATTAGAATCCGTAAGAATTTCCCAATCGGAAAAATATTCTTTTACAAAGGCAAGCTCCTCATAGTTTCGTACCAGCGCTGCAGAAATGGGAAGTTGTTTCCATTCTCCCAGCATAGCCTCCATCTGTCTTTGGACTTCTTTCCGGAAAATTCGGGGAAGTGCAACTGCACATTTCTTCCCTGCCTTCTGAACCAGCATGATATCCTCTGATAAATCCCTAAAATGGCTCTTCCCCTGATAAGCTTCCACATCAAGTACCACCAGTTCCACTACCTCAGAGGCAAGTACCGGAGACAACTGCCTTCTGTCCCCTGCCAGACAAACAACTCTTCTATGTTTTTCTTCTGAAGATTTCTCCATCCCGTAATAAGTCTCTTTTTTAGAAAAATCTTCCATCTTCCGGTATGAATCAGGAATAGATACTCTATTCTCTGCCGGACGAAAATATGGTGATAACAATGCTGTCTTTAAATTTGCAAGGGCTTCTCTGCGAAGCTCATTTAAGGCTCCATTGGGAAGAAAAATACCGGATTCCATATCTATTTCCACCGTTTCCATTACAAATGGTGTATCTCCGGTTTTTTTCATACGTGCCTCAACGTCTCTCTTATCCAAGGGCTTCTTCTGCGCTTCCATCACCGTCATGCCTTCGAAAGAAGCCGTAACATTTTCCCCATTCACCTGAAAATATGCCGGCATTCGTTTCTTTAAAATCAGCTTCCCGGAAACAGGAATTTTCGGTGCCCCTGCCCCATAGGTATTTGTCACTTTCTGCTGCAGAGTTTCGTTGGTTTTCTCATATCCGGGTTTCGTAAATGTTACCATTTCCGGACCATTTTTTCTGCTGTAATAGGCATCCGTAAAACCATTCCGGCATCCCAGCTCTGCAATCGCTTTCCTGTCCGCCTTTGAAACGGTATCGGTACCATTTTCCAGAAAAGCGTCAATATATTTCCGGTAATAGGACACAACCCCGGCAGCATAGGAAATCTGCTTCATTCTCCCCTCAATCTTAAGAGAGTATACACCGGATTCTGCCAGTTTATTCAAATCCCCAATGCCGCACATATCTTTCAGACTTAACACATAGCAGTCATCCCGGTATTTCTTATGATTTTCATCCAAAACGGCATAAGGGAGCCTGCATGGCTGGGCGCACCGGCCGCGGTTTCCACTCCTGCCACCCAGCATACTGCTGAACAGACATTGTCCGGAATAACAGTAGCAGAGAGCCCCATGCACGAAGGCCTCCAGCTCCATGCCTGTCTCCTCATGGATTTGTTTCATCTCCTCCAGCGAAAGTTCCCGTGCCATCACCATCCGTGTGACACCCATATTGGAAAAAATGCGGGCAGCCTCTGCAGATGTCACTGTCATCTGCGTGCTGGTATGAATCGGAAGCTCCGGAAACATCCGGTGAATTACTGTAAGCACACCAAAATCCTGTACCAGAACCGCATCCAGGCCCCTCTCATAAAAAGGGAGCAAATAATCATAAAGTTCATCTGTCTCAGAATTTTTAAGCAGTGTATTGACCGTCAGGTAAACCTTACGCCCGTACAGATGTGCATAGTCAATAGCTTCTAACAATTCCTCTTCTGAAAAATTATCTGCATAGGCACGTGCCCCAAATCTGCTTCCCCCCACATAGACAGCATCCGCCCCGGCTGCTATGACAGCTTTAAAGATAGCAAAGGATCCTGCCGGTGCCAGTAATTCAAAGTTATATAATTGTTTTCCTGAAGTATTATTTTCTGTCATAATTCACCCTGCACCGAACCAAAAAACACAAAGGAAAGCATCCTTTGTGTTCCTGGCTGTTTCTATTTCTTTGTTGTTTTTGGTGTATCTTTTCCGTTTAACAGTTTGTCCTCAAGGGCTGCCTCAAGTCTCGCCTTATTTAAAAGAAGCTCCTTATTTTCCTTTTCCAGATTTTTCATGGACTCTTCCGCTGTCTCCGTCTTCACCTGATTGGAAATCAGATCATGCTTTAAATCGTAGATTTCTTTATCTTTATTTTCAATGTCCCGCTCTAACTTCTCAATCTGATTCTTTGCCTTAAAGTAATCATCTGCAATATTCAGCTGAATCAGGGTATTTTTCATATTGGGAGTGATATGTCGGTATTCTTCCACCGCCTCAAGCTCACTGATCTTGCCATTGATATAAGAGGCAACTTTCTGCAGGTAATCCTCCCCCTCATAACCGCTTAATGTATAGACTTTTCCGTCAATTACCACTTCCGTACTGGTCTTTGCTGACATATCGTATCCTCCAATTAAATTGCTGTTATACAGTACTCATTCCTATCTATGCAAATCATGACGATTTTGCTCAAATTATAGGTGTTCAATCATTACTATTGAATTATAATCTTCCCCACGCTGAAAAGCAACCTCTTATTCATCAGACCCGGAATGCTTTCTTCCAAAATGCTCATAGGCAAAAGCAGTGGCAACACGTCCCTTCGGAGTTCGGTTGATAAAATTATTCTGTACCAGGTAAGGTTCATACACATCTTCAATCGTACCGGAATCTTCCCCCAGGGATGCCGCCAGAGTATCCAGGCCCACCGGTCCACCCTCAAACTTATCAATTATTGTCAGAATAATATTCCTGTCATTCTGGTCAAGCCCCATCTTGTCCACTTCCAGAAGATCCAGTGCAAAAGCAGCAACCTCATAAGTAATCCGGCCATCATACTTAACCTGGGCAAAATCACGGACACGTTTTAACAGCCGGTTGGCAAGTCTCGGAGTGCCACGGGAACGTCTTGCCAGCTCGTAGGCCCCCTTATCATCTATCTCCACATCCAGAACATGGGCCGACTGTAATATGATTGTCTTTAATTCATCCACCGTATAGTACTCCATGTGGCTGACAACACCGAAACGGTCCCTAAGGGGTGCAGAAAGCATTCCCGCTCTCGTAGTTGCGCCAACCAATGTGAATTTGGGAAGATTCAGACGGATAGAACGGGCAGACTCGCCTTTTCCAATCATAACATCAATGGCATAGTCCTCCATAGCCGGATACAGGACTTCCTCTACCTGCCGGTTTAAACGGTGAATCTCATCCACAAACAGGATATCCCCCTCTGCCAGATTGTTTAAGATGGCAGCCATCTCTCCCGGCTTTGCAATGGCAGGACCGGAGGTCACCTTAAGATGTGTTCCCATCTCATTAGCGATAATACCGGCCAGTGTTGTCTTTCCAAGACCTGGGGGACCGTAAAATAAGACATGGTCTAACGATTCTCCTCTCGCCCGGGCCGCCTCTATGTAGACCTTCATATTTTCTTTAATCTTTTCCTGCCCCACATAATCTTCCAGTTTCTGTGGACGGAGAGAGGATTCAATCTTAATGTCCTCCTCCTGTACGCGGGTGGAAATTACACGTTTTTCCATAGCTGTTTTCCTGTTTCTTTGATCAAAGGCTCAAATTTCCTGTATCATACACTCTTACAACATATGCTTCAGGGCAGCTTTCAGCACAGATTCCACATCCATGGTATCCGTAATTTCTACTGCTGACACAGCCTTTAAACTCTCGGTCTGTGAATACCCCAGTGCTGTCAGTGCAAGGACCGCATCATTTTTGATCTGATGATTTCCCTCAGATTCCTTCATCTGTACATGCTCGGTTTTCTTTTCAAAAGCTTCCTCCAGGGAGAGCTTATCCTTCAGTTCCAGAATCACTCTCTGGGCAGTCTTTGCACCAATACCGGGTGCCTTTGCGATTGCTCTGGCATCCTCAGACAATACTGCAAACCGCAGGTCATCTGCACTCAGAACAGACAGTACCGCAAGCCCCCCTTTGGGTCCGATTCCACTGACCGAAATCAAAAGCTTAAAGAGTTCCAGATCGTCCTTCGTCAGGAATCCATACAGCATCATAGCATCCTCACGAAGATAGAGATAAGTATATACCTTCATCTCCTCTCCTAAAGCGGGAAGGCAGGAAAAGGTCTGTCCCGTAATAAAAATCTGGTATCCAATCCCACCGGTCTCGATTACAATGTGATCCGGATTAATTTCTACAAGTTCTCCCTTAATATATGCGTACATATTGATTCTCCTCACGAAGATTTATCTATTTCTAAAACATACTTTAACATACCTTCTGCAGCCGGAAAGGTATTTAAAACATTTATCTCCTGTATCATATCACATATCTGCTTACATTGCAAACAAATGTTCTATTTATATTTCTGCAGCACCGGTTTCAGACGGACAATCAGCTCCTGTGCCAGAATCCCAATCAAAAGTCCGGTTACAACACCGGCAATTAAAAGTACCGGCAGATAATAAAGGATGGAAAAACTGTTCACCACAACTGCCGCAGCCAGAATCTGCCCGATATTGTGGCTGATTCCACCTGCCACACTGACAGAAATACACCCCAGCTGTCCTGTTTTTTTCAGGATTGCCATAACAAGAAAGCTTAGAATTCCTCCCGCAAGGGAATAAACAATACTCATCACATTTCCAAAGAGAATTCCCATTAAAAGAATCCTTAAGACAGAAACCATTATAGCTTCCCTTGTCCCAATCGTATAGAGCATCAGAACAACCACGATATTGGTCAGTCCCAGCTTCACCCCCGGTATTCCAAAATTAAAAGGAATTAACATCTCAATATAGCTGCAGATCATGGCAAGTGCCAGAAACACTCCAAGAAATGCCGTTTTTTTCCAGAACGGTTTACTGTGCAAATCCATCCATCCCCTCTTCATTGGAATTTGTGACCGTCACAACAATCTTATTCGGCAGGCAGACAATAGTCTCATTTTCTGCAGAGACCGCCTTCTGATGTACACAAATCTTATCCGGACAGTCTGCATGAATCATATCCGCTTTCCCGTCTTTAATCACAAGTGTATTTGTAACATGACCATTTTTGTCCCTGATGGAAATTGTCCGGGGTTCTGAAAGGGAGTAGGTTCCGTAAAGCTCCCCATCCCTTGTAATTACAATTTTTGTCCCTTCGCTTCGAAACGCTACACGAAACAGAAGCAATACGATGGCACAAAGTAACAGCAGGCTTCCGATAAAAACCACATCCTTTTTACCAAATTGCCTACGCATCTTCTACAATCTCTCCCAGATAATAAAAGCCTCTGCACTCCGTCAGTCTGACCATATAGAATTTCCCGATCATATCCGGTGTGCCCGGAAAATGAACCACAGAATTGTTGGAAAGCCTTCCGGTAATCAGGGAAGCATCCTGGATATTCTGTTCCTCTGCCAGAACCTCCATCACGCGACCTTCTAATTCCTTTGCTTTCTTTGCACTGATTTCCTGTACTTCCTTAAGCAGAATGTCAAAATGCCGTTTTACCTCATCGGGATCCACCTGGTTTTTCATAGCAGCTGCAGGAGTTCCGGTACGCTTGGAATAAATAAAGGTAAAGGCACTGTCATACTGCACCTGTTTTACCACATCCAATGTCTCATTAAAATCCTCTTCCGTCTCCCCCGGGAATCCGACAATAATATCGGTGGTCAGTGCAATGTCCGGAATGGCTTCTCTAAGCTTTTTAACCAGAGCAAGATACTGTTCCTTGTCATAATGCCTGTTCATGATCTTGAGAAGTCTCGAACTTCCAGACTGCAGCGGCAGGTGCATATGTTTACAGACCTTATCACACTCCTTCATCGCGAGAATCAGATCATCCGAGAGATCCTTTGGATGGGAAGTCATAAAACGGATTCTCTTAAGTCCCTCAATTTTATTAACCTCCCGCAGTAATTCCGCAAAAGTCACCGGGTGCTCTAAATTCTTTCCATAGGAGTTCACGTTCTGTCCCAGCAGCATGACTTCACAGACCCCATCCGCCACCAGGCTTTCAATTTCCCTTATGATATCCTTAGGCTCCCGGCTCCGTTCTCGGCCTCTGACATATGGAACAATACAGTAGCTGCAGAAATTGTTACAGCCAAACATAATGTTAACTCCGGATTTAAAGGAATATTTCCTCTGTACCGGCAAATCCTCCACAATCTTATCCGTATCCTTCCAGATATCCACGATCATGGAATCCGACTCCATTGAACGGCACAAAAGTTCTGCGAATTTATAAATGTTATGGGTTCCGAAAATCAGGTTAACAAAACGGTAGGACTTGCGGATTTTCTCTACCACCTCCGGCTCCTGCATCATGCAGCCACATAGGGCTATCATCATGTGGGGATTCTTCTTTTTGTAGTTGGACAGATACCCGAGACGCCCATAAACCTTGTTATTGGCATTTTCCCGCACTGTACAGGTATTGTATATGACAAAATCCGCATGCTCATCCTCTGTCTCCACATATCCGATTTCATTCAGGATTCCCAGCAGCTTTTCTGAATCTCTGGCATTCATCTGGCAGCCAAAGGTCTTTACATAGCAGGTAAGCTTCCGCCCCAGCTCCTTTTCCTTTTGGCTGACGTACTTTTTTGCTTTCTCAATATACTCATACTGGAGCTTTGTTTCCTCTGCCCCGCTTAATCCGTTTGCCTCAAAATCTCTCATAATACTCCTGTCATTTTGTTACGGACGAACCTGTCCGCTTCCGTAAATAATATATTTATAGCTGGTAAGTGCTTCCAGTCCCATGGGGCCTCTGGCATGAAGTTTCTGGGTGCTGATTCCAATCTCTGCCCCCAGTCCAAACTCATTTCCGTCCGAAAAACGAGTGGATGCATTGACATAGACACAGGCGGAGTCAATTTCTGCCAGGAACTTTTGTGCAATATCATAATCTTTGGTAATAATGGCCTCAGAATGGGAAGTATTATACTTATTGATGTGTGCAATTGCCTCATCCACACTGTCCACAATCTTTACGGACATAATATAATCCAGATATTCTGTTCCCCAGTCTTCCTCAACAGCCTCTTTCACCAAAGGTTTGTCCGGTCCTAAACACTCCAGAGCGTAATCATCTCCTCGCATTTCCACCTGATACTCTTTTAATGCCCCATATAGTTTGGGCAGAAACTCCTTTGCAATGGCACGGTGAACCACAATAGATTCGCAGGCATTGCAGACACCGATTCTCTGGGTCTTTGCATTTTTTATGATATTTACTGCCATGTCCTGATCTGCGTACTGGTCCACATAAATATGGCAGTTTCCGGTTCCGGTCTCAATCACCGGAATGGTGGCATTTTCCACAACGTTCTGGATGAGTCCCCTGCCGCCTCTTGGAATCAAAAGGTCCACATAGTCCTTCATTTTCATAAAGGCATTGGTTGTCTCTCTGTCGGTACTCTCAATGAGACTCAATGCCCCTTCCTCTATCTGCATCTGATCAAGAGCTTCCTTTAACGCAGAAACAATGGCTATATTGGAGCAGATGGCATCACTTCCACCCTTCAGGATGGCACAATTTCCGGATTTAAAGCATAATCCAAAGGCATCTGCTGTCACATTCGGCCGTGCCTCATAAATAATGCCAATTACACCGATAGCTACGCGAACCTTGCCAATTATCAGCCCGTTTGGCCGTTTTTTCATGGACATGGTCTCGCCAATGGGATCCTCAAGTTTTGCCACCTGCCTGAGTCCGTCTGCCATACCAAGAAGCCGGTCATGATTTAACGCAAGACGGTCTAAAAGTCCCTGGGGCATATTGTTCTTCCGGCCTCGTTCCATATCCTTTTCATTGGCAGCAAGAATTTCCGCCTCATGTGACATCATACAGTCTGCCGCAAGATTTAAGGTCTGATTCTTCGTATCCGTATCCAGCATTCCAACCTTAATCCTTGCGTCATGTGCCTTTTTACATAGTTCCTCCAAGCTTGCGCCCATTTTATTTCCTCCCGTTTTCCATAATGATTCTCTAAAGTAATCTCATTTTTTCATAATCTATTTCCCACAGAAATCACAAACAGAATCTGTGACCATATCCTCCATCCGGTAATCATATGGCTCTTCCACAATTTCATCTGTCAACTGTTCTAAAAAAGCAATTCCCGTCCTGTGCAGCTTTGTATGCTTTGCAAGATAGCGGTCATAGTAGCCGCCGCCGTATCCCATTCTTTTTCCCTCCGGTGAAAAGGCAACTCCCGGTACAAGCATCCATGCGCCGTCCCCCTCTCCCATAAAGCATGATAAAGAAAACCTTTCTGTATCCGGTTCCCTGATGGAAAAGGCTCCTAAAATCAACTCATTCATGGAAGTAATCCTGTAAAATTCCATTTCTTTTCCATAAACCTTCGGAAAATACAATTCCTTTCCGTCTGATAAGGCCCGTTCCACAAACAGATCCAGATTCACCTCACTATGTGCCGCTGCATAAACCAGAATTTTTTCTGTTTCCCCGTAACGCTTCATATCCAGCAGCTTTCTGCAGATTGCAGTACTCTTTTTCTCCCTGTCCTCAGCAGAAATGGCATTTCTAATTTTTTTCATCCTTTTACGAAGTTCTTGTTTTGTTTCCATATTTTTTACCCAGATTTTCCACCGAGCCATCCTCATTTACCATGTCAATATTGTTGAGCTGGCTCCTTAAGTTTGACTTAACGGATGCAACAAACTCCTGCCTGAGCAGTGTCTGTTCCTTCTTTTCCTCCTCACTTAAGCCCTCGGACTTTGACTTTTTGTATAACTCATTGATTCGTGCTATTTTTTCATCTGTCATCAGCCTATTGTCTCCATTATATAATTTGCCAGGTTAAAGTTCGGATTCTCATTTGCCGTAAAAAGCGTTCCTACATAATCATCCGCAAAGATATCCTGTAAAATTCTTACATCCCGTCCATTTGCAATAATCATATCCGCCCCGGAAAATGTGGCAATCTTTGCCGCAGTAAGCTTTGTTGCCATACCGCCGGTTCCCACATCACTGCCGGTAGAGTCCTTTGCCATCCCGTATATATTCTCGTCAATCGTATCCACTACTTTCAGCAGCCTGGCATCCGGATTGCTGTGGGGGTCGTCGGTATAAAGTCCGTCAATGTCGGAAAGCAGAATTAAGAGGTCTGCCCCCACCATAGATGCTACAAGAGCAGAAAGCGTGTCATTGTCCCCAAACTGCATCTCGTAGGTACTGACGGTATCATTTTCATTCACAACCGGAATGATTCCCAAATGAAACAGTTCTTCAAAAGTATTTTTTGCATTAGACCGGGATACGGGATTTACCATGGTGTTCTTTGTCAGAAGAATCTGCCCAGCCGTCTGACTGTATTCGGAAAACAGTTTCTGATATACCATCATAAGCTTCGCCTGTCCCACAGCCGCACAGGCCTGCTTGATGGAGGTTTCCGATGGACGTTCCTCAATTCCCATGGCCGCCCGTCCCACGGCAATTGCCCCTGAGCTTACCAGACAGATATCCATCCCCATATTATGTAAATCACTCAGTTCCCTGACCAGGTGCTCCATCTTGGCCAGATTAAGTCTTCCCGTCTCAGCATGAGTCAGGGAAGAGGACCCTATTTTAATGACCACCCTTTTATATTTTATTTTCATTTCCATTGTTTCCATCCTCTAAATAGTAATGTATTCAGACACAGATCTCTTTTCTTTTGTCCGAACATTAACTACTTTACCATATCTCTCAAAAAAAAACAACAAAGCTTGCCTGTAAGAAAATATTCCTGTATCATATAATATGATATGAGGGTCAAAAGGTATTTTGCCCCTCATTTGATACACGAATTGCTCCGTTGCTTCGCAACTTCCACAATTCTACACACATTCACAATAACAGAAAGGCTTTTATGATGATAAACTCTACCAAAATAAATAGGAAAAAATGCCTCCTGCTATGTCTTTTCCTGATAATCGGACTGTCCCTGCAGGGCTGTTCCCAAAGAGAAAAAAAGGTATCCAAAACCGGTTTTTATTTTGACACCATCATTACCGTTACCCTGTATAATACCGACGATGACACCTATCTGAAAGACTGCTTTGCCCTTGCGGATAAGTTCGAGAAAAAACTCTCCAACACGGTAAAAGACAGTGAAATTTCAAAAATCAACGACGCTGCAGGCGCCTATGTAACCGTTAGTGACGATACCCTCACCCTGATTCAGGATGGAATCCATTATGGAGAAATCAGCGATGGAAAATTCGACATCACCATCGGTACACTTTCAGATCTCTGGAATTTCTCGGAAATCGCGGAAAATGTCAACTCCGAAAGCAATGAGGTTGACGTTTCCTGTGTTCCCTCTAAGACGGAAATAAAAGAGGCACTCTCACATGTCAATTACAAAAATATTGAAATCAATGGAAATCAGGTGCGCTTGAAGGATCCGAAAGCCAGACTGGATCTCGGTGGGATTGCCAAGGGCTTTATCGCAGATGAGATGCGGAAATATCTCAACAACAAAGGAATCACCACCGGTATTATCAGCCTTGGAGGAAATGTACTTACCCTTGGACCAAAGGAAAAAGACAGCAATTATACCATTGGAATCCAGAAACCCTTTGCCGAATCCGGCACGCCTCTGGGGAAACTCTCTATAAAGGACGCCTCTGTGGTAACATCCGGTATCTATGAACGTTATTTTCGTGTGGACAATACACTGTATCACCATATATTAAATACCAAAACCGGGTATCCTGTTGAAAATTCACTGGACCAGGTAACCATTATCAGTTCCATTTCCATGGATGGGGATGCCTTAAGTACTACCTGTTTTGCCCTTGGTGAAAAAGAAGGGATGAAGCTGATTGAAGAAACCGATGGTGTAGAGGCCATATTCGTCACCCATGACGGAACCATTATGACAAGCTCCGGTGTCGGAAAAAACACAGATATTCAGTTTGAGACAGAATGATGTTCTTTTCCCCGAAGATATTTCTGCAGCAGTTTCTTTAATTTTTCTGTCTCGATTGGTTTAGAAAAATGTTCATTCATTCCGGCATCCAATGCCATTTTGACATCCTCCTCAAAGGCATTTGCTGTCATTGCTACAATAGGCATGGTCTTCACATCCCTCCGCTCCATGGAACGGATTTCTTCCGTAGCTTTATACCCATCCATTACCGGCATCTGCACGTCCATAAAAATCATGTCATAATAATATTCCGGCGACTGTAATACTTTATCTACAGCCTCTTTTCCATCACATGCCTCCTCAACTATAATTCCTGTCTCACTGATCAAAATATTTGCAATCTCCCGGTTCAGTTCATTGTCCTCCACAAGAAGGACGCGGTATCCGGTCAGATCAAAGCATTCTGCTCCAGTATATAATTCCTCTGTCAATTCTGAACTTTCTGCTTCTGAAACAACAGAATCCTCGGAAAGCGGCTTCAATGGAAGAATCACCGTAATTTCACTGCCTTTATGCAGTTCACTATGTATCTCTATGCTTCCTCCCATTAAATCTACCAGATTTTTGGTAATTGCCATTCCAAGACCGGTTCCCGGAATTCTGCTCATGGTAGAATTCTGTACCCTCTCAAAAGGCTCGAACACATGCTGTAAAAATTCTTTTGACATTCCGATTCCGGTATCCTCGCAGCGGAAAACATAATTTTTCATACTGCCGTGATACCCCTCCTCTTCCCATGCCAGAATCCGGACCAGGCCGCCTTCCGGTGTGTATTTAACAGCATTGCTGATAATATTCAAGTAAATCTGTCTGATACGCATGCGGTCACCTCTCACCATTTTCTCATTAAGAGAGGATATGTCCACATGAAGATTAATCTTTGCCTCATCTGTCTGGGTATGCGCCAGTTCTGCCATATCCGAAACCAGCTCTTTCAGATTAAAATCTTCCTCCTGCAGGGACATTTTTCCGCTTTCAATCTTAGACATGTCCAGAATATCATTAATTAACCCCAGCAGATGCTTACTGGAAATACTGATTTTCCTCATGCCGTCTTCCACACAGGCCCTGTCGTCTAAATTTCTCGATACAATATCTGCCATTCCAATAATAGCATTCATAGGTGTACGGATGTCATGGCTCATATTGGCAAGAAACTGGCTCTTGGCCTTATTGGCAGACCTTGCACTGTCAAGTGCACTCTGCAGTGCCTGCCGCTGCTCCAACTCTGCGGCTTCCTCTGCCAGCTTCATCTCGGAAATATCGTTGAACGTTGCAATCAGTATGCTGTTTCCTTCCTCATCCACTGATTTTTCCACAATCCCCGCAACCCAGAAATTAGTGCCATCCGGGCGCACCATACGACACTCCATCCGCTGCTTTTTGCCCATTCTGCTGGCATTATCCAAAATTTCAATAATGAGCGGCTGATCCTTTTCATCAAACAGATTGAGTACGCTCTCTCCATAAAGCACATTTTCTGCCGCAATAACAGACTCATTTAAAAGGTGCAGGCCTTCCTGATTCAGCCGTAACAGCCCGTAGGGAGCATCCGGTGTAAGCAATGCAATTCCCTCCGGAACTGCATTATATAAATGATCAATATAAACCGTCTGACGGTTAACCTTTAAAGCAGCATTTTTTATGAAATGAAGAACTACAATTGCAAGGGTTATGATTCCAAATAAAAACACACCCAGAAGCGTCAGTGTTTCTACGATAATATGGTTTGTCTGCTTATCTATGGCTGCTTTTGGAATAATAGAAAGCAGATACCAGTCAAAATTCACCCCAAGGGGAACATAGCTGATTACATACCTTTTTCCGTTGCTGGAAAAAACAGTCCACCCCTGTTCTCCTGCTTTAAGAGCACTCCTAAGCTTCCTGATGGAATCCTTTGAATTTTTTCCCTGATATAATATTTTATACAGATTGTGAAACAACAAATTACTTTTCTCATTTGGAGAACGGATTAAAATATCTCCGTCCGTATTAATCAGATGGGAAAATCCTTTATTCTCATAAAAGGAAAAACTAAAGCTTTCGATTGCATCGGAAACGTCATATTCCTTTACAATATAGCCGAATCTTCCTGATTTCATCTGAAAACGACTGTATACATCAAATACCTTATCTCCATCCGCACTGTCAATATGGGGATCCACAAGTCCCGAGTCCTGTGTAAGTTCATCCAGATGCTTCACCAGCTCCTGATCCGGTTCGGTTCCCCTGGGAAGACAGGTTCCGTCATCCATATAAACACAGATATCATCATCCATCTGATTATATTTTACCAGATAATCATCAAAGATTTTGGAGGAGTTCTGCAGCACCAATGAATTGCACATCTCATCCATCTGACGCATTTCTTCCCGAATCTGCACGCGAAGTGCCGCACACCCCTGCTGCGTGGCCTCTGTAATCAATGTAATGGAATGATTCCAAAGCTGCTTACGAACCATATGGATAAAAAAACCTGTTACAAAACAAAGCATCATTCCAACACTGATAACCGTCAATATAAGTTTTTTTCTGGATGGGTGATACTGTTCATTTTTCATGCCGACTGCCCCTTTCACTCAAAAGCATATTTTAGCAACAGGAGAAACCCCACAATGAATTTAATGAAAATCATAGTGGGGTCTCTTGTATTCTTACATTCTTTTTATCCTTAGTAAAACAGCTATTAGAGAATAATCTTCTTCGGACATTTCTCTGCGCAGATTCCGCAGCCTGTACATTTCTCCTGATCAATATAAGCCACATTGTCAACAACATGGATTGCATCAGAGGGGCAGTTCTTCTCACAGAGATGACAGCCGATACATCCAACGGAGCAGGCACTCATAACATCCTTGCCCTTATCCTTAGAACTGCACTGTACCAGGTGCATAGCCTCATATGGTACAAGCTCGATCAGATTCTTCGGACATGCAGCCACACACTTGCCGCAGGCCTTACAGGTCTTGGCATCCACTTTTGCAATTCCGTTCACAATGTGGATGGAATCAAAAGGACATGCCTTTACACAGTTTCCATATCCAAGGCATCCGTAATTACAGCTCTTGGGACCGCCGTTTGGAACAAATGCCATGGCAGCACAGTCCTCAACACCGGTATACTCATAGTCCTGATTTGCTTTCTCACAGGTTCCCGCACATTTTACAAAAGCGACCTTCTTGACAGATGCACCTGCGGAAACACCCATGATTTCACCGACCTTAGCAGCAACCGGATCACCTCCCACAGGACACTGTCCTACCGGAGCCTCTCCCTTTGCAATGGCAGCTGCCAGCCCGGAACATCCTGCATAGCCACAACCACCACAGTTGTTACCGGGAAGCACATCAAGAATTGCTTCCTCCCGGGGATCAACCTCTACTTTGAACTTTTCTCCAGAGATTCCGAGGAAAAATCCAAGAATAATTCCTACGCAGCCTACCACAAGTGCTGCGACAATAATTCCAGTAACCATAATTTTTTCCTCCTAAATCATTCCTGAGAATCCCATGAATGCAATTGACATCAGACATGCAGTAATCAGTACAATTGCCGTACCTTTAAATGTCTTTGGGATATCATTATACTCAATCTTTTCCCGGATTCCTGCCATCAAAACGATTGCAATAAAGAAACCGACTGCTGTAGCAAATCCATAAACCACACTCTCTAACAGATTGTACTCATAGGTAACACAGTTTAAGGAAACACCAAGTACTGCACAGTTTGTGGTAATTAACGGCAGGTAAACACCAAGCGACTGATAAAGTGCCGGCATTTTTTTCTTTAAGAACATCTCCACAAACTGAACCAGTGCTGCAATAACCAGAATAAATACAATAGTCTTTAAGTAAGTCAGGTCAATTCCCTTGCTGACCAAAACCGGATTGGCCAGAACAAACTTATAAATCAGTCCGGTTATGAAAGAGGAAATCGTAATGACGAAGATTACGGCTCCACCCATGCCGGCTGCAGTCTCTGTCTTTTTCGATACACCCAGGAAAGGACAAATACCGAGGAACTGACTTAATACAACGTTATTTACAATCGCAGAAGCGACCGCAATCAAAAGTAATTTCGCTAATACACTCATCGTCTCTCTCCCTCCTTATGACTGCTTTGTCTCTGACTGAGCAGCGGATTTACCAGTGCACATAGCAGACTGGCCACAGTGTGCACAGTCTCCTGCCAGACATCCGGCAGGCTCTGCCAGGGGCTTACCCTTTGCTTCCATCTTCTTACGGATGATATTCATTCCTGCAACAAGGAATGCCAGTACAAGGAATGCTCCCGGAGCCATGATAAAAATAGTAATCGGAGTAAAGCCCTTGATAGCGGAAAGGAAAGGAAGTCCGAAGAAAGTTCCGGCTCCAAGGATTTCACGGATAAGACCGATAATGGTAAGACCCATGGTAAATCCAAGTCCCATACCGATACCATCAAAAATGGATTCTACCGGACCATTCTTAGAGGCATAGCTCTCTGCACGGCCAAGGATAATACAGTTAACGACGATAAGCGGAATATACACACCAAGTGCTTTGGATAGACTTGGAAGATATGCCTGCATCAAAAACTGAACCACGGTAACAAGGGATGCTACGATAACAATATAGGCCGGCATACGGACACCATTTGGAATCACCTTACGGAACAGGGAAATCAAAAGGTTTGAACACACTAAAACAACCAGTGTGGAAAGCCCCATTCCCAGTCCGTTAATGGCTGAAGAGGTGACTGCCAGTGTCGGACACATACCAAGCATCAGTACAAATGTGGGGTTTTCTTTGATGACACCGTTATATACACGTTCTACATATTTATTCATTACTGTGCACCTCCTAACGCATTCTGGAAGTAATAAAGTGCTGCATTGCAGCCGTTTGCCATTGCCTTAGAGGTAATTGTGGAACCGGTAATGGCTTCAATCTGATCATCGGAAGCCGGTTTCTGCTTTACAACCGTAAAGGCATCTACCTTCTTATTTTCAAACTGGCTGTAGAATTCTTCCTCCTGAGCCTTCATACCAAGTCCAGGGGTCTCGGAAATATCTGTAATGGAATATCCGTTAACCGTTCCATCATTTTTGATTCCAACAGAGAAAGTAATACTTCCCTGGCTTCCGTCCTTTGCCGTAACGGTGATGACATACCCAAGAACATTTCCGGAAGCATCTACTGCCTCTTCCACATCATCAATGGTATCATCATATCCGGCATCTGCCACCATGGCATCTGCTTTTTCAGAATCAAAATCTTTCTGGTTAAAGGAGTCAGCATCTGCAAATACTGCCTGATATGCCTCCTTCTTTGTCTCCTCATTTGCCTTATCTATAGATGGCTTGGTAATTCCATATACAGCACCCAGAATCAAACCGAGAACTAATGTAAAGGCAGTTAAAATCAAAGCGTCATGTACAATCTGTTTATTCATTCTTCTTTGCCTCCTTTACCATTCCGAATGCCTTCGGCACCGTAAATTTCTCAATGATCGGCACAAGCAGGTTGCTTAAGATGATTGCGAAGGAAACACCCTCTGCATTTGCACCAAAGCAACGGAAAATACCGGTTAATAGTCCACAGCAGATTCCGTAGATAATCTGTCCTGCCGGTGTAATCGGTGAGGTTACATAATCCGTAGCCATAAAGAATGCTCCAAGCATCAGGCCACCACCGCAGAGTTCTGCAACCAGATAGGTCAGGTCAAAACGCTCTTTTCCGAAAATCAGCATAAATACGGAAAATGTAATAATATAAGCTGCCGGAATACGTAATGTAATCACACCCAGAAGAATCAGAATAATCGCACCGATTAAGATTGCGATAACGGATGTCTCACCGATGGTTCCTGGAATGCGTCCTGTCAGCATATCCATGACTTTTACAGAAGAAATGCCATCATTTCTGATCATTCCCAGCGGGGTTGCCCCGGAATATGCCTCAAATTTGCTGCTTGCAAAATTGGTCATATCTGCCGCAAATGCAATCAGAAGGAAACAGCGGCCCCCCAGTGCCGGGTTCATGAAGTTCTGTCCCAGACCTCCAAACAGCATCTTTACTATGACGATGGAGAATACACCACCGATAACAGCCTCCCACCAGGGAAGACCTGCCGGAAGGTTTAATGCCAGAAGAAGTCCGGTTACCACTGCACTTAAATCCGGAAGTGTATTCTTTTTATGTACGATTTTTTCAAAAATCCACTCCGAAGCCATACAGCTTGCAATAGTTACTAAAATTAAAATCAGCGCATGAAAACCAAAGTTGTAAATTCCGAATAATGTAGCCGGCAGTAATGCAATAATGACATAGAGCATGATTCTGCTGGTAGAATCCTTGGCGCGCACATGTGGTGAAGATGAAACCTTAAATTTTTCACTCACAATAATCACCTCTTTCTCTTATTTTTTCTGTTTTCTCTTGTCTGCTAAAACGAGTTTCTTCATGGTCTTTACGGACTGTGCCACCTGTCTGTGGGAAGGACATGCATAGCTGCAGCTTCCACACTCAATGCACTCTAAGCCATGCCAGCTCTCGAATTCAGCCTTCCTGCCGGTATTGCCGAATTGTGCCAGACGGCACGGAATCAGATTCTCCGGGCATGCCTCCACGCAACGTCCACAATTGATGCAGGCCTGTGGCTCAACTTCTGATACTGCATCCTTCGTAAGGCACAGAAGAGATGATGTGGTCTTTGTGGTAGGAATATCCAGGCTGAACATCGCAAATCCCATCATCGGACCTCCGGAAATGATTTTCTCCGGTTCCGTCTTAAAACCGCCTGCAGCCTCTACCAGCTGTGTATACGGGGTTCCCATACTATAAAGGAAATTGGATGGATTTGTAACGGCATCACCGGTTATTGTTGCAATACGCTTCATAACCGGAATTCCATTCTTTACCGCATTATATACCGCAATGATTGTCTCCACATTATCCACAATGCAGCCTGCATCTGCCGGAAGCATCTTGGAATTGATGGCACGTCCTGTCACTGCATAGATTAACTGACGCTCACCGCCCTGCGGATACTTGGTCTTTAACTCACATACCTCAATTCTCGGCTCATCCTTAACCAGTTCCTTAAGCTTTGCAATACAGTCCGGCTTATTGTCCTCCACACCAAGCACACCCTTTGCGTTGTCAAAGAGTTTAAGTATAATCTTCATTCCGCCGATCAGTTCTTCCGGATACTCCAGCATTCTGCGGTAATCCGCTGTCAGATAAGGCTCACATTCTGCACAGTTTGCTATAATGTAATCAATCTTATCCGGCTCCTTCGGAGACAGCTTCACATGTGTCGGGAAACCTGCACCTCCCATGCCCACAACTCCGGCTTCTTTTACTTTACCAATGATTTCTTCCTTCGATAAAGCGTCCACATCCGCAGTCTTCGTGTACTCCACCTCGGTAAACTGGTCATCACTCTCAATAACAATGGAGTTCACCATATCACCAACTGCCACACGACGCGGCTCAATTTTTTTCACTGTTCCGGATACCGATGAGTAAATCGGTGAGGATACAAATCCTCCGGCCTCAGCTATTTTTTGTCCTTTCAGCACAGTGTCTCCGACAGCTACGATCGGAGTAGCCGGTGCACCAATATGCTGGGAAAGTGGAAATACCAGTTCCCCTTTGGGTAAAACTTCTTTGATTGGCGAATCCTTTGCAAGTTCCTTGCCTTCGTAAGGATGAACGCCGCCTTTAAATGTGTTTGAACCCATTCCCTTGCCCTCTTTCCTGTGTATTTTTGTAGAAACCATATAGTTTCATACGCATTTCATATTAAATTATAGCACTTATACACCAAAAATGAACCATTTCTTTATAATTTTCTTTTCATATTTTGTATTCTTTTTAATACAAAGAAGCGTGACCTTGCGGATAATTTGTGATATGATGTGTGTAGAATTGCGGGCAGCAGACATCCGGTGGATGTCTGTTCTGGCACCGTGGCAAAGCGAAGACTTGCGGAATGA
Organism: Agathobacter sp.; assembly: GCA_022772675.1. GTDB lineage: Bacteria > Bacillota > Clostridia > Lachnospirales > Lachnospiraceae > Roseburia. Next base: position 3,174 of record JALEZW010000032.1, on the reverse strand, counting down.
AGCAATTCATAGATCAGTGGATGAGAAAAGAGGTTTACCATGAAAACAATTCACCAGAAACAAATCTATATTAGACAGGATGCACTGACCGATCAGATTTTTGATGAGCACTCTGTATTTTTTGATATAGAAACAACCGGATTTTCCCCGGCAAATACCAGTCTTTACCTGATTGGCTGTGCCAGAAGACAGGGAAAACAGATCTTAATCGATCAGTTCTTCGCAGAAAATCCGAAAGATGAGAAAACTGTACTGTCAGCTTTTCTTGCCATTATAAAAGACTATAATACATTAATTTCCTTTAATGGTGTGGGTTTTGACATTCCCTACCTCAAAGCAAAAGCAGACCATTATAACATGGAAGAACATTTCCGTGATTTTGAATATCTGGATATTTTTCGTTCCGTTTCTTCCATTAAATTTCTGTTAAAACTGCCAAACTACAAGCAGAAAACCGTAGAATCATTCCTCGGTCTTCCCCGTGATGACACAAAAACCGGTGGTGATCTGATCAATGTCTATTTGAACTATGTAAAGGAACCGAAGGAAGAGGCCTTTGATATGCTCTGTCTCCACAACTATGAGGATGTGGTCCGCATGATTGATCTGCTTCCAATTCTCTCCTATCTGGAAATTTTAAATGGTCAGTACAGGATTTTATCCACACGGATTGACACCTATCACGCATTCAATGGAGAGGTGGGAAATGAGATGATCATCACCATGCAGAATGATTATCCGGTTCCGAAACGGGTATCCTGCAAGCTGGACTGCTTTTACCTCATGATTGGAAAAGCCAGAACTTCTCTTCGAATCCCGGTTTATGAGGGAGAACTCCGCTATTTTTACCCGAACTATAAGGATTATTATTATCTGAAAAAAGAAGATATGGCAGTACATAAGAGTGTTGCCTCCTATGTAGATAAAGAATTCCGCGAACCTGCCCATGCCACGAACTGCTATACAAGAAAATCCGGTGCCTTTCTGCCGCAGTACAACAGCATCATGCAGCCGGAATTCCGCCGGGAATACAAAGACAAGCTCTCCTATTTCGAGCTGACGGATGATTTTAGTTCCTCCGATATCATGCTGAGACGCTATATCGACCATATTCTAAAACAAATGGCAGGAAAGTAATTTTTCCTGCCATACGTTCTCTACGTCATAATCAGTTTTTCTCAAAATAGAAACTGCTGAGCCTGTTAAAGCCAAGCTCCTTATAGTTTGTGATCTGTTCTGTACTTCCAATAAAAAGCACTCCATGGTTCTTTAAGGACTGGTAAAAGTTCTTATAGATCATGTCCTTTGCTTCATCTGTGAAATAAATAACCACATTTCTGCATAAGATCATATCAAAATCCCGTGGATACGGGTCTTTAAGTAAATTGTGTTCCTTAAAGGTTACGCATCTTTTGATTTCGTCAGAAATCTGATAGGATTTCCCAATCTGCTTAAAATACTTACGTTTTAAAGGTTCCGGCACATTAGCAATGCTCTTTTCATTATACAGTCCCACCTGTGCCTTCTCAATCACCTGCTTATCAATATCCGTTGCTGTGATATGAATATTGGAAAGCGGAATATGCTGTGACAAAGCCATAACAAGGGAATACGGTTCATCCCCCGTGGAGCAGGCAGCACTCCAGACCTTTAAATTTCTCCCGTGTTCTTTGATCAGTTTTGGTATCACTGTCTCGTCCATTAGCTTCCACTGATCCGGATTACGGTAAAATTCAGATACGTTAATGGTCAGAAAGTTAATAAATGCCTCAAATTTTTCCTTATCTGTTTTTAATACCCTGACGTATTCATCGTAACTCTTGCAGCCATTTTTGGTTGCAATGGTATCAATTCGTCTGCGCATCTGTTTTTCTTTATAGTAATTTAAGTCAATCTTGGTAAGCCCCAGTATATCCTTTTTAAATTTCTCGTAATTATCAAACATAACAACCCCCATAAATGATAAGAAGCTACCCGAAGGCAACTTCTCACACTAATGTTCCTCGTAGGCACATTTCTCTTTATTCTTCAGATTCTGTCTCATCCTCTGCCGGTGCAGTAAGTGCTTTGATGCTGAGGCTGATCTTCTTCTCTTCCTCATTGAAGTCAACAACCTTTGCCTCAATCTCCTGACCAATCTTTAAAGCATCAGCCGGCTTCTCAACATGCTCCTGTGAAATCTGGGAAACATGAAGAAGTGCATCAACACCAGGTGCCAGCTCAACAAATGCACCAAAATCTGTCATACGGGCAACTTTACCCTTTACCACATTACCGATTGCATATTTTTCTGCGGCACCGTTCCAGGGATTCTCATCCTCAAACTTCATGCTGAGTGCAATCTTGGTATCAGAAATATTCTTGATAAATACACGGACTTTCTGACCAACCGTAAATACTTTCTTCGGATTCTCAACTCTGCCCCAGGACATCTCTGAAATATGAAGCAGTCCATCTACACCGCCAAGATCAATGAAAGCCCCAAAATCTGTTACATTCTTAACAGTTCCTTCAATGACATCTCCAACATTAATTTTAGCAAATAACTCTTTCTGAAGCTCAGCTTTCTTTGCAAGAAGAAGAGTCTTACGGTTTCCGATAATTCTTCTCTTTCTCGGATCAAACTCTGTGATGATAAACTCAATTTCCTGATCCTTGAATTTGCTTAAATCCTTCTCATAGGTGTCGGATACCAGACTTGCCGGGATAAATACTCTTGTCTCATCCACATTGACACATACACCGCCGGTTAATACCTGTGTTACCTTTGCCTTTAAGATTTCCTGATTCTCGAAAGCTTCCTCTAATCTCTTGTTTCCCTTCTCTGCTGCGAGACGCTTGTAAGAAAGGAGAACCTGTCCCTCACCGTCATTTACCTTTACGACTTTGGCTTCCAGGGTATCGCCGACTTTAACGACTGTGGTAAGGTCAACATTTGGCTCATTTGTATATTCATTACGTGTAATGATGCCATCTGACTTATAGCCGATATTCAGGATAATCTCATCTGGCTTAACATCAATAACGGTACCCTCTACCACTTCTCCATTTCTTATTGTTTTTAAAGATTCTTCCAACATTTGTTCAAAGCTCATTTCTGACATTCTTTGAAACCTCCTCGATGATATAGTTTGGGGTTGAAGCCCCTGCGGTAATACCTACGTTATTGATGGA